>JAFTHU010000029.1 GCA_017457215.1 Clostridia bacterium
TACGTTAACGCTAGCCATTGTCGATACCGTAATATCTGCATTAACGACGTAATAACCGTTGATAACGGAATCCGCCGCCGTCGCTTGTACCTTGCTCCAATCCGCCGCCGTAGAAATCACGCCTGTCGCTACCGTTACGGGAACGGAAATCGAAACGAAATCCGCGCCCTTATAAGCTGTTACAACAAGTGTTTTGTTGTCGCCGTGATTTGTATAATCCACCAGTAATTCTTCAGGAATTGTCAAAGTTTCCGTAGAAATTCCCAAATCGTAAGACGTTTCTTCGCTTACAGCATAGCTGATTCCCGTTACTGTATAATCGGAATACGCGCCCATATTCAGCGCATTTGCCTCTGCCGCAAGGTTGATATCCTGCGAAGTTTTCAACGAAACTTCTCTTGCTGTTATTGTATTGACCGTAATACCCGACAGCACCGTCGCGCCTTCTACCTCCAGACCGCTTGCAGTATAAACGACGCAAGAGCCGTCCGTTGCCGAAGGATTACCGCTATGCCCGATTTCCGTAATCACGGTTGTACCAACGGGCAAAATATTTACGTTACAATTTTCAAACGTCGTGTTCTTTAACCCAAAATACGTACCGTTCGAACCGCCGCCGAACAATGTCTTAATAGTACTGTTCACAACATTAAACTCTACGTTGGTTAAAGTACAGTTTACAAAACCGTCATAGGTCAGAGGTCCAGCCAAGGTATTATCCGCCGCTACAACCTGGTCGTTCAAGTTAAACGTAACGTCCGAGAATGTCGCGCCAAATGCAACTTGACCAAGGAAGTATCTATTGTATGCCGCGCTTAAGCCGGTTTGTTCGAAAGTAACGTTTTTTATAATCGCACCGTTACCGACTGCACCAAAGATGCCGTTTGTTCCCCATGCACCCGTATTGCTTATCGTATAGTCCTTACCGTCCAACGTACCGCGGAACCCGGTAGAACCGTCCGTTGCCGCATTCATTTTTACCGTATTTACGGTAGGTTTGATATTGCTTGTTAATACGTAATACCCATACGTTGCCCCGCCTGCCTCCGTCGGTTGCAATTCCTTCCAATCGCTTACGCTTGCAATCGCTTTGGTTACCAAAATAACGGGTACGTTAATGTTCACAATATCACCGTTATACGTAGCGTTGACAACAAAGGTCTGTTCGCCGTGGTTCTTTACGTCCTCTTTTACCTCGCTCGGTAAAGTGATAGCCGTAGGATCAGATCCCAAATTATACGTCCCGTAAGAAATGCCTTTAATCGTATAATCTGCATATTCGCCAAGATCCAAAGCAACCGTCGTTTCCGTCGTAAGAAGTTCTTGTTCAAATCCAAGCGTCTTTTCCAATACCTGAAGCACTTTTACCGTTATACCCGAAAGTTTCGTTGCATCGCTTACTTCCGTGTCATCAAAGGCATACGCCTTATCCAAGCCTTCTGCCGTGTAAACGGTCGTATTCAAATGCCCAATTTCCGACAGCGTTGCATACGGAGAAAGCACCACGATACAATCGGTAAACGTTGTATTTTTCAACCCCCACCAATCAGATTTCGAACCGCCAAGCAACGAATATACTTGCCCATCGATATTGAACGTTACGTTATTCAACTTACAATTCAAGAACCCTTGATAAGACAACGCACCGTACTGTTCATTCGTCGCTTTCTTACAATTATTCAAATTAAACGTTACGTTTTCCAACGTTGCGCCTGCAACCAATCTTGCCAACGACACCGCGTCGCCGCCGTCGTAGCGAGGCTGACAAGCCACGTCCGTTATCGTAAGGTTCTTCACCGTTGCGCCGCTGCCAATCGTACCGAACAAGCCGTTAGCGCCCGATATGTATTTGATTTCATAACCCTTGCCATCTAACGTACCGCGGAAACCGAGAGAGCCGTCCGTCTTATCAGTAACTTTTATTGCGCCGACAACCGTATCTTTTGCATTGATGTTATTCTTCAAGGTATAATAACCATAAACAACACCATCCGCCGCCTGCGCCTGTATAGTAGACTTCCATTCCGCCAACGTAGAAATTTCTTTTGTTACAAGAACAACGGGAACGTTCAACGTAATCGTATTGCCGTCCTTTTTACCTGTAACAACAATCGTCTTGCCTGCGCCGTGATTTTGAACGTTCGTTTCGCTGATCACCAAGTTTGCAGGATTAACACCAAGGTCGCTACCGCTATAGGTAATCGATTGGATTTCCATATCCGCATATTCGCCAAGCTCGATGCTATGCGTTGTATTCGTCATAACAAGGTATTGAGGCTCTTCCAACGTTGCCTCGATTTCTCCCGTCTTGTAAACAGTGATCCCCGTCATAACCGTTGCGCCAGCAATATCCAAACCAGGCGCGGTGAAATTCGTAGAGCCCGTATGACCAAGTCTATCTACTACCGTCGTTGTATCGTCTGCCGCAACATATATCGCCGTATTCGTGAACGTTGTTTTTGCATTGTACGTAAACCAGCCGTTACTACCGCTGAACAACGAACCGATCGTGCTGTTTTTAAGATTGATTTCTACGTTCGTAAACGTACAACCGCTCGTAAAACCACCATAGCACAAAGGCGAGCTGATAATGCTTGTATTGCTCGATTTTGCTTGATTCGTCAAATTGATGGTCACGTCGATAAAGTTTGCTTTTTCCGCAAACATACCCAAGAACATTCTATTATTTGCCGCATTCAAGCCCGTCTGCGAAAGGGTAATATTCTTGATAACTGCATTCGTACCAATACCGCCGAACAAGCCGTAGCTTGCACCCCATGCGTTATTATTGCTTACCGTATGCCCTCTGCCGTCCAGCGTGCCGCAGAAGCCGTTTCCGCGATTTACGTTAACGCTAGCCATTGTCGATACCGTAATATCTGCATTAACGACGTAATAACCGTTGATAACGGAATCCGCCGCCGTCGCTTGTACCTTGCTCCAATCCGCCGCCGTAGAAATCACGCCTGTCGCTA
>JAFTHU010000030.1 GCA_017457215.1 Clostridia bacterium
AGTCTCCCCTCCGTCATTCTCAAATACTCGTCACAGCCGCCAGCCCTCGCCCTTACTGCCCGTTGTGTTTTCGTCCACGCGGGCGAATGATAGAACGCTGCCGCGCTTTTGTCCCTGTGTTCCCTGTCGTAGTCCCTATTCCTTCCGGCTTGGCAGGAACATCTCACCCCTTGCGGTTTCGATTTTCCACAAGAGGGGCAAATCGTTTTCAGCATTTGCATATCCCCTTTCCCTTCCTTCCCCCCCTGCACCCCCCTATCTATCTCTATTCTCTGTTGTGTGTGTGTTCTTTCTTTTTCTTTTATCTTTCTTCTTTTCTTTTCTTTGGTTCTTTCTTTTCTTTTCTTCTTTCGTTTTTCTTTTTCTTTCTTTGACAAAACGTCAAAAGGACAAACAAAAAGACACTGCCGGAAAGGTAGCAGTGCCTCTTTGCTGAAAGGATGGATATGTGGAAAGAACCGCAAAGGAGGTAGCGGCAGTTCTATGTTTCACACTACCGCCATAAACATAATACCACGTTTTTTGGGATTTAATCATTAACGATAAGCAAAATTTCCCGCAAAGCGGAACGCGTCAGCGTTCCCTATAGCCTATACTATAGAAATACGTAGTATTTCCCTATATCCTATATCCTATACCCTATACATATACCCTATACATATACCCTATACATATACCCTATACACCTATACCCTATATCCTATACAGACGAAAGATAAAATAAAGAAACAGATATATATATAGGGGATTGAACTTCCGTTTTTTCCGTGATAGAATATATGCACATCATCCTTTCTTTGCCGTAGGCCGTCGGGCTTGCGGCTTTTTTTGTCCGTGCTTCCCGTTAAATCATACGCGTTTTGAAGGGTAATTTTCGCGGCGTGATAAATCATACGCGCCGCGAATTTCATTTCCCAAAATGAATATAATTTAACGGGAAGCTATGCCCAAATTTTGGTTTTCGCCGTCACCCTCCGCAAGCATTTTTTACTTTGTTTTCTTTTTCTCTAGGGGGAACCCATTCTCTTTCTCTCTCTTGCCCGCTGCACGAAAAAAGCGACGCCGAACAAAGCGCCGCTTTTGAGGAGGGGGAACCCGGAAAGGAGGTTACGAGAACTCTAGATTTCAAATTCCCGCTGTAATCACTATAGCACGGATTTTTAGAATTAAGTATTAACATTAACAAAAGGACTTTTGACCTATTTTCTTTTCCTATATACCATGATATAATATGGACAAGATGAAGGGAGAGAAAAGAAAATGCCAGCGAATCAAAACCAGTTAGAATATATCCGCGAGTACAATAAAGCGCATTATGACAAAGTGACATTTCTGTTACCAAGTGGCACGAAAACGGAGTGGAAAGAAATCGCTGATCGCGTCGGCTTGTCAATAACAAAAATGGTGATCTCCGCCGTCGAAAAATTTTCCAAAAAAAATTAAAAAACCTATTGACAAACATTATATACCATGATATAATGCAACCATAAAGCAGGGGGGCGCAAGCCCCCACAACAAAAGGAGGAAACGAAAATGAAAATCACCGCAACCGTACACAACTACTTGAATAAGGACAATATTGATTTTATGGTCAATATCTACAACACAACTACGAACAAGGAATTTGAGTTTTTTGCGCAACCGAAGGTAACGGATAACGAGGTCATCGGAATCCACACGCCGGACAGCATGGACGACATGGCAATCATTGACCCCTGCTACTATGACGAAATCATCGAGGCGATGCAGGCAGCGCTGGACGAATACAACAAGGCCGGCAGCGAAATGCAGCACTACATCGTAAAACGCGAATACCGCGTAAAGCAAAAATAGCGGGCAAACGCCCGCTTTTTTGCTGCCTAAAACACCCGCACGACTTGCGCCTGCGCCGCGCACATCACCGCGAAATCCCGAATCTGCGATAATGTGTAACGGTATGTTGATTCGCTGATTCCCATGCCGCGCTGCACCGCGACCGCCCCTTCCCCGCCGTAACGCCGCCGGAATATTCCCGCCCGTACCGCGTCGGAGGCGCACCACGCCCGCACCGCGTCGATAACGGCAAGCCATCTCTCCGGCAATTCCACCGTCCTGCCATTGTCAAGCGTCACAAAAGGCAACTCCACCGCCAAACGGATCGCCGCGTTTTCGGTGGGCTTGCTGATATGCGACGGATTGCCGCCCGCGCCGTCGTGACGCGAACCGCCCGCCCGCGCCTCCGTCACCGCGTCCCTTATCTTGCGTTCGTTGTAAAATGCAAACTCAATCTTTCGGATTTTCCCGTCCCGTGCTTTTCGTTGCATTTGCCTTTCTCGCCTCCGTAGGTAGCCCTTAAACCGTTTTCCTTGCCGTCCGTGATAAAATCCTTGCGTAGACACTAAAAGCCGCTAGAAATGCCCTTTCTGGACGTTTCAGCGGCTTTTGCCGTCTAGCCCTTGTCAGCCGTCATTTTCTTCATTGTCCATCGCCTCCACCTCGTCCAAAATCCGCATCATGCAAAGCCCTTTGCTTGGTCTTTCGCACTTGCCCGGACACCTTTTGCAGTCAAGCGACTTTTCGCACACCTGCAACAGATACCACAACGCCTTTTTCGCGGCCTCGCAGTCCATATCGTTCAGCCGTTCGACAATGTTTTTGTGCTTGTATTCCGTCTTTTTCACGCTGATCTGTAACTCAATCATTGCTATATCCCCCTATTATCATTTTTCCACTGCCTCGCATTTTGGCATTTCCTCTACCACGTGCACCGCAAGCGGCTTGTCGAAATCGACTGTCCATCCGCCCTCCGGCTTATGATGATACGCAATAGCACTTCTCACGGCTTTCAGCACGTTGAACGCCCGTTCCGTCTCCGAGAAATTGTAAACGCCGAAAGAGTGACCGTCTCCGTGCAGTTCCGGCATGACAACTTGCCGGGCTTGCATCAATATTTTTTCCGCGTCCTCGCGCTTCTCGCAGTATTCATCAGCCTTTCCCGGCTCATACGGCAAACACAAATCAATAAGCTCTTTCCATTGCCCAATCCGCATCCGCATCCAAAAATCCAGCGCGGCTATTGTCTGGCGGGCTTGTTCCTCATTCATCGTCAAGACGTATGTTGTCGCCATATTGCACCTTCATCTTTCAATTTCGCATGACCACCGCCACGGGCGCGTTTCCGGTTTCAACCTGCCCCATTTTTTCGCATACTCCCCACAAAACTGCTCTTCCAATCTTTCTTCAAAATGTGCATCTTTAACAAATATGACGATTTTCCTGTCATTGCACACAACAAAAGTAGTAACATCATCCATCAAGTGGGAAAACAAATCTCTGTCATTCTCACCTGTTACCATGTTCATACAAAGATCTTCCCTTGTCCCTTTTCCGACTGGTAAATTTTGGTCATAGCTATTTGTCACATAAATATGAAATATTTGATTGCATTGTGCGACATGAAGAATATCCCAAAGCTTCATCACAGCCGCCCCCCGTTTTTGGCCTGCGTCTCGGGAATTATCGCAATGTATGCGCCAAACAAAATCCCTAAAACGCCACCCAAAATCACCCCTAACGTAAGCCCCAATCTGTACCACCATAGAATTAGTTCTTCCATCACAAACGCCCCCGTTCTCTATAAAACATTATTATATTTTCCTCCTTCACTTCATTCCTTGCATATCAACAAAATATCCCACAAATATCCACCTCTATAAACGATTTCTGCTTCTATTTTTCTCGTTAACCCGCCGTTGCGCCTCGTCCCGAGCCTCCGCGTCAATGCCTAGGGCTTCGCAAAGCGTCGTGATTGCAGTTATCGCGTCGGCGGCTTCCTCGGCTATCCACTCCGCGCCTTCCTCGTCGCCGCTGTCAAGCAAATCACCTAAAGACTTCGAGCAAGCAAGTACAGCATCTTTCAGTTCGTCCAGTTCCTCGTTGATTTTTTGAAAATGTTGCTTGACCGTCCTATCCTTAATTTCCCCGTGTTCGTCCCGCACGACTGGCAACGGACGCTCAACCGGGTTATACACCCATTTATCCTCAATCATTGTCATGCCTCCCATTCCAACCTCTGCCCGCACTCTGGGCAGTAGCCGGATTCCCACGAATCCCATCCATCCTCAAATTCGCGTCCGCATTTCGGGCAGTACGCCATATCATAAACCGGGTTTCCGTCCGCGTCTCCGTCGCCCTCATAGCGTACTGTCATGGGTATTTCTTTCTCG
>JAFTHU010000004.1 GCA_017457215.1 Clostridia bacterium
AACATATAATTCTTGAAAATAGAAACTCCTTTTGGTATAATAAATTGAGGTCTGCAAACCCAAAATAAAAACCAAAAGGAGGACATTCAAAATGAATGACATACATAGTTTAGCACATTCGAAGTGGAATTGCAAGTATCACATAGTATTTGCGCCGAAATATCGTAGAAAAACAATGTTTGGAGCGAAGGGAAGAGAAATAGGAGCAATTCTACGAGAATTGTGCAAATGGAAAGGAGTAAATATAATCGAGGCAGAGATATGCCCTGACCATGTGCATATGTTGGTTGAGATTCCCCCGAAGATGAGCGTTTCAGGATTCGTAGGGTATCTCAAAGGTAAAAGTAGTCTAATGATATATGAGCAATGGGGGAATCTCAAATTCAAATATCGGAATAGAGAATTTTGGTGCAAAGGATATTATGTCGATACAGTAGGAAAAAATACTCAAAAGATAAAAGAATATATAGAGAATCAGTTGAAGGAAGATAAACTCGGGGAACAGCTACGGATAGATTATCCAGATAACCCGTTCAAGGAGTAATATGCAAATGGCAGACCTCAATACCCTTGTAGAGGGTAGCTGGTAGCATAGGGCTTTGCCCGCATATGAAATACCCCGCGTTTTCACGCGGGGATATTTATTGTATGGGGCAGTCGCTTGAAATGAGGCTTATCGGTGAGGGGGGCGTAGCTAAATTTGGTGAGCGCCACATTTTCGTTAATAGAACGAATTTAAAAAAACAAATCGATATTGTATAGTAAACGTGTGATGACGATTTTTTATAAAATAAAATTGTGCATATACTTGAAAAAAGGAAAAAAATATGATATAATTATTGAAATTTTATGGTATAGTACTGTCAGGGAGAAAAAATATGAATTACATTGAACAGAAAAAAGAATATTACGAATTTGATGATGAGAACCAAGAAGTCGTATTCAAAAGATATGATATGCCGTCGCCGTGGATGAACTTTTTAACGAACGGCGAATTTTTTACAATGATTTCGCAGGCAGGCGGAAATTTGAGCTGGTATAAGTCCCCCGAAATTTGGAGAATCGGCAGATATCCGTTCTATCTTTTACCGACGGACGAAAACGGCTTGTTTGTCTACATAAAAGATTTAAAAACAGGCAAGGTTTGGAATCCAAACTTTTTGCCAGTCAGAGAAAATCTTGATTTTTTCGAATCCAGACATGGTTTGGGGTATACGAAATTCGTTGCGGAAAAAGACGGCGTTAAGGTCGTATTGACGGCTTTTGTCGGCAAAGAAAACGCTTTGATTTATAAGATGGAAATCGCCTCCACAGACGATAGAAAAGTGCAGATTTTTACAGCCAAAGAAATGGCGAATATGGAATATTTGCGCGAAGTTCAATGGGAATATTATACGAGAAACTCCAACAACATTACGTACAACAACGAAAAAGATGCGCTCGTTTACGATTATTTCATAGATGCGCAGGCTCGTCCCGACGAAACGCCTTACGTATTTTTCACTTCGACGATAAAATCGAGCTCTTATACCGCGGTCAGAAAGGATTTTTGCGGCGCATACAGAGGGCTGAACAACCCCGTATGTATTGAAAAGGGCGTATGCCCGAATACGGAGCTGTACGGGGGTGAAAGTATCTTTGCGTTCTCGTATGACGTGGAACTCACGACGGATACGCAAACGATTTATTTCACGCTTGGTACGGTGGATAAAAAGGCAGACGTGAACGAGTATATCGAAAGGTTCAAAAACGCAGAGTTTGCAGAACGGCAGTTTACTTTCTTAAAGGAAAAATGGGAGGAAAAATTGAGCCGTTTCAAGATTTCGACGGGCGACGAGCAGCTGGACAGAATGGCGAATATTTGGAACCCGTATCAGGTGTATAATACGTTCTATATTTGTCGAGAAATTTCGTACTATGCAACGGGAACGATTAGGGGCATGGGGGTAAGAGACGCATCGCAAGACGCCGTTAGTAATGTTATTTACGATAGCGAAAGCGCAAAAGCGAGAATCAAAGACATCATGCTTGAACAATACCAAGAAGGCAAGACCAACCATTATTATTATCATATCGAAAAGAGGCCGTCGATGGTCAGTGATCGCAGCGACAACCACCTGTGGATGATCTATACCGTGTACGAGTTGATTATGGAAACGGGGGATTTATCCATTTTGGACGAAGTTGTGCCTTACTACGACGGCGGCGAAGGAACGGTGTTGGAACATTTGACGCGCTCTATCGAGTTCTCTATGAACCATTTGGGAAAAGATAATATTCCGCTGATGCTCGGCAGCGACTGGAACGATTGTTTGGATAGCGTATGTCGTGAAGGCAAAGGCGAATCGGTTATGGTTGCAGAGCAAGTGGTTTTGGGCGCAAAGATGATGATAGAACTGTGCCGCTTAAAAGGCGTAGACGGTTCGTATTTTGAACAAGTGTACAATCATCAAAAGAATACCATAAACGATACTATGTATGATGGTGACAGATACGTGCGTGCGGTAACGGACGACGGCGTTCGTTTGGGGGAAAAGAAGCAGAGATGTGGACAGATTTGGCTCAACTCCAACTCGTGGGCGGTATTGTCGAGCGTAGCGGACAGCGAACGCGGTAACGTTTGTATGGATAACGTTATGAAATATCTCAATAGCGACGTTGGTTTGGTGAAACAGTACCCTGCCTTGCAACCCGATTATCCCACGAAAGAAAATCCTATTTCGTGGGCGACGCCTGGTATTGGCGAAAACGGCGGTGTATTCTGCCACGCGAATACTTGGGCAATTATGGCGTATTGTATGTTGAACAGAGGGGACGATGCTTATAAAGTTTACAGCGAACTGTTGCCCGATAACATTATCAGCAAAGTCGGCGTGAACAGGTATATCACCGAGCCGTATATCTATTCGTCGAACGTAAGGGCATTGTATGCTCCGCGCGGCGGTGAGGCGGCGGTTAGTTGGGTAACGGGTACGTCTACTTGGATGAATATTGCCATTCAGGAATATATGTTCGGTATCAAACCGAAGTTCGATTGCTTGGAAATCAAACCTTGTTTGCCTAGTCACATCAAGCACGCTACGGTGCAAAGAAAGTTTAGAAACGCTACCTACAATATCGAAATATTCAACCGCGGCGGCAACGAAATTGAAAAAATTATCGTAAACGGAGTGGAACAAAAAGACTGTTTGGTGAAACCTGTTGTAGCCGTAATAAACGTACAAATTTATATGTAATAGTTGAATAAAATCAAAATAATATCTATGACGTGGTGGGGAAAATCCCCCACCACCAGAAGCTTAAAGTCTACTATTTACTATACCAAAAAGTAAAAAATGCAATAGGGATTATAAAAAAAAGTATTTACTTTATGGAAAAAATATGGTATGATTGTATTGACGATATTTTTAGGAGGTAATACGGTTATGGGTTTTTCGAAGGACTTTTTTTGGGGAGCGGCAAGCGCATCGCATCAAATAGAGGGTGCTTATTTAGAAGACGGTAAAACGCTGAATATTTGGGATGCGTTTGTGGAAGGGCACGTTGCGCGCGGCGACGACGGGAAAGTGGCTTGCGACCATTATCACCGTTATAAAGAGGACGTAGCCCTGATGAAAAAAATTGGATTAAAAAGCTATCGCTTTTCCATCAGTTGGGCGCGTATTTTTCCTGACGACAGCGGAAAAATCAATGAAAAAGGTTTGCAATTTTATAAAAACTTGGTAAACGAACTTATAGAGGCGGGGATAAAGCCCATGTGTACGCTGTACCATTGGGATATGCCTATGTGGGTGTTTGAAAAAGGCGGCTGGGAAAAGGAAGAAAATATTCCGTATTTCGTGCGGTATGCCGAAGCCTGCGTGAAGGAGCTTTCGGATAAAATCGAATACTGGCTGACGTTTAACGAGCCTGAAGCTTTTATTTCCGCAGGTTATGAAAGCGGAGAACATGCTCCGTTTTTACAGCTTTCCGGCGAGCGAGTCAAGGCGATTACCCGTAACGTCATGCTGGCGCACGGCAGAGCCGTTTTAGCAATGCGCAAGGCGGCTGCTCGACCTATCAAAATCGGTACGGCACATGCGGCGTGCGTAACATCGCCCGCAAACGAGACTCCTGAAGAAATCGAAAAAGCGAGAGTTTCTACGTTTGAAACGGATAGGCCTTATTTTTGCTCTTGGTGGGCTGACCCCGTATTTTTGGGGAAACGACAAGCGGGGACGAATTATTTAAGCGACGAAGATTTGAAAATTATTCATCAGCCGTTGGACTTTTACGCGTTTAACATGTATAACGCCGATGGGTACGGAGCGCCGAAAAATCAATCGAATCCGCGTTCGTATCCCGGATATCCGCTTACGGCGATGGATTGGCCGATTACGCCCGAATGTCTGTATTGGGGTGCGCGCTTCTGTTATGAAAGATACGGTTTGCCTATTATGATTACCGAAAACGGTATGGCGAATTTGGACTTTATCATGCTAGACGGCGAAGTGCATGACCCGCAGCGTATCGATTACGTACACCGTCATTTGCTTGGATTGAAACGGGCGGCGGACGAGGGAGTTCCCGTGATTGGCTATCAATATTGGTCGATTATGGACAATTTTGAGTGGGCTTTGGGATATAGCCGTCGTTTTGGCCTAATTTACGTAGATTATCCTACCCAACGCAGAATTTTAAAAGATTCCGCACTGTTCTATGCGGAAGTCATTAAAACGAACGGTGAAAACTTGTAAAGGGGAATGAGTGAATATTGGCAAATAAATTAGGTTTGTTTATACATTGGGGCATTTACGCGGCGACGGGATTGCACGAACAGGCGTTGGCGCGCTATAATATCCCTTTTGAAAAATATGATCGTTTGGCGGCGGAATTCAACCCCGCTGAATATGACCCCGAAGAATGGGCGTTGCTTGCGAAGAATGCGGGTATGGAATATATTTGTTTTACGACGAAGCATCACGACGGATTTTGTATGTGGGATACCAAATACACCGATTACAACGTAATGAATACGCCTTACGGTAAGGACGTTTTGAAAATGCTTTCCGAGGCGTGCGCGAAACACGGTATGCGTTTGTCGTTGTATTATTCTAACCCCGATTGGCATCATGAAAACGCCTATAATCCCTATTCAACGCATCAATGGCGTTGCCGCTATCCCGAACGTTCCGATTTGGAAAAGTATCGCGAATACATAAAAAATCAGCTGGGCGAATTGTTGACGGGATACGGTAAAATTTACACTTTATTTTGGGATATTCCGCCGCAGATTGCGGACGAGAGTTTAAATGCGTACGCGCGTTCTTTGCAACCGGACATTCTTATCAATGACCGAGGTTGGGATAAGGGGGATTTTTCCACGCCCGAACGTGAAGTGCCCGACGGGGCGCGCTTTACGCGTAGAACGGAGGCTTGTCAATCGGTGGGTGAACAGGCGTGGGGCTACCGCGTGGATGAGGATTATTTTTCTATACGTTTTCTGACTTCGAGTATTGATAAGATTATGGCGATGGGCGGCAGTTATCTTTTGAACGTTGGACCGATGGCAAACGGGAAAATTCCCGAAAAAGCAAAGGAGATTATCCGTCGGGTTGGAGATTGGTACGTTCGCATGGGCGGCGTTTTACAAGACCACGAACCCTATCCGTCGGTTATTCGGTTACAACATACCCCTTGCGTTGCAACGGTAAAAAATGGAAAAACGTATTTGCATTTATACGAAGGTGCGATTGCATCCTCAATTAATTTTGAAGCGGGGCCTGCTTTTTTACCCAAAAGTGTACGTCTTTTGAATGACGGTAGAAAGTTGAATGCCCGATTTGGCTTATTGCCCGGTTGGGGCGGTGCGCATGGGCGAGCAAACGGTCCGTTTCTTTCGATTACGGGGATTCCGTGCGATGAATTCGAAAACGAGCCGATGGTTATCGAAATGGAATGGTAAATAAAAATAAGGAAAAAATAATGAAAAGAGATTTAAAAAGAGTAATTTCGCTTTTTGTTTGTGCAACACTACTGTTTTCAGTAGGGTGCGGCGGGGGTGATTCGGGTAACGGACATACGCACGTATTCGACCAACAAGTAGTAGAGTCCCAGTATAAAAAATCTGACGCAACTTGTACGGAGGCGGCTCAATATTATTACAGCTGTGTCTGCGGAGAAAAAGGGTCGGAACCTTTTTCTATGGGAATAAAAGCTTTCCATAGTTATACGGCGGAGAAAGCGGAAGCGCAATATTTAAAAGACGGGGCGAATTGCCAAAGCCCAGCGGTATATTATAAATCCTGTGTATATTGCGGAAAAAACAGTGGAAGCGACTTGCTTACTTTTACCGCGGGTGAAGTGGGGACACATGCTTATACGGAAGAAAAAGCGACTGCCGAATATTTGAAGTATGAAGCGACGTTCGATAGCGCGGCTGTATATTATAAATCTTGCGCGTGCGGTTTGAAAGGGGGAGAAGATGCAACCTTTTCTTACGGTGCGCCGTTGAGAGAATTGACGGATGAAGAAAAAATTGCGTACCAGCCCATATCGCTGACAATGACGCTGTATGATGTGGAAAATTCGGTGTACGGTTTTACGTGGAATACGCAAAATAATCCCTTGCGTGCCGTGATACAGTACGAAAAAGGCGAAACGCTTACGGAAAACGCGCAAGAAGTGGGCGTTGACACAACGAAAGAAAGTTATTATAACGATACGGACACAGACAAAATATATTATTACGTTTCTAAAGCCGAGCTCAAGTTAGAGCCGAATACAACGTATACCTATCGCGTTTATGATAAATACGCGCAAATTGGGACGGAAGCGGTTACGTTCCAAACAAAGGACACAAAATCTACGTCGTTCTCGTTCGCGCACGTCAGCGACACGCAGAGTGTTCCCTCTTCGGGCGCAAATTTTGCTACTGTTTTGAAGAGAATAGTGGGGGAAAATGATTTTGTATTACATACGGGCGACATTGTGGAATACTCAAAGTATGAAAGCGAATGGACGGATATGTTGCATACGAATTTTGCCTATCTGTCGAAAGTTCCTTTAATGGCGGTTTCGGGGAATCACGATACGACGTATAAATCGGGGTATAACGAACTGTGGAAGCATTTCAATAACAATATTCCCGAGCAGACGTCCACGGGGAATGGATATTATTACAGCTTCACGTACGGAAATGCGAAATTTATTATGCTGAACACGAACAACAACGGAAGTTCGCGCTTGGAAGAAGCACAGTATAAATGGGTGGAAAACGAGCTGAAGAACAACACCTGCGATTGGACGTTCGTAGCGATGCACGCACCGTTGTATTCGATAGGGCAATGGGGCGCAGATTCCAACAAAAACTATCAAAGTCTTGCATTGCGCGCGCAATTACAAGGTCTGTTTGCGGAATACGGCGTTGATATCGTATTCCAAGGGCACGATCACCTGCTTTCGCGTACGAAACCTATCGACATGGACGGAAATCCTACGGTGGAAACGTGGCAAACGGAAGACGGCGTGGAATATTCCGTAGATCCCAACGGAGTGCTTTATGTAATGGACGGTATGGTTGGGACGAATAGTAAATCGGTAATTGCTACGGAGGAAGAGCTTGAAAAGTACTATAGGAATGCGCAAAGTTCAGCACAATGCACGTGGGCGGAAATCACAATCAACGGCAACGAATTAATATTCGAGGTGAAATATACGTCAGGTAGTACCGATTATCCCTATTATACGTGGGGTATAAAAAAGACTGCGTAAAAATAAAAGACTGCGAAAAAACAAAAACTCCTTCGCGAGAAGTTCGCGAGGGAGTTTTTTTATCTCATAAAATTATTTGTTCGATTTTTTAACCCAAAGTTCTTGCGGGGATTTCCCGAAGAACGCCTTACAGGAACGGTAAAACGCCGTGTAAGTATTGAATCCGACCAGTCGGCTGACTTCGTTGGGTGGGAAACCAAAATGTAAATAGGTATTTGCATATTTTAAGCGTTTTTGTAACAGGTAAGTTTTTGGCGCGATACCCAACTTTTTGTTAAACAAATCGTACAGATACGAAGGGCTGATAAATAGCGCGTGGGAAATTTCGTTTACGTTTTTTATGGTTGCCCAATTTTCTTCTATATAGGAAATTGCCTTTTTCAATAAAGCGTCTTGGTTGTTCGTTTCGTGCCCCATGGGGGATTTTTTCATCAAGCATAAATACAAGAGCTCGGTAAGCATACTTTGCGCTAATTTTGAAAAATCTTTTACGGATAACAATTTAGAATATTCTTTATAGCGATTGATAAAGGGGAGTAATACGTTGTGCAAATCCAAATTAATGGGACGCAAATCGTCAAAAACTTCGAAAACGAGGTTGTCAAACGCTTCGTTTGGAACGATATGAATAACAACGCGCTCGTACGGTTCGTCTCCTAAGAAATTAATGTGATAATAGGTATTGGCGGGATTGAAGCATACATCACCCGTTTTTAACGTTTGTGAAAAATCGTCCGTTACCGTTTCGCATGCGCCCGAAAGAAAAAGAATAAGCTGATGTTTCTCGTTGGTGTGCCGAAAAAATCTATTTTGAATCGGGTCGAGGAGTTTCGGGTTCTTTGCGAAAGAATGCCCGAAAAAAATATTTTCCGAATAAATCATTTCTTGAGTTTGTAACGGCGTTTGCGTGTTTTGTGTAATAACGGACATATCGTTTTCCCCTCTGCATATGTTACAGATGGATTATAACACGGCGTAAAAAAAAATGCAATATAGGATTTTGTTTTTTAGAAAAAATGCAATGCTTTGTGGAGAAAAAGACATAATCAAAAATGTGTTTAAATCGAAAAGAAAATGTATTCGATTAAAAACTCAAATAAAATAATCGAATACCATATATTCGTGAAAATATTGCAAGTTTTGCAAGTAGAGTTTTTGAAAATTTATTCAAAGTAAAAAGTAAAGATATTTTATGAAAGTAATAATAACCCCTTTACTTTCAAGGCTTTTAAGCAGGATATGGCGTTTTTAACGTAGTAAAAGTTACAAATTTGCAATAATTCAGGATAAAAATGCAAAAAAACAGAAGAAATGCAATAGAAAATATTATAAAAATGGAGTAAACGATATTGACAGGAAGAAAAAATTGTGATAAAATGTAGAGGTTAAATGGGGTTACTATGCCCATATTATGCTCAAAAACAGAAGGAAAGGTAAAAAATGAAGAAATTTTTATTGCTACTGTTGTCTGCGATGATGTTTATATGCTTTGCATATGGTTGTAAAGACGGTGGTGATGCGGAAAGCAGTTCGCCGCAGAGCGGCGTAGTGGAGAGTTCGGAAGAAATTAGTTCCGTGAGCGCCTCGGAGGAAGAAAATTCTGAAACGGTAAGCAGCGAAACGGCAAGCGTTGAATCAAGCGAAGAAAATTCTGAAGCGGTAAGCAGCGAAACGGCAAGCGTTGAATCAAGCGAAGAAAATTCTGAAGCGGTAAGCAGCGAAACGACAAGCGTTGAATCAAGCGAAGAAAATTCTGAAACGGTAAGCAGCGAAACGACAAGCGCTGAATCCAGCGTAGAAAGCAGTGAAACGGAAGATAAAGACAGCGGGTGGTACGATATCGAATTTCCCCGTCCGCAAGCGTAATGCAAAGGCGTAACACGGAAAAAAAGTTACGACTAATTAAGAAATAAAAGCAGAAAAAATTTTGACCCCCGCGGGGGTATTTGCTGTTAGATACAGCAAATAAAACAACTTAATAGCAGTGCGCTTCTCTCCTTGAAAATGATTTTTTTAGGCGAGAGGGTGCACCCTCTGTCGGTTGAGGATAACCGACAAACGTAATGAACAGCGAAAAAAAATTAAGCCAGAATAAAGTCACGAAAAGGAGGACGGAGCTATGGCAGAGAAAATATGGAGGCAGGAGGATTCGTTATACGAAACTCCGAGGGTAGACGTAATCGAAATGACGACGTCGGATGTTGTAAGAACCAGCAATCCTGATGGTATGGAATCGGGTGCGGGCGACAACGGAGCTTGGTGGAATTAAAGGAGGAACGGAAAATGAGAAAAACTTTTAAGAAATTAGGTTTATCATTAGCTACGTTGGTATGCGCGATCTGCGCAGGCGTAGGCGTTTCGCTTGGCTATTCCAAGGAAGCGACGAAAGCGGACGCAGCGGAAAGTGCAACGACGGTAACGATTTCGGGCGCAGATTATTACATCAGTGGCGCGGGTATCCGTCTTGTAAACGACGCAAACGGCGCAGGTATTCGTTTCCACACCCGTCTTACGGATGCGGAATACGCAAAGCTTACGGGCGCGTATAAAACAGGTACGTTGATTATACCCGAAATCCGTTATGACGGCGATTTGACGTTGGAAGATATGGAAAAAGAATTGAAATATCGTCCCGTGCAAATCGAAACGACGGATATTTGGTATGATTCGGCGGCGGACGGCTTTATGCAGTCTACGGCGTACTTGTACGATATCCCCGAAATGGCATACGGCGCAAGATACGTGGCACGTTCGTATATTCAATATGCGGACGGTAAAGTTGCGTATTCTGCGGTGGGCGAAAGCTCGTTGACGGACATTGCAACGAAAATGCCCGAAACGGACGAACGCAAACCCAAGGTGCAGCCGTACATAGTAGAAAACGTAGATATAACGATCGCTATGCCTGACGGCAACGTAAAACATACGATTCCTTACGGTGCAACGCTTGGCGAGGTTTCTTTGGAATACAATTCCGATCTCTATGTTTTGACGGGCTTGCAAGACCAGTTTGGCAGAAATATAGAAAATATTGCCGATTACGAGGCAACGATACCCGTAACCATTACGCCTACGTTTGAAACGAAGGCGATGAAAAATGCAGTTCTTGCGCAGTTCTTAAATGACTGCTATGGAGCGACTGCAGTGAATCGTGCGTTCCAAAACGGTTCCACGGCAACGTCGGTGGCGGTAGACGAAAACACCCCCGAAGGGTTTGAAAGCGTGCTTCGCTTGGATTGGTATTCAGGGAGTACAGAAATTTGGAAAGTGAACGGTAACCCCTTGTATAGAGGGTGCTTTAATAATAGCCTGGATATTTCCAAATACAAAGCTCTTCGTTTTGCGATGAAAATGGAAACGGAAGGAGACGCTAGATTCGTTGGTCATAACAATGCGAGCGCGGAAGCAGATTGGGTTGTATTCCCTAATAACAAATGGGTAACCGTTCAGTTAGAACAAACCTCCGCAAACGTTTGGGATATGACGGTTACGGGCGAAGACGGCGCTGTGTTATACGCAGTAGAAGGCGTTTCGAGGACGAGTGGTACCACGGATACGATTCAAAGCATGGTGTTTGGTTCTAGTTGGACGGAAGCTCTTGGGCATACGCACGTGTTGCAATTTATGGCGCCTACCTCTGCAGATTACGATATCAGCATTTATCAAACGGAAGTGATTGGGGAAAGAAATGATCACCTTCCTCCCATCGAAGCAGATACGATCGCGGAACATATTTGGAGAGCGGACTACTTTGAAGGCGGTTCTTCTGCGCACGGTAAATGGTCTACCGAGGCAGCTCCTATAGGCTTTAGTAAGGTAACTGAATATTACTTCCCGAATAATGACTTCCCTACGGGCGAATTGTATAACTCGGATATTAGCGCATACAGCGACGTTTATTTCGCTATGAAGTCTAATAAGATTTACTTGCAAGGATGTACTAGTGTCGGTGGTACATATAGCGGAGGCGAGTGGTTGTACGTACATATGTATCAAAACGAGGACGGTACGTGGAACAAAGACTTTGTTTCTGCAGACTTAACTGCTATGTCGTTAGGGGAACAGGCGAACATTGCAAACGCAGCTTTCAATACTTTGATATCTTATTTAAGCGGCGGAAAGCGCGGTTCTTACCCGAACGGCGGCGACGGTACAATTCCCGCATATTTCACGGAACTTAAGGGTATCTTGAAAGACGGTTCTTCCAGCAACACGGGCAGCACGCAAGCAAGCGACCCGACGGATATTCCTACAAAAGCGGAGGCTATCCGAAATTATCTGTGGAGAGACGATAAATACGCTCTTACCGCTGGCGCTTCAGTAACAGAAGCTGCCCCTGCAGGGTATAGTTTGGTACAAGAATTTAAATGGGGCCCTCACGGCTCGTGGAATCAGAATACTAATGGTATGTCTACGTTCTGTATAGACACTACGGCGGATATTAGTATATATAGCGATATCTATTGGGCAATAAAGGCTGTAAACGCTTCATATATTAATATTAATAATTCTTCCAACGGACATTATTACGGTTCTGATTGGTTATATTTGCATTTTAGCAAACAGGCGGACGGGAAGTGGTCGTATAGCGTAAAATCTTTAGACGGCTTTACGGCAAACGGCACCTCGACGGTTAGTGCGGCTAATTTACAAGCATTTGTAAATGTCATCTATCCTTATAGAGCAGACGTTTCTATGGAAGCAAACGTTTACTTTACCGAGCCTCTCGGCGTATTGGCATCGGCTAAAGAAACTTGGGGCGACAGAGTTATTTGGTCGGCGATAGAGGATTGGGCTCCTGCCGACAAAAAATTGGCGTTGCCCGAAGGCTTTACTTCCTTATATAAAAAGGATAATTATAGCAAAGCAACAGATTTTGCGTTGCTTGATTTAAGCAACAGTTTGTATCAAGAAATTCGCTTCGGTATTATAGGTCTTGCGGATCTTGGTATTGCAGATGCTTATCGTTATGTAAAAGATGGAACAGCTGTTTCTACGGTAATCGCAGGGGATATCTACGACAGGATGAGATTGAATCTTATCACGCTTACCAAAAATGGTGACGGTACGTGGGGTGTCGTTATCGACGGTTATATGTGGGCGTCCGGTGTAGGATTCTTTACGTCGCACACGGTAGAAAGCGTCCCCGGTGATAGCCTTTATACCATTATGAATAACCTCCTTGGCTGGACATCGTCCAAAACTGTATACGTAACGGAAGTACGCGGATTGCATACTTGCGAATTTGAATACGCATCTTTGGGCAATGGTTATTTGCAGCTCACCTGTGCTTGCGGAGAAACCAGCGGCGAACCTATTCCTTTCGATGAGGATATCGTTCCCGATGACGCAACAAAGGTACGCGACAGCATTTGGCGTGCAAATAACTATGCGTTGAGCGCATCTACGGATATGGAAGTGCCTTACGGCTTTACCAACGTAAAAGAATATAAGTGGAACCTCAACACGACCCTCTCCAACGGAGTTCCTTGGGGATCGACGAATAAGGATATGTCCTTGACCTGCTTGGACGAAGCCGTGGTTAGCGATTACACCAACGTTTACTTTGCAATGAAGAACGTTGGCGGTACGGGTTTCTACGTACAAGGTGGCAAGAGCTATACAGGTAGCGATTGGTTGTATTTCGATTATCACCGTGCGTCGTCGAGCGATACTTGGTCGCTTACCTTGCGTTCTCCTGACGGTTATGAAGCGATTGACGTACACACCGGTCTTACGGGTACGACCTTGCAAAAATTGATGGCGTGGGCTGGCGCAGGCGTTACGACGGGTAAAGGTTGCTATCCTACGAAGGCGGAAGGCGATACGACTTCGGACGTAAGAATTTACATGACGGATATGTGGGCGACGAATGCTTGCACCAACCATACGGCGGCAAGTTACGTTTCTAACAACGACGGTACGCACAACGTATTGTGCGATTGCGGTTACGTTATCGAAACCGTAGATTGCGGTAACGCTACGCTTGGTGAAAACTATGCAATTTCTTGCGGCGAATGCGGCGGCGCATATGCTACGGCAACGAAATTTGCAGATTCTTCGTTACAATTAGGTAGCTGGGGACATATCGGCGTAAGCACGGGTGCAAATACGGAAAATGCGCCTGCAGGCTTCTCCACCGTAACCCATTACGTTCCGATGGCAAGCGCAAATGCAGCCGCTTGGAGCGAAAAAGCACATCTGTACAGAAACAACTATCTTAACAAAGATATGTCGGTGTATTCCGAGGTATGGTATGCAATTAAGACGGACGTAGAACTTATATTCTACAAAGACGGCAATGCGGTTGAAACCGTAACTGACGAATGGGTAACCTTCCATTTGACCCGTACGGGCGACGTATATTGGACGATGGAAGCGTTCAATGAAGCTGGCGAAAAGCTTATTTCTTGGACGGAACAAGGTGGCGATTCTTGGACTGATAATGCAAACAAGAACACCATCGCTAGATTGATGTACGTCGGTACAACTGATGCGGACGGCGGCGCTGTATCCCTCTATTATAATCCAGAAGAAGGCAACGGTAATGTCTACACGACGGAAGTTATCGGCTTGTTCAATCACGGTATCTCTAAACATGCAACAAAGGTGCGCGACAGCATTTGGCGTGCAAACAACTATGCGTTGAGCGCTTCTACGACAGAACCTGTACCTGCGGGCTTTACCAACGTAAAAGAATATAAGTGGAACCTCAACACGACCATCTCAAACGATATTCCTTGGGGATCGAATAATAAGGATATGCCCTTGACCTGCTTGGACGAAGCGGACGTTAGCGCTTACGTGGACGTATACTTTGCAATGAAGAACGTTGGCGGTACGGGCTTCTACGTACAAGGTGGCACGTCATATACGGGTACGGATTGGTTGTATTATCATTACCACCGTGAATCGACAAACGATACTTGGTCGCTTACCTTGCGTTCTCCCGACGGTTATGAAGCAGTGAACGTACACACGGGGCTTACGGGTACAAACTTGCAAAAATTGATGTCTTGGACTGGTACAGGCGTTACGACGGGTAAAGGTTGCTATCCCACGAAGACGGACGGCGATACGACGACGGACGTAAGAATTTACATGACGGATATGTGGGCAGTGGCAGGCGACGTAACGCATACGGTGAACAAGACCGTATCCAACGGCGACGGCACGCACACTACAATTTGCGTATGCGGCGAAGTAATCAATTCCGCAGTGGCTTGTACGCATTCTAAATACGTATCCAACGGCAACGGCACGCACAGCTCTATTTGCGGCGAATGCGGCGGCGTTTTCGCAACGACGGCTTGTACGGGTATTGAAGTATGCGGCGCAACGGGTACGTGTAACGTTTGCCAAGGCGAATATACCAGCAACGTAGCGCACGAAGGCGGCACGGCTACTTGTACGCAAAAGGCAACCTGTATAAATTGCGGTCAGCAATATGGCGACTTTGCAGAATGCGACGAAGCAAACGCTATTTGGGACGGCAATACCTATAAATGTAACCTTTGCGGTGAAACATTCGGTACGGTAGTTCAAATGCCTACCGAAACGACGGACGTTGCATTGTATACCAACGCAACGTATGCAGGGAAAGGCGCGTCGGGCGACGCATTTGACGCAAGCGTAGCAAGATCGGTTGCAATCGACCTTTCGGCTGTAACTAAGCTTGAAATCACCGGTATTACCAACGTAGAACTCAACGGCGCACCTTACACCGTTGTTGGATTGGCTGATAATAAAGTAACGATTGACGGCGTAGTTCCTTACGACGTATTTGGCGAATACACCTTAACGGCACAAATTACGGTTAAAGGCGCAAAGTTTGATATTCAAATGCCTATCCTCGTAATCACCGATTTGGTTACGACGGCAGACGGTTTGTTGAACGTGAGACAGGTTCTTCGCGGTAAAGACGCAACGATTACCTATGATACGGCTAACCCTGTTACCAACCTTGTCATTGGCGGCAAGGGCGGTTTGGGCACGATGCACGGCAGAGGGTATTACAAGCTTGGTAACAACCTCGATTTGGCAAATTATAGTATTAACGGTGTAAATAGAAGTACTACGAACAGCTATAACCGCGTTTACGTATTTGGTACGACGGATGTTCCTTTTGCGGGTACGTTCGACGGCGCGGGCAACGTGTTGAGCAATCTCACGGCAAATCCTGGTTTCTGGAATAATAATGCGAGCACTGGCTTTACACAGCTCTATCAAGATTCTCAAGGCGCTACTGGCGCTAGCCATGCGGGCGAACTTGAATCTTCGCTCTTCGGTATGGTAAATGGTACGATCAAGAACCTTGCCATTACCAACGCGGTATTTGGTGCAAGCGGTAACATTGTGAACGGCGGTACGGGTGTAATGGAAAACGTTTACGTGCAAATTTCCGATTTGCAGGCTGCGGCTGCTGTTTACGTTGCTCCTATTGCACAACGTGCAAGCGGCAACAATATGACGCTTACAAACGTTGTTGTTGACTTGACGAAGCATGATTCTGCAATTTTGAACGGTACATCGGCGACCAAAGTCTCGACGCATTATCCTTCCGTTATCGGTCAGGGTGCGGCGAATATCGAAAACGTAGGCGTTTACGGATTTGACTCGGCTTGGGTTGATTCTACGGCTGCGCGCGGTAACGTATATGTGGGTAACACCGACGGTTCGGCTGTAGGTATCTATACGACTGGAATCACGATGACCAACAGCAAAGCAAACTTCTGGCAGATCAGCTTGGATCCTACCATTTGGAAGATCGTAGACGGCGTACCTATGCTGATCAACGTTTCCGCAAGCGGTACGGCTACGGATAGCAAAGACTGGACGGGCGAAGCAGGCGGCAGCTACAACATCGCTTGGGGCGACGACGTAGCAGGCTCTTACGAAGCGGTAACGGAAATCAGAAACGTTACTACGGAAGTAGCGACGCAAACGCTTGGCGTAACGGCAGATTCTAACGCGGACATTATCGTCGGTGCGTACGATAAGTATGCCGAAGCGGCAGGCGTTGACGTAAATACGCTTGCAACCGATGGCAGAGTGAACTACGGCGTATACAAAAACGGCAGCAAGGTTTACGTACTTGCAGACGGCGAAGAAGGTTTCACGTTCGCAGCGGATATGCTCCTTCGTCAGCTTTACGGTTATAACCAACTTGCAAAAGACGATTATGTATTTACGAGCAATACACTTTCGCTTGATAGCGTAACAAGCACCACGGCGCAGATTGCGTTCAACAACCGCACTCCTGCAAACGGTTACAGTAAAGGCGATATGAACTTCAACGGTGGCGCAACCTATACCGCGTACAACGAGATGCATAATGCGTTGGATTATTTGTATGCGACGGATGGCAGCGGTAACGTTACGGGCAGTGAAATTGTGGCTGTAACGGGTAAGAACGACGCTAATGAAGATGTAACGTATACAACCACTTCGTACTGGCTGTCTTCCGATTGCGACGACGTACGCGACGGCGAGAGTGTGAGCGCAAACAAGAGCGGCGAACAGCTTTGCTACTTGGCGCACGGCGACAAGACGGCGTTTAACGCTTTGGTAAACCACGTTGTAAACAGAATTATCGAAGTAGCGCAGGCAAAACCTGGTATGACGGCAATCAACTTCATGATTGAAGACGATCCCGAATACTGTATGTGCAGCACGTGTAAGCCTTTCTATAATGCGTCTATTCCGCAGTTGATTTTCCTCAACACCGTAGCGGAAAAATTGGAAAGCAACGAATATCTTATTAACAACTGCAGAACGATTGATATCGTATTCTTTGCATACTCCTCGTATGCACACGCGCCGATTATTGTTGACAGCAACAATGCAACGGGTACCAGCTCACTTGCAACTTTGAAGACGAACCTTAGCTTATCGGATACGGCAACGGCGACGGCGACGTTCAACTATGCGGATATGAACAAGGCGGGCGCTACCTATGCGGCGGCAACCGATACGACGTCGAGAACGATACTGAAAGCGCACAAGAATCTCCGTTTGCAATGGACCAGCCATAAGGCGTTCCATTCGTACGCATTGAATCACGAGGCAAACAGCACGATGTATCTTGCGTTGATGGGTTGGTTGGCTTCGGTAGACGCTTCCAAGGTAGAAGTGTTTATGTACCAAACGACCTTCCGCGATTACTTCTTGCCTTTGAATACGTGGGAATATCAGGTAGACTGGTATAAGAACCTGAACGCGATGGGTATTAACAGCTATATATTCAACCTCGGCGATACGGGTTCAAATACGACGGGTAACCCTTACGATTCGCAAACGGGCTTCGCGGCGTTTAAGGCTTATATTGACAGCCGTGCCATGACGGACAGCTCCGCGTCCTATGAACAGTTGAAGAGTGAATTCTTCGGCACAAACGGTTACTACGGCGAAGCAGGTCCTACGATGCTTGAATTCTTTAACGAATTGGAAACCGTGATGAATGCGAAGAAACAGACAGGCGATTACGTGGATTACGGCAACTTTGCTTATGCCGATTATTCGGAAAACTATCCCCATTATCATTACTATACGGACGGTACGAGTGAGCAAGCTGTGAAGACGTCGCAAGCAGATCGCGTACAGGCATGGTTTAACGGTGCGTACGGTTTGTCGCAGAATGGTATTCTCTTCGGGGATATTGCAGATGGAGCATTGAATGTAAATACTGGGAAAGGAAACTATTCCAATCCGGCGGGAACGTATACCTTAAATCTTCCTACTGCAAGGACGGACGTATACGTACATAGCGATTACAACAGCTCGCAATTAGAGACGTTAAAAGCATGGTATCAGTATTGTGTAACGGCAAAAGGCATGGTGGCAGAAGATTCTGTTTACGCGAAGAGAATACAGGTGGAATCTTGGTTCCCCGAATACGCGCTTCGTCTCTTCCACTCTACTTATGCGATAAGCTTTACGATAACTCGAGAAGGTAGTGTTCTTAGCTACACATATCCTGTGTCTATTAGTGGCATTACTTCGACCTTGTCCGCGGATACGGGACTTACTAGAACCGCAACAGAATTCTATCAGGAATTGATAGCAGGCGGAATGAGAATGCCCAGTGAACAGTACACCTTTGATACAACGGAAACCTTGAGTCTGGGATGGACAACGCTCACTAGATCCAATGGTGACACAATCAATTCCCTTGCGTGCACAATCAGCGCGTCGGCGTTTGTAAACTGGGGCGTTACGTTCTAACCCTTAAAAACACAACAAAACCTCGCCTCTGTCCGTAAGGATAGAGGTGGGGAGAGTATTAACAAAAAAAGACCTCGCCTCTGCCCGCAAGGGCAGGGGTGGGGAATCCCTTTGAAAATAACTGCGCGGGAGCGCGACTTCTTCGCAGTAGATATAATCTCAAAAACTTTATAAGGAGAAAAAATATGAGAAAGAATTTGACTAAAGCATTGGCTCTTGCTCTTTGCGCATTGACGGCAGCACCCGCAGTAGCTTGCGGCGGTGGCGGCGGTGGCGGCGTAGAAGTCGACGAATCGAAAACGCAGCTTTACGTATACCACTACGACGCAGGTTACGGTAACAAATGGATAAACGAGCTTGCGCGCAACTTTGAAACGAAAATGGCGGGTTACGTAAACGGTGAAAAAACGGGCGTACAGGTTATTATCAGCGGCGACATGACTACCCGTACGGCGGACGGTTGGAGAGCAGAAACCTATGACGTTATGTTCTTGGAAGGTCCCGGCGAATTTTATCAGATGATGCGCGACGGCGTTGTGGAAAATTTGGATTCCATTATGAAAGTTCCCAACGCAGAGGATAACAATCAAAAAATTGAAGATAAGATGACCCAACAGCAGAAGGACGCTTATACCTTTACAAAGGGCGAAGAGACCCATTATTACGGTATTCCTCACTACGCAGGGCATTACGGTATCATCTACAACAAGGAAATTTTTGATGAAAACGGGTTCTATTATGACGCTGACGGTAATTTGATTTTGGAAGAAATCACGGACGCAAACAGAGATTTACTCAGCTACGGTCCTGACGGTAGAACGGGCGTTGAAAACGGTATTGATTATTCGCTTGACGACGGTTTGCCTACGACGTATGACGAATTCTTTGACCTTTGTATCGAAATCGACGCAAACGGTATTGATCCCGTTTGTACCCCTGGTATGTACTACGAACAGCACATTATGCACTGCTTGGACAACCTCGTAGCGGCACACGAAGGCGCGGCTCAGATGAACTTGAACTTCACGTTCAACGGCACGGCAAACGATTTGGTTGTGATTGAAGACGGCGAGATCGTTTACGAAGACGACGGCGTTACGCCCAAGACCGAATCGTTGGATATCAACGACGATAACGCGTACAATCTTTCCCGTCAGTCTGGTAAGTTCTACGCTATGCAATTTATGGAAAGATTGCTTGGGGAAAATGACCATTACAACGAAGAAGACAGTTTGAACAAAGCTGTAACGCACCTTGAAATGCAGCAAAAATTCTTGGAAAACGGTACGCGTGGCGTAAAAGAAAACGCAATGCTTATCGACGGTGTTTGGTGGCAGATGGAAGCGGACGCTACGTTTGACCGTATGGCGCGTAACCTTGGCGAAGAATATTCTAAATACGGCCGTGATTTTGCTTGGATGCCTTTGCCTCAACCCACGGCTGAAGACGCTGCAAAAGTTGCAAGCGGCGAAAAGAATTCGGTATACCTCGATTACTTGCGCGCAGTTGCTTGCGTAAAAGCGAATTTGTCTGACGTTTCTAAAGAGCTTGCGCTTGGTTTCTTGCAATATGCATATACGGATCAATCGCTTGCAAACTTCACGTACACCACGGGTACGACCATCGGTGTTGATTATTTGGACGCGGTTGACCGTTCCAGATTGACGCCTTATGAAAAATCTCTTATCAATTACATTCAAAAATCTGATTTTGTAACGGAGATATCTGGCAATGTGAAATATTTGACCAGTTTCCAATCTTATGGTTCGATTGTTAACAAGTACACCGCAGGCACGCTTGCAAAGAATATCGTTGACGCGATTACGGATGTGGAAACTACGGCAGAAGCATACTTCTTGGCAAATCAAACCGAATACAAAAACTCGCTTTGGAGTAATAAATAAGGGGGATATCCTTTATGCAAAAGGCAAAAAAAGTGGGGTTGGGGCAAAATAACGCCAAAAGTAGGTTGTTTTACACCCTTTTGGTGTTGCTCCCCTCCATTCAATTTCTTATCTTTTACGTGTACGTAAACTTCAACACTATTATTTTGGCGTTTACAAAATTCACGTTGGGCGAAGCGGACGGCTTTACTTTTAATAACTTTAAACACTGGTTTACAAGTAAGCACGTAGAAGGTATCGCTTATAACGACTCGCATCTTTGGGGCTCTGTCGGCGTTGCGTTAAAATCCTATGTGATTTCGTTTTGCACCGGCGTCCCTTTAGGGTTATTCTTCTCGTACTATATGTTCAAGAAGATGCCCGGGGCGGGGGCGTTCCGTATCTTGTTGTTCACGCCGTCGATTTTGTCGGCGACCCCTTTGGCAATTATTTTCGTACAGCTCACCGAATCGGTTATCGGTAATGGCGGTTGGCTTGAGTTTAAGTTCTGGTCGCTGGACCATCAATATTTTTCGATGATGTTTTTCTGCATCTTTACCAGCTTTGGTACTAGCGTATTGATGTATACGAACAAAATGGATTCCATTGCGCCTGAAATTATTGAATCGGCGCATTTGGACGGCGCAAACGGTATTAAAGAATTTTGGTATATCGTTTTGCCGCAGGCATTCTCAATCGTGCAGGTATTCTTGATGACTGGTTTTGCGGGTATGTTCACCAATCAGTACAATGCGTTTACGTTGTTCTCTTGGACGCCTCCCGATGACGTTACCACCTTGGGTATGTTGCTTTGGAACGGTGTTCGTAAGGCAAACGAAAGTCAAGCTGCGCTTGGTCCTTATGCTGCGCTCGGTTTGCTTGTAACCATTGTCGTTGTACCTCTGACGTTCTTGCTTCGCTGGGCGTTGGATAAATTTGGTTGGAAAGAAGAGTAAGGAGGTGGAAAGATGTTTAATTTAAAAAGAAAACACGATAAATTTTCACCTCTTACCGTAATCATGTTGCTGGTTTTGCTTATATGGTGCGTAGCGTTTATCTACATGATGCTTTGGGCATTTATGCAATCCATTAAAATTGAATACGAATTTTCATACGATAAAGAGCATTTCCCGAAATTCGACGAAATGACAATTGCCAATTATAAGTGCGTGTTTATGTTCGCGGACATTGATAACTGGATGGGTGAAGCAGGCAGCCCTAATTTTGCAGGGTTGATTGTAAATACCATCTTGTATGCAGTCGGCGGTGCATTCTTAAATGCGGCAGTTACCTGCCTGATGGCGTATTTGACGGCAAAATACAGTTATTTCTACTCGAAAATTATTTACGGTATCGTTATCGTCGTAATGGTCGTGCCCGTTGTCGGGGCACAGGCTTCGGAAATTCAGTTGCTCCGCTGGTTGCATCTTTACGATACGCGGTTTGCATTCATGGTGCTGAAAGCCAGTTTCGTGGGCATGTATTTCTTGGTCTTCTATGCGGCGTTTAAGAGCATTCCCATGACGTACAGCGAAGCGGCGATGATGGACGGCGCAAGCGATTGGTGTATCATGGTGAAGATCTGCTTGCCCTTGGTTTTAAACGTTTTCATGACTGTATTCATGATTACCTTTATCCAATATTGGAATGATTATCAGTTAGCGCTTTTGTATATGCCTCATTATCCTACGCTTGCGTACTTTATCTTTAAGTTTAAAGGCGCATCTACCGGTGCATTGGAAATTCCTGGGTATTCGGAGATTCACGGTACTCTTGACCCGCGGAAAATTCCCGTACAGTTGGCGGCAACGTTCACGTTGATTTTCCCGATTTTGCTCATCTTTATCGCATTCCATAAGCGGTTGATGGGTAACCTTTCCATCGGCGGTATTAAGGGTTAACAGTTTCAGCAATATAATATAAGGAGATAGAAAATGAAGAAAAGATTATGGATTACGTCTTTGTTGGCGGCTCTTTCCATAACGGCTGTAGCGGGCGGCGTTGCGGTAGCAAATGATAAAGCAGTTGTTACCGAAGCTGCTACGTGGCAGATTGAAGAGCTTGACAGCAATACGTATGAATATGGTAAATCGTTTACCGTTCCTGCCGCTACGGTAGAAATTGGCGGAAAGACGGTAAATGCTTCGGCAACGGTTACCTATCCCGACGGCTTGACGGTAGCAACGCAAAACGTTGCACTTAACCAAGCGGGCGTTTACACAATTACCTATCGTGCGGAAGTAGACGGCATACCTTGCGTTGAAGAAAAACAATTTACGGTAAGCAATAAAGGCTACGTTATGCAAAATGCAGTAAGCTCTGCAGAATACGGTACGTATACGAAGTACGGCTCGAACAGTAAAGGTTTGCTTGTGCGTTTGGCGCAGGGCGATACGCTTACGTTCTCGCAACTTCTCGATATGAACGAAATAACGGGTACGGATAATATTATCGATTTGTTTGTTACGCCCGATCAGATGGCAAGCTACGATTTCAGTAAGCTTGTAATCAGACTCACCGACGCGGTAGATAGTTCGAAATATTTGCAATTCCAGCTTCGCCGTTACAATGCGGAAGACCGTGGTTTTGCTTGGGGATACCTTGACGCCAGCGTTAACGGCCAGCCTTGGGTAGGCTATGAAAAGGGTTACCGCCACAATGGTTGGGGTACGCCGTTCACGTTCACTTTCAATGCGGCAATGAATACGCAAAATGGCGCGATGGCATGGTTCGGCGATGTAAAACAGCTTACTCCCGATAAAAACACATGTAAAATTTCGTATAACCCCGTTAATATGGAAGTGAGGGTTTCTAATAGTCATATCGCGAACTTAAATAACGTGGCTTTGTTCGAAGAAATTTGGACGGGTTTCCCTAGCGGTAAGGCAAAACTTACCCTTACGGCTGAAGAAGTAAAAGGTGAAACAGCTAATTTCTGTATCAAGAGCGTATATGGTATCGATATAAGCGATAATACGTTTACGGAAAACGAAGCGCCTGTGATTGACGTTTCGATGTCGGACGATGAAATGCCGCAGGGCGAGGTTGGCTTTGCGTATACGATTCCGTCCGCAAGCGCATACGATTTATATTCGGGGGTGTGCGATACGACGGTAAGCGTATACCGCGATTATGCGGAAGAAAGACCTATCAGCGTTGGCGTTGCGAACGGCAAGTTTAAGCCTACGGTTGCGGGTTGGCATACGATTGTTTATACGGCGAAAGACGCTTTGGGTAACGAAGGTAAAGTGCTTCGCAACGTATACGTGGCGGACGACCTTGGCGAAATAGAAATTAACGTTCCCGAGGATAAGGCAACGGACGCAAATTTGGGTAACTGGGTAAACGTACCCGCGATTACCTATACGGGTGATTGCGGTATTACGGATGTAAAAACAACTGTAACGTTTGGCAACGACACGTACGAAATCAGCGACAAATTCTTGCCGGAAGTAGCGGGGGATTATATCGTTACGTATACGGTTACCGACTATATTGGCAGAGTAGGTGAAGCGAGCTATGTTGTAACGGCGGTTGCGACGAATGATTATATCATTTTGGAAAATCCCGTATTGCCGCAGATATATCTTTCGGATTGCGAATATACGTTGCCTACAATTTATGCGAAGAACTACGCAACGGGTAAGGCGGAAGAAACGCTTTGCGACGTCGTGGTTACGGATAAAAACGGCGAA
>JAFTHU010000020.1 GCA_017457215.1 Clostridia bacterium
CTTCATGCTTTTGTGCGCTTGACACGCCGGAGGCGTGCAAGACACAAAGCGCTTCATATTTTGCGGCAGCGCCGCAAAATGCTTCATAAAAAACGCCTGACGATGAAGCATTGTTCCGCTAAAGCTCCACAATATGAAGCAGCTTCATTTCATTCAGCTATGAAGCATTCGCTTCGCTCATATGATGAGAAAATGGAAAATGAGAGTTTATCCGTTTGCAATACAACACTATCCGCACTATATTATTGGTACTCGAAAAATATAAATGACCGGAGAGGTTATGACAAAGAAATCACTATTCTTTTTTATTCTGCTTTTACTGCTCTTGTCAGGAAATATTTATTTTGCCTGCCGATATTTCGTTTCAGCGCGGACAGAGCTTCAAGTGGAAGGCGATAAAAATGATTTTCTTTGCCGTTGGGGCAGCAATGCGGCTTCAGTAAGAATCGAAAATGGCAACATCGCAGGTGTGGGTGCTGCCGCCGCTGAAAGTGATTTCTATTGGGCGGTGACAAACAGTTATTTTATGTTGAATTATAATTGTGCTGTAGTCGTTGATTACAACAAGGACTTCATCGCAGATCGTATTCAGACTGCTGATGGAAAAAAATATATTCAGATCAAAGGGGAACTTATTCAGGTTTCCGGATTTAATTTTAAAAAACGTATTGCAACTTTGCCGGATGGCAAAACGGCTTACTGGAAAAATAATAAATGGAACTTATCCCCAAGCCCCGAAAAAGGATTTTATTCTTATCGCGGATACCGGGATTGGTGGCGGATACCGTTGCGTTTTCCGTATCAAATCACAGTGATTGATACTTTTGATTATGGAACTTTGGAAAAATATGATCCGTCATCACTTATTGCGGATCCCAAATGTGAAACTGTTGTTGAAAATATTTCTGCAATAGGTTATGATGGAAAATTTGCTGTATTTCAACAAAACAACACTGAAAAACCTTATGGATGCCTGATTTATGCCACAGGATCGGTGCAAAATTTTTCCACTGCGGAAGAACTTGACCGTTTTATAAAGTTGAATTATCCGGATTCCGCATTGCCGGAAATGATGAAATTGGAAAAGTTCTATAATCTGATGTGGCAGGCAATAGAAAAAATAAAACAAACCGATCCGCAAAAACTTGCCTACTGAGAAGTCGCAAGTCGCTATCTTTTTTCGGGGCATTTTGCAGTTGTTTCGGAGAAAAAGTCCTTTCGGTTGAGCTGAAAATTTTTCTCTGCTGCATAAAAAGGCAAAAACAGAGATATTTTCGCGAGTTAGCGAAGCGGAAAGCATTAAATTCTCCAAAATGGTTCTGATTTTCGTTTTGAACGGAAAGCCGTCATCTCCAAACACAAGAAAGGGAAAGCTACAAGCCGACCGTTTACCTATCCTGACCGTCAATCGCCGCGACACGCCGTGCGTAAACGCAAAAAGGCGGCAGGATTTCTCCTGCCGCCAAGCGGTTCCCGCTATCACTGTTCCGGGAAACCGAAAGACTTGCGTTGTTCGTTCCAGTCTTCCGGAATGTGCTTCCTCGGCTTCATCGCCGTCCGGATCGCAATCTGGTGGTATCACGGATAATTTCACCGTAACTGTGCTTGACACTTTTGATTAAAACTGCATTTTTGTTCAAACTGCGCCTTGTAATATGGAATTTGTCGTGTATACTACACTTTGAACAGTTTTGTGTACAGCTGAATTTTTGTTGACAATGGAGTCGGTACTATATTCAATCGGCATATCAAATGCCGGATGATGAAAAAAGAGAACAGGAAAGCCGCCCGTTGCGAAAGATCAGTGATAACTTCCGTAAAATCATCGTTACTTACGATGATATCTCTCCGTATCACAATGAGGATGGATTCTTGAATATCGGTCTTGCGGAGTTTTTAAGGAACGATAATTCGTTGGATTTATGATGTGGCTATCCGAATATAGCCGAGGTTAAACAAAAGATGATA
>JAFTHU010000031.1 GCA_017457215.1 Clostridia bacterium
TCTCGATGATGCCGAAAACAGATTCGAATGCCTCCCGGATGATCCTTTCGCAGTCCAAATTTCTCAGATTTGCATCCCCCTGATTTTCGTCCACGGATTTGTAGCAAGCAAGTATTTCGTCACGAAGGGCGCGGTACGCTTTGTCGTTGGCTTCGCAGAGCTTGCTGTATTTGTTTGGTACGCCGGCATACTCCGCTTCCTTTGCCTCCATTTTCGTGACGAAATTTCTCAAAATGTCGATCAGTATCCCGCCGTGAATGCCGATGGGCGCAGGCGGCAGTTCCCGGTTTTTGCGTATGTGCTTGCGGATGATCTTGACCAAAGTGGATTTGATTTCGCCCTTGGGAATTTTCGCTACGAAATTCAGAGCCACCCTGTCGCGTATAACTAACCCACAGCTTAAATGCTCGTCCTCTTTTGCGGACGAAAATTCGTGTGGGATCTTTCTGATCTTGCCTCGGCTTTCGGAGGACAAAATTTCGTTCACGGTATGGTTGATCGTGCGTGACGGCAGCGACCGCATCCACCCGATCACGTCGACTGCATCTGCGCCGAGTTCGATATGAAGAATTTTATTCTGCTTCATTTTTAGCTTCCTTTCTTGATTGAATTTGTTAATGTGTCGAGCATTGCGTTGAATGCCCAACGGTATTCTTTTTGCACCCGTTCATTTTTATCGCGACGACCGTCCAGTATCTCGCCTTTTTCGGATATGCGATGGAAGGCTTCGTCAAATGCTGCCGTAATTTCTGCTGACGAAAATCTTTTTGCGGACGAAATTTTCAAGTTCTTTCGGATGCACTTGCGGATCTCGATTTTGATACCGGTGGAAAAGTTGCCTTTTTTGTATCCAAACTTTTCTTTAATTTTTTCGGCCAGCTTCTCGGGAAGTGAAATTTTCGTGGGTATTTTTTCGTCCAGGGCTTCGATCGTGAATTGCATCGGGATGTCGGCTACCCGATCTCTCATCGCAGCATTCATGATCTGCACCACGTTCTTGCTCCACTCGCCTTTGGGCAGGGACTTTTTGAATGCAGCAATGTCAGCATCCTTTTTGGTTAGGTCAATACGAATCTTCATTATTTGTACCTCTCTTTCTTTTTTAGTAATATAGTTGTTTTCGCTTTTGCTTCAAGAAAACTTACTTTTCGGCAATCCGCTTACTTTTTCTCAGCACATATAATGTATGTGAGATATTGGTTGCGTTTCAAGAAAACAATAACGGCCTGCGCTTTTTTTCACGCAGACCATCATCTTTATGGGAATATTTTTTCAAATGAGTGTCATTTGAAAATGCCGCCGCCTATCTTTTTTGAAATGACAGATGATCTTCATTTCGAAATGAGACTCATAGATTTTTTGTAGATTTATTTTAGATTAATTTTAGGCAAAATTGTCGTTTTGAAATGAGTCCCACTGTCGTTTTGATATGACCGATCTTCTTTTCGATATGATAAGATGACCGACATTTCGAGATGATAAAGGGGCTCTCTTATCGAAATGATGAGGGAACTTTCCTTTCGATAAGGATTAGATTTTTGACCCTCTGTTTAATATCAAAAAGACAGTCATTTTTCTTGTCATCTAAGAAAGAGAGTATGACACTCACATCATATCGAAGGGAACGTCATAGAAAAAGTGAGCGTCATTTTTTGCTCACGGAAATGAAAGAAAATATCGATATGAGAGTTACCGCAAAAAACTCTCGAAACTCTATCATTTCAAAAAGAGTGTCATTTTTATAGTTTTTGTATTGATGTTGCGTTTTGAAACGAAAA
>JAFTHU010000005.1 GCA_017457215.1 Clostridia bacterium
GAGAACGCGGAAATTATCATTTTCGAGCGTTCGGGCTTTATTTCGTACGCAAACTGCGGTTTGCCGTACTATATCGGCGGTGTTATTGAAGACGAGCAGGATTTGACTTTGCAAACTCCCGAAAGTTTCTTCCGCCGTTTCCAAATCGTTGCAAAAGTGCATCACGAAGTAACGGATATCGACACGAAAAACAAAACCGTTTCCGTAACCGATTTGAAGACGGGGACGAGTTTCACGGAAACCTATGATAAACTGATTTTATCGCCTGGCGCAAAGCCGATTTTGCCCGATTTTTACGCCGAAAACGAAAGAGTATTCACGCTCCGAACCGTAGAAGATACGCTCAAAATCCGAGCGTTTGTCGAGCAAAAACAGCCCAAAACAGCTGTCGTGATAGGCGGGGGCTTTATCGGGCTTGAAATGGCGGAAAATCTTACGCATCTTGGTATAAAGACGGCTGTCGTGCAACGCTCCAACCATCTTTTGCCGACGGTTGACTGCGATATGGCGTCCTTTATTCACGCAAATTTCCGTCGTTACGGCGTACAATTATTGCTGAACACGAACACAAGCAAAATGAGTTTTACGGACGGTCAAGTTTCGCTTGAATTTGCGGACGGAAATAAACTCAACGCGGACATGGTAGTGCTCTCCGTCGGTGTTACGCCCGAAAATACGCTTGCAAAAAAAGCAGGTTTAGAGCTTGGCGTGAAAGGCGCAATCAAGGTAAACGCAAAAATGGAAACTTCCGTTCCCGATATTTATGCAGTGGGGGATGCGGTGCAGGTTAAGCATTTTGTAACCGAGCAAGATTCGGTGATTTCACTTGCAGGTCCAGCGAACAAGCAAGGGCGTATCGTTGCGGACAATATTTGCGGATTGAACAGCGAATATAAAGGATCGCAGGGCTCGTCCGTGATTAAACTGTTCGATATGACGGTGGCGACGACTGGAATTAACGAACAGCAAGCCAAAGCAAACGATATTGAATACGAAAAGGTAATTTTAACGCAAAATTCGCACGCAGGATACTATCCGAATGCCACGGCAATGACTGTAAAACTCCTTTTCGAAAAGGGAACTTATAAGATTTTGGGCGCGCAAATCGTCGGCTACGACGGCGTAGATAAACGCATTGATGTGATTGCAACCGCTATTCGGGCAGGTATGAAAGCGGATGAATTGAAAGATTTAGACCTTGCATACGCTCCGCCGTATTCTTCCGCGAAAGACCCTGTAAATATGGCGGGTTTCGTTGCGGACAATATCAAAAACGGCGTTGTAAAGCAGTTTTATTATGAGGAAATTCCTGCGTTAAGAGAAAGAAAGGACGTGATTTTGCTTGATACGCGTACGCCGTTTGAATATATGCGCGGTCGCGCGGACGGATTTATCAATATTCCGTTGGACGATTTAAGAGAGCGTTTGGGCGAGCTTGATAAAACGAAGAAAATTTACGTTATGTGTCAAAGCGGATTACGCAGTTACTTGGCAACGCGCATTTTAATGCAAAATGGTTTTGAGGCATATAACTTTGCAGGCGGTTTTAGATTGTACGGCAGTATCAAAAACGAAGAAATGTTATCCAAGCAATGCTATTCGTGCGGTATGGAGAAGTAAGAATTTAACGGAGAAACGATATGAAATTGAAGAATATTCTGATTGTTGTTAAAGACATAGAAAAATCGAGAAAATTCTATCACGATTTGTTTGGCATAGATATGGTGCTTGATAATGACGGCAATATGATTTTAACGGAAGGTCTTGTCCTTCAAGATGAAAAGATATGGAAATCGTTTTTAGATAGAGATATTATTCCAAAAAGCAACTCTTGCGAACTGTATTTTGAGGAACAGGATATCGAGTCTTTTGTGGAAAAATTAGAAAGATTATATCCCTCGATTGAATATGTAAATCGTCTTATGACACATAGTTGGGGGCAACAAGTAATTCGATTCTACGATTTAGACGGCAACTTAATTGAAGTAGGGACACCGATATAATCAACAAATTTCAATTTAGCGGAGTATATAATGGGAAAGAAATTATCGGAAATGAGTTTGGAAGAACTGTGGCAGTTGTTTCCTATCATTTTAACGAAACATCAAGAAGACTGGAAAGAATGGTATTTGGAAGAAGAAAGCCTATTGAAAAACATTCTTCCGCAGGTCGAAAAAATAAGTCATATAGGAAGCACGGCAATCCCTGCTATATGGGCAAAACCAATCATTGATATTCTTGTAGAAGTTCCAAAGGAAAGCAACCTGCTTGATTATAAAGCTTTGCTTGAAAACAACGGCTATATTTGTATGTCGCAAAACGAAGATAGAATTTCTTTTAATAAAGGATATACCGAAAACGGATTTGCCGAGAAAGTATTTCATCTGCATTTGAGATATGCAGGAGACAACGATGAATTGTATTTTAGAGATTATCTTATCGAGTTTCCCGATATCGCAAAAGAGTATGAAAAATTAAAGCTCTCGTTATGGAAAGAACACGAGCATAATCGAGATGCTTATACAAACGCAAAGACCGAGTTCGTAAAGAAATATACGGAAAAAGCGAAGTCGATTTATGGGAATAGATATTTAACTTAGAGAGACGTATTATGGAAGAAACTTTAATTACAATACTTGTGTGCTTTATCGCAGGCGCTGGGGCAGGTATTGGAACGGGTTTTGCAGGGATGAGCGCTGCCGCCGTTATAGGACCGATGCTCATAACGTTTTTGGGCGTTCCTGCTTATGATGCGGTAGGGATAGGGCTTATCAGCGACGTTTTGGCAAGCCTTGTCAGCGCATATACCTATAAAAAAAGCGGAAACTTGGACGTTAAAAACAGCTTGCCGTTGCTTATAAGCGTGCTTATCGTAACGATGATAGGGAGCTTTGTGGCAAGTTTTCTGCCAGAGCAAGCTATGAGCGGTACAATGCAGATAGCGTTGATTATTATCGGTTTGCGTTTCCTTTTGAAGCCTGTCAACAAAACGAGAGAGCAGTTGGAAGAAAGCTCCCCGAAAAGCAGGCTGATTAAGGCAATCGTCGGCGGTATATTCGTTGGCTTTATATGCGGTTTTGCAGGTGCAGGCGGCGGAATGATGCTGTTGCTCGTGTTAACTTCGTTCCTTGGCTATCCTATGCATTTGGCGGTTGGCACAAGCGTGTTTATTATGGCGTTTACGGCGCTCACGGGCGGTGTCAGCCATTTTATAATCGGGGGGATGCCTGATATTCTTTGTCTTTCGCTGTGCGTTGTATTTACCTTGCTTTGGGCAAGAATTGCGGCAAAAATCGCCAATAAAGCGAATGCAAAAACCTTAAACCGCGTGGTCGGTATCGTTATGATTGCAACAAGCGTCGTGATTTTGACGGTAAATTATCTTTTGTAAAGGCAAAGAATCGTTTAACGAAAAAACGGATTTGATTTCTATATTCGTTTAAGGGGAATGAGAAATGACGAAAGAAGAATTTCTTGAACATTGTTTGAATATATACGGCACAACGCCCGACTGTCCGTTTAGCGATGATTTTGAAACGGCTGTGCTTCGGCATAAAGACAATCGCAAGTGGTATGCTTTATTGATGAAATTATCGCGGAGAAAGTTTGGCTTTGACAGTGATGAAGTGATAGACGTGGTCAATTTGAAAGTGCCGATGGAATTGTCCTGTCCCTTTGGCGTAGAGGACGGAGTGTATCCTGCGTACCATATGAACAAGCTTCATTGGGTTTCGGTTTTATTGCCTGATGCGCCTGACAACGTTGTGCGTTTCCTTGTAAGCGTTAGTTTTGAGATTACGGAGAAGAAAACGTGTGTAAAAAATAAATGACATGAAAGAGGGGTGACGAAATCAATCGTCACCCCTCAAATTTTGCTACGCAGTAAACAAAGAATAAAGCATTCGAATAATAGTTTATGCACTTCCAATGATTTTTAATTCTTTAGCTCTTCCTGTATGTTTTATATAAAAAGATGCTGCGGATAATATGGTGCTTATCGAATCTTTCATATCCTTGGATTTACTAATCGCAGGTTGCACAATATATATTGTGACATCCAAGGCCTTTTGACTTTTTAGAATTTCTTTAAGAGTTGTGATATCACCTCGGATAAATTTATTTGTTTTACTACCGCTTATGCGCATTAAAAATTTATTTAATAAGGACGATTTAGATTTAATCCATACAGTACTTTTAATGGCTTGTTGTGCGACTTCATAGATATCTTCAACATTAGTGTTATAATGTTGTCCTTTCATTGCTTTACAATGATAAAATTCTGCTTTTATATGAGTTTCATCGGCTTTTAAAGTTATATAGTCGGCAACTTCACCTGGTCCATGATCGAATATTATGAGCGAATAAGTATCGTCTTTTTCTAATGTTTCTTTTAAAGTTTTTTGAATGGTTTGCTTCGTGTTGTCTTTAATATTAAATTCTTTTTTTATATCTGTATTTGAGGCAATCCAGTCAAAAACTTCAATTTGATTTATATCATATTTTTCTAATTGTACATTTCCACAAAGGACTTCGTTGCCTGAGTATATAGTATCATTATCAGTTTTAAAAATTAATGGATTTTCGTTAAAATAATCGGATAACTTTATTGAATGAGTTCCGTTGCGACAAAAGAAGTAATCGGCCTCGGATGAATATTCACCCGCAATATTACAGCTCATTTTTTGTATAATATCTTCATATATAATCTCGAAAAGAATTGATTCTCCATTTGTACTTGTTTCTATGATTTTTATAGTAGCATCAGTTAAGACACAAATTTTATCTTCGCTGTTATTTTTTCTAAGTATCGGTGGCGATATATATGTTTTTTCATGGAAAAATCCAAATAGAATATTCGTACCATATTTATTGATCCTACTGGGAATTGGAAGTTTATCATAATTGGTATTAGTTTTTACAGTAAGAGAGCTGTTTGCAATTTTCTTGCCGAACAAATCACACCATGCAATATATTCAGGTATAGCAAGATATTCACTGCTCCACAATTTTGATCCGCTGCTATATCCAATAGTTGAATCAACGCCGTTTCTTGTAACTTTACAAAAAGCATGTCCAGCAGATAGCATCATGCCGGAGTTTTCATCAATGGATGCGGCTGTGTTTGATCCCGCATATATTCTATAAGATTCGCCAGTTTCTGCATATCTATTTTGCATGCCAGTGTTAAAAAATTCGTAACTTGAAAAATCTGCAAGGACGCGATTCATTTCATCTCTCGCTATTTTTGAATGTGACTGACAAAAACTACTTGCTATTGCATCATATACAACTTCTGTTTTTAATTGAGAATATATAAAGAGTAATTTTGTTTCAGTTTGATAATGGACAATAAAAAGATTTACTTCAGTATTTACCGCTTGTCCCCCTTCGAGCCAAAGGGGCGTAGCCTTTTGTGTGGCGATTCCAACTATAGTATTAGTATCGCTGCTTCGGTAGATGTTTTCGCCAACCGATAAGTCATTAGGGAAAGTTGCGTTTAAGTCAAATCCCGTAACTTTATATACTTTTGCGTGACAATTGGGGCGAATATTGTGTAGGGAAATAGTTTCTTGAGCATTTTTGGGACGAGAGAAGTTTTTAATAATTTCATTATTCGTTAATTGGCCATTGATTTTTTCTTCGGACATCTCAATTATCATATCTTGCCATACAGCATCGCTTGTATAAAGTTTATGGTTTTCGATTTGAAGGTTTTCATTGTTCATTGCAATAAATTTAGCTGTACCGATATTGTCGGTGTTGGTTCGAGCAAAGCGACCAACAAACTGAAGCGTGCTAGCCAGTGATTTTTGAGGTTCATGGATGGCTGCTATTTTTAAATTGGGAAAATCAAACCCTTCCCCGAGCATATCTACGCAAATAATGCCATGCAATTGACGTTCCTTTAATAATTTTAGTGTATGTTTTATTGTTCGATATGACATTGAGCTATCAATGCGTTTAAGCTTTAGGCTCGTTAATTCTTTGTATAATGTTTCAAGGCTTTTAGCTTTTTCTTTTGTATCAGTGCGCACCATCAAAAAATGATCATATCCTTCGGCGATATCGTTCAATAAAACTCTTTCAGCTTCAAGCGCGATTAATTTATCTTTATCTGGGGCTTCATCTATAGGAATAAAGCTTATTGTACCAAATATCCCATCGCGGTAGGCTTTAGATAAGGGATAATTATATATGTGTGTTCCTTGGATTTCTTTTTTATCTAATCTAAAAGGTGTTGCTGTTACTAATAACGAAGCGGCATGATTCATATTGAGTATAATTTTTTGCCAAGTAGGGGCAGGGACATGGTGTGCCTCATCAATAATAACATAATCAAACAATAATTTTATTTCGCATTCAGAGATGGAGGCTGCTACTTTCTGAGAAGCTACAATAACATCCGCAGATGCAATATTGGCAACTTGGTCTTCGCGTAATATATGTTCTGCTTCAAATACTGTTGGAGGTTTTACATCTTTATCGAAAACACCTATATTTTTTAGAGTTTTTAATGTTTTATATTCTTCTGCGATTTGTTCTCTAACCATAGCACTAGGCGTGACAATCAAGACTTTCTTTTTGCACAAAACATATGGAGCAAGCATAAGTACGGTTGTTTTCCCTGAGCCAGTAGGCATCACTATTACAGTGGTGTCAAGCGGTTCTAAAGTGGAGTGTGATGCAATCGCATGTAAAGCTCCAAGTTGAGCATTGCGTAATCCAATAGAGTCATCGGAATCGATTGGGTAGTGAAGTTGATTATATAAATTAGAAAAATGACTCATCGTGCGTCTCCTAATAAGGGTTAAACTTGTTATTCATATTATAGCATAATATGTCTCGTTATTCAACAATAATTGTACTGTGAAATTTTTTTATATACAATAACGAGTCTAATTGTTGAATTATGAAAGGTGTATTTTTTTCGAGCTTTTCCAATAAGCAATAAAATGCAGGAAATTCAAGCAATTTCCTGCATTTTTTGGTTGAGACGACGGGGATCGAACCCGTCACCCCTCAAATTCTAATACGTAGTAAACAAAGCAAGGGGGAATTGAAAAACAAAAGTATAGTATGTTTTTTTTGATATATAGGCAAAGATAAAAGAGATTGTTTAAAAGGATCTAGAAGTGGTTAAAATAAAAATGTCAAGTAAAATTAAAAAATACTTGACAAATGTCAATGATTAGCATATACTATTTATAAATAGAATTCAAAAAGGAGGTGTGACAAATGAAAGGCAACGAGATGATTTTAGATTCATTAGCGATTTATCAGCCAAATGAACTTATATTTGCTAGTAAATTTTACAAGGAATATTTACAGGGAAAAGTCAAAGAAGCTACTTATTATAAGGCGCTTGAAAGATTGTGTAAATCACAAGAATTAATAAATATTGCAAAAGGTGTTTATCATTTGCCGAAGAAGAGCAAGTATGGAATTGTTCCACCTTCCGATCAAGAAATTATTTCTACGTTTGTTAAAAATGAAAAGGGGATGGTTGTGGGTTATTCTTTGTACAATGCCTTGAATTTAACCACTCAAATTTCAAAATCAATTCAGATTATGTCGTCTACTCTTGAAAGTTATACAAAAACCATTAGGAATGTTATGGTTCAACAAGTTCCAATAAGGTTCTCTCAAGAGATTCAAAATATGATTAAAGGATTGGAAGTTTTGCAAAACTTTTATGAGATTCAAGATTTGAATTATAAGGTATTTATTGAATTTACTGAAACGCTAGCCCAGAATTATATCGAAGAATTATTTATTAGAGAAGAATTATATAAGCGTTATAAAAAGTCGACGATTGCTTTTTTGCGCGAGATCTTGAATTATTATCATAAAGAAAATAATTTAGATGTATATTTATCTGCTCTTTCAGATTATAAGTATCCCAAGATGGAGGAATTGTATGAGATTGCACGAGTTTAAAGATGAGTTTAGAGAATTGATTTCTATTGTTGCAGCAAATAAGCATTTACCTGAACAAGCCATAGAAAGAGACTACTATATTGTTTTATTGCTTAAAAATTTAGAGAAAAGCAAGTATGTAGAACAATGTGTATTCAAAGGCGGTACATCACTTTCGAAGTGCTATCCTGGTTCTATTGAAAGATTCTCGGAAGATATTGATTTAACTTTTTTAGGCGTGGATTTGCCTGAAAAAGAGAGAAGTAAAAAGATTAAAAAGATAGAAGAGATAATAACTGTGGGAGCTGAAACGGAAAAAATTCCAAGCGAGCGTTCCAATATTAGCAAAAGCATGTATGTTTGGTTTGGGGATAAATCTAATCGAGTCAAACTTGAAATCGGAAGCAGTATTCGTCCAGATCCTTATGATAAGAAGACGTTGAAATCTTACATTCAAGAATTTTTAGAAGAAAATCAAGCAATGGATGACATTCAAAAATTTGGTTTGCGAACGGTTACCTTGAATGTATTAGATATCACACGTACTTTTATCGACAAACTCATGTCGGTAAAAAGGCATGCGATATGCGGTTCAATAGAACAAAAAGTTCGACATATTTATGACGTTGTTCGACTGTATCATTTGCCTGAAATAAAGGAGTTTTTGAATAATAGAACTGAATTAAAACGATTGCTTCGGCTTACCAAAGAGACGGATTCGTATTATCTCAATAAACGCGATATAAGTCAAGAATATAATCCTTTAGGTTCTTACGATTTTGAAAGTTGGAAGAACTATTTTACCAACCAAGTAAGAGCAATTTATGAGAGTATGCATAATGACTTGCTTTATACGGACGAGAAACAAAATTTTGACGAAGCCGTTGAAACTTTTACGGAAATCAATAAAATATTGGCAAGCATAGGAGAATAAAAACTTATAAAAGACTCTATATAGTGTTTTTTAGGGCATGGTATTGGGATTTTGAAATGTGAGATTAAAAGAGGGTGACCGAGTTGGCTACCGAAAAATTGCTATGCAGTAAATATTTGTAACATAGTATAAATAATCAAAATAAAGGATTACTATTGATGAAAATTGGGAGAAATGACCCTTGCCCTTGCGGAAGCGGTATAAAATACAAAAAATGTTGCCTTAATATATCATACGATCAAAGATTGGTGAAGGCGTTCATTGACTCAACTAAAAATCTGGAAAGAGAAAGTCGCATAAAACAATGTCTTCACCCTAATCATGCAGAATGTGAAGGCCCAATAGTAAAAGCTCATGCAATACAAAACAATCGCATATTGAAAAAACTAGGTGACAATGGAATTGTTATAACCACCAACGGTGTGTCCAATTTATTTTTTCAAAATGCAGAACCCAAAGGTCGGGGCATTGCTAGTGTGTTTACAGGGTTTTGTAAATACCATGATAAAACTTTGTTTCAACCTATTGAAGATTGTGATTTTACTGCAACTGAAGAACAAGTTTTTCTTTTGACCTACAGGACAATAGCTTGGCATTACCATAAAAAAGAAGAACAATACAATAGGGCAGTTTTACAACAAAACCGTCTTATAGAGAAAGGATTTTTTCCTAATAATGATGGAAAAGTTTACCTGGATAATATTCGTCTTGGCTTAAAGGATAATGAATATGAAAAAAACTTATTTGACGAGGCTCTTTTGTCGAAAAATTATTCAAGTTTGAATTATGTTATTTGGGAATTACCATACGAAGTACTTTTTACTGTTTCCATGGCTCATGAGCTTGATTGTGATATTCTTGGAAACAAATTAAACGACGTGTATAGTAAAGAGCCACTCAAAAAGATATACTTAAATATTTTTTCTGCCGAAGGCAAAAGTTTTTGCATTTGGTCTTGGCTAAAAATTCATGATTCCTTATTTGCGCCATTCGCAACACAATTTTTAAGGTTAGACACAATTGATAAGGAAAATTATCTAAACAACAACTTACCACGCTGGAGTGATTCTGTAATTATCTCTCCTGTCTTGTGGTCAAAATGGGGTGAACCCATTCAGCAAGCGTATATCGCACATGCGAATTTTACCTCGCTGTATATACAAACGGAACAAGAAACAGGCCAGCATGCCTATGAATATATGGATACTCCCTGGAATTTATTTGATGAGTAAAGTAGAGATGCCTATGAAAAAAATATTATTAAAAAAAATACAATTAGAAAATTTTAAGTGTTATAAAAAAGCCACTATAAACTTTAAAGAATTGACTGTAATTGTTGGTGAAAATAATGCGGGGAAATCTTGTCTAATTGAAGCCTTAAGGCTTGTTTCTCGAGCTGCGCAAGGTTCGAAAAAGAGGGTTTATACTTCTGCGCCTGTTGAAATGGACTTACCGCTTTCAATAAAAGGGTTTCCTATAGATACGCAAAAATTAAGGATTGACCTTGGGATAATTATTTATTATTATGATACTGAAAAATATGCGAAAATTTCAGCATACTTTTCGGATAAATCGAAAATCGAAATATACTTAAATACAAAACATGCATTTGCAGTTATTTATAATGACAATCAAATTGTAAAAAATAAACAACAGGCTGAAAAACTACACCTTGATAAAATTGGTATTTTACCTCAAATAGGTCCAATTCGTGAAAATGAAAAAATGTTGTCTTATGAAACGGTGTTGAGTGATAAAGACACCTATCTTTCTTCTCTTCACTTCCGTAATGAAATTTATCTATGGAAAAAAGATTTTTACGATCATTTTAAAAGAAATGCTGAGGAGACGTGGCCTGGATTAAAAATTAAATCGCTGGAGTTTAATCCTGTGTATGATGAGTATATCAGCTTAATGGTCCAAGATAACAATTTTCCGGCTGAGATAGGAAAAATGGGGAATGGGCTTCAAATGTGGTTGCAAATTATTTGGTTTTTGGCTCGTTCAAAAGATGCTGGTGTAATTATTTTAGACGAACCAGACGTTTACATGCACTCTGATATGCAACGTAAAGTTTTAGAGTTAGTAAAAGCGCAATTTCCACAGGTCATTATAGCGACGCATTCTTTAGAAATAATTTCAAGAGTTGAACCTGATTGTATATTGGAAATTAACAAAAAAGATAAAACAATGCAATATGCAAGTGATTATACATCTGCGCAAAAGATTATAGATGATATTGGTGGGGTACAGAATTTATCTTTGATTAATTTGGGTCGACAACGTAGATGTTTGTTTGTGGAAGGGAAGGATTTAAATTATTTAAATAAATTTAATGAATGTATTTGCGGAAAGCAGTTGCATATCCCTACCTTTACTTTTGGTGGCTTTAACAACATCCCTCATATCTATGGTGCTGCAAATTTGTTTTTCTCTGAAACAAGCAATCAAATTAAATGTTTTGCGCTAGCCGATCGGGATTACCGTGATGAACGTGTGATTGAGAAAGTGTGCTCCGATGCTGAAAAAGAGCATTTAATACTTCATGTTTGGAATAGAAAAGAGATAGAAAATTATTTTATAGAACCAAGTATTCTTTACACTTTTATACCTTCAAAATATAACGTGTCTTATGACGATTTTCTTGTTATGATAGATGCTTTAATTGAAGAGCAAAAAACTGCTGTTTTTGATTCTTATGCAACCCAATACCGAATTGACTGCAAATTTTTGGATAATGGACAACAATGGGATGTTGCGACTTGCAATCAACACGCTCGCGAATTTTTACGAACACATTGGACAACGCGTGAAAATAAAATCAGCTTAATTGGTGGAAAGAATTTTTTATCAGTTTTAAGTGATTATTTTCAGAGGAATTACCAAGTTGCACTGTCGCCAAGAAAAATAATCGAAAAATTTACAGCGGAAACTATTCCTGTTGAAATTAAGGTTTTTTTGGAACAATTGCAACTTAATAGATAAAATAAATAGAAACGACCGATAAAAGCGGTCGTTTCTTAGCGTTAAGATAGAGAATAAATTCAGGGGTTCTTAGTCGTAACAAGAAATAGCCATCACTCCTCAAAATTTGCTATGCAGTAAACAAAGAAAAGGGGAATTGAAAAAATCAGTAAAAATAAGCAATAAAAAACCCGTGAAAATCAAACGATTTTCACGGGTTTTTGGTCGAGGCGACGGGATTTGAACCCACGACCTTCGCGTCCCGAACGCGACGCGCTACCAGCTGCGCTACGCCTCGATTTTTTCAATCTTTTATCTATTTTCGTAAGTGGTCAAACATGTGGTCAAGCCACTTATTTCGAACGTTTTGTAGAAAAGTGTACCGCCCGAATTGTTAGGTTTTTCAAGGGGTTCAGCGATTTTCAAAAATCACTGCTTCAAGACCGGTGGCGGTGTCCCGAACGTTGCGCACTGCCAGATGTGCTAGGTTTCGATTGTTTGACTTGGCTACCCGAGAAACGCAATCATTATAACAGATACGTTTTTAAAAGTCAATTCTTTTTACCTTATCAAAACAACTTTTTTTGCAATCAATTTCCTTTTCGCATAAAAAATATATCATCACAAAAATTTCACCAAAAAATATATACGGGATTTCTATCATAGGGGAAAAAACCTTGACAAAATTTGCGTTTCGTTATAAAATAAGATAGACTGGAAAATAGGGTCATTGTGTAGTGTTTATAAATAGACCCTCTGCACAAAGATAAACAAAGAGCCGATATAGGCTCGGGAGGCTATATGAAGAAATCAGTAAAAAGAATTGCGTGCGCGGTTTTGTCCATGATGCTTGCTTCTACGCTTGTAGCGGAATACGGTTTCCGCTTGGCGAAAGACGACGCTTGGGCGAGTGCTGCGACCACCGCTACGGATTCGGGTGCAAAACTGAAAAACGTTACGGGTCAGTTTGACACGTCCAAAATCATAGAGGAAAACTTTAACGACAGCGTTTTGCGGGCAGAAGACGTTGCGCCTACATACGAAACGCGTACCGTTATGGTTACCCTTTCGGGAAAACCTTTGGTGGATCGCGCGGGGAAAGATTCTGTTTCTGATTATTTGCAATCGTTTTCTGCGGAAATGTCGGCAATCGACTTGGCAAATGAACAGAACGAGTTTTTGCGTGCACTTACTCAAAAAGGCATTCCTTATAAATTAAAGAGAGAGTATGATACCGTAATCAACGCCGTGGCGATTGAGGTAGACACTAAATACGTTTCCGACATTAAAGAAATGTCGGGGGTAAAAAGCGCGGTGATTACTACGGCGTATGCTGAACCTAAAACGGTGGAAGTTGCCGCTGCGGGAAGCGGTGTTGTAACCAATGAGACGGACGTTTACAAAACGGGTATTTACGATTCGTCTGCATACGCTGCGGCGTACGGCGAGGGAACGGTTGTTGCCGTTCTCGATACCGGCTTGGATTATACGCACAATGCATTCCAACGTTTTGAAAGTGAAAATGTGGACGTTGCTTGGTCGCAGGAATACGTAGCGGATAAGCTCAATGGCAAAATTGAATTGGAAGCAGAAAAACGTTCGGGCACGCTGAACGTAAACGAGGTTTACGTTAGCGAGAAAGTGCCGTTTGCATACGACTATGCAGACGACGATCCCGATGTATATCCTTCCTATTCTAACCACGGTACGCACGTAGCGGGCATTATCGGCGGGTACGATACGTCCGGATATACCGATAAAGACGGCAATCCTATCAGCGAAACGTTCAAAGGCGTTGTTCCCGACGCACAGCTTGTAATTTGTAAAGTATTTACGGACGATTTAGACGATAAGGATTTGGGTGGCGCGGTAGCGGAAGATATCGTAGCGGCATTGGAAGATTGCGTAACCCTCGGCGTAGACGTTATTAATATGTCGTTGGGTACGTCTTGTGGATTCACCACGACGAACGACGGTGATGACGAAGGCGAAATGCTGGACGCTATTTATAAGAGAATTGAAAAATCAGGTATCAGCTTGATTTGTGCGGCAAGTAACGATTACAGTGCCGGTTATGGCGGTGTATTCGGCACGAACCTTGCCTCCAACCCCGATTCGGGTACGGTAGGTTCGCCCTCTACGTTTGCGGGAGCGCTTTCCGTTGCAAGTATCAACGGTCAGAAAGCTGATTATATGATTTCCAACAAGGATACGGAAAGCGAATCTTTCGTATTCTATGAAGAATCGCGTGATATCGACGGCAATCCTTTTGATTTCTGCGGGGATTTGACGAAATTATACGGTAAAAACACCTTTGAATATGTCGTTGTTCCCGGTGTGGGGCACGCGGCGGACTATACCTCGACCATTAAGAAGTTATTTAAAAACGGAACGACAAATTACAACCGAATCGCATTGATTAAGCGTGGCGATACGACTTTCCAAGAAAAAGTAGAGGTTGCTATGAGTATGGGCGCGGCGGGTGTTATCGTTTATAACAACGTAGCGGGCGTTATCCGTATGAACTTGGGCGAAATTGAAAACCCGATTCCGTCCGTATCCGTTACCATGAACGCAGGTAACGCGCTTGTAAAAGGTGCGGTAGGCCGTGTGGGTACGATTGAATTGGACGAAACGTACGCAGCGGGGCCGTTTATGAGTGAATTCTCTTCGTGGGGACCTACGCACGATTTGAAGCTGAAACCCGAAATCACGGCGCACGGTGGAGAAATCACCTCTGCTGTTCCTGGAGGTTACGGCGAACAGAGCGGTACGTCCATGGCAACGCCGAATATGGCGGGCTTTATGGCGCTTGTTAGAAGCTATATCAAGAACGATTGTGCCGACCTCGTTATGACGGACGGCGAGATAGATTACGTAAAAGTAAACCGTCTCGCAATGCAACTCACTATGAGTACGGCAGGTACGGTATACGACCAAGACGGTTTGCCGTATTCTCCCCGTAAACAAGGCGCGGGCGTTGCGAAGCTTGAAAACGTTATCGGCGGAACGAACGCATATCTTTGGACGGAATTCCAAGATGACAACGGACAAATTCTCAACGATTACCGCCCGAAGATTGAGCTTGGCGACGATAAGGACAAAACGGGCGAATACGTATTGAAATTTAATGTAACGAACTTTGGCGCAAGCGTACTGACTTTTGCGACGGAACAGTTGGTAATGACGGAAACGTTGGCAAGCGACGGGCTTGCGGTTACTGAACAGGCGCATCTTTTAAATCAAACGCAATCGGTTTGGTCGGTTGACGGCGTGGACGTAGAAAACGGAACGATTGAAGTTGGAGCAGGGGAGACGAAGAAAATCACCGTTACCCTTTCTCTTGGTTTGCAAGACAGACAATATGTTGAAAACAGCTTTGAAAACGGTATGTACGTAGAGGGATTCCTCAAGCTGAATGCAAAAGACGAAGCGCAATGCGATTTGACGATTCCTTTCCTTGGTTTCTACGGGGATTGGACGCAATCGCCTATGTTGGATTATTCGGCGTTTGAAGTAGCGGCGTCTGCACAAGACGCGTCCGTGAAAGACGAGGATAAGATTCGTGCCAGCGTTTGGGAAACCTTGCCGTACAACTCTTATTATAATGAAACGTACATTCTTCCGATGGGCGGTTACGTATATCTTTTGCCAGAAGATGATGAGCCGATGTACGTAGATGAAGAACATTGTTCGGTATCCCGTTACAATGATAACAACGATTGGACGACGGAATTGGACGATTATATGACTTCGACGGCGATTAAGGCGGTGTATGCGGGCTTGTTGAAAAACGCGCGTTTGGTGCGTTATAGCTTGTACAACGTAGAAACGGGCGAAGTAATTATCGCAAACGAAGAAATTTACCGCGTTAGTAAAGCGTATTCGGGCGGCGGACAGAGCGTTCCTGCGAACGTAGAATTGGAACTTTCGCCGGAAGCATACGGTTTGGTTGGAAACGGTAAATATAAGATGGATTTCGAATTCTTCCAAAACGACCCTGCCGAAGGGGAAAAGGCGAAGGAAGAAGATACCTATTCGTTTACGTTTACGGTAGACTACGAAGCGCCGAAATTAGAAGACGCGCGTATTCGTTATTATAATTATAAAGACGGCACAAAAGAAAAGCAACGCGTATATTTGGACGTAGACGTATACGACAACCATTATCCGCAGGCAGTAATGCTTTGCTATCCGAAGACGGAAACGGTAGACGGCGTAGATAACATTTTGTTGCAGTTGGCGACGGAATATCCCACGCCCGTTAGAAAAGCAGTGCGCAACGGAACGACGACTGTTTCTATTGAAATTACCGATATTTATAAGGAATATTTCGAAAACGGTACGACGCCTATGTATATTCAGGTGGACGACTATGCAGTCAACTCCTGCTTGTACGAATTGAATTTGACGACGGCGAAAGCAGACGTCCTCCCCGAAGCGAACGAGTTTACGTTGGCAGAGGGTGAAAGCGACATTACGTTAAATATTTATGAAACGCATAAGGTTGCGCTTCAGTATGCGGATTCCTATACGGGCAACGCAGATTTGTCTAATTTCAACTGGAGTTCTTCCCGTCCCGCGGTTGCAAGGGTGAGAAACGGCGAAATTGTCGGTTTGCGCGAAGGAACGGCGGTGATTACGGTAGATAATTACAGAAACGGTACGCAAAAAATTAACGTAACGGTTACGAACGAAGTAGCGTCTACCTATCCCAATGCGCCTACGGTGTCGTTTGGTACAATCAAGACGGAAGTGGACGCTTTGGTAAAAGCGCAGGGCGTTGTTCCCGTGAATGCGGGTAAGACCTTTACCTTGACGATAGAAACCGACCCTTGGTATTATCCGTATACGAAAAATTGGCAAAATATTCGCTTTAAGTGGGAAACGAATAATCCCCGCGTTGCAACGGTAGATGAAAACACGGGCGAGGTTTCCACGCTTACGAAGGGTACGGCAATTATTTCCGCTGTATTGCAGAGAAAGAACGACGCGGGCGAATGGGAAAATACTTTGTACGGTTCTAGCGTTACGTTAAAAGTGCAAAACGAATTCACCGTAAGCAATTATACGTTGACCAAATACAACGGTGTTGGCGGAGAAGTCGTTATTCCCAGCGATATGAATATTTGGTATATTGCAGAGGACGCATTCAAAGATAACGACAACATTACGAAATTGGTAATTCCTGCGTCGGTTATCGATATCAACGAGTATGCTTTCCAAAACTGTACGGCGTTGGAAGAAGTATACTTTGTATCGGAAGAACACCGCGTAGATGAAAACGGGAATATTATCAATCCGGATATCGATTGGTCGAATTTGAAGATGATTTACGAATACGCGTTTACGGGTTGTAAAAACTTGCGGAAAGTGGATTTGACCAACGTTAAGACGGCTACCGTAGCGCATTATGCTTTTGCGGGTTGTTCGAAACTGGAAGAGGTCGTCGAAATGCCCAGTATCGGCACGATGCACGACGGCGCGTTTGCGGGCACGGCGCTCAAGAGCGTAGATTTGACGGGCTTGCACATGAGTGGTAACAGCGTATTTGCTTCGTGCACGCAGCTGACGGAAATAAAGACGGGTAAATTTACGGCAATCGGCAATTATATGTTCGACAGTTGCACGGGCTTGGTTGGACCTATCACGCTCAATACACCGAAGATTGGCGCGAGCGCGTTTAGAAACTGTAAGAACTTAACGGGTGTTACGTTTAAATCTCCCGACGGCGAAAAATTGAGCTTTGACATCGGCGCAGGCGCATTTGAGAATTGCGGCACGGCGGCAAGCTCGTTCACGGTAGATTTCGGCGGCGAAACGATTCGAACCATTGGCGATAGAGCATTTGCCAATTCCGCACTCACAACGCTTGATTTCTCGACAATCAGCGGGTTGCAATATCTTGGCGGCGACGTGTTTGCCGGCTCGAACATTACTTCGGTAGTGCTTGGCGACGGCGTGAATTTTGAAAATATTCAATTTAGCGGCGCACCGTTTGTCGGTAAAACCATCACGGTAGCGGAAAATTCTACGAAATACGTAGAGGAAAACGGCGTCATTTACAATGCAAACAAGACGAAGATTTTGTTTGTTAATTCGTCGGTAACGGGCGAATACCTCGTGCCTGAAACGGTAACGGAAATTGCGCCGTACGCCTTTGCAAACAGCGGATTGAGCACGGTAAGCCTTGGCGAAAACGTATCCAAAATTGGGGAATATGCGTTTGTAAATTCTGCTCTTTCTACAATAAACTTTAACAATGCGCCCATCAGCCGTATCGAAGTAGGTACGTTTGAAAATTCGAAATTACAAAACGTTTCCTTGCCGAACGGGGTGGAATACGTCGGAAGCGAAGCATTTGCAAAATCGTATATCCAATCCTTTAGCGGTGCAGGCGTAACGGAACTTGGCGATAGCGTATTTAACGGCTGCACGAACTTAACGGCGGTGGAAATCGAAAACGTTACGAAAATGGGGAGCATGGTCTTCGCGGGCTGCACGGCTTTGACGAATATAGACCTTCCCGCTGTAACGGAATTGGGATATTATACTTTCCGCGGCGCAACGGGCTTGCAAACGGTAAGTTTTGCGGCGGGCGCAACGACGACGGGTAAATATACCTTTGAGAATACGTCGGTTGAAACGGTAACCTTTAACGGCAACGGAATTACGGAAATTGAAACGGGCGCGTTCTACAACGCAAGAAAGCTTTCTTCCGTTACCTTGCCCGAAGGGATAAGAGTAATTTCTGATTTTGCGTTTGAGGGTACGCGTTCTTTGACGAAACTGAATCTTGAAAACGTGGAAATTATCGGTATGCAAGCGTTCTACAACAGCGGTTTGAACGAACTTACGTTGACGAAAGTGAAATATATCGGCGATTTTGCGTTTGCAGTCCAAGACGGCGCGACTGGCGGGGCAACGGCGTATACCTCTGTTTCTATGCCTATCGTAGAAGAAATCGGCGCGCATGCATTCTTGAATAATGCTATGACAAGCGTAGAAATCCCTGCAAGCTTGAAGAAGTTGGGCGCGGGTGCGTTCGCTTCGGCGGCGAGTTTGAAAACGGTAACGGTGGAAGATGGAAATGAAAACTTCTTCATTCCCGTCGGACATGAAGACGTGTTGTATCGTTATGTAGATAAAGCAGCGGGAACGTATGAACTTGCGTTGTATCCTGCAGCGAGAGTAAACGAAAGCAAAGCGTACAATATTTTGGAGGAAACGGTACGCGTAGATGCTTATGCGTTTTATGATTTAAACAACGGCGCATTGGAAAAAGTAACGTTGCCGTACAGCATTAATACCATTGGCGACGCGGCATTCTTTGCGAGTGGCATTATGCAATACACTTTTGAAAGTATTCAAGCACCTACGCTCGAAGCGGAATGGCGTCAGGAAATTCAAGAAAGTCTTGCAAACGGCGCAACGTTGCCCTACAGAGGTTACTACTATGCGAACTTTGAAACCTATCTTTATAATTATTCCGAGTTCGTGAAAGAAGAAAACCCGTTGATGATGGAATATCCGTCCAACGGAAAGGGCTACGAAAACCACATTTACCGCACGTATTTTGGGACAAGAACGGCAACCGAGCCCTTGATGGAAGACGATACAAGAACTTGCCTTAAGATGATTGAAAGCATGTATAACGCGGAAGAAATCTCTACGTGGATGAACTGGGAAGTGAATGCTGAAAATAAGGCATTGGTAGAAGCGTTTTCCCAGACGGTAAAACAAACTCGATTGCTGTATAATAACGCAATGAAAATAGAAACGCAAATTCCGTTCATCACGGAAGAATATGCGGATAAATTGCTTGCTGTGGAAACGGCGCTTCGTGATGTGAAAGCGAAGTTTGGTGTAATCGTTAAGGTAAGCGAAATCAAACTTTCGGGAGAAAGCACGCACAAGACGGAATATAAAGTGGGCGAAAGCTTCGATATGACGGGCTTGGTGATTATCGTGGTTTACGATGACTATTCGACGGATGTTTTACAGGAAGATGATGTAACGCTTGTTACGACAAAATTGACAAAATATACCAAATACGTAGAAGTTTCCTACGAGGGCAAGAAGACGCGTATTCCTATTACGATTGTAACGGAAGAAAAGCCTGTAGAGCCTGAAATCCCCGACGATTCCTCGGAAGAAGAAAGCTCGGCTGAAGAAGAATCGAGCATAGAAACGGAAAGCTCGGAAAGCCGTTTGGATTCTTCGTCTGTATCGCTGGAAGAAGAAACGGCGGGCGGTGGCAAAAAAGGCTGCGGTGGCGCAATCAGCGGTATCGCTTGCGGAATCCTTGCGCTTGGCGTATGCGGAATCGCGTTGTATAAGAAGAAAGAAAATTAAAAATAGATTTTTTGACAGTGCAAAAAAACCTCTCCGTTTTACGGGGAGGTTTTTGATTGTGTAATAAAATCCGCAAATAAAGAGTCGTAACGTTTTATTATGGTTGGAAACGAAAGTTTTTACAAAATCCGAATAGAGGATTCGTTTGCTTGGATACAAAGGAGATTTAACGCAAAACGGAAATGATACACCGCAAAAAAGTCTCTTTTAACGGATGTTTTTGGCTTGATCGAGGAAGAAATTGAGGAGAAGAAAAACGTTAAAATAAAGCGAAATTAAACACCTTTCCGAGCGTTTCGAAAAGGTGTTTTGTTTGTGTGAAAGATTGTTTAAACGGTTTCGCTTTCGCTTGCAATTTCTTCGCCGAGCGTGAACGTAATGTTCTTTTGATCTTTATAATTGAGGGTAGCTTCATGCGTTTTGCCCGTAGCCAAATCGATTACCGTAAGGGTAGCCGTGTTGTCTACGTTATAGGCAATAAACGTGTATTCGTATTTCTTTGTGTCGCCAACCCAAATACCGCCGTTGCCTTCGTTGACGCAACCGCCGTCGAAGAGGTATTCCTCGCCTGTCTCGGTATCCGTAGCTCTCGTGAAGCAAAGCCCGTCTACTTCCGTACGCATAAATGCTTTACCGTCCTTAAAGAAGACAGAATTGCCCGTCGCGGAAGTATCGTCCAAGAGGTCAATGCGATAATATCTCGTTCTGCCCTGCATTAAATCTTGCGACCACATAATGATACCGTCTTCTTTAATGGTATAGTAATAATAGGTGTCGCCGGCTAAGTCTTTGGAGAGTACCGCAACGCCGTTCTGGTAGCCGCTGGTTACGCCGTCAAAGGTGATAGAGGAAAGTCCGTTTGCGCTGGTCCAAGTACCAAACATTTCATTCGAGCGGGAACATACGATATAACTGCCCAACAAGTTGGTGTATTCGGAAAGTACCAAGACGTTTTCATTCGTCGATTCGTCAAAGATAACGAAGACGTAATAGGTCATAGGTAAGCCGCTTGCTTCATGAAAGCTAAACGTCAACAAGTTGGTGTCGAGATAAGAAATGGTTACGTCAATACCTCTGTAAGTTGCCGCAATCAAGCCGTTTGTATCGGTAGGGCCGATTTCAAAAGTAGCAAAGGCGTTGCTGATTGCCCACGAGCCCATAAAGTCGTTTTTGATATACAGTTTGTTTTCTACTCCATTGATAAGGAGAGAGAGGTAGTTGTCTACGAAGGTGATTGTGCCGATAGACGATTCACTTAAATTGTTATAGACCAAATAGCAAGCACCGTCATATTTATAGAAGTATTCTGTTTGGTTGTTTACGGTTAATTTACCGCCGATAGAGAGGTTGCCTTTACCGTTGAAAAGGTAATGGTTGCCGTTTTTGTCTACGTATTGTACGTTTGCGAAAACGTCTTTTCTTTCCAAATCGGTTTTAGGGGTAATGGATACGTTGTTATTGGTAAAGTTAAAGGAAATCGACCATTCTTGCGAATCGTAATAGAACGTGCCGTTAAGAAGGGAATCCAACGTATATTCGATGGTTTCCGTTACGCCGTCCTTGATAAGCTTAAATTTGCCCGTGTAGCCAAGGTGCGAATACAAGCCCATACCGTCGAAGATAAATTCTGCGTCGCCGAAATCTTCGGAAACGGTAATCCATTCTCCGTAATAATCGTCTAAAACGTAGAGGGTGCAAGCGGTGAAGCCCGTTTCAGAAGCGGCGTCGGAAAGAACTGCGGAAATTACGTTGGTACGTAAATCGTAGTAGAAATATCCGAACAAATCGCCTTTCCAATATTGAGTGTCGGGCAAGTAGATTGCGGTATAGCCCGCGGTTTCTGCTGCTTCGTAAACCAAATCGAGGGTGGATTCGTCTTCATAGGTGAGTAACGCCGTACCCGTGCCGTTCGCGCCGATTCCGTTAAAGGAAATAGAGAAGTTGTCGCCTTTCCAGATGCCCGTGTAGCTACCTTCGCGTGCAAGAGTGAAAGAAGCTTCGTCTGCAACAATGCAGAGATAACCGTTTTCAAAAGTTGCCGTAGCCGTTCCGCCGTCGTAAGTCAGCGTATATACGCCGTCGCTGTAGATATACGTACCGCTTATACTTTCCTTTACTTCGCTGGTGAAGTTGTTTTGCGTACGGTTATACGCCGTGCGTGTAAACGTCCAAGTTCCGTCCTTATCAAAGGTGAATACGTTGTTCACCGTTGCGGATTGAATCCACGAGCCAACGATAGAATCCAATTTTTCTATCTGCGGCTGGGTTTTACTTGCCGTCAAAGGATTTTCTTCCGTGAAATATACGCCGTCGTAAAGGTTGATACCCGTTTCGGTAAGCGTACCCGCAAAGTTATAATAATAATAGCGGGACAAATCGAAATTCGGGTCAGCGAAAATAGAGGTGTTGGTATCGTCTACTATGACGTTGCCGAGATAATATCTGGCAAGTCTTGCTCCGTCAATCAAGATATTTTCGCCGTCGAATGAATAGGTGGTTTTTTGTTCGCTGTTGCCGTCGGTATAGAGTACCGTACCGTTGTCGTAGAATTCAATCTTGAGCAAGTTTCCGTTATCCGCAGTGTAATAATATTCGCCAACGAGGGGGGTAGGGTCTGCAAATGCAACGTACAACGTAATATTTTTCGCGGGCATATATGCGTAAGGCACGGGTTGCGTGCACGCTTCGTCAAAGAAGTAGCCATAGGAAAGATACCCGTTGTCCGCCGTATAATAGAAATCCAACGCGCCCGTTGCAAAGAAATTGCCCATAGGTACGTAGAAGCTTGCCGATTCTACGGTGTTGTCAAAGTAAGTATGCGAAAGGTTGGTTTTGCCCTCTACGCTGACTGCTTCCGCCGAATTCGGCTCTACGTATTGCAAATTCATTTGCAACGTAATATGTTCGGATGTAGCCGCGTAGTTCAGTTGAGGATATTCGTTTGCGGTGAAAATCCAATCGTAATCTTGCCAAGAGAGTGCCGTTTTAAAGCAATCTTTATCCGCAAGGTCAACGTCTTTTGTAGAAAGACAATTCAGTTCTACGTATTTTTTAGAATCTGCGGTAATCGTTGCTTCGTCATAGCCGCCGCCCACGCCGAAGTTTGCAAAGGCAAAGTTATTGTTGGGGGAAGCTTCTCCAGCGATTGCCAGTTCGTCGTTCGTAACGGCAGTCGCTTCCGCTTCGCCGCCGAAGAAAGAGTCGTGTACGATGGAATCGTTTTCAGCAAAACCGACGATACCGCCCGCGTGCGCGATACAATATTCTGAATTTTTCCAAAGCGGGTTGCTGTTATTTTGGTTGCTGTTTGCCGAGATTAAGCCCGTCGCATAGCAGTTGCTTACGGACGTGTACTGTCCAAGTGCGCCTGCAATACCGCCTGCGCGAATTGCACCGGAAATGTTACCCGTGGAATAGGAATTATGAATGGAAGCAACCGCACCAAAGGGATAATTTGTGGCAAGATATCCCGAAATACCGCCCGCGGAAAGAACAAGTCCGCTTAAAACGTTGATGTCAACATCTGCATACGCATAAGAAATTTCCGAGGGAGCGGATTCGCCGTATTCCGAGAAATAATAACCTTGTTGATAGCCGATTAAACCGCCGATAAAGGAGAAATAACCAGAATCGCCCGAAATGTTGATTTCACCGTTCGACGCACCGCAAAGATAGATGGTCGTGCCCACGCCGTAGCCGACCAAAGAACCGCAAGCAATCGTTTGTGTTGCGGAAGAGGTCGTGTACATGTTGGCGTTGATTTCAAAGTTTTCTAAATTGATTCCGTAGAAAAAGCCGCTGCTTTCCACGCTCAAATCCGCAAATACTGCACCAAATAAACCGACGTAATTCGTTCCCTCGGTGTTAATGGTAAAATTGGAAATTGTATAGCGATAGGACGCACCGTCTTCGCCGTAGTTGGAAACGAAACAGCCGCTGAAAAATTTATCGTTGTCAGGGTCGTTTCCGATAACTTGCAGTTCTGCGCCCTTACAGTCGATATCGTTTTTCAAGATATATGCACCAGTTGCATAAGTGCGGTTGCCCGCGTTAACTTGCTCTGCGATATACAAGAGGTCAATGGGTTTGCTTACGACGAAAGGGGAATCCATCGAACCAGTACCTTCCATCATAGAAACGTCTTTGCGGACGCCCGTAACGCGAATGACTGTGTTTTCCGTTACCGTTACGTAGTATTTTCCGTCCGTAGCCATAGCGGTTGGCTTTTCATTGACGTATACCAAGGGTTCGCCTGTGTAAAGTCCACCCACGTTTACGTTGAAGATAAGGGTTTTCCCGCTTAAAATTTCTTCACCGCTTTGTATGTTGGAGGAAAAAGAATATCCCTCGCCCTCTTCAAACGTTACGGTGCAAGGAACGGCAGGTGCTTCGCTGCTTTCTTCTTCGGAGGAATCCGTTTCAGAGGAAACGTCTTCGGAAGAAACATCTTCAGAGGATTCCGTTTCGGAAGAAATATCTTCGGAAGATTCAATGTCCGTAGAGGAGTTTGTGGAAGAGGATTCCGAGCTACCCGCGGAAGAATCGTCTTTGCCGCAACCCACAACGCCCGCCAACGTAAAGGCGAACGTAAGGGAAAGTAATGCTGTAAGTAAGTGTTTTTTCATAACAACTCCGTAAAAAGTTTTTTAAATTTTGCTTTGTTTTGTTATCATTACGATAGGGCTACTTGGGCAAAATACCCCTTATATCGTATATTGTATATATTATACAATATATTAGCCGAAATGACAAGAAAAAATAGGGGGAGTATCCTTGATTTTTATCTGTTTTTCACAAAAAGAGGCGTTGGATATGCTTACATTATATGTAAATTTATAATTTAATTTGAGTTTGCTTGACAATGGAAACGTTTACGGATATAATAAATATAGAATGTGATATTATGCCTAGTTCCGCGTAAAACATAGTTTTTTTTTGAATGCGGTATGGGCAGAGGCAGGAATAAATATGCAACAAGACAAAAGACGGTTATTAAAATCTGTATATGAAATATGTTTTTCAGTTTTGACGGCAATCGTCGGCTTGCTTTTTATCGTGCAGGTATGGTCGATATTCCGTTCTGCACCTAAAAAAGCGTATACAGCGGAACGTATTTCTACACATTTTAAGCAAATTGTTGTACCCGTGATTTTTTGGTTTTTTGCGTGGATAGGTAATATCTTGCTCGGCTACGTATATCCTGACAAAAAAGAAAAAGCCAAGGCTTATTTCGGGGACGATAAACGTTTGTACCGTTTAAAGAACCGTTTACCGCAAGAATCCGCTGCATTTCGCGCAGGAAAATTGGAAATTGTTCGCTGGATTTTGCAAGGCGCGGCGGCGCTGTTTGGCATAGCGGCTGCAATCGTGTGTCTGGTTTATATTTTTGATGAAAATTACAGTTCTGTTTTGCAAACGCAATTTTTCACCGAACAGTACGGCGTTGCGGACAGAATGCTCCGTGTTATGATTTGGGCTTGCGGCGCGATAATGTTCTTTGCCGCGGTAGCTGTGTTTAGTACGTACGTATCCAAGAAACAGGAAGAGAAAGTTAAAAAAGAGTTGGCGGAAAACGCATTGAAGAAAAAACGCGGAGAAACTCTTTATGAGGAGCTTTCCGAAGAAGAGATAGAAAAGAATAAAAAGGCAAGGGCTTGCGCGGCAAAGCGTGAAGAACTTGTTGAAAAAGTAAAAACTGTAAAATGCAGCCGTATTTTCAGCTCGGAAAAATTTATTTGGGGCGTTCGGGCGGCGCTCGGTATCCTTGGTATCGTATTCGTTATCACGGGGATAGTGAACGGTGGTATGTCGAGCGTTTTGGCAAAAGCGGTTAGAATTTGTACGCAGTGTATAGGATTGGGTTAAACGTATGAAGAAATTTTTTGGGAAAATTAAAAATTGGATCGTCAATCATTTGCCGACCAAGCGCAGACTCATTCAAATTTATGCCGCGCTTTTATATAATGCGAATATCAAAGGTTTTATCAACGGGCGCATCTATAAAGGAAACACGAAAAACGCATGCGTACCCGGATTAAACTGCTATTCCTGCCCCGGAGCGATTGCGGCGTGTCCTTTGGGCTCGCTTCAAAACGCGCTTGCGGAAAGCGGTACGCGCGCGCCTACTTATATTTTGGGTATTATCGTTTTATTCGGTCTTACTTTGGGCAGGACGATTTGCGGATTCCTCTGCCCCGTAGGGCTTGGGCAAGAATTGTTGTATAAAATAAAGACGCCCAAATTAAAGAAGAGCAGAGCAACCCGTGTGCTGTCTTATTTTAAATACGTGGTTTTGATTGTGTTAGTAGTGCTTGTACCCTTGACGTTTGCCGTACCGGGATTTTGCGAATACATATGTCCCGCGGGTACGTTCGAGGGCGGCGTTGGTTTGCTTTCTAACGACGCAAACGAAGGAATGCTTGCGCTTCTCGGCCCGTTATTTACGTGGAAGTTTATGCTATTGGTGCTGATTGTGGTTGGCAGTATTTTTGTGTTCCGTATTTTCTGCCGTTTCCTTTGCCCGCTGGGCGCGTTGTATGGATTCTTTTGTAAAATTGCGCTTCTTGGCGTAAAGATTGATAAAAATAAGTGTACCGATTGCGGACTGTGTATCGGCGTATGTAAAATGGATACCAAAAAGGTGGGCGACCACGAGTGCATTCAATGCGGCGAATGTATTTCCGTTTGTCCGTCCAAAGCCATTTCTTGGAAAGGTTCTAAATTGTTCGTGCGCGCAAACGACGAGGACGCGCCTACAACGACGACGGAATTAAAGCCGATTACGAGTATGTTAAAACCGGTTGTTGCGCAAGAAGAACAACCGAAAGAAAATGTGGAAACGGATTCCGCAGAGGAGGTGCGTAATGAACAAGACTAAACTTGTGAAAATTATTGCAGGCTCTGTGGCGGGCGTTGCGCTTGGCGGCGCGTTGATTTATTATAATTTTGTAAACGACGAAAAAACAGTAGAAATTGAAATGGGGGCGTTGGCGACTGATTTTACGGTAAAAACGTATAAACTTGTCGAAACGGAAGAAAACGGTGAAACGGAAAAACGCTTTGAAACGGGCGGCGACGATTTTATGTTGAGCGAACAAAATGCGCAGGGAAAAATTGTGATTGTAAATTTTTGGGCAACGCATTGCGTTCCTTGCCGCGAAGAATTGCCCGAATTTAGCGAATTTCAAGCAGATTATAAAGATTACGTCTCCGTAATCGTAATGAATACGCAGCCGGAAAAAGGCGGGTACGTAGGAATCGGGGATTGGCTGAACGTTGGCGAGCCAAATGTTTCCGTTGAGGGTTGGAACGATTTTACGTTTACATTTGCATATGATGAAGATTACGAAGTATACGATAGCTTCGGTTTTGCCGGCGGTGTGCCTTGCACGGCGGTTATAGGAAAAGACGGAAAGATTAAATTTACCAGTCAAGCGTCGGTTTCGTATGAAGAATTGGCGGAAGTGGTAAATCCTATGCTGCCCGAGGGCGTGGTAATCAACCGAGGCGATGGGAAAGAGGAAACGGAAGATTTTGACGATAGCGTTTGGTGGAAAGAAAACGCATTGGGGATAGCGTTCCTTATCACGTCGGCGTGTCTGCTGGGCGGTGCAATTACGGTAAGCGCAATCCATACGGCAAAAGATAAAAAGAGAAAACAGTAAATAAAAAGCCCCCCGAAACGGTTATCCGTTTCGGGGGTTTTATATTTTTAGAAATTAAGCTTGAGAAAGGGTAAGTTGGAAGGTTTCTTCCGTATAGCCTAACGAGGTTATGAAGAAGGTTGTACCTTTTATGCAATCCACTTCAATTTCAACGTCGAACGGCGCATAATGCGTTTGTCCGTTGATACTGATTACTGCGTTTTCGTTTTGGCAAGATATCTTCAAACGCACGGTTTCCGCGCCCGATTCGTCTGTGTATTTTATGGTGAAATAAACCATATCGAAGAGGGGCGGCGTCGCTTCGAAATCCCCTAAACCAGTAAGCAAGAAAGGATTTTCTTCCGTGCCGGGTTTTAATTCCTTGTAATAATAACAAGACGCAAGCCACGCTTTGTTTTGGCGGGCTTCCTCGTCCCCCCAAATGCTGTCGGGGATATCAAACGGTTTGTTTTTCGTAATATACAACTGAATGAAATCGTACAATTCCTGCGTGACGGGGTATAAGCCGTCTTTGTTTACGTAGTTTTCATAGCAGTTTCCGTTTATCGCGTGGTCTTTCATAATGAATGGCATATAGTTCATTATCAGATAATTGCCGTAAACGTCGTAACCCTTAAAAAGCGAGAGGTTGTCGCCGTCTTCGGTGATGGTGGTAAAAGATTTTTCGCCTAATAAGCGAGCGGCAGGCATTGTAATTGCTGCGTAAATCACGTCGCCGGGGTTTTCTTTCGTACCCAACCGATAAACTTCGTTCCATTCGTCAAAGTAATATTCCGCATTATAATCTACGGCAACGGGAAGGAGGTGTGCATCCGGGTCGTTCGCTTTTACGTGGTTGATTTGAGAGGGGATTGCGTTTTCTTTTAAATATTTAGGCGTCCAAACGGGGGGCGCAATTTTTACCACTACAAATTTAACGGTAGCGGAAACGTTGGCGGAAAAACGCCACGTTGCACGCCAAAACGAACTCCAATACGTTTCAGTGCAATTTACGAGGGAATAGCTTTCGCCGTTTTTGTCTTCCATTGCAGGAAATCCGATATATTCAAAGTTGTCGTTGATAGGGATATAATGATCGGTAGCGTCAAAACGGTCAATGGAAACGCCGTTTGTACCGCCAATCGTAAGCAGTGCATATTGTCCCGGTTCACTTACGGGGACGGAAATCCAAACGCCGTAATCCGGGTCTTCCTTATTTGATGCGGGAACTTCTAACGAGTAGTAGATATTTTCCTGTAAATGCTTGCGGTTGAAAGATTCGCCTGCGCCTGCAACCGAATCATTCCAAACGTCCGTAAACGTCGGGGTTTCGTTTAATGCAGGAAAAACGAAAGGCTCGTTGCAAATGGAGCATTGATTATTGACGTAGGAATGTCCTCGCTTTGTAATAACGAGCGAATCGGTGGCATCACAGTCTTCGCATTCGCGGATAAGCGTTGCGTCTTCTGTGCATAAATTTTCGGTAGAACCGGTCCATTCCCCCCAAACGTGGCCCGCTTTTATAGTGCGCGTTTTTATTGCACCGCAATTATCGTCCGTACAAACCAGCCGTTGTTTTCCGTCGATTTGACAGGTTTTTTCCGTTACCGTTTCCCACGCGTCCCAAGTGTGGTCTTCTAAAGTAAAAACTGTTTCTTCGGGCGTAGAATCGTTGCCCGAGGACTCGTTTTCCGAGGACTCGCTTTCCGAAGAGGAAATTTCTTCTAAGGAGCTTTCGCTGTTGAAAGAGCTGCTTTCGGATTTGTCGGAAGAATCGCCATTTTTATTGCAAGCGACGGTGGTTAAAAAGGTAGTACATAAAAGCAGCGAAGTCAACAAAGCCGCCGCCTTTTTTAATTTTGCCATAATGATCTCCTAAATACAAATTTAAAGTGGTTATTATGATGATACTTCCGCAAAACAGACAGTTTGCGGAAGTATACAAGTTCTGTGTTTTTAAATCTTGAGCGTTACGTAATAATAACAGGTCATCAACCAAGATTTTTCAATGCCGCCGTATCTTTTCATAGTAATTGTCTGTAACAATTCCATCAACGTTTGGTCTACGGCGATAAAACCTTGCAAGTCGCCTTCATTCAACATACCTCTTTGGCAATATTGCATCAATTGCAACGTATAATCCACGCCGTCTACGTAGAACGCGCGGTCTTCTACGGGAATGTTGTTTTCGATTGCGTTACGGCAAATGCTGTAGAGCGAATAGTTTTGATTGAAGAAAGTGGGGCGGTTTACGTCCAAATAAAGAATGCTGCCCGTTTTTTCCTCGTGGTAGTATCCGTCGCCGCCTTCTGCGGGATCGGAATAATAATAATCCACGGCATCGGGGAGATATTCTTTGCCCGTAACTTCGTTTGCACTGTAAAGGTTGGACGAGGCAAATTGCATATATTTATATTCCGCACCTACGTAGTCGATGTTTACATTATACGTTGCCGCTTTGTTATCATAGGTGGTAAACAGCATATAATAGGTTTTGCCTTCTTCAAAAGCGTAGTGGAATTCAAAGTTGTAGTCTACCGTTTCTTTACCGTCTTCCCCGATAACGCTATCCATAAACAGCTTATCGTTGTAAACGCCAAGGAAAGGGACGTTGGTAAGTCTGTCTTGAATTTTGCATTGTTCGTAGAGTTCTTTGCTTGTCAACCACACCATCGTGTCGTATTCGCCCGTGGAATATACGTGATAAATACCCGAACGGGTAGGAGTGAACTTGTATTTGAATCCGCGGGGAACCATTTCAAAAAGCACGTCGATATCGTTTGCACCTTCGTTCATTTCAATAGCTGCGGTAAATGTAATACCGCGCATCGGGTCTTCCATTTGCGGCGTTGCGCCATAATGGTCATAATAAACGCAACATTCTAACCATTCGTTTGCGTGGTGAGGACCGTCCCATTTTTTATCCACCGTTACAACGGAAACCGTAATTTCCAATAATTTGCGGAGTTCTTTCGTAACGGGCGTATAGCCAAGCATATGGATGCTGTTGTTTGCTTCCCAAGCGTAATATTCGATGGCGTCTTTGTAATTTGCACCGTCCTCGTCAACTACGTAATCGTTAAATGCAAGCAGCCATACGCTGTTGTTGCTCCATTGCGAAGCGCGAAGCATATTCGCAAAGAGGATAGGGCCGTTCTTTTCGCCTAAGTGATAATATTGATCTTCTTCATTGTATACTACGGTAGCGTAGTTGGTGTATTGTGTTTTTGCGTCAGGAGCGGTATTTACGCCGCTTGCCGCATAACGGAATACGTTTGCGTCTACGCCCTCGTCGTCTTTGATTTCGTCCAAATTTTCAATGCGGAGATTGTTGATTTGTACAACGTCTTCGTAAGCTGTTCCCTCGTTATCTTTTAAGAAGATGATGGTCATTTCGTGGTCGCCTGCTTCGTGTTCTTGGAATACATACGCATAGCAAGTTTGCCAAGCTTTGGTATGATATCCCGAAAGCTGCTGAATAGGCGTGCCGTCGATTAAGACGTAAAGGATATCGGCATTGTCTTCCGAACCGAGCAAGTAATCAAAGCAAATTACGTCGTTTACGTTTGCCGTGAAATCTACGTACAGCGTTGCGTAGCTGTTGTGCATATTTGAGTTCGGCGCATACAAGTATTCGTTGTTTTCGCTAATTAACCAAGGCCAAGAATAAGAATCGTAGTTGTCTGAACCTTCTTCTGCACCTTCCGGTTGGAAACGGAAATTAAAAGCTTCGTTGTTTGCGATAACGTTGTTTACGTCTTGCGCGGTAGGTTTTTTCTGTAAAACTTCTTCGGTGGGAGGGAGCAATTCGTTCCCGCCGTTATCGGGGGTATCTTCCGGGCCTGCCGTGGGCGTGCCGAGAATCGTCGATTTATAATCTTCTCCTTGGAAGAGCTCGAATCTGGAAGTGAAATCGGACGTTGCCGTCATAGAGCCTACGTGGTTGAATACCACTACGCCGTAACGGTCTATCATCACAGAGTGGGGGATACCCGCTACGTTAAACGCGTCTAAAAGATCGTAATCCGCCGAGCCCATATTAAAGCTGGTAAAGCCGTTTGTTTGTTGGAACTGCGAAACGGCTTGCGTTCCGTCGGTTGTGCTCAAAGCCAAAACGGAAACGGTATCCAAATACAAAGTAGCTGCGTTGTGCATTGCAGGGAATTCCATCTTGCAAGGACTGCACCACGTTGCCCAGAAGTTCAAAAGTACAAGGTCTTTCGTCTTCAACACTTCGGAAAGGGTATAGGTCGAACCGTTGGGAAGATTTACCGTGAAATCATACATAACGTCGCCGAGTTGATACATTTTCCCTGCGGGCATAGCCTCTTTGATGACGCCAGTCGGCTTGATAAAGAGCGTAGTTTCCGTCTGTGCCAAAGCTACCGTTGTATAGGTAAGGTCTTCGTAAGCGTACGCATAACCTGCGGGAAGTTCGGCAATCTCGATGGTGTATTCGCCAACCGTAGCTACGTCTTCTTCCGTGAAGATTGCGTTACCCAAAGAGTTGGTTTTTGCGCTTGAAATCAAAGTTTCGCCGTCAAGAAGATTGATGGTAACACCCTTAAAACCGAATCCCGTTTCGTTTTGAACGCTTATACGGTATACGTATTCGCTGGGATTTTCGTTTTCGCTACTATTTTCTTCCGAAGAGGATTCGTTAGAAGATTCCGCTTCGCTACTTTCCGCGGAAGAGGATTCTTCAGAAGATTCCGCTTCGCTGTTTTCCGCGGAAGAGGATTCGTCAGAAGATTCCGCTTCGCTACTCTCTGCAGAAGAGGATTCGTCAGAAGATTCCGCTTCGCTACTGGTTTGCGAAGAAGAACTAGTGCTTTCATTCGAATCATTGCAAGCGACGGCAGTCGCAGCAATGCCGCAGCCGAGCGTTAAAGACATGCATAAAGTTAATAATTTTTTCCACAATTTCATAAGGGGGATTCCTCCTGTTTAGGTTGTGTAAACGGTAGAAAAATTACGCTGCAAGCGTAAGAATGATGTATTCCGCGCTGAATTGAGCGGGGGTGTATTTCTTCTCTGCAAGCTCAACCTGGGCAAACGATTCGTTCATTACGTGGATTTCGTATACGGCTTCTTCGGGGCAAACGCGGTTGGTGATAGGAAGTTCTACCTTGCCTTCTGCGTCGCTTGCCGTCATATAAGGATTGTAACAAACACCAGGCATAAGATTTTCGTCTACAACACAAAGTTGAATGTAATAACCTGCAACGGGAGCGCCTTCTGCCGTTTGAATAATAAATTTGTAAGAATCTGCAACGGATGCTTCTTCCGAGGAATCTACTTCGCTGTTTTCAGAGGAAGAAGATGCTTCCGAGGACTCTGCTTCGCTGTTTTCCGTGGAAGAGGATTCTTCCGAAACGGACGATTCTTCAGAGGATTCCGCTTCGCTGTTTTCTGCGGAAGAAGATTCTTCCGAACTTACCGTTTCACTGCTGGTCGGTTGACTGCTAGAGATGCTGTCTTCATTTCCGCAAGCAACCAAGCTAAAAACGCCGAAACAAAGGGTGAGGGCGAGACATGCGCTTGCAATTTTCTTAAAAAGTTTCATAAAAGTTCCTCCTTGAGATAAAAATCAATCTGATTTATCTTTCTCGTTTATATTTTTTTACATTAAAATTTGCCATACATTGTATGGCTATGTTTATTGTATCATAAAAAGGAAAAAAAATCAATCGTTTTATCGGGAAAACGAATTGCTTTTTTTATAAATGAGCACGTTTTTAGTGAAAAATAGGTGAAAAAAACCGCAGCGGATTTGCTACGGTTTTGTTGAATTAAGTTTACAATATTTTTTAAGAAGTTATTAATATATATAATGTAGAGAATTAAAGCAAGCTTGCCGCGTCCTTATCACAGATAACGGTTACGCAGGGGTGAAGCTGCAAAACGGATGCAGGGAGCGCGGGGGTAACCTCGCCCTTTACCATACCGCGAACGGCTTCCGCTTTGTTCTTGCCCGAAACTACCATCAAAATAGATTTTGCTTGCATAATATTTTTGATACCCATAGAAAGCGCCTGACGGGGAACTTCGTCGATAGAGTTGAACAGACGGGAGTTATCCTTAATGGTGTTTTCGGTGAGGTCAACAAGGTGTGTAACCGAACCGAACGGCGTGTTGGGCTCGTTGAAGCCGATATGCCCGTTAGAACCGAGGCCAAGCACTTGAACGTCTTGTTTCATCGTTTCAAGCAAAGCGTTATATCTGTCGCATTCTTTTTGTGCGTCGGGAGCGCTTCCGCAAGGCAAGTTGGTGTTTTTCTGGTCGATATCGATATGGTCGAACAGATTGGTGCGCATAAAGTATGCATAACTTTGGTCGTGGTCAGCGGTTAAACCAACGTATTCGTCAAGGTTAACGGTGGAAACGTTTTTATAGGATGCGCCGCCGTTTGCACAATCTTTTGCCATGTATTGGTACATGCCGATAGGGCTAGAACCCGTTGCCAAACCAAGAACGGCGTTGGGATTTTTTTTCACGATATCGATCATGATTTCCGCTGCTTTTTTGCTCATTTCATCATAGTTTTCGGTAATAATAACTTTCATTTTTACACCTCGGTATAATTATTTTTTGAACAACTTTATTATAGAATAAATTTTTTCGTCCGTCAAGCGTTTGAAGGGAATTTATTAAGAATAAAATACGCAATTCGCGCAAACCCGCGTTACTTCGCGGTTTCGAGCGACCCGTGCATACGCCAAAAAAGACGCCCTAAAAGGACGTCTTTTTTGGCGCAGAAGGCGGGATTCGAACCCGCGCTACGGTTTTCCCATACTACTCCCTTAGCAGGGGAGCCCCTTGAGCCTCTTGGGTACTTCTGCATGGCTCAATGTTTTTTCTTATTCAAAAAAGCTATATAACTATATCACATTTTTTTTACCTTGTCAAAGCTTTTTACCTTAAAAAACAAAAAATCTTTTATTTTTTTCTGTACAAAATATTTTGATTAAAAACGGGAGGGGAAAAATTATTTGTGCCAAAAATAAAAAAGAAGAGGGTAGGCAGGTATGAGATAAACACCGTTTTTATCGGGGTATCCATTTTTTGTATAACAAAGAAATAAGAAAAAATAAAAAAAATGCGTTCAAATCTTGCAATACAGAGAAAAATGTGCTAAAATACAGAAAAGAGATTTTAAATGAGAGGAAAAAAGTATGAATATTTGGCACAAAATTTCGCCTGAACGTATTACTGCTAGGAGTTTCGACGCGTTTATCGAGATTCCTAAAGGCTGTAAAACAAAATATGAATTGGATAAGGAAACAGGTTTTTTAAAGCTTGACCGCGTGTTGTATACTTCAACGGTATATCCTGCAAATTACGGGTTTATTCCCCGCACGTTTGCGGACGACGGCGACCCTTTGGATGTGCTTGTGCTTTGTAACGAGCCGATCTATCCCTCTACCCTTGTAAAATGTTACCCCATAGGGGTAATCAAGATGATCGACGGCGGTTCTTTGGATGAAAAGATTATCGCGATTCCGTTCGGCGATCCTACGTACAACGATTATTATGACATTCACGAATTGCCCAAGCACGTGTTTGAGGAAATGATGCATTTCTTCGAAGTGTATAAGTCGTTGGAGCACAAACAGACCACGGTGAAAGAGATTTGTCATCGCGACGAGGCGATGGATATCATTAACAAATGTATTGCCGCTTATAAGGAAACTTTTGAAAAAGAGGGTATATAAAAAATTCGCTTTGGAAATAAAAGCAGGTAGGACGGGTCGAAAATAACCCGTTTTTACGAGGTTGGCGCATATGAGAAAATATAGGATTAAGCAGTTGCCTACACAGCAAAACGCGTCCTTGAAAAATCGAATCGTCAGAACTCGCGGTAGGGCAAAATGGGTAGGGGTCGTGTACCTGATCGCCTCCTTTTTTACGCTTATTGCCGCCTGTTTTCCTATGCTGAAAGCGGAAAAAGTAAGGCTGGGGCTTTTGACGGTCTGGCGGGAGTTTACGTTAGATTCGTTTAAATCGTTGGACACTTCCGTAAACGTTATCCCGTTTTTAAACGCTCTGATTTATTGTGGAACGCTTATCTTGCTCTTTGTTATGTTTTTGCGGACGTTGTGGGGCGTCGGCGGTCTGTTTAAGCGGAAAGCGGATAAAAAATACGGATTCAATCTCAACGTAAACGCAATGCAAGGCATGGGAAAGGTGTTTTCGACTATGTTTTCCGTGGTGTTGGGTATGTATTTCGTCGTGTACGTATTGAGCGGTAGCGCAAAACCGACGCCGCTTTTGTACGTATTCTTGTTTGTGGGGCTGACTGTGCATTTCTTTTGCGGCTTGCGCGGTGGGAAGGCAAGTTATTTTCAGGTTGCCGAAAACGGTCAGATGGTAGAACGCCGCCGTATGGTGGGGCGCCTCGTGCCTTTTGTCCGTAATTTCTTGCAAGTTGTCGGAGTATTTGCAATGATGTCCTACTTTTTGCAAACGAGCCGCATTCACGAATGCATCGAGGCGATGTTGCGGCGAGATGTATGGGTGAATCATTTTGCAAAAAACGTTGTCAGTTTTGCGTCTTTATTGCTGCAATTTGTAACGGCGATTTCCCTTTTAGTGCTGTTAAAACACGCCACGGGTACGGCGGAATTTGATATGGAAGGCACGCAGGCAACGGGAATGAAAAATTACCGCGTATTTGCATTTTTTATCTTTTTGGCGAGTGGCGCAACGTTTGGGTATCGTTTTTTATTCGGCGAAGTTTCTTTGCGGTATTCAGTGGAAGAAAGGCGAACCTTGATTACCATTTCCAAGTGGACAGATACGACGTCTTTAATTGTGTCAGCGCTGGGATTGGCGATGTTTATTTTCGAGGTGATAATGCGGAATTATCCGCGTGAGAAGAAGTCTTTTTCGGGAAATGAAACGCAAGAGGGCGCGGAGAACGTACAACAGACGCTCGATTTATCCGAAACCGATTTATCCGAAACGTTTACCGAAAATGCGGAAGGCGTGGAAATGGAAACAGGAAATATTCCCTTGGAGTAAAATCCGAGGGATTTTTATTGCTGGCGCATTTTTGAGGAAAGAAAAAAGGCGGGGGAAGATTTTTGCGTGGAAAATCCTGCCGAAAGCGGAAAAAGTATGAAAAAACGCTTGAAAAATATACGGGATTGCGTTATAATAAAAAAGATAAAGATTTGCGCGCATAGGGTTCGCATAAGGCTTGCCCGATAGACGGCGTTTAAAAGAGAGGTATGTTATGGCGAAAGAAAATCAGTTTGTAGAACAAATTGCTGATATCGACGGGGATTTTCCGCAATGGTATACGGACGTAGTATTAAAAACGAAACTTGTGGATTACGGACCTGTAAAAGGGACGATGGTTATTCGTCCGTATGGGTATGCGATTTGGGAAAATATCCAACAGATATTGAACGCCCGCTTTAAAGAGAACGGCGTAGAAAACGCTTATTTCCCGTTGCTGATTCCCATGAGTTATTTTGCAAAAGAGGCGGAGCACGTAGAGGGATTTGCTCCCGAGGTTGCTATCGTTACGATTGGCGGCGGTGAAGAACTTGCCGAGCCTTTGGCAATCCGTCCTACCTCGGAAACGATTATCGGAAATATGATGTCCAAATGGGTACAGTCGTACCGTGATTTGCCTTTAAAAGTTAATCAATGGTGTAACGTAATGCGTTGGGAAAAGACGACCCGTCCGTTCTTGAGAACAAGCGAGTTTTTGTGGCATGAAGGACATTCTGCATTCGTAACGGCAGAAGAGGCGGAAGGTTTTACGTTGTCCATGCTTGAGTTGTATAAAAATTTTATGGAAAATTGCCTTGCAATTCCCGTATTGACGGGCAGAAAGACGGAAAAAGAACGTTTTGCGGGCGCAGTGGCGACCTATACTATGGAAGCTATGATGCACGACGGGAAGAGTTTGCAATCGGGTACGTCCCATTATTTCGGACAGAACTTTGCAAAGGCGTTTAATATCGAATATCAAGGTACGGAAGGAAACTTGCAGACGGCGTATACGATGTCGTTCGGGGTGTCCACCCGTTTGATTGGTGCTATCATCATGACGCACGGCGACGAACGCGGTTTGGTGTTGCCCCCCGTGGTTGCGCCTATTCAGTGTGTAATCGTTCCCATCGCGGCGAGAAAAGGCGGCGTTATTGAAAGATGCGAAGAACTCAAAGCAGAGTTGGAAGCGGCGGGTATCCGCGTTACGCTTGACGCAACGGACAACAGCCCCGGTTGGAAGTTTAACGAGTGGGAAATGAAAGGCGTTCCCGTACGTATCGAGCTCGGTCCTCGTGATATTGAGGGCGGTAAGATGCTTTGCGCTCGCCGCGATACGTTGGAAAAGACGGAGTTGCCTTTGGAAAATGCTGCGGAGGGCATAAAAGAATTGCTTGCGTCCGTACAGAAAGGGCTTTTGGAAAAGGCGAGAAAGCACCGCGACGAACGTATCGTTTACGCAGACGATATCGACGGCATTTTGGCGGGTGTTGAAAACGGTAAATTTGTAAAAGCGGGCTGGTGTGGCGAGCGTGCTTGCGAAGATTTGGTCAAGGAAAAAACCTCGGCGACGGCGCGTGTTTATGCAGAGGGTGAAAGCAGAGAATTCTGCGCTTGCTGCGGCAAGAAAGCGGCGCACGTGATCGTTTATGCTCGCGCATATTAAGCTGCATATCAAAAACAGTATTGCCCCAAAGCAAAGGATTGCTTTGGGGCTTTTTTTATTTCAAGCCGCCGCCCTGCAGGTTTTTCTTTACATTTTTCTTTCTTTTGCGGGCGTATACGCTCCCGTGCGAATAAATAATGAAGTAAAAAACTGAAAAAATGTGCGTACATGCTTGACGAAAACAGAAAAACTATGCTATTATAATATCATGGAAAATATTAGCGAAATCAATCAAAAAATTGGAAAGAATATTGCGGGCTATCGAAAAGCTGCGGGAATGACGCAAGCGGAACTCGCCGAGAAAATCAATTATTCGGACAAGTCTGTATCCAAATGGGAATCGGGCAACGGAGTTCCGGACGTTTATACGTTGATGCAAATAGCGGATTTGTTTAAAGTGAGCTTGAATGATTTGGTCGGAGAAAAGGCAGAACATCCCGCTGTAAAAGAACAGAGAACGAGGGGATTAGAAGCCTTAATCATGTTGCTTTCCAGCGGAATTATTTGGTTGGTCGCTACCTGTATTTTTGTTGCATTGCAGTTGGTTATGCCGGGGAAAGAACCGTGGTGGATGGCGTTTGTGTTTGTTGCGCCCATTAACGCGGTATTGCTGATTATTTTTGCGGGGGCGTGGAAATACCGTTTGATGGGGTTTATATCCGTAACCGTTTTGATTTGGTCGGGGCTTGCGTGTTTTTATTTGTCGGGAAGATTTATATCCATTGCGAACGGATGGGACTATCACGGACTTTGGACGGTATTTTTGATCGGTGCGCCTTTACAGGTTTTAGAAGTATTGTGGGTGTTCTTCCGTACGACGTTGCAACACCGCCGCCGAACGTATTTGTCGGTAAACGAAGCGACGGAATTGGCAGAAAAAGCACAGGCAGACGACAGCGCGGAAACGATTGTTTAATTGGAAAAAGTGAGTTGAGGACGGTTTTATGGCTTGCGGATATTGTGGAAAAAATCAAGCGGTTAAAACGTACGAAGAGATAAAAAACGGCAAAAAGCAGGTAGAATACTACTGCTTAGATTGTTACCATCAGTTGTTTTTATACGCGGACGAGGCGGAGGGCGATTTGTCGCTTTCCGCTTGTCCGTATTGCGGGACAAGCCTTGCCGAAGTAAAAAGAAGTAAACTTGTCGGATGTGCAAATTGTTATAAGACGATGAGCAGCGCTTTAACGCCTGTCATTACGAAAATGCAGGGGGAGAAAGCGCATTGCGGAAAGACGCCGCCGTTAGAGGGATTTGGCGAAAGCAACGACGGTGTGCGTTTGGTTTTGAAAGGATACCGCGAGCAGGCGGTTGCGTTGGCTCGTTTTGAACGTCAATGCAAAGAGTTGGAAGTAATCATTGCGAAATTAAAAGACGAAGACAATTACGAGGACGCGAAAGGGTATGCGGATAAATTGTCAAAAATGCGTAGCCGTTCGGCGATAGAGGAGGAGTTTGTATGGCGCACTCGCCCGAATTCATCGAAACAATCGTAATATCCACGCGGATTCGCCTTGCTAGAAATTTTGCGTCGTACCCCTTTCCTAAAAAGATGGACGACGCGCAAGCGGAAGATATCGTCTATCTTATCGGACACGCATTAGATGAATTTGATAGCGTAGAATCGTTTACGAAATACGATATGAAAAACTTGTCCACACAGGAGGCGGAGCAATTACAGGAGGAATATTTAATTTCTCCCGCCTTACTCAAGAGCAAGCGCGGCGCGGCGTTTGTGTCCGAAGACCGCGCAATTTCCATTATGGTCAATGAAGAAGATCATTTGCGGGAACAATACATTTGCAAAGGCTTCGATTTGTTTAAGGCGTACGAACGCATCAGCGGAATAGACGACGCATTGGCTGGAACATACGATTTTGCATTCGACGATAAATTGGGGTATTTAACGGCTTGTCCAAGCAATCTAGGAACGGGAATGCGCGCTTCGGTAATGATGTTTTTGCCGGGCTTGGTATGGAACGGCGAATTGAAGAAATTTTTACCTGCACTGAAAGCGGGCGGACTGACGGTGCGTGGTTCGTTCGGCGAGGGGACGGGCGCAGAAGGGTACGTCTACCAAGTGAGCAACGAACGCACGCTCGGCGTTTCCGAACGGGACGTATTGAGCGATATGGTACGAATGACGATGACCCTTTGCGATTTGGAAATCCGCGCGAGGGAACAGATGATAAAGACTGCGGAAACGGAAATCCGTGACAGATGTTTGCGCGCGTACGGAGTTTTGACAAATTGTGCCGTTTTAAGTTGGCAGGAATTTTTGCTGAAAATTGCAGACGTGAAATTGGGATTGGCGTTGGGATTTTTTGAAACGAAGGACAGAAAACATTTCGACGAGTTTTTAGATGATATGCGTCCAACGGCGTTTCGGATTAACAATGGGCTGATTGGAGAAAGCGAAGAACTGTGCGATATGTTGCGTGCGGAAGCGGCGTGCGGGGCGTTGCCCTCGTTGGTGCGCGTTGTTAGAAGAAGTAAGCGAGGATAAGCGGCAAAGAGATAAAAAGGGGAAAGAATTATGTATCCTTTATCAAAATCGACGGAAAATTTTAGAAAAGCTATGTCGTTGGCAAATATGTCGGCGGCGGAAATCGTTTGCACGGAATTTATCGGTAGCGAACATTTTGTTTGGGCTTTTTTATCCTTGCCCGGATGCGAAGCGTATAAAGTGCTGACGGCGGCAGGCGTGTATAAAGAGGAATACGAAGCAAAATTCAAGGCGGGGGTAGATCCCTCTTATCAAGGAAAGGGAATGACGCCCAACACCCAAAAAATGTATGACCGTGCGGTGGAAGCGGCGGCGCAGGACGGAATGCTTGCGGGTACGGCGCATATGTTATATCAAATTTTGTCCGTGCCGACTTGTTGTGCCGTGCGATTTATCGCAGAGGCGTTCGAGCCGTTTGATAAAGCACGCAGAAAAGCGTTGTTGGAAACGCTGTTACAGAGTACTCGGGCGGCAATAAAAGCGTCGATTTACCGCAAGGAATGGGGGGAAACTTTGGAGGACACCGAAACGGTTACCGATCCGTTGGCAATGCCCGACTTTGGGAGCGCGAACCGACAAAACGACAGTGTGAAAGAAGCCTATTCGTTGCTTTTAAAGAAAGAAGAAAAATCAGAAACAAACGCGCGGAAGCAGGAACAAAAACTGCCCGATTGCGGATGGGATATGACGGAACGTGCAAGACGGGGAAAGATGGACCCCGTTATCGGACGGAAAAAGGAAATTGAAAAGGTGGTGCAGGTTCTTTCCCGCCGCTTAAAAAACAATCCCGTTTTGGTGGGAGAGCCAGGCGTAGGTAAGAGTGCGATTATAGAAGGGCTTTCTCAACTTATCGTGAAAAACGAAGTGCCCGAACAGCTTTTAAATAAAACTGTATTTTCGGTGGATTTGCCAGGAATGTTGGCGGGTACGCGCTATCGGGGGGATTTTGAGGAAAAATTAAAAAACTTGATTGATACCGTAATCCAAGACGGAGACGTCGTGTTGTTTATCGACGAAATCCATACGTTGGTTGGGGCTGGCGGGTCGTCGGACGGCAATATGGACGCAGCGAATATCTTAAAGCCGCTGTTGGCGCGCGGCGATTTGCAGGTGATTGGCGCAACGACGATTGAGGAATACAGAAAATATATTGAAAAAGACAGCGCGTTAGAACGGCGTTTTACTCCCGTTTACGTAGAAGAACCTTCGGAAAAGGACACCGTAGAGATTATTAAGGGATTACGCGCAAAATACGAAGAACATCACGGGATCGCTATTACAGACGAAGCCATAGAGGCGGCGGTGAAACTTTCTTCCCGTTACATCAATGACCGTTTTTTACCCGATAAGGCAATCGACCTCGTGGACGAGGCTGCGGCGGGCGTGCGTATCGTGGCGGACGGAAGTAATGCAGAGTTGGAAGAAGCGCGGAAAGAAGTTTTTCGTTTGGAAAAGGAAAGGCGGCGCTTGGAAATGATGGGCGATTACGCTTCGGCTACGGAAATATTGCGCGAAAAAATACAGACGGAAGAAAAAATAAAGGCGTTGGAACAGGCGCATGCCCCCAAGCATTTGGCGGACGGAAGGTTGGCAATCGGCGGTGAGCATGTTGCGGCGATTGTTTCCGCTCGTATGCGTATTCCGTTGATGAAAATCACCCAAGCCGAAGGGGAAAAATTGATGCGTTTAGAGCAGGATTTGCATCGCCGTATTATCGGGCAAAACGAAGCGGTAAACGCCGTTTCTAAGGCAATTCGCCGTGCGCGCGCGGGATTGAAAGACCCGTCCCGTCCTATCGGTTCGTTTATTTTCGTCGGCCCCACGGGCGTGGGGAAAACCGACCTTTGTAAGGCTCTTGCAGAAGCGTTGTTCGGCTCGGAAGAGCAGATGATTCGCTTGGATATGAGCGAGTATATGGAAAAACAGTCTATTTCCAAATTGATTGGTGCGCCTCCAGGATACGTTGGGTATGAAGATTTACAGACGGGACAGTTGACGGAAAAGGTGCGAACAAAGCCCTATTGCGTAATCTTATTTGACGAAATAGAAAAGGCACACCCCGACGTGTTTAATTTGCTTTTACAGATTTTGGACGACGGGCGTTTGACGGACAGCAAGGGCAGGACGGTAAGCTTTAAAAACGCGGTCATTATTTTAACGTCGAACACGGGCGCGGCGGTTGCGGAATCGGCGAAAACGGGCGTATACGGATTCGGCGCGGACGGCAGAAGCGGAGACAGTATCGGAGAAAAACAATACGAGGGCATGAAAGAAAACATTACCAAAGCCCTCAAAGAAAAATTCCGTCCGGAATTTTTAAACCGCATGGACGATATTATCGTTTTTCACCGTTTGAGTGAGGCGGATTGCGCAAAAATCGGCGGAAAAATCATTGCTTCGCTAGCGAAACGTTTGGAAGAACAGCGCGGTATTGTATTGACAGTAACGGAAAACGCATTGGAAGCGCTTGTGAAAGAGGGGTACGACGCACAATACGGCGCAAGACCTTTAAAACGAGTGATTCAGCGTTGTATTGAAGACAGATTATCGGAAGAAATTTTGCTGGGGCGGGTTCAAAACGGACAATCCGTAACGGTAGATTATTACGGCGGAGAATACGTGTTTTCCACTCGTAATGCATAAAAAGAGGTAGAGTATGAAATTGACAACGGCAGGAGAATCACACGGGAAAGCGTTGATAGCGGTTATAGAGGAATTGCCCGCGCATTTGCAAATAAATGCGGCGGAAATAAACGGCGCTTTGGCATTGCGGCAAAGTGGTTACGGCAGAGGAGCTCGGCAAAAAATCGAAAAGGACGAAGCGGAAATTTTAACGGGCGTACGCAACGGGGAAACGCTCGGCAGCCCCGTTACCCTTTGCATTTATAACAAAGATTATCAAAATTGGGAAGCGGCAATGTCAGCTGGGGCGTGCGATAGCGAAACGATGCAGAAAAAGGCGTTGACGAAAGTCCGTCCCGGGCACGCCGATTTAACGGGAATGTTAAAATTCGGGCAGGAAGACGCGCGGAATATTTTAGAACGGGCATCTGCTCGGGAAACGGCGATTCGCGTAGCGGCGGGGGAAGTATACCGTCAATATCTGCTTGCGCTGGGCGTGGAAATCGGCGGTTACGTGCGCGAAGTTTGCGGGATAAAAGACGAGGGCGAATATGCCTTTGAGGATTTGGCAAAAGCAAAAACGACGGGCGTGGGCATGCTGAACGTTGAAGCGGAAAAGAAAGCGGAAGAAAAAATTGCCGCGTTAAAAAAGGCGGGGGATACCGCGGGCGGCGTTGTGGAAATTCGTGTAAAAGGATTAAAGAGCGGTTTTGGCAACGTAATGACGTACGCCGAAAAATTAGATTCTCTTTTGGCGGCGGGATTGATGAGTATACAAGCGGTTAAAGGGGTGGAAATCGGTGCAGGTTTTGCCGTTGCAGAGCGAAGCGGGAAAGAAATTCATGATGAAATTTTTTACAATGACGAGAAAGGATTTTACCGTAATACCAACCGCGCAGGCGGAATCGAAGGCGGTATGTCGAACGGCGAAGAAATCGTGATACGGGTGGCGATGAAGCCCATTCCGACCTTAATGAAAGGTTTGCAAACGGTGGAATTTTCCTCCAAAGAAACGGCGGTTGCGGCGTCTGAACGCAGCGACGTTTGCGCGATTTTTGCTTTTGAAATTATTGCGGAAGCCGTAGTGGCGCAGGTACTTGCGGACGCCGTTGCGAAGCGTTTGGGCGGCGATACGATGGAACAGGTGCAAAAGCGTTACGCAGATTTGCCATAAAATGAGGAAAGAGAATGGAGAGGATTCAATTAAAAACGCCTTCGATGGAAGGTAATATCTATATCGGAACAAACGTCTTGGACGCGCGGCTTCCTTTTTTGACGGCTGGGCAAAAAAATTTCGTGGTAACGGATACGAACGTGTATTCGTTATACAAGCCGTTCTTTTCACAATATTTTAGCAGTACGGAAATTTTTGTGTTGCCCGCAGGGGAAGAGAATAAAAATTTTCAATCGCTGTATGCAATTTTAGAAAAAATGACGGAGGCGGGGTTGCACCGTGATTCCCGTTTGTTTGCGGTTGGCGGCGGCGTTGTCGGGGATATCGGCGGTTTGGCGGCTGCGCTGTATATGCGCGGGATTTCCTGCGTACAAATTCCCACTACGCTATTGGCGCAGGTGGATAGCAGCGTCGGTGGAAAAACGGCGGTAGACCTTGGCGGAGTAAAAAACGTCGTTGGGGCGTTTTATCAGCCTTGCGAAGTGTTGATAGACCCCGCGTTTTTAAACACGTTGCCCGCACGAGAGATTAAATGCGGTGTAGGGGAAATTGTAAAATACGCGGCGTTGAATGGGGAGATTTTCGAGCTTTTAGAAGCGAATACGGAAAAATGGACGGACGTAGCTTTTTTAACGGAACTGATTGCGGCTTGCGTGCAGCATAAGGCGAACGTAGTGCAAGCAGACGAGAAAGAAAGCGGGGAACGGCGCAGTTTAAACGTAGGGCATACGACGGGGCACGCTATCGAACTTGCCAGCGGACTTTCGCATGGAGAAAGCGTGTTATACGGTATGTTATTGGAAACGAAGATGGCAATCCGTGCGGGGGTATGCGAACGGACGTATGGGGAAAGGATAATCGAACTTATCAAGCGTGCGTTGGCGATAAACCCCGTAGAGAAAGTGGATTTTTCGGATATCGGTATCCAAGCGGAAAAGGCGCGCTCGGATAAGAAAAATACGGCGGACGGAAAGATAAAAATGGCGGTTGCGAAAGCAAAAGGCGAATGGACGATATTCTCATTAGATTTTGAAGAATACCGCGCTTCGCTTATCGAGGTTTCTAAATAAACCGTTTATAAATAAACCGTGCGCAAGGGCGAGGGAATAGCAAATGCAAAAAATAAAAGGAAGAAAATATTTTGAAGGGGAGTTTGAACTTCCTGGCGATAAATCGATAACCCACCGCGCCATTATGCTGAATAGTGGCGCAGACGGAGAAGCGGTAATCACGAACGCGCTGATGGGGGAAGATTGTGTATCCACCTGCCGGTGTATGCGTACGTTGGGGGCAAAAATCGCCATAGAGGGCACGACGTTGCGCGTAAGCGGAACGCCCAGATTCCGCCGTGGAACGGAATTGAATTGTGGAAATTCGGGCACGACAATCCGCTTGTTGACAGGTTTTGTGGCAGGTAAACAAATCGACGCGAAATTATATGGAGACGAATCGTTGTCTGCCCGTCCTATGGGACGGGTTGCCGAACCGCTTTCGTTGCTTGGGGCAAACGTAAAAACGACGGACGGACATGCGCCCGTATACGTTTCTCCCGCGCCGTTGTATGGAACGGAGATGTCCCTTTTAATTTCTTCGGCGCAAGTAAAGAGCGCTATTTTGTTGGCGGGGATTTCGGCGAACGGAGAAACGCGGGTCAGCGAGCCTGTAAAATCTCGCGACCATACCGAAAGAATGTTGGCAGCGATGGGTGCGGATATCCGCGTCAACGGCAACAGCGTTACGGTTGGAAAGAGTGTGTTAAAAGCGGTAGACGTCTGCGTTCCTTCCGATATTTCCTCGGCGGCTTATTTTATGGCGTTGGGGGCGTTAAAGGGGAAAACGCTTTGTAAAAACGTAGGGATAAATCCTACGCGAACGGGAATATTAACGGCGTTTGACCGTTTGGGCGTAAAGTATTCCCTTTTAAACAGACGGGTATCGGCAGGCGAAGAAACGGCGGATATTTTGGTGGAAAAATCAAAGATGCGCGCGATTACGATTACGGCGGAGGACGTGCCTGCCATGATAGACGAGTTGCCTCTCGTTGCGCTTTTATGCGCTTTTGCGGAAGGAGAAACGCAAATTACGGGTGCGAAAGAATTGCGGGTAAAGGAGAGTGATCGTATTCGTACGACGACGGAGCTTATCCGTAATTTGGGTGGAGATTGTCAAGAAACACCCGACGGATTTATTATTCGCGGTAGAGAGACCCTTGTTGGGGGCGACGTGGACAGCTATCTCGACCACCGTATTGCAATGACGGGTGCGGTTGGATTACTTGCTTCGGAAAAGGGCGGAAACGTACTTCGCCCCGAATGTTGTGCTATCTCTTTTCCCGATTTTTTTGAAAAGATTTCGGGGGAATGCTAATAAAACGGAGGGAACTTCGGTGATAGAGAGGAAAAAATTACGGTTGGGATTGCTTGGAAAAGACGTATCCAAATCGGACAGCGAGCGCATTCATATTTTTATTTTAAAACAATGGGGAATCGATTGCGAATACGAACGTTTTTCGGTGGATTCCGATGGGTTGGATTGGGCAATGCGCCGTCTGTTGGGCGATTTCGACGGCTTTAATATCACCATTCCTTACAAGCGGGACGCGATGGAGTATTTAGACAATATCGTGGGCGACGCGGTAGAATACAGCGCGGTGAACACCGTTTTAAACGCAACGCATACGGGATATAATACGGATGGAATCGGCTTTTTACAAATGATTCGTTCCGTGGGAATGGAGTATGAAAACAAAAAAATTCTGGTGCTGGGCGGCGGCGGAAGCGGGCGCAGTACGGCGGCGGCGTTAAAAAAGGGCGGCGCAGAGGTATTTATGTACCAACGTAACCGTAAAAAGTTGGAAGAAACTTGCGCGCAGCTGGGGATTACGGCGATAGAAAATCCCGAGGCGGGCGGCTACGACGTTATTATTAATTGCACGGGCGTTGGTATGCACGACACCGAGGGGAAATCTCCCGTTACGGCAAAGGCGTTTTGCGGTGCGGAAGCGGCAATCGATTTGATTTACGTGCCGAGAAAATCGGAATTTTTACGACTTGCGGAAGAACAAGGGATAAAAATTTTAAACGGCGCGTCGATGCTTTTCTTTCAGGCGTATTATGCAGACTGTTTGTATTTAGACAGAATGCCCAACGAACGGGAAGTGAAAGAATTTTATGGGAAATATGAAAAAGAATATCTTTTAACGGAGGAGACGTTATGAAATTTTTGGTGATAAACGGGGTAAATCTCAATTTGACGGGTAAGCGCGAAAAGGGAGTTTACGGCACGGCAACTTTGGAAGAAATCAATGGAAAAATTGCGGCTTTTTGTGCGGCGAACGGCGACGAGGCCGAATTCTATCAAAGCAATATAGAGGGGGAACTCGTCAATAAATTGCACGAAGCGTTTTTAGAGAAAGCCTGCGATGGGATTTTGCTGAATGCGGGTGCGTTTACACATTACAGCTACGCCCTTCGCGACGCGATTGCGTCGATAGACATTCCCGTAGCGGAGGTGCATATGTCCAACGTACATGCGCGCGAAGATTTTCGTCATAACAGCGTGCTTTCCGAGGTGTGCAAGGGCGTTGTGTGCGGATTTGGTCACGGAAGCTACATAGCGGCAATTATAGGATTAAAGGACTGTTTGACGAAATAAAAAGCGGGGCAAGCGAATGAATCTGATATTGTGCGGCATGATGGGCGTAGGTAAAACGACTGTTGGCATAAAAATAGAAGAAAAGGATTGTTGGCGTTGGATAGACACCGACGCGTTGATTGTGGAAAAATACGGGGAGATTTCGCAAATTTTCGCACAGTACGGAGAAAAATATTTCCGCGATTTGGAAACGGAACTCGTTAAATCGTTGGCGAACGAAGACGGCTTGGTGATTTCCGTGGGCGGAGGCTTGGTGCTGAAAGAGGAAAATTGCGCGTTGCTGAAAGGGAACGGAAAAATCGTATTTTTGCGCGCGGCGTTGTCAACGCTTGTGCAACGTTTGCGCTTGGATACGGCTCGTCCTTTGTTGCAAACGGGGCAATCGACTCAAGAGCGGATTGCGGAGTTGTTGGAAGTTCGCACGCCTATTTATGAGCGAGTTGCCGATTGGGTTGTAGACGTAGACGGGAAAACGCCCGACGAGATAGCAACGGAAATTTTATCGTTGGTAAAAAAAGAGAAAGGCGGAGAGGAAAAATGAAAACGGCTTTAATTACGGGCGGCGTGCGCGGCATCGGAAAGGCGATTGCATTGGCATTTTTAAAAAAAGGATATCGGGTTTGCGTTACGTATTCCAAGGACGAAGAAAATGCAAAAAAAATAGCCGCGCAAGGGATAGAACCCTATTGCGCGGACGTATCCAAAGAAGAAGACGTGCAAGCATTGTTTAAAAAAATTGGCGGAGTAGACGTACTTGTGAACAATGCGGGGATCGCGCTTGTGAAACAGATTCAGGACGTGGAATATGCAGAGTTTAACCGCTTGATGGCGGTCAACGTCGGCGGGGCGTTTCTCTGTTCGCGCGAAGCGGCGAAACATATGATAGATAAGCAAAGCGGTTTAATTGTCAATATTTCTTCTGTTTGGGGCGAGGTCGGCGGCAGCTGCGAAAGTGTATATTCCGCGTCCAAAGCCGCGCTTATCGGTTTTACGAAAGCGTTGGCGAAAGAACTCGGTTGGTCGGGGGTGCGCGTAAATTGCGTTTCGCCCGGGGTGATTGATACGCCGATGAACGCACGGTTTTCCGTTGAAGAGATGGCGGCGTTGCAAGAAGAAATCCCGATGGGCAGAATCGGAACGGGCGAAGACGTGGCGAAAGCGGTGATGTTCTTGGAAGAAAACGATTACGTAACGGGGGTAGATATTCCCGTGAACGGCGGGTTTTCTATCGCGTAAACGGCTCAAAACGGCTCAATGTTTTTTTAAATAGTTGTCTAAAATATTTTGGATAAATTCATCCGCGATTCCCGAGGTGGGGGATTGCGGATTTTTATTTGTCGATTCTTCTTTTTTCGTTTGTTTCTTCGGGGGTTCTTCCGCAGACTTTTTTTCGGCTTTGTTTTCGCTAAAAGTGCTGAACGTCTGTGTGAATTTTGATAAATCGTTTAAAAAGCGGAGCATTTCTTCTGAATCTTTGATTTTGCTCATCAGCGGTTTTACGCTTTCCGCAAAATCCGCGTTTTGTGAAAGATAATAAAGCAGTACAAGCATTAAAATTTCCATACTTCACTATATGCAAAGTAGCCGAAAAATGCCAAGCGGCATAGGATATAATATCATTTCGGAGGTGAAAATATGAGAAGTTTTAAAGAATATACAAAGCAAGCTGCAGAGGCGGCAGACGCGCAAACAAAAGAACAAGAGACGGGGAGTACGGCAGAAGAATTGGCTAAAAAATTGGCGGCTGCATATAACGGGAAAAGTAACGCGGCAATGTTGCAAAGTATTTTGGAAGAGGCTGAACGGGGCAAGCGAGCGGGGACGTTATCCAATGAGGAAATAGAATCTTTTTATCAAAGTTTTGCCCCGATGTTGGACGGGTTTCAGCGCAAACGGTTGCGCGCGGTTGTGCAGCGTTTGAAAGAAATATGATTTTTTGTTAATATTTCGCATGGTTGTCGATTTCCGCAAGTGCAAGACAGAGAAAATCAATTTCTTTTTCGTTATTGAAATGGGAGAAAGAAACGCGGGTTAATCCCCCGTCTTCCGTACCCAAGGCACGGTGCATCAGCGGTGCGCAATGCAATCCGCCCCGCACGGCGATATCGTATCGGGAAGAGAGTATATCCGCCACCGTTTCCGATTGCAATCGGTTGTGTGAAAACGCAACGATGCCGCAGGGATTTGCAATAGAGTAAGGGCGGTATGCGGAAAGTTTCGACAGCTTTTTAAGGAAATAATCCGTGAGCATTTGTACATTTCTTGCAATTTCCCGTCCTTGTAAAGCAAGATAGCGCGTACCCTCTAAAAGGGATACGACGGCAGGAAAAGAAATCGTACCCGCTTCCAAAGCGTCCGGATAAAAATCGGGCATTTCTAAAGAAACACTCATAGAACCCGTACCGCCGTATAAAATAGGACGAGGAGACACGCGCTCGGAAAACAATAACGCGCCGCTACCTTGGATTCCGTGCATGCCCTTATGTCCTGCGATGCTTAAAAGGTCGATTCCCATTTCTTGCATTCGCAGGGGAAAATGCCCGCCGCCTTGCGCGCCGTCGCAAAGTAGGAGTACGTTTTTAGGCAGAAGGGAACGGATTTTTTTTAGAGGAGGCATCGTTCCCGTTACGTTAGAAGCCGAGGTTACGATTGCCATACGGGTATTCGGTTTTAAGAAAGAACAAAATTGTTCGGGGTCGATATTCCCATCTTCGTTTAACGGGCAGACGTCGTAGCTGATTTTGTGTTTATTACGTAAAAGCTCCAAGGGGCGTAAAACGGAATTGTGTTCCATACAGGTCGCTATAACGTGGTCGCCGTCTTGCAAGACACCGAGAATGGCAACGTTTAACGCTTCGCTACAGTTTTTGGTAAAAATAACCCGTTCAAAGCCGTAGCCGTCGAAAAAATCGGAAAGGGAATTTCGGCAATCTTGCACAAGTTTTGCGCAACTTACGGCAAGCTTATGTCCCCCTCTGCCCGGGTTTGCGCACACTCTTATAGAGGAGAATACGGCATTTAATACTTGGTCGGGCTTTCTGCCGCCCGTTGCGGCGTTATCAAAATAAAACATAAAAGAACCTCTCTTTTCAGGAATTCATAAAATATAGTATTCCGAAAAGGAGGCACTTATGATATGATGATTTTGGCGGTGTTCCGCGCGAGAACGCAGAGTTTGGATTATGCGGAACGGTTACAGCGATACGGCGTAGCGGCAACGACGATGCCCACGCCCAAAGAAGCGAAAATCGGTTGCGGATTGTGCGTGCGTTTTGACGCGCGGTACTTCGTCCGCGCCAACGCGATATTGAAAACAGCAAGATATACTTCGTTTAAAGGTTATTATAAAATGGATTTTATCGGCGGGAGAATTTCCGTAACGCCATACGCTTGAAACAAGGGAATAGGAAAGGAGGTGAAAGGGAGGGGCAAAGACTTGCCAAGAAGATAAAAAAGTGGTATACTGAAATAGCTATGAATACTTTGGAAAAGAAAGCGGCTTTAGCTGAATTGGAAAAACTTTATCCCGATGCGAAACCTGCGTTGCATTATAAAACGCCTTACGAACTGCTCGTAGCAGTGATTTTGTCCGCGCAATGTACGGACGAAAGGGTGAATAAAGTAACGGCAGTATTGTTTGAAAAATATTCCACGCCGGAAGCAATGGTTACTCTTTCGCAGAAAGAATTGGAAACGTATATCTATTCTTGCGGGTTTTACCGAATGAAAGCCGAACACATTCTTTCTGCTTCCCGCGATATTTTAGATAAATTTGGCGGAGAAGTACCCGATACGGTAGAAACGCTGATGGGGCTTGCCGGCGTGGGGAAAAAAACGGCAAACGTCGTGTATTCGGTGGCGTTTGGCGGGGATGCAATCGCGGTGGATACCCATGTATTCCGTGTGAGCAACCGCTTGGGATTGGCAAAAGGTACGACCCCTCTTGCGGTAGAAGCGGGGTTGAACAAAGCGATACCCAAAGAAGATTGGTCGAAAGCCCATCATTGGTTGATTTGGCACGGGCGGCGAGTTTGCCATTCGCAAAAGCCCAACTGTGAGGGGTGCTCTCTGCGCCCTTATTGCGATTATGGAAAAGCGGCAGCCGAGAAAAAAAGTAAAAAATAAATCTATTATAAATATATGTATAAAATCCTCTCAAGCGGCAAAAACTGTGGCTATGGGGGGATTTTTTATGCGAGAAATCAAGGAAAAAGAGCCGAGGGAAACGGAACTGTTGGAAACGTTGGCGTCATTGGAGGATTTGGCGGAAAAAAAGACGAAAATATATTCTCGTTTGCTTACAGAAACCTCTTTGGCGCAGGATATGGAAACTTTATCGGCACGCCACGCCGCCCGAAAACAACTGTTAGAAAAATTGGCGTTTGGAAAGACGGAAAAAGAGAAGAACGGGCAGGGCATGTCTGCGGCGAATGGGGGTAAAAAAGAAAAATGAAATTGGAAAAACGGGAAATTACACTCAACGAATACGACAGTTTAAAGGACGTGTATTATTTAGAAAAGACGCTCTTGCGTGAATATACGGCGCGGCTGGCGTTGGCAAAGTGCAAAGAGACGGAAAACGAATTGACCAGGCTTTTAGACGAGGTAACGGAGGATATGACCGTTGCAGAAAATTTGATGAAAAGAGCACGTGAAGAAAATGCGATGACAAAATAGACGGCAAAAAATGTGAAAGAATAGGGAAAGATAGCCGAAAGTGGGTTAAAAAACTTGCTTTCGGCTTGATTTTTGTTGACAAAGGCGCACGCGGATAGTATAATAATGTTTAGACATTTAAGAAAGAGGGGTAATTACGAATGGAAAAGAAACCAAACGCAATTAAAAGATTTTTTGGCGAATTTAAGAAGTTTATTACGCGCGGCAACGTACTCGATATGGCTGTCGGCGTTATTGTAGGCGGCGCGTTTACGGGTATCGTAAACGGGTTGAGTAACTATATTTTAAAGCCTATCATCAACTGGCTGTTGGCGCTTGTGCTTGGTAAAGAGGGGTTGACCGGTGCTGTAACGTTCCTTTCCAAAGCATGGAAAACGGAAACGGTTACCGTTGAGGGTGCAGAAGTTACGAAAGAAGTTGTGGACCTTACGAACTCCATTTATATCGATTGGGGTGCGTTTATTAGCGCAATCATCAACTTCTTGCTGATCGCATTCGTGTTGTTTATGATTGTTCGTACGATAAACAAAGTAAACGAAAACCGTGAAAAAGCGATTGCTGACGTAAAACTTGTCGGTAACGAAAAGAAATTGATTAAGAAAATTGCAAAAGAACAGGGCGTGTCTAAAACGACGGCGCGTGCAATCTATGCACAACAGGTAGTAGACGCTATGGAAGCAAAGGCGGCGGCAGAGGCAGCAGCAGCGGCAGAAGTTGCGGCAAAAGCAGCGGAAGAGGCGCGTATTGCAGAAGAAAAGGCGATGGCGAACACCAAGCTTTTGGAAGAGATACGCGATCTTTTGAAAAATAAATAAGCAAAATTTTGTTGACTTTTCTTTAAAAAAAGGTTATAATATAGTAAAATAAAATCAAAAGCGATGAAAAAGCGGGTTTTCCTTAAAAATCTGCCTGACAGAGAGTGCGTTCGTAGGCTGAAAGACGCATAGGCGGCAAGGTATTCCCTTTCACTTTGGAGCTGTTCTTTTGAGCCCGTAAAGGGGGTAGAGGGAAACGTTGACGCGGCGTTACGGCGTAAAATAAGGTGCGGGATTTCCGCATGAAAGCAGGTGGTACAGCGGACTCGTTCGCCCTGCGTGTCTATGGGCACGCAGGGCGTTTTTTTATCAATAAACAAAACCTGCTCTTAAAAATTCGGTAAAAATGATTGGAGGCAATCTATGAAAGAAAAAATTGAAGCCTTGCGTGCGGAGATTACCGCCGCGATGGCGCAAACGGAAACAGGCAGAGCTCTTTACGAGTTGAAGGTAAAATTCCAAACCGAACTCAAAGGAATTATGAGTGGCATGAAAGATCTTGCAAAAGAAGACAGACCCACGTTCGGTAAGGTCGTTAACGAATTCAAGCAGGATATGGAAGAAAAATTTGAGGCGCGCGCAGTTGTTGTTCGTCAGATGGAAATGGAAAAGAAATACGCAGAAGAGCGTATCGATATTACCATGCCCGGCAAGGTTTACAAGGCGGGCGCATTACACCCCATTACGCTTGTAAAAAATGAACTCATTGATATTTTTGCGGGTATGGGCTTTAAAGTGTTTGAAGGACCTGAAATTGAAACGGATTATTATAACTTTACGGCGTTGAATACGCCCAAAGACCACCCTGCACGCGATATGCAAGACACGTTCTATTTGGCGGAAAATCTGTTGCTTCGTACGCAAACTTCGGCGGGGCAAATCCGCGTTATGGAAAAAGACGCGCCGCCTATTAAAATTCTTTCCCCGGGCAGAGTATTCCGTTCGGATGACGACGCGACCCATTCGCCTATGTTCCATCAAATGGAAGGGTTGGTTGTAGATAAGGGTATCACTCTTTGCGATTTGCAGGGTATGCTTGCGGAATTTGCGCGGAAGATGTTTACTTCTTCGACGAAAGTGCGTTTGCGCCCGTCCTATTTCCCGTTCACAGAACCGAGCGTAGAGGTCGATTTGAGTTGTTCGGAATGCGGCGGTAAGGGTTGTCGTCTTTGCAAGGGCACGGGTTGGATAGAAGTGCTTGGCGCAGGCATGGTCAACCGTCGTGTATTGGAAAATTGTAACGTTGACCCTGATGAATATACGGGCTTTGCTTTCGGTATGGGTATTGAGCGTATTGCAATGTTGAAATACGGCATTAATAATATCAAGACGTTATTTGAAAACGATACTCGCTTTTTGGAACAGTTCGAGGATTAAGGAGGGAATACAATGAAAGCACCTTTCAGTTGGTTAAAAGATTACGTGGATATGGATATTACCGCGCAGGAACTTGCGGATAAGCTTTTTTCTTGCGGATTTGAGGTGGAAGAGCTTGTTTACCTCGGCGAAAAAATAAATCGCGTCGTTGTGGGTGAAGTGAAGGCGCTCACGCCGCATCCCGACAGCGACCATATGCAAATTTGCGTAGTAGATTGCGGGGAGGAATACGGTAGAGAATTGCAAATTGTTACGGGGGCGCCCAACGTATACGTGGGCATGAAAACGCCCTGCGCTTTGGACAATTCTACGGTGGTGGAAAGCAATCCTGCCATGCTCGAAAAGAATCCCGACGGTATCAAAAAAATTAAAAAGGGTAAGCTTCGCGGCGTAGAATCTTTCGGTATGCTTTGTTCGGGCGAAGAACTCGGCATTAACGACGATTTTTATCCTGGCGCAGAAGTGAACGGATTGCTTGACCTTGCAAAAGATGCGCCCTTGGGTGAGGATATTAAAAAAATCGTAGGTTTGGACGATTGGATTTTTGATATTTCCGTTACGGCAAACCGTCCCGATTGTCAATGTATTTTGGGGATTGCGCGCGAAGTGGCGGCGGTATTGAATAAGCCTTTCAAAGCGCCTGATTTTTCTTATACGGCGCATAAAACGATGGCTGCGCCCGTGGACGTGGAAGTGCAAGCGCCCGACCTTTGCCCTCGCTACGTAGGGCATTACGTGGAAAACGTTACGGGCGGCGTTTCGCCCGCGTGGATGCGCAAGCGTTTGGCACTGTCGGGTATCCGTTCCATTTCGCCGATTGTCGATATTACGAACTTTGTTCTGCTCGAAATGGGACAACCCATGCACGCATTTGACGCCGAGGATATTGGGGATAGAAAAATTATCGTTCGCCGTGCGACCCAAGGCGAAAAAATCGTAACCCTTGATGAAAAAGAATTTACTTTGACGACGGATAATTTGGTGATTTGCGACGGCAAAAAGCCCGTTGCATTGGCTGGTATCATGGGCGGATTGAACAGTGAAATCAAAAACAGCACCAAAAACGTATTTTTCGAATCGGCAAAATTTGCGCGCGATAACGTGAGAAAAACCTCCCGTGCGCTTGGTCAATCTTCCGATTCTTCTTCCCGCTTTGAAAAGGGCGTAGACGCATACACCAACGGCTTGGGTATGGACAGAGCTTTGCATTTAATAGAAGAACTCGGTTGCGGTGTAGTAACGGATATGCGGAAAGACGTTTGCTCTGTTTCGCTTGTTCCCCGAAAAATGACGGCGAGCGTTGCAAAAATCAACGCGCTTTTGGGTATAACCGTTCCCAACGAAGAAATCTGTTCTATTTTAGAAAGATTGAATTTTAAGCCGGAAATGGACGGCGACGCGTTGACGGTGGAGATTCCCGGATATCGCGACGACGTGGACGGATATCCCGATTTAGCGGAAGAAATTATCCGTATGTACGGGTATGAACATATCGAACCCACTTTCCTTGATTGCGCAAAAGTAACGGGTGGCGGACTCACCGACGAACAGAAGAAAGAATTGCATTTGAAGAACGTTTTGCGTACGCAGGGATTCTTTGAAGCGTATAATTATTCCTTCTATTCTCCCAAGGATTTTGATTTAATGAAATTGAGTGCAGATGCAACGGAGAGAAATGCCGTGCGTATACTCAACCCTATCAGCGAAGAATTGTCTTTGATGCGTACCTTCCTTGCGCCTTCTATGCTCGGTAATGCTGTACGGAATATCCGCCGAGGTAACGACGAGGGCAGAGAATTTGAAGTGGCAAACGTATACGTACCGAAAAACACGCAAGCGGGAGAACAACCCGAAGAACGCAAACATCTTGTTTTGGGTGTTTGGGGCGGTAAAAACGATTTCTTTGATATGAAAGGCGCGATAGAACGCCTTGCCGACGTCTTCCACCTTTCTTTCACCTATGAAAGAGCAGAAAAGACTTATTTGCATCCCGGCGTTTCTGCAAACGTTATCTTGGACGGGGAGACGATTGGTTGTTTTGGTGAACTCGACCCGTCTATTGCCCTTTCGCTTGGGTTGGATAAGAAAGTATATCTTGGTGAATTAGATTTGGCGGCGATTGCAGACAAGCTTGACGACGGTGTACGTTATAAAAATTTGCCGAAATTCCCTGCGGTAAAACGCGATCTTGCCTTGATAGCGGATGAAAAATTGACCTGTGCGGAAATTGAAGACGTTCTTTTGCACTCTTGTAAGTACGTAACGAATGTAAAACTTTTCGACGTGTATCGCGGGGGGCAAGTGCCCGTAGGCAAGAAGAGTATGGCGTTTACGTTGACGTTTACGCCCGACAACAACGTGGAAAAGGCGTTCACGCCCGAAACGTTGGACGGTTACGTGAAGAAGATCCTCGGCAATTTGAAATTTAAGCTGGGCATTGAATTAAGATAATAAACGGGGTTTCCTGTGAAACGAGAAAGTAAAATTGCGCAATTTGGATTTTTTAGCGTTGACAAACCGTCGGGGATTGTATCTTCGGCGGTTGTCAACAAGCTGAAATGGCTGACGGGCGTTCCTTGCGGACATATGGGTACGCTCGACCCGTTGGCAAGCGGCGTTTTGCCCGTAGGCGTGGGAAATGCTGCGCGGTTGTTCGATTACTTTTTAGAAAAGGAAAAAGAATATATTGCAGAATTTACGTTTGGCGTTGATTCGGATACGTTAGATTCCACTGGAACGTTGCGGGCGGAGGGATATGTTCCCGACGAGGGCGCGTTTTCGTCGGTTTTACCTACTTTTATCGGGGATATTTTACAAATTCCGCCCAAATACAGCGCAAAAAACGTAAACGGAAAACGTGGTTACGAGCTTGCACGGGCGGGGGTGGAATTTGAACTTGCGCCTAAAAAAGTACGGATTCACGCAATAGAACTTTTGGGAAAAAGCGAGGAAAAAGCGGATACGTATCGTTTCAAAATTCGTTGTGGAGGCGGAACTTATATCCGTTCTTTGGCGCGGGATATAGCGGCGGCGCTGGACACGAAAGCGGTAATGAGCTCGCTTTTGAGGACGCAAAGTGGTTATTTTACGTTGGAAAAAAGCATACCGTTTGCGTTGTTAGAACAAGACCCGCCCATAGAAGAATTGGAAAAATATCTAATTCCTACCGAAAAAGTATTGCCGTTCGAAGTGTTGCCTTTGACGGAAAAACAAGAAGAAAAGCTTTACAACGGACAGCGTATTGCCGTGGAAGAGGCAGACGGCTTATATAAAATTTATAAAGACGGCGGATTTTACGGAATCGCCGAGGTTTCAAACGGCTTGGCGAAAGCGAAAACGAAATTATGTTAAAGACGGTTTGGTTGACGGAAAAACAGAATACGGAGCAAAGTGCGGTTATGCTTTTGGGCGGTTTTGACGGGTTGCATTTGGGACACCGTCAACTTCTCGCGCGGGCAAAAACGAGCGGTTTGTCCGTCGGCGTTATGACCATCGTCGGTGGGAAAGAAGATAAAAATTTGTTTACCTTTGCGGAGCGGGAAGACGTATTTCGCCGAGCAGGGGTCGATTTTGTTTTGGAACTTCCGTTTGCAGAAATCAAAGACGTCGAGCCGCAAAATTTTTTGGCGTTGTTAGAGGAGAATTTTTCTCCCAAATTATACGTTTGTGGGGAGGATTTCCGTTTTGGAGCAGGCGCGAAAGGGAATGCCGAAACGTTAAAAACCGCAGGGACGATATGCGTTGACGTGTTGCCCCTTGTGGAAATGGACGGAGAAAAAATTAGTGCCCGAACGGTCAAACGATATCTTTCGCTTGGAGAAGTAGAAAAAGCTAATCTTTTATTAGGCGAACGTTTTTTTCTGTTGGGAGCGGTGCAATCGGGACGGCAGGTAGGCAGAACAATGCAATTTCCTACCGCAAATATTGCTTATCCAAACGAAAAATTTTCTATTCGACAAGGCGTTTACGAAACGCGTGTTGCAATAGACGGCGTTGTGTATAAGGGAATCACCAACTATGGGGCAAGACCCACTTTTGAAGATGAAGAAGTTTGGACGGAAACGTATTTGGACGGCTTTCAAGGAGATTTATACGGTAAAACGCTGAAAGTGGAGTTTGTGCGTTATCTTCGCGATATACAAAAATTTGAAAACGAAAAGAGTTTACAAAAACAACTTCAAGAGGATATTTTTCGTGTGAGGGAAAATAGGTAAACGGGGATATTTCCAAAATTGATAAAAACTTCGCAATATCGGGGAAGACGTTTTACGGTAAAAAGAATTCGTGGGAATTTGCGGCGGACGGCTGTCATCCGACAGACTACGTTTTTTAACGATTGCGAAAAAATATATTGGAAAATGTATGAAATTAACGTAAAATTTCAAGGGGGAAAGCATGATAAAATTTGGACCGAGTGGCAATAGTGAAAGTTTTTACGAGGCGGGGTATTCGCGCACGGAAGAGTCGGCGGCGTTTGTAAAAGAACGCGGCTTGGATTGTTTTGAGTATTCTTTCGGACGAGGCGTGCGGATGTCGGAAGACAAAGCGATTTCCATTGGGGAGGCGTTTTTGTCTGCGGGGATAGAAATTTCCGCGCATGCGCCCTATTTTATTAATTTTGCCAACCCTGACGACGAAATGGCTGCGAAATCTTACGGTTACGTTTTGGATACGGCGAAAATTTTAAAACTGATGGGCGGTAAACGGGTAGTTTTTCATCCCGCTGCGCAAGGAAAAGCGAGTCGAGAAGAAGCGGTGTCGCTGACGGTGGAGCGGTTGAAAATTTTGCGGGATTATATTTATTTGAACGATTTGCAGGATATGATATTTTGCCCCGAAACGATGGGGAAAATTGCGCAGATTGGCACGGTGGAAGAGGTTGTACGTTTTTGTCAAGTTGATCCCGTGTATACGCCTTGCGTCGATTTTGGGCATATTAACGCGCGGGAACGCGGTTCTCTGAATACGGTGGAAGATTATCAAACTCGTTTGCAATATATGATAGACGAGCTGGGTTACGAGCGTATGAAGCATTTTCACGTGCATTTTTCTAAAATTATGTACGGTGCAAAAGGGGAAATTAAGCATTTGACCTTTGAAGACGAAATTTACGGGCCGAACTTTCAGCCCTTGGCAATCGCTTTGAAAAATCTTGGATTAGAGCCGTACGTTGTCAGTGAAAGCGCGGGGAAACAGGTAGAAGAAGCCGAAATTATGAAAAAAATGTATTTAGGTGCATAAAAATACAAACGATTTATCGCCGTATACTTGACGAACGGAGTTTTTTTTGCTACAATATATAATAAGAGGTAGAATATGGTTTGCACGAACGGCGAAAAAATTTTACGTTTATCTGATTGTGAGGCGGTGTATACCTCTTGTTTGTATCAACTTCGTTATATTACGGGGTTAGAACCGGAGAACGGTTGCGTGGTCGTGGACAAAGAGGGCGTTACCCTTTATACGGATATGCGATACATGGAAGCGGCAGAAAAGTTTTTGTCGGGGACGGGGATAAAACCTGTTTTGTACAAGCAGGATGATTTGTTGAAACGTCTTTCCGCTTATGCAAGCGTAGGGATATCCTTTGATCAAACTACCCATTCGGAATATCTCGCTTTAGAAAAGGCGGGCGTTGTGCTTAAAAATATCGATATCGCATACGAGCAGGCAATGCAAACGAAAGAGGCTTGGGAAATAGAAAATATTGCCAAAGCTTGCGAAATTGCCGAGGACGCTTTCAACGCGTTGTTGCCTGAAATCAAAGCGGGCATGACGGAATCGGAATTGGCGGCGCTACTCGAATATAAAATGCGTTCTTTAGGGGCGCAGGGGCTTGCATTTGATACGATTGTTGCGTTTGGCGCACATGCGGCTGTACCTCATCACGAAACGGGTTTGACGAAACTGCAATTCGGCGATGAAATATTGATTGATTTTGGTTGCCGCGTCAACGGATATTGTTCGGATATCACCCGTACGTTTTTGTTTGGCGACGACGGGAACCACGAAGAATTTAAAAGGGCGTATGCGCACGTTTTGGCGGCGCATAACTTGGCGAAAGAAAAAATTGAGTCAGGTATGACAGGCAAGCAGGCAGACGCTATCGCGCGGGATTATTTAAAAGTAAACGGCTACGGAGAATTGTTTACCCATTCGCTGGGGCATGGACTTGGTTTAAATGTGCACGAGAAACCGACGCTCAGCCCAAGAGGAGAGCAGGTCCTTTGCGATAATATGGTGTTTTCGGACGAGCCGGGCGTATATAAAGCGGGCGAATACGGCATACGTATTGAAGATACGGTAACTTTGCAGAACGGAAAAATAAAGAGCTTTATGGGGAAGACCCAAAAAGAGCTTTTGATATTATAAAAAATTATATAAGCATATAAGGAGAAAAATTGTATGGCACAGATTTTGGCAGGCGACATTCGTAAAGGCGTAACTTTCGAGTATAAGAGCGGCGTTTATACCGTTACCGAATTCCAGCATGTAAAACCCGGTAAGGGCGCTGCATTCGTTAGATGTACGTTGAAAAACGTTGTAACGGGTCAGGTGTTGTCGAACGAAACGTTCAACCCCACCACGAAACTTGAAACGGCGCAAGTAGAAACGAAGAAGATGACGTATTCTTACTTCGACGGTGAATTCTACGTATTCGTTGACGAAGAGTGGAATCAGGAAAACCTTACTTTCGATCAAGTAGAAGACGCATTGAAGTATATCAAAGAAAACGATATGGTTACGGTGAAATTCCTTTACGGCAAGGCATTCTCCGTTGAACCCGAAAACTTCGTAGAACTTAAGGTTATTGAAGCAGAACCGGGCGTAAAGGGTAACACGGCTACCAACGTAATGAAGAATGCAAAGGTAGAAACCGGCGCTACGATTCAAGTTCCTATGTTCGTAGAAGAGGGTGAAACGATCCGTATCGATACCAGAACGGGCGAATATATGAGCCGCGTTTAATCTGCGTCAAGGACAAATTTAGGAAATATACGGGCAGCAGGATTTTTTCCTGCTGTTTGTTTTACGAGGTGAAAAAATGAAAGCGGTTGTGCAAAGAGTAAAAAATACGTCGCTGTCGGTAGACGGTGAATTGATTTCGGAAATCCCTTACGGCTTGACGGTGTTTTTGGGCGTAAAAACGGGGGATACCGAAAAAGAGGGCGCGTATATCGCTAAAAAAATTGCGGGTTTGCGTATATTTGAGGATGAAAACGGAAAAATGAATTTGTCTGTTCAAGACGTGGGCGGGGAAGTGCTGTTGGTTTCTCAATTTACTTTATACGGCGACGCTTCGCACGGAAACAGACCAAGCTTTACGGCGGCAGCCCGCCCTGAAATTGCCCAACCGTTATATGAATACGTTGCAAAAGAATTGTCCTCATACGGCGTTACCGTCAAAAAAGGTGTATTCGGGGCGGATATGAAGATAACGCAATTTAACGACGGACCCGTTACTATTTTACTCGAAAACTGATTCTTGGATATTTTTAAATGCTGCGCAGAAGAAAGAAATTTATTCTTCTGCGTTTTTTTGGCTTTCCGTGAGGATAGAAGTTATTTCTTTTTTGTGTGGAAAAACGAAAAATGTTTTTATTTACAAGCGATAAAACCCTGAAAACAAAAGGGATAGAGCAAATTCTATTGTGAGTAGAATGCCTCTCTACTGTGGGTAGAGAGGCGTTTTTTGTTGGTAGAGTGTGTTTTTTATGGGTAGAGGGAAAACATGGAAAAAAGGGTTGAAGTTTGGAAAAAAATGAGATAGAATAAAAATGTAAATCGGCAAAGGAACGTTTAGAAGCGCGAACGCTGTAATTGCTTAGTGCGTTACGGGGGTGCGGCATTATTAAAACGGTTGGTCGAAAATATCGGTAATTACGGAGAAAAAAGATGGAACAAACGCAAATGAAACCTGCACGCCGCGGCTGGAATGAGGCGAACGTAGAAATTAAGACGCCCGCCAAAGCAGACAGAGGCGCGTCGAAAGCGCTCGAAAATAAACAGGGCGTAAAAAAAGAGAAGAAAGGAATCATTCCCATTTTCTTTGCGACGGATAACAATTATTTGCCTTTTTTATCGATTACGTTGGAATCGCTTTGGGAAAATTCTTCAAGGGAATACGATTACGAGATGTACGTGTTGCATTCGGGGATTCGTGAAGATTACCAAGAAAAGATTTTGCGTTATAACGAAAAAGAGGGTTTGCACATCTCGTTTGTAGACGTAACTGAGCGTTTGAAGCCTATTTTGGAACATCTTCACATGCGCGATTACTATACGGCTACTACGTATTTCAGAGTGTTTATTGCAGGTATGTTCCCGCAATACGACAAGGCTTTGTATCTCGATTGCGATACCGTCATTCTCGGGGATATCAGCGAATTGTACAATTACGATTTGGGAAATAATTTGCTTGGCGGAGCGCCTTGCGAAGGGGTAAACAGCTTTGACGTCTATAAACGTTACGTAACGGAGGTGGACGGTTTGAATCCCGATTACTTCTTTAACGCAGGCGTGATTTTGATGAACCTCAAAGCTTTCCGTGAAGAGGGGTTCTACGAACAGTTTGCCGACCTGTTGAAAAAATATAAGTTTTCGGTGATTCAAGACGAAGATTATCTCAACGTAATTTGTCAGGACAGAGTTTTGCGCTTGCCCCGTGCTTGGAATAAAACACCCGTCGGGCCGGATAAACTTTCCCGCGAAGAGTTGCGGCTCGTGCACTACATCATGACGTGGAAGCCTTGGCATTACGACGATATTCCCTACCAAGAATATTTTTGGGAATATGCGGAGAAAACGGAATTTTACGAAGAGATTAAAGGATTGAAAGACGCTTTTACCGTTGCGGATATGGAAAAAGATAAGCAAGGGGAAGAGAGTTTGAAAGCGTTGGCGCAAAGTGAAATCAACCGCGCGGACGGATATTTTAAAAGTTACGGAAAATTATTCGGTAGAGTATAAATAAGAAAAACGCCGTCCGCGAAACCGCGGGCGGTTCAAGCGTTATAAATAGCGTTATAAACAAGGAGAAAACTATGGACGAAACGAAAATTGCGCCAGACCGTTTAGAAGTGTTGGCGCGGATTCGAGAATACGAACAAGCAGGGCGCTTTGACGAGGACGTGGAAAACGACCCCGAAGCCCCCGAACTCACCCCCGACAAGGTGGATTATCTGTGCAAAAAACTTTCCAGTAAACTTGGCAGGAAAATAGCAAATTTTCTTGCCGACCACTATTTTTTGAAGCTCATCAAAAAGAATATTTTGGTGATAGACGGCGTAACGGGTGCGGAATATTTAGAAGAAGGATTGAAAAACGGCGCAATTATCACTTGCAATCATTTTCATGCGTTTGATAATTACGTAGTTTTCCATTGCATTCGCAAGTACCTGCCGAAAAAATATCTTTACAAGATTATTCGCGAGGGAAATTACACAAATTTCCCCGGTTTATACGGTTTTTTCTTTCGTCATTGCAACACGTTGCCGTTGTCTAGCAATCGCCGCACTATGATTAATTTCATGTCGGCAACGAATACGCTTTTGACCAACGGCGAAACCATTTTGATTTATCCCGAACAGGGAATGTGGTGGAATTACCGCAAACCCCGTCCTTTTAAGGTGGGCGGTTTTAAAATGGCATACCGCGCGGGCGTGCCCGTCGTTCCCACGTTTATTACCATGACCGATGACGAACGTTTGGGCGCGGACGGCTATCCGATTCAGCGTTTCACTTTCCACGTTATGCCCCCGATTTATCCCGATAAAACGCTTGGGGAAAAACTCGGCGCGGAAAAAATGAAAGAGGAAGCGTATGCGCTTTGTAAGGCGAAATACGAAGAAGTTTATGGGATTCCGCTTGTGTACGGAGAAGAAACGCAGGCTAAAGAGGAGGAAGTATGATTTTGTATTTATCAATTATTGCAATTTGCGTTGTGATTATCACAACGATACTGTTCTTTATCTTTTCGGTAAGTTTTTTCTATATCTTGGGGTTTGCGACCTTGGCAGCGGTTTTGGTGATCGTGGTGGACGCTTTGGTTGCTACCGTGTGCCGATTGTTGCCTGAAAAATTTGCAAACCATGAGAGTAAAGTTTACACTGTTTCTGCAAAGGAAAAGAATTTTTACGAGAAATTAAAAATTAGAAGATGGAAAGACAAAGTGCCTGAAATAGGGCATTTCACGGGCTTTCGTAAAAACAAAATAGCCGATCCGAAAAGTGTAGAGTATCTTGACCGTTTCCTTTTGGAAGCGTGCTATGGCGAATTGGGACATTTTTGGATATTGTTCTTCGGTTTTTCTATTTTGTTGCTCGGTTTTATTCCTGCCTTCCCTTCGATGGGGTTGTGGTTTGCGATATCTGTTCCCGTAGCAATCATTAATATTTTCTTAAATTTACCCTCGCTGTTTATTTTGCGCTATAATTCCTATAAATTAGAAGTTTTGCGGAAGAGCAATATTAAAAAGCAACAACGTGCGAAAGCGGATCAAGAACAAATGATTTTGCCCGAGAGCGCGATTACGGAGGTTATGCGCGAGGTGGCGGTTGCGGAAGGTGCTTAAAGGAAAAAATCTGTTTAAACGCGACCCGTATGCCTACCTTTTGAAAAAAATGCATATATAAACTGAATAAAATGAAAGAGCAAAAATACGCCGCAGAATAAAACACGGCGTATTTTTTGTTTTTTTATAAAAAAATTATAAAAAATTTCGTAAAAAAAGAGGAAATAAAAAATTTTTGTCGAATATATTATTATAATAATATATTTTTGGGTATAAATATAGGGTAAAAGATAAAGAAAGGGGGAAACCGCAATGAACGGAAAAGAATATTCAACGGTGCGCGAAAGAGTATGCGCGCAGGAAGAATTGTTTTTATCGCCTTACGCAAAACGCTCGGCGGAAACGCAAGGCAGAGCGAGAGAAGAAACGCGTTGCGGCTTCCGCACAGATTTTCAGCGGGATCGAGATCGTATTATTTACAGTAATTCTTTCAAACGGTTAAAGAATAAAACGCAGGTGTTTTTTGCACCGGAGGGCGACCATTATATTACTCGTTTGACGCACACGTTGGACGTATCCCAAATTGCCCGTTCCCTTGCCCGTTCCCTTTCCTTGAACGAGGACTTGGCGGAAGCGATTGCGCTGGGGCATGATTTAGGGCATACGCCGTTCGGGCACGTGGGCGAACGTGTTTTGGCAAAGCTTTCCAGCTGCGGCTTTTTGCATAATGAACAATCTCTTCGCGTGGTGGACGTTATCGAAAAAGGTGGGAGAGGTTTAAATCTTACCCAGGAAGTACGGGACGGCATTTTAAACCATAAGAGTTCTGGAAAACCCGCCACGTTAGAGGGGGAAGCGGTATCCCTTGCTGACCGTATCGCGTATATCAATCACGATATCGAAGACGCAATCCGCGCGGGAATTTTAAAGGTGGAAGATTTACCGCAAGGCGCGGTATCGCTTTTGGGAAGAGCGACGAAAGAAAGGATTAATACGGCGATTGCGGATATTTACGCCACGTCGCTGGGAAAACCTTACGTACGTATGTCCAAAGAAATTATGGATGCGACGAACGAACTTCGTTCCTTTATGTTTGAACGGGTATATGAAGTCGCAAACAAATCGATTCAAGAACGTTCAGAACGTATGCTTACGCAGTTATTCGAATATTTTATGAAACATGCGGAACGGCTGCCCCAGCCTTATTTACAACTCTTGGATAAAGACGAAAAAGAAAGAGTGGTATGCGATTATTTGTCGGGAATGACAGATCGTTACGCAATCAGTGTGTTCGAAGGGCTGTTTATTCCCGCAACGTTTTCCATAGGAGGTGTAACGTGAGCAATGTAAAAGGAATAGACGCCGAATTCATACGGACGCTAAAACAAAAAAACGATATTATCGAAGTGTTACGCGGTTACGTTGCCTTGGATAGAAAGGGCGGAAATTATTGGGCTTGTTGTCCTTTTCATCACGAAAAAACGCCGTCTTTTGCCGTTAACGAGGGGGATCAGTTTTATCACTGCTTCGGTTGCGGCGTTTCGGGGGACGTAGTGCGCTTCGTGCAAGAAATTGAAAATACTGATTTTATAGGCGCGGTAAGAATTTTGGCGGCGCGCGCAAAGATGACCGTACCCGAGGGGGACTTTGATTCCGAAGAAGCGGCAAAGAAACGAAAGAAACGGGACGCCGTAGTAAAGATAACGCGGGACGCTGCTCGATTCTATTTGTCGAATCTTTACAGCGGCGACGAACGAGCGGATAAGTATTTGCAATACATTGCAAGCAGAGGATTATCCCCTACCACGGTGAAAAAATTTGGTTTGGGCGCTTCGCTTGATTATAATTCCCTGCCGCAATATTTGCTCTCGCAAGGATACTCGCGGGAAGATTTACTGGATAGCGGCGTGGTGGCGGTCAGCGAAAAAAGCGGGCGGTTATACGACGCGCAAGGCGAGAGGCTTGTTTTTCCGATTATCAACGCATTCGACGAAGTGGTTGGTTTTAGCGGCAGGAAATTGGAAAAGGTGAAATTCGGCAAATACAAAAACACGTCGAATACTTTGCTTTTTGATAAGAGTAAAACGCTGTATAATATCAATCTATTGAAAAAACTCAAACGGGAACAGCCCATTCAAGAAGTGATTTTCGTGGAAGGGCAAATGGACGCGATCACCTTGTATCAAGCGGGATTTAAAAACGTCGTTGCGACCATGGGTACGGCGTTGACCAAAGAACACGCGCGGCTTGCCAAGCGCTATACGGACAAAATCCTCATCAGTTACGACGGGGATTTTGCAGGACAGAAAGCGGACGTGCGGAGTTTGGAAATTTTAAAAGAATCTGGGTTGGACGTGCGCGTTGTACCCATTCCAGAGGGGAAAGACCCCGATGAAGTAGCGAAAGAGAGCGCCGAGGCGTATCAGAAATGTTTGGACGCTGCGATGCCCGTTATCGATTACCGCTTGCATGCGTTAGAGCGCGGTTACAATTTGAACCGTACCGAAGATAAACGTCGCTTCGTATCCGAAGCCTTGAAGATTGTGAAAGAGGCGGAAAGTGAAAGCGTGCGGGAAGAACTTTTGAAAAAATTACGGGATAAGACGGGCATTACCTATCACGCCTTGGAACGGGATTTACAAAATTTGAAAACGGATGGCGGTGCGACAGAGCCTGTACCCATACAGGAAAAGTTGGCAGAGGTAGCTTCGGGAACGGATAAAAAGCAAAAGGCATTGCGATTTATCTTGGCGGCAAAACTCTTTTCCGCTCCGTATGCAAAATCGTTAGCGGTGGCAGAACTGCCCTTGCATAATGAAACGCATATCGTTATCGCGCAATATATAGCGGAGCAGGAAACGAAGAACGAGCGGGTGCGTCCGAGTGAATTATTTGAATTGCTGGATGAAAATTGCGCCGAATTTAACGCGATACTCGATTTAAATTACGGGGACAAGCTTTCGGGCGAAGTAGCGGAGCGATTTTTCGCAGATAGCGTTAAGACGGTGAAGTTGGAGGCGATAGAAGAAAAAATCGCCGCTTGCAACGCCGAATACGCGAAAGAAAGGGACGATGCGAAAAGGAAAGAAATTGCAAAAACGCTTGGCGAACTAATCCAAAAACGCAATCGCATCAAAAAAGAATAAATAAGCAAAAGCAGAAAAATAAAAAAGAATTGTTTATATAAACGGAGGATAAAAAGGTGAATATATCCGAGCAAAAACTTAATGAAATTATAACAGGCATCATCAGCAACTACGGCAAGAAAGGGAGTATTTCTACCAACGCACTTTGCGATATCGTGGAAAAATACGACACGGACGCAAGCCAAATGGATATTGTATACAAATCGTTAAGCGAAGCGGGTATCCAAGTCGTGGACGAGGATCAGCGGGATCGGGAACTCTTTGAACAAGCGCTTTCCGATATCGGTTTGGACGACCCCGTAAAAATGTATTTGAAAGATATCGGCAGAGTGCCCTTGCTTTCGGCTGATGAGGAAGTAGAGCTTGCCAAGCGTATGCAAGAAAATGACGAGGCTGCAAAAAAACGTCTTTCGGAAGCAAACCTTCGTTTGGTGGTTTCCATTGCAAAACGCTACGTGGGGCGCGGAATGCTCTTTTTAGATTTGATTCAAGAGGGCAACCTCGGTTTGATGAAAGCGGTGGAAAAATTCGATTATCAAAAGGGATTTAAATTTTCTACGTACGCAACGTGGTGGATTCGTCAATCGATTACGCGCGCCATTGCCGACCAAGCGAGAACGATTCGTATTCCCGTGCATATGGTGGAAACGATAAACAAATTGACGAGAGTACAACGCGTGCTGTTGCAAGAACTCGGCAGAGAACCTTTGCCTGCGGAAATCGCGGAAAAGATGGGCGTTACGGAAGAGCGTGTGCGTGAAATTCAAAAAATCGCGCAAGACCCCGTATCCTTGGAAACGCCGATTGGGGAAGAGGAAGACAGCCACTTGGGTGATTTCATCGAAGATGAAAAGACGACGACGCCGAGCGATTCGGTTGCGTTTACGATGCTCAAAGAACAGCTTTTGGGGGTTTTGGATACGTTGACGCCTCGCGAAGAAAAGGTGCTTCGTTTGCGCTACGGTATCGACGACGGAAAGCCCAGAACGTTGGAAGAAGTAGGCAGAGAATTCAACGTTACCCGTGAACGTATCCGTCAGATTGAAGCGAAAGCGCTTCGTAAACTCCGTCATCCCTCGCGCAGTAAAAAACTGAAAGACTTTTTAGAATAAGCGTTGAAAATGAGTTACGGAAAGCGTATTGATACGCTGTGTTCACTTTTGGTGGCGGCGGACACGTTTGCGGACGTGGGCTGCGACCATGGGTATTGCAGCGAATATATGTTAAAAAACGGCTTGTGCGCACAGGTAATTTTGTCGGATATTAGTAAGGGTAGTCTTGAAAAGGCGAAACGTTTGCTTGTTCCGTATATTCGAAAGGGTATGGCGATACCCGTTCTTGGCGACGGCTTTAAAGGCGTACCTCGGGATACAGAGGAAGTATTGATTGCGGGAATGGGCGGCAGTGAAATCATTTCGATATTATCGGACGAACGTTACGGCTTTATCCCCAAACGCTTCGTTTTTCAGCCGATGCACGATTCGGAAAAACTGCGTCGGTATTTGGTAGAAAACGGTGGGTATATCGAACGGGATTTTACTTTTGAAGACGGCAAATTTTACGACGTTTTGGTTGGCGGTGTAGGCAACGGGCAAGCGCAAACGTATACGGACGCCGAGTATGAATTCGGAAAAGAAAATCTGGCTCGAATGCCGCAGGCGTTTATAAAACGGACGGAAAAACTGATAAAAAACGTGCAAAAGTATTTAGAAGAGCCAAATTTACAGTTGTCGAGTCGGACGGAATTGGAAAAGAAATTACAACGTTTACAAGGGGTGTTGTGCGGTGAGGTTAAGTGAAATTTATAAAATAGCGGACGAAATTGCACCCAAACGTTTAAGCGACGAATATTGCGCGCAGTACGGCGCGTACGATAACAGCGGCGTGTTGGTCGATACGGGGGAGGAGATAACGGGCGTTGTCTTTTCGCTAGATTTAACAAATGCGGCAATTGAACGTGCGATTGCCGTTAAAGCAAATTTGATTATCTGTCATCACCCTGCTATTTATGGGAAAATTTCCGATTTACGTATCGACGATCCGCGTTTGACGGGGAGTAAAATGGTGAAATGTATCAAAGCGGGGATATCCGTCGTGGCGATGCATTTGAATTTGGATACGGTACGAGGCGGCATTGACGAATGGCTGATGCGCGGTGTCGCGTTGGCGGCGGGCGATTCGAAATTACCGAAGGCGCAAGATATGCATCCCGTTAGCCAAGGCGGTTACGGAAAAGCGTACGCTGTTCCGCAAATATCTTTATCGGAACTTGCGGAGAATATGAAAAAAATTTTTTCCACGAACCGCATTTTGGTATACGGAAATTTGGAAAATAAAATCACGCGTGTGGCAAGCTGTTGCGGCGCGGGTGCGGACGAAGAGAGTATTCTCTTTGCGAAAAAATCGGACGCAGACGTATTTATTTCCGCTGATTTTAAACATCATTTGTTGGAATTGGCGTTGGAGAACGGTATGTCGGTAATCGTAGTTACCCACTACGCGTCCGAAAATTACGGATTTGAAAAATATTGTAAAAAAATCTGTGAGCGGTTGGAAATTCCGTGCGTATATCACACGGATAACGAATTGCTTTAACAGAAAGGGAGTATATTATGGCACAGTTACAGGCAATTTTGAAGTATCAGGAAACGGACGCAAAGCTCTACAAATTGGAAAGAGAGCTTGCTGGGTGTGAAGAACGTAAAGAGTACATGAAGTACAAGAAGTTTTTAGAAACCGCACCCGAAAAATTGGATTCGTTAGAGGTGAAAGCGGCTACCTTGAAAGCGGAGGCTGCGGAACTGACGAAAAAGTATGAACAAATGGAAGAAACGTTGCAGTATTTCGATAACGTGGACGAACTGCTCACGAGCGGCGCAGACATTTCCTTTTACCAGAAAAAAGCGCAATCCAAGGTGGAGCAACTGCGGAAATTCAAAGCGGATTTGACGGCGTTGATTGCAAGCATTAAGGAAACGGATTCCGAGTATAAAAAGCTGAAGAAGCAAGTTATTGCAGCGCAAAATCAATACAAGGAAGCGGCGGAAAAATACAAAGCGGTTAAGGCTTCGAAAGACGGAGAAATGAAAGAAATCGAAAAGGAACTTTCCTTGATTGTCAAAGAAGTCCCCGAACGAATGTTGGAAGTTTATCAAATGAAGAGAAAGGAGAGGGTTTTCCCCGTCGTGGGAGAAATTGTCGGTACGCGATGTCCGTTCTGTAGTATGGAACCGCCTCTTGCGGCGAGAAATAAACTGACGGGCGGCGGCACGATAGAGTGCGACAACTGCCACCGTATTATTTTCAGCAAAGAATAATTCACGCTCGGGACGAAAACAAAGAGTACGGCATATAATAAACCGTGCAGAAAGTTCGGGTAAAAATTCAATTAGGAAACATACGGCGGAATGCAAAACGATTTCGGACGTTGACGAAGAAAGCACTTTGCGCGGTGGTAAAAGCCAACGCTTACGGGCATGGAGCAGAAGAGGTCGTAAATGCGTTGAATGGGGAAGCGGACAGCTTTGCCGTGGCAATTTTAGAAGAGGCGACGCAAATTCGTTTGGCGGCGGCAGGTAAAGACATTTTAGTTTTTACGCCGCCGACGAACAGAGAAGAAACGGTATACGGGGCTTGGAATGGGTTTGTCCTTACCGTTTCGGATATTCTTACGGCGCGGCTCGTATCTATCGTTTGCGAAGAAACGGGCGTGCCGCTGAAAGTACATTTAAAAGTGAATACGGGAATGAACCGTTACGGAACGGACGTTTCCGCTGTCGGAAAAATTTGCAAACTATTACGAGAAAACCCGCGGGTACGGGTAGAGGGGATATATTCTCATCTCTACGATACCGATATCCAAACGGCGAAATGGCAACGGGCTCGTTTTCTTGGCGCACTGACCGTTTGCAAGCGGTATTATCCCAACGTAAAGGCGCATTTGTCTGCAACGTACGGCTGTTTGCTTGGCGAACCGTTCGTTTTTGACGGCGTTAGAGTGGGGCTTGGTTTATACGGATATTTGCCAGTTTTAGGAAAAACGGAAGAAAACGGCGCAACCTATTTACCCGTTTTGGAAAAGGGAATGGCGGTTTATGCCAAAGCCATCTCTTCGCGGAAATACGCATACGGCGGCGCAGGCTACGGAAAGGTATTGTTTACACAAACGCCGCTTTCGCTTACGACTTGCCGTTACGGATATGCAGACGGTTTTTTACGGCGGCGTGAAAACGGTTTAAACGGCGCGGAATCGCAGATGAACGCATTATGTATGGACGGATGTGTTCGGGGTGGAAGGTTGCCGCGCGGGGAGTGGATTCCCGTGATGACGGACGCTGATAAAACGGCGAAAGAAACGGGTACGATTCCGTACGAAGTATTATGCGCGGCAACGCGGCGCGCGGAGTATGTATATGAAAACGAGTAGACTACGGTTTGTGGAAACGGATTCGCAAACGGAAAAGGAAAGCGTAGCGGAAGAGAAAAAACGTTTGCGGGGATATATGCGTGCCCGTCGGGGCGAAAATGAAAACCGCGACGTGAAAGAAAGACTGTTGACGGAAAACGTGTTTCAGCTTTTAGACGAACGTTTTAAGGAAGAAGAAAAGAAGACGGCGTTCGTTTATCTTTCCTATTCATCGGAAGCGCCTACGGACGGATTGATAGAAGAATTTCTCAATCGCGGTTGGAAAGTGTATTGTCCGCAGGTAAAAGGGAAAGAAATGAAAGCAGTGGCGTACGGTGAGGATTTTGAATTGTCTTCTTTAGGGATTCGCGAACCGATTGGAGAGGCGTACGACGGTATGATTGCGGTGGCAATCGTGCCGATGCTTGCGGTGGACAAGCAAGGCAGACGTTTGGGATACGGCGGCGGATTTTACGATAGGTATTTTGAAAAACATCCCGACGTATTGCGGATTGCGTACGGATTTGATTTTCAAATTGTGAAAAAAGTTCCATCGGAGGATTTTGACGCGACAATGGACGCAATCGTAACGGACAAGCAGATTGTTTGGATACGGGATTAGGAATATAAAAAATTAACGAACAGAAAAACGGAGAAAAAGATATGGCGGATTTTAAGAAAAAATTCAAATTTTACGCAGCGTACGTGTGGCAGCTTTTTAAAGATTCGTTGCCCTCGGGGATTATGTACGTTTGCGCCGGGTCTATTTTGATGATGGTTACGTTAAAAATGGACGAGGGGAGTTTTCATTTCAAAAACGGCGCAGTGGCGTGGATGGTGATTTGTACCGTTATCGCTATGGCATATAACGCGTTGATGTCGTGGGCGAACGGCGGGCAGCAATACGAAATGTTGGCGTCCGGTAACGTGCGCCGCGCTACGGAGGCAATGTACGGCGAGGGATATAAAATTTCTCGCTATAAAGAAAACAAGGAATACCGTCTTTGGAAAGGCTTTGTCGTAGGTGCATGGATGGCGCTTGTACCGCTTATCGTCGGGATTGTTTTAGGCGCAAATCAAACGGCGGTAGACGCACGTTTGGCGGAAGACAAAATCGGCTCTATGGAATTGTTGGGCATTATGTTTTCGGGTTGGTCGGTGTTGCCCGTCTATTATGCAAATGCGGCAGGCAGCAATATCAGTTATTTTGTTACTTGCTTATTTGCATTGGTGCCTATCGTAACGACGGCGGTCTTTTATACGAGCGGCGCATACGCGCGCAGAAACAAAGCGATTCGCCAACAGCAAATTGCGGATAGGCAGGCGGAAATTGCGGCAAACAGACAAAAGAAAATCAATTACGGCGGATTGCCTGGTACAAAGCCTAAAAAGAGAAAATAATTATATTGTATCGCGCGCGTATACGGAGCAAATCATGAGAATTATCGGCGGAAAATACAGAAGTAGAGTTTTGGCGGAATTCGACGGGCAGGACGTTCGTCCCACCTCTGATAGAGCCAAAGAGGCATTGTTTAATATTTTGGCGTTAAAGTTGTTGGGCGCGCGGGTTTTGGATTTGTTTTCCGGGAGCGGCGCATTGGGGCTAGAATGTCTTTCGCGCGGGGCGCAGGAAGTGGTCTTTAATGATTTTGCAAAGGAAAGCATTGCGATTTTAAAAAAGAATTTGGTTGCTTTAAAAATCCCCATAAACGGAGAAGAAGCAAAGATTTCAAATGTGGATTATTCGGTTTGTTTAGAGGGTGTGCGCGGAGAGTTTGATTTAATTCTTATCGACCCGCCCTATCGGTTTGATTACGGTATAAAGGCATTGGAGAAAATCTCGCAACGAGGATTGTTGACGGAAAACGGCATAGCCGTATATGAACGCGACAGACCGTTTGAAGGAGAAATCGTAGGTTTGGAAAAATACGACGAACGGAAATACGGTAAAACGTATTTTACCTTTTTTCGCCGAAAAGAAAAGGGTGAACGGAATGAAGGACAATAAGAAAAAATGTGTATTTGCGGGTACGTTCGACCCGCCGACGATAGGGCACGAAGCTTTAATCGGCGATTGTTTGAAACTCTTTGACGAGGTTGTGGTGGCGATTATGGTCAACCCTACGAAAACACCTTGTTTTACGGTGGAAGAGCGTAAGGAAATGCTTTCGCTTATCTTTGAAAAGGATAATCGTATACGGATAACAGAGTTTGACGGCACTGTAGCGGAGTTGTTGGAAAAAGAAGGAACGGACGTATACGTGCGGGGAATCCGCAACGGAACGGATTTGGATTTTGAAAACGCAAATTTCTATGCGAGCTGTAAATTGAATAAAAATCTTACGGCGGTGTATTTGCCTTGTCGGCAAAATTTATTACACATAAGTTCGTCTATGGTACGCAACAGTTTGAAATTTGGTACGCCAATCGACGAATACGTTTCCCCCAAGATAAAAGCGTATATTCAGGATAAAGGAAAGACGGATGTATGAAGAAGTTGTGTTTATTGATTGCGAGTCTGTTTGCGAGTTCTATTTTTTGCGCTTGTGATGCGGAAAAGGATTCGTCGGGGAGTAGCGATAGTACGCAGAGTGAAATTTCGTCGTCCATTATATCCAGCGAGGAAACCGAAAAAACTCTGTATTATGAAACGAAAATCACTTTCTACGTAAACCCCATAAAGGCAGAGGATGCAAGCGATTCGGATTCGCAATACGGCGTATATGGTATGTACGGTCAGCAAGTTATGGATAATATGGTGGATTTGCTAAACAGCGGCGAATTTTGGGGTGTATTATTACAGAGGGTTGGCAATCCAGCGGAGGATTTGGAAACGCTTTTCAAATTCATTAGCGAAAGTGTGGAATATTCTTATTATAATGAAATTTCCAGCGATAATCCATTGCTTTCCCGCTCGTTTATCTATGCAAATATTTCCGTATCCGAAGAAATCGGAGGAGAATTTGCAAACGATTTGTATACCGCAGTTGTCGAAATAACGCCTGTATACGTAGAGGAAAATATGGCTGTTCCCAGCGGTTATACGGGGACGAGGTGTAGTGTAACCATAGCTTCTGATTTAACGGAAGAGTGGAAATAAACCAAAGAGAGTATGAAAAGGAGATACGGATATGTTAGAAAAGCAGTATTTTATTCCCGAACCGGAAGAATTTATTTCGGAAAAGCCCATGACAGCGGAAATGAAAAAAATTAAGAAAGAACGCGACCAAGAAGTTCGCGACGCAATTGCGGGCAGAAGCGATAAAATGCTCGTTGTCGTAGGACCTTGTTCCGCGCACGAGCCTGCGCCTACGTTAGAGTATATTTCCCGTTTGGGAAAACTCAACGAAAAGGTAAAGGAAAAGTTGGTTATCGTGCCCCGTATTTATACCAACAAGCCCCGTACGAAAGGGGTGGGGTATAAAGGTATGTTCTTGCAACCCGATCCCGAGGGAGCGGCGGATATTGCAAGAGGAATCCGCAGTATTCGCGCGTTACACCTTGCGGCGATTAACGAATCGGGTTTGACTTCGGCAGATGAAATGCTCTATCCCGAAAATACGCCGTACGTAGAAGATTTGCTTTCCTACCACGCGGTAGGCGCGCGGAGTGTAGAAGATCAGCTGCACCGTCAAGTGGCAAGTGGGATCGAAGCGCCCGTGGGTATGAAAAATCCGATGAGCGGAAATATTATTGCTCTTGTAAATTCTATTTTTGCAGCGCAAAGCCCGCAGGTATTCAAATATCGCAATTATCAAGTAAGTTCGGACGGCAACCCTTATGCGCACGCCATTTTGCGTGGCGGCGTAGACGGGGCGGGTAGAGACGTTCCCAATTTCCATTATGAAACGGTAATGCAATTAGAGGAAATGTATCGCGGCAGTAATTTGGAAAATCCCGCGATTGTTATCGACTGCAATCATTCTAATTCTGCAAAGCAATTCAAACAGCAGATTCGTATTGCGGAAGAGGTGATGCAAAACCGTCGCTTCGATAAAGATTTTAAGCGTATTGTCAAGGGATTTATGATTGAAAGTTTCTTGGTGGAAGGCAGTCAAAAGCACGACGAGGTGTTTGGGAAATCGATTACCGATCCTTGTTTGGGTTGGGAAGATACCGAACGGCTGTTGTTGGATTTGGCGGAACAAGTATAAAAATCGGTAGGAGAAAGATATGAAAATTGCATTTTTAGGGCCGGAGGGCAGTTATTCGCATCTTGCAGCGAAACAATTTTTAAAAACGGAATCTACGGGTGTAAAAAACGCGGGGGAATGGGACGAATGTGTTCCTTTCCGCAACTTTCCCGAGGTGTTGGCGGCGGTATATAGCGGCAAAGTGGACGCGGCGGCGATCCCCATTGAAAACAGCTTGCAGGGCGGCGTTTCGCAGAATTTGGATTTGTTGCAAGAAACCAAAGATTTGTATGCGGTAAAGGAACAAATCATTCGGCTTGACCACCGTTTGGTTTACAAAAAAGGAATCAAATATTCGGAAATCGGCAGAGTGTATTCCCATCGGCAAGCACTTGACCAATGCGCTTCGTTTTTGATAAAGGAATTGCCCTTTGCTTCTTTGCGCGAGACGGAATCGACGGGTTTTGGTATTTCGCGCGCAGTGGAAGACGATTCGGGTAAGAGTGCGGCGATTGCAGGCGCGCATACGGAAAATTTGCGTAGTGGGTTCGTTATGAGCGAGGAATCTATTTCAGACGAAAAAAACAATTATACCCATTTCCTCTTGATTAAAAAGGGTGCTTCTTCCGTGCCGCAAACAAGCAATCGTATCTTCTTTTCGGCGGTATGTCCGCACCGTCCCGGCAGCCTTTTGAAACTCTTGCAGATTATTGCGAAAAGCGGTATCAACATGACGAAGATTGAAAGCCGTCCTGTAAAGGACAGACCGGGAGATTATCGTTTCTTTATCGAAGCGGATTGCGATATTGCCTCTGCGGAAGCAAAAGAAATGCTCAATTCTATTGTGGCAAACACGTTAGAATGTAAATTGCTTGGGGCGTATAACCACGGCTAAAGAAAAAGACGGCTAACCGAGTTGCTTTTTCACGTACATAACGGCTTGTTTTACTTTATTTAAAAAGCCGTTATAGCGAGGAGGAGTAAAAATGAAAAAACTTGGTTTGGCTTTGGGCGCGGGCGCGGCACGCGGCGCGGCGCATATTGGTTTTTTGCGCGTATTGGAAGAAGAGAACATAAAACCCGATTATATTGCTGGGTGTTCGATGGGGGCAATCGTTGGGGCGGCATATGCGTCGGGAATGCCTTTGGGGGAGATTCAGCGAATTGTAGACAAGTTGCGATTGATGGATTTTTTTAGCCCGACGGCAAAGAAAGGCGGCTTGTTCAGTATGCAGAAAATTCATCGATTGATTGAGAAACATCTGGGGAAATTACAGTTTGAGAATTTAAAAATTCCCTTTCAGTGTATTGCGACGGATATAATTTCGCGGAAGTTAATCACGTTTTCCACGGGTAATGTAGTGGATGCTATTGTGGCTTCGGCAAACGTTCCTTTTCTGTTTGCACCTATCGAACGGAACGGAATGAGGTTGATAGACGGGTATATTTTGGATCGTGTACCGGTAATGACGGTAAAAACTATGGGTGCGGACGTCATCGTGGCGTTGGATGCATTAGGGGAAAGACCATTTGGTTCAAAAAATCCCGCGTCATGGCAAATGGGGCTGGAAATTATGGACATTTTGGAGTGCGAGCGCGCGAAATGGCGTAAACAGGAGCACGCCAAGGATATCGATTTTTGGTTGGAATACGATTTAGGGGATATGGGGCACGTGGAATTGAAAAAAATTCGCTTTGCGTGCGAACGCGGTTACGCGCTGGGGAAAGAGCACGTGCAAGCAATAAAAAAAGCTTTGAGATAGAGTATGGATTTATTTGATTTTAACAACAACGAAGAAACGGCAAAACCGCTTGCAGAGAGAATGCGGGCAAACGCGTTAGACGAATTTATCGGGCAGAAGCATATCGTAGCGGAAGGCTCGTTGCTTCGCCGTGCCATCGCAACAGACCGTTTGGGAAGTTGCATTTTTTGGGGGCCTCCTGGATGCGGCAAGACGACGCTTGCCAATATTATCGCTCTGCGTACGAACGGTGAATTTATCAAATTGAACGCCGTCAACGCGGGGGTTGCGGACGTAAAAAAAGCGGTGGAAACGGCGCGGGAAAATTTAAAACTTTTCGGTAAACGCACGTATTTGCTTTTGGATGAGTGCCACCGTTTTAATAAAACGCAAAGTGATTCGCTTTTGCCGGCTATCGAGCAAGGAACGATTATTTTTATCGGTTCAACAACGGAGAACCCGTATGCGGCAATGACGCCCGCTATCGTTTCCCGATGCCGTGTGTTCGAGTTTAAACATCTCACGCAAGAAGATATTGTCGGGGCGTTAAAAGGCGCATTGAAAAATCGCCACAAAGGCTTGGGAAAACGAGGTGTAACGGCGACGGAAGAGGCAATAGAACACATTGCGCGCATGGCGGCAGGGGATTTGCGTTCGGCGTATAACGCTTTGGAACTTGCTGCATTAACGACGACGCCCGATAGGGACGGAAACGTAGTGATTACCCTTACAGACGCAGAGCAGAGCATCCAACGCAAAGCCCTTTCGTATAATGAGGATTCCTATTACGATTTTCTTTCGGCGTTCTGTAAATCGTTGCGCGGCAGCGACGCAAATGCCGCGTTGTATTACGCTATGCGGCTTATCGAAGGGGGCTGCGACCCGATGTTGGTTGCTCGCCGTTTGGTGGTGCATTCGGCGGAGGACGTAGGAATGGCAGACCCCAGGGCGTTACAGGTGGCGACGTCTGCTATGTATGCGTTGGAAAAGATTGGCTATCCCGAAGCGCGAATTCCGCTTGCCGAGGCGATTATTTACGTGTGCGAAGCAGATAAAAGTAACTCGGTGGTAAATGCGATGTATGCGGCGATTGAGGACGCGAAAACGGTGCGCGACGACAACGTTCCCGTCTATTTAAAAGACAACAGCTTCGGCAGCAAAGAGGATAAAGCAAACAGCGCAGCGTATAAATATCCGCACAATTACGGCGGATATATAGAACAGCAGTATTTGCCCGATTCTTTAAAAGACAGAGTATATTACGTGCCGGGAAACAACGGGTATGAAAATACGGTAAAAGAGATTCGTGAACGCAAGGGTAAAAAACGTTAAAGACGGAATAACGGGCATACCGTGTACGTGATGAATGATTAAAACGAGGAAAAGAAGATGAAATGTTTGTATTGTGATTGTACGGAAAGCAAGGTGGTGGATTCCCGTTCGGCAGACGATGACAGAACGATTCGCCGCCGCAGAGAATGTATCGGTTGCGGCAGAAGATTTACTACGTACGAAACGATAGAAGTTACGCCTGTTTTGGTGGTGAAAAATAACGGGACGCGACAATCGTTCAATGCGGAAAAAATCCGCAACGGTATTATAAAATCTTGCGAAAAACGTCCCGTGCCCATGTCGGTTATCGACGATATGGTAGCGGATATTTGTAAGCAAGTGTATAACAGCATGGAGAGTGAAATTACGACAAAAGCCATTGGTGAAATGGTTATGGAGCAATTAAAAAAAGTGGACGAAGTTGCATACGTGCGTTATGCTTCCGTTTATCGCTCGTTTAAAGATTTGTCTTCGTTTATGACGGAATTAAAGCAAATGATGAAAGCGGATAAGGAGAGGAAAAACGGTTAAAATCCGTTGTTTAGACTGTTTATGAGAAAGTGGACGAGAAGCGTGGACGTTGGCGGGGTAAAAATCGGCGGCGGCGCGCCCGTAAAAATTCAATCAATGACGACGGTAAAGACGGCGGACTTGGAAAAGAGCGTTGCGCAAATTTCTGCTTTGGAAAAGGCGGGTTGTGAAATTGTGCGCGTTGCGGTTTCGGACGAGGCAGACGCGCTTGCGATTCGGCAGCTGGTTCAAAAGACGCGGTTGCCTTTGGTGGCGGATATCCATTTTTCCCCGAAACTTGCCGTAATGGCAATAGAAAGCGGAGCGCATAAAGTGCGTATCAATCCCGGTAATATCGGCGGGGAACAAGAAATAAAATACGTTGCCGATTGCATAAAAGCGCATGGGATACCTGTACGCGTCGGTGCAAATACGGGGAGCATTGAAAAAAGCTTTTTGGAAAAGTACGGCAGGAGCGCGCCTGCATTGGTGGAAAGTGCGCTGTATAACGTTGGGATTTTGGAAAAATTCGGTGTTCAAGATATCGTAATTTCGGTAAAGGCATCCGACGTGCCTTTGACGGTGGAGGCGTATTCTTTGCTGTCGCAAAAAACCGATTATCCTCTGCACTTGGGGGTAACCGAGGCGGGAACAACGGAAACGGGCATTGTAAAAAGCGCGGTGGGGATTGGCAGTTTGCTGTTAAACGGAATCGGGGATACCATTCGCGTATCCTTAACGGACGACCCCGTGCAGGAGGTATATGCGGCGAAGAATATTTTACGTGCTTGCGGGCTAGACGAAACTTTTGTGGAGGTAGTTGCTTGTCCCACTTGCGGACGTTGTGCATGGGAAAGTATGTCGCTTGCCAAGAAAGTAACGGAATTTGTACGCCCTTATAAAAAACGAGCGAAAATTGCGGTAATGGGGTGTGTTGTAAACGGTCCAGGGGAAGCGAAAGACGCTGATTTGGGAATTGCCGGCGGTAACGGCTCGTGCTTGATTTTTAAAAAGGGAGTCGCTTATAAAAAGACTTCGGCAGAAGAAGCCGAAAGAGAATTTTTTAAGGAAATCAGGTTATTGTTAGATGGCGAATAAAATAGATGCGTATTTAACGGAGATACGGGAATTGCAGGGTTTGAAAAATGCGATTCTTTGCGGGATTTCCGTGCGAAAAAGAGATAACACTGCAGAGTTTTTCTTGGTGACGGATAAAACGTATTCAGCGCAGGAAGAGGACGAGGCACGGGGAATTTCGGAAAGATATTTACCCGCGGGTTTTTCTGCGCGTGTGAAAATTGTAAAGCGCGTACCGGACGCACAAATTGTCGGGGATAAGATTTTTGAGTTTGTTCAACGGAATTTTCCCGCTGCTGCGGCATTTTTAGAACGGGATTGTGTGCACGTAGAAATGCTTTCGAGCGGCGCAAATTTTTACGTGGATATCGCTTCGGGCGAGCAGAATTTGTTTTCTTCGGGGAAAATTTTGGATGAAATCAGTAAATATTTATCCAGCGGATATTGTGGAAGCTTTTACGGCAACGTTCGCATCGTGGAAAAAGCTGCGCCCGATTTGTCTATTTTAGAGGAGAAAGAAGAGGAAATGGAAGAAGTTGTTCCGTTGGAAATTCGCCGTTTTCCTATTTGCAATTATAAAAAAATCGACGGCGCGGATACCTACGAACAATTAACCAAAGCCGTATACTTGGCAGATTGTTTAAACGTTGAAGGTGTATACACGGTATGTGGCGAAGTTACTTATATCGAAGAAATCAAGTATGTAAAGCACAACGACGAAACGGGTGAAGACTTGGAAAAAACTCGTTTTTCCGTGTCCATTAACGATGGTTCTGGGTTGCTCCGTACGACCTATTTCCCGAAAAAAGCGACGGTGGAGAAAGTGCGTGAAATAAAATCGGGGGATAAAATTATGATTACGGGAACGAATGAAGAATACAAAGGTTCTCGTTCGTTTAAAGCGGCGAAAATCAATTTCGGCGAACCGCCCGAAGGGTTTGTGCCGGAGGGGAGAAAAAGCAAACCCGTTCCAAAATTCTATCATACCGTATTCCCCGAACCTTACGTGGATTATACGCAGTCGGGACTGTTTGAGGATTTGTCGAAGCCTGCCGATTTAAAGAATAACGTATTCGTTTGTTTCGATTTGGAAACTACGGGCTTGAATAACAACCCCGCAATGGGAAGAATGGATAAAATTATTGAAATCGGCGCGGTAAAGATTGTCGGCGGCGAGATCGTGGAAAAATTTTCTTCGTTTGTTGCTTGCCCTGAAAAACTTTCGAAAGAAATCATCAATTTGACGGGAATAGAAGACGCCGATTTGGTCGGCGCGCCCGAGGTTTCGCAGGTGCTTGCTGATTTTTATAAATTTACGGACGGTGCGATTTTGGTTGGACACAACGTAACGTTTGATTACCGTTTCGTTTCCTATTACGGAGAGCAATGCGGGTACTTGTTTGATAAAAAGCAATACGATACGCTTGCTTTAGCACAGGAAATTTTGAGAGGAAAATTGGCAAATTACAAGCTGAATACGGTTGCAGATTATTATGGATTCAGTTTTAATCATCACCGTGCGTTCGACGACGCTTGCGTAACGGCGAAAGTCTTTATCGAGTTGGTAAAAACGAAAGGAAAATTGTCTTAAGTGGGGGCATGTCTTTGATGAACGGGAAAAGAACGGTAGACTACGTAAACAAGTTGAATGGGGAAAAGGGAATTCCTTACATAGACGTCCGTTTGTATAAAAACTACCAAGAGGTATTTTCTTACGGCGTATCTGACGCAGGAGAAGTAACGGGGAAAGAGCGTTTGTTTTTCTTTTCTGCGACGAAACCGCTCACGGTGGTTTGCGCCATGCGTTTGGTGGAAGAAGGAAAACTTGCTTTGGACGATTTGGTGGAAAAATATTTGCCCGCTTATGCAAATACCTACTTGGAGGGTGAGGACGGGAAATTTGTGCCCACGAAAAAAAAGATGACAGTGCGTCATCTTTTTACAATGTCGGGCGGCTTGTCTTATAACTTGCAGACGAGTCCCATTCGGGAAGCGGTGCGTAAAACGAACGGTAAAGCGGATACTTTGGCGGCGGTAAGCGCGTTTGTGGAAACGCCGTTGCTGTTTGAGCCAGGGGAGCGTTTTGAATATAGCCTTTGCCACGACGCATTGGCTGCGGTAGTGGAAAAAGTGAGCGGAAAACGCTTTTCCGATTTTATGGCGGAAGTTGTTTTTAAACCGTTGGAGATGACGGACAGCGGATTCCATCTCGAAGAAAAGGGTATGTACGATATGTACGATTGCGATGAAACGGGAAAGATTTGGCAAATGAAACCGTATAATCGCTTGATTTTGGGGGAAAATTACGATAGCGGCGGCGCGGGCGTAATTTCTAACGTGAAGGATTACGCGAAATTTGCCGTTGCGTTGGCAAACGGCGGTATCGGCGAAAACGGTTACCGATTATTAAAGGCAGAAACGCTTGCAAAAATTACGGCAGCCGAACATGCGGAAATGCAGGTAAAAAATACCTTTACTTGCGTACAGGGTGCAGATTACGGCTACGGTTTGGGCGTGCGCGTTCGAATGCGGGATACCGAATGGGGATTGTCTAAAGGAGAGTTCGGCTGGGATGGCGCGGCGGGTACGTATTTGATGGTAGACCCCGTACGAAATATCTCGGTAGTGATCGGTATGCATATTATGAGCTGGCCGCACGTGTTCAACGGAGAACATTTAAAAATAGTGGAATGTTTATATAAAGATTTGCAAGCGGCAGGCGTTCTGTGATAAAAAATCTTGAAAAAGTGGGTTGAAACGCTTGCAATTTGCATAGGATAATGGTATAATAAAGACGCTTAATAATGATTCTGTTATTGAGAGCGGTTACCACCGCTCTCAATAATGCTATTCAGGGGGATTATGAAAACCAAAACGACGCAAGAAATTCAAAACGGAATTCAACCGATAGCGGATGAGATGAATATTGAAATCGTAGAGGTGGAATTCAAACAGGGGAAAGAACCCGCTCTTACCGTGTATATTGACGTGGAGGGGGGCGTGGATTTAAATATTTGTGAAAAATTTCACCGCGCAATCGATCCTGTATTAGACGAAATTGACCCTACGTACGGCGCGCCGTACACCCTCAACGTTTCCAGTCCGGGTTTAGACAGACCGTTGAAAACGGACCGCGATTACGTAAAATGCATAGGGCAAAAGGTGGAAGTGAAACTGTTTGCACCGCTTAAAGGTAAAAAGTTTTTCGAAATGACCTTAAAAGGGCATGACGAAACTTGCGTGTATTTAGAGGACAAAGGGGAAGAAGTGAAGTTGGAGAAATCCAAAATAGCAAAAATTTGTCGGGCAATCGATTTTGACGGATTGTTTTGACGGGAAATATCAAACGAAAGCATAAAAATTACGAAAATTCAATTAGGAGATTGAAAATCATGGAAAACAAAGAGTTTTTTGCCGCGCTTACCGATTTGGTAAGAGAAAAAGGTATCAGCGAAGAAGCGTTTATCACAACGCTTGAAAATGCGCTTGCGTCCGCATACAAAAAGCAGTTTGACGGCGGCGCTGAAATCGCGGTTGCATTGGATGCGGAAAAAGGCACAATCGAATTCCGCGCTACCCGTTACGTAGTGGAAGAAGTGGAAGATAAGGACAAGGAAATTTCTTTGGAAGACGCGCAGGAGTTGAATCCGAATTATAAAGTGGGCGACACAATCGTAAAAGTGTTCGTTCCCAAAAATTTCGGGCGCATCGCAGCGCAAACGGCAAAGCAAGTTATTTTACAGAAATTGCATGAAGCGGAACGCGACAACACGTTCTCTGAATTTTCGGATAAAGAAGGCGAGTTGATGGAAGGCGTTATCCGTAAAATCGACGAACGCAATATCTATGTGGAACTCGGTGATAAAAAAATCGAAGGCGTTATGCCGCCGCAGGATCGTGTTCCTACCGAAAGATATGCAGTTGGCGACAAATTAAAAGTGTTCGTAAAACGCGTAAAGAACAACGGCAAAAATTCGCAAATCGTTGTATCCCGTAGCGCGCAGGGCTTGGTAAAGAAACTCTTCGAAGAGCAAGTACCCGAAATTGCGCAAGGCGTGGTAGAAATTAAAGAAATCGCCCGTGAAGCGGGGCACCGTACGAAAATGGCGATTCTTTCCAACGATGCGCGCGTGGACGCGGTTGGTGCTTGCGTTGGTAACAGAGGCGCGCGCGTAAATGCGGTGGTAGAAGAACTCGGCGGCGAAAAAATCGACATCATTCTTTGGAATGAAGATCCTTTGGCGTTTATCTACAAAGCGCTGTCCCCTGCAACCGTTTTGTCGGTAACGGCGCGTGGCGAACGCAGTGCAATGGCAATCGTGCCCGATGAAAAACTTTCGTTGGCGATTGGACGCGACGGACAGAATGCAAGATTGGCAGCTCGCCTTACCGGTTGGAAAATCGACGTAAAGAGCGCGTCTTCGCCCGAAGCTGCGGAAGTGCTTGCGCAGATTGAAAACGAAGAAACGGAAGAATTTGAAAACGAATCCGAAGAATAATTTTGCAAGCAGAGTCCGCAATACCGTTTGCGGAATCTAGAAGTAAAAAGGAGCAATCTATGCCCAAAACGAAAAAAATTCCTTTGCGTATGTGTATTGCTTGCCGTGAAATGAAGCCAAAATCGGAAATGACCCGTGTTGTTAAGACGGCGGAGGACGAAATTCGGCTTGACCCTACGGGGAAAGCTCCTGGACGTGGGGCGTACGTTTGCGGCAGTGAAGATTGTTTAAAAAAATTAAACGGAAAAAAATTGTTGCATAAAGCCTTTTCTGCGCACGTAGACGACGTCGTTTATCGCGGCGTTGGGGAGGAAAGCAAGTGAACGCAAAGATAGAAACCTATATAGGTTTTTGCATCCGCGCACGGAAGATTATCTTCGGTACGGAAATGATAGAAAAACAAAAAAAGGGAATATATTTGTTGATTGCCGACGGGGCAATCGGGAAAAATTCCTTAAAATTAATGGAGAGCGCACATATAAAATTTCGTTGCCCCTTGTGGCTGACGGAGAATGAGGGACTCTCTAACGCGGTGTGCCGCCCTGCCGTAAAAGCGGTGGCGATTACAGATGAAAACCTCGCAATGGCGATAATTGCTATCGCACAGAGTGAGCCCCAATTTAAATTCTATTCGGGAGGAAACAACTGAACCTATGGCAAAAAAATACGAGAATGTGGAAAAAATACTGGGATTGTTAGACGAAGAGCAGCTTGGCGGCTTGCAAAAGCGTCTTTTTTCCACAGAAAAAAATCTTTCGGATATTTTGAAAAAACTTTCTGCGTTAGAGGCTGAAAAGGCAGAACGCGAAGCGGCGGAAGCTGCGGCAAGAGCGGCGGAAGAAGCTCGTATTGCTGCGGAGGAAGCAGCAAAGGCTGCGGAACAGCAGAAAGCAAAAGCAGAGGAAGAACAACCTGCTCCCGAAACGGAAAAACCGAAGAAACGGACGGCAAAAAAGACGGCGGAGGTTTCTGAACAAGAAAACACGAATGTTGTAGAAGCCGCGGAAGAAAAAAGCCAAGAAGACAAAACGGCGGAAGAACAACCGAAAACGAAAGTTGAGGAGAAGGCTGAGGAAAAAACCGAACAGAAAGCGGAAACACGCACGTTTGTTCCGAAAACACCGTCTGCGCCTGCAGGCCCGCGCGCACCCAGATATTTCCGCAACGGTCAAGAGCAAGGCGTATACGTAGCGAAGCCTGGCGTAGATCCCAACGCAGGGGGCTCGTCCTATCGCCCTCGTCCTACGGGGGAAAGACCCGCACGTCCTCAAGGCGACAGACCTTTTGGACAAAGACCTGCACAACAAGGTGCAAAGCCCGCTCGTCCCGTGGGCGTGAGCGGCGCTCCTATTTCCGCGCCTATTATGCCCAGCAAGGAAAACAAATCGTTCTCTGCGCCCGCAAAGAAAAAGACTTTTGAGAAAACGTATACGGAAAAGAAACCTCTTTCCAAGCGTACGCTTATCAAACAGCAGGGCATGACGGTAGAGGATTTTGACGAGGATAAGAGCGGTTACAGAAAAGTACGTGCGCCCAAAAAGGCAAAACAGAAAGAAATTGCCACCGTTAAAATTGAACACGCAGTGGTTACGACGAAAGATATACCTTTGAAAGTGCTTTCCGAAAAGCTTGGGGTTTCCGCCGTGGAAATCACGAAGAGACTTTTTAAAGAAGGCATTATGAAAGGAATTAACGATTCCATTGATTATGATAACGCATTGATGATTGCAATGGATATGGGAATCGATTTGGAATATAAACCCGAAAAGACCGCCGAAGAAGTGCTTATGGATACGGTGGTGGCAGAAGACGAAAACAAACTCGTTACCCGCGCGCCCGTTGTTACGGTTATGGGACACGTTGACCACGGTAAAACTTCGCTGTTGGATAGGATTCGTGCAACGACGGTTACGGCGGGGGAAGCGGGCGGTATTACCCAAAGCATTGGTGCGTATACCGTTACGGCGAAAGGCAAACAGATTACTTTTATCGATACGCCTGGGCACGCGGCGTTTACGGCTATGCGTGCGCGCGGTGCGCAAGTAACGGATATCGTTATTCTTGTCGTGGCGGCAGACGACGGTATCATGCCCCAAACGGTGGAAGCAATCAACCACGCGAAAGCGGCAAACGTGCCTATCATCGTCGCAATGAATAAAATGGATAAATACGAAATTAACCCTGACCGTGTGAAACAGGAATTGATGCAATACGAACTCGTTCCCGAAGAATGGGGTGGGGATACGATGGTAGTTCCCATCTCCGCAAAGACGGGTATGGGTATTGACGAGCTTTTGGATTCAGTCAATCTCGTTGCCGAAATGCAAGAACTTAAGGCGAATCCTGAACGTCAGGCAAAGGGTACGATTATCGAAGCGAAGTTGGACAAAGGCAAGGGCCCCGTTGCAAGTATTATCGTACAGACGGGTACGTTGAAGACGGGCGATAATATTTTGTCCGGTACGACGATGGGACGCGTCCGCGCAATGTTTGACGATAAGGGCAGAGCGGTGAAGAGCGCAGGTCCTTCGATGGCAGTTTCCATTCTCGGTTTGGAAGACGTTCCCAATGCAGGCGATAGCATTATGGCGGTTGACCAAGCGTTGATGAAACAGGTTCAGGAAGAAAGAAAGAACCGCGAACGTGAAAGCATGATTAAGGAACAGAGTCGTGTTTCCTTGGATGATATCTTTGCACAAGTAGAAGAAGGTAAGATGAAGAATCTGAACCTTATCGTGAAAGGGGACGTACAAGGTAGCGTAGAAGCGGTGAAGCAGTCGCTTGAAAAATTGAGCAACGAAGAAGTGCGAGTAAAGGTAATTCACGCTGCTGCAGGTGCGATTAACGAGGGCGACGTTATGCTTGCGGATAGTGCTAACGCGATTATTATCGGGTTCAACGTTCGTCCAGATACGAAAGCTAAAAAGATTGCGGAAACGTCAAAGGTAGACGTAAGAAGTTACCGTATTATTTACGAACTTATCGACGATATGGAAGCGGCTCTTAAAGGTATGCTTGCACCCAAACTCAAAGAAGTGCTTACGGGTAAATGTGAAGTGCGTCAAACGTTCAATATTACGGGCGTGGGTACGATTGCAGGCTGCTACGTTACGGACGGCAAGATTATTCGCGGCGGAAAACTTCGTATTTACCGCGAAGATATTATGATTTGCGAGGGCGGCGTAAAGCAGCTTAAGAGATTTAAGGACGACGTGAAAGAAGTAAATTACGGCTACGAATGCGGCTGTGCAATCGAGGGCTTTAATGAAATTCGCGTTGGGGATATTATCGAGTGTTACGTTACGGAGGAAATCAAAGCGTAATGAAAGTGTCGAGGACTTCCCGTTTGAACGGGGAATATCAAAAAGAAATCAGCGTAATTTTGCGTCGGTTAAAGGATAAATCGCCCGATTTAAAGGGTTTAATATCCGTAACGGAAGCGGACGTTGCGCCTGATTTGAAAACGGCGGTTATATACGTAAGTATTTACGGCGCGGGAGAAAAGGAAACCAAGCGTTCTTTGGCGGTGTTGCAAGAGAATGCAGGGTATATCCGTCATGAACTTTCGCAAGTAATGCGGATGCGTACCGTACCTGCACTGACTTTCCGTTTGGACGGCAGTATGGTTTACGGTGCGAAAATGGACGAGCTGTTTAAAAAAATTACCTATTCTACACCTGTAGACGAGGACAAGGAAGAAGATTAAAAGATTTAATGCGTTGCGTTCTGCAACGCATTAACGGCTTTTGGGGGTATGTATGATGAATTGCACTTTGCAAGAAATAACGGAAAGAATCAAACAAGCAAAGCGGGTGTTAATCGTTACCCATATGCGTCCTGATGGGGATGCGTTTGGTAGTGCATTGGCTCTTTCGCGGGCGTTGGATTATTTAAAAATTGATAACGAGGTCTGCGTGGAAACGGACGTTCCGTCTAACCTTGCATTTATCGAAGGGGTAGACCGAGTGCAAAAAACGCCGACGGCTTTGTACGATTTGCTTGTAACGGTGGATTGCAGCGACGAACAGCGTTTGGGCGCGTTGCAAGAGGAGTTTTTAATCGCGAAACGGAAGAAAATCGATACAATAAATATTGATCATCACGTTTCAAATCGTGGTTTTGCAAAGTATAATTTTGTGCGTTGCTGTTCGGCGAATTGTATGAACGTTGCGTTGTTAATCGAAGACATGGGTGCTCCGTTGGATAAAAAAACGGCAGAATATTTGTTGATTGGTTTGCTTACCGATTCGGGCAATTTCTCGCACGACGACGTAACGGAAGAGGCGCTGTCGCTTGGCGCGAAGTTGGTAAAAACGGGGGCGAATATCTGTTATTATAATTATATGCTTTTTAAAAAGCAGCCCAAGGCGCGCGCGGCGCTGTTTGCTAAAACCATGAGTGCGATTCGATATTATCACGAAGACCGTTTTGCCGTGATTGTCGTCAGCAAGGAGAATATGGAAGCTTGCGGTGCGGATAACGGAATGACGGAGGGCTTTGTCGATTTTCCTCTCAACGTAGACACGGTAGAAGTTGCCGCTTCCGTAATGGAAGTAAAAAAAGGGCAATATAAAATATCTTTACGCTCTAAAAATTATGCCGACGTGAATAAAATTGCAGGCGTTTATGGCGGCGGCGGGCACGTTCGTGCGGCGGGATGTATGCTCTTTGGCGAAGTAGAAGAGGTATTAGACAAATTATCTTATACCGTTTCGCAGTATTTAGAATAAAGAAAAGGCTCGGTTAAAACCGAGTTTTTTTTGTGAGTTTTTGATTGAATACTTGTTCAAATGTTCAAATGATGGTAAAAAGGTGTATAGAGAAAAAGAAAGGCAGGTTTCCCTTATTATAGTAACAAAGGCAATATTATTCTTACAATTGTGAGATAATATAAATATGAAAAAGATATTTGCCGAAAGATTAAAGGAATTGCGTACGGAAAAAGGGTTGGGACAAGAAACACTTGCGGACGCTTTGGATGTGAGCCACGGGACGATTAGTCTGTGGGAGAATTGTTTGAGGGAGCCTAAACTTTCAAACCTTATTCGTATTGCAAAATATTTTGGCGTTTCAATCGATTATTTAGCGGGGTTGGAAAGCTAACGGTTCAAAAGGTAAAAAACCAGTGGAGAATGTGTACAAAAGAGAAGAAATAGCCGATAGATTATTCAATTTTCGTCCGCTGTTTTTCTCTGCAATTCTTTTTGCATTGGGGATAATTTTTGCATATTTACATATTTTTAACGGCGATTCCGTGTTATGGGGCTTGTGTTTGCTCCCATTTGCGGCAGCGCCGTTTTGTTTTTGCGACAATTTTGAACGGGTTTGGAAAACGCTGCTTGCTGTGTGTTGGTTGCTGATTTGTTTTTGTTTGGGCTTTCTTGTTTTTAGAAATCAAACGGAGAAGTTTTCCGATGCGACTCCATACAGACGGCAGGCGTACGTATCGGGCAACGTTGTGGTAAAAGAGCGAAACGATTACAATTTATTGTTGGTTTTAGAGGGTATACACGTAGACGGAGAAGTGGAGAATGGACGGCTCGTTGCATACCTGCCTATTGGCTACGCCGAAAAGTTAGAGCTTTCCGACCAGCTTTTATTATATGGGTTTATAGAAACGGACACCAACTTTTTTGACGAGTTCGGCTCCTTTCGCGCGTATTCCATACGTGATGATTTGAGGTATGTCTTAACGGACGTGGAGAGTGTTTCTGTAATAGGAAATAAATTGGATTTGTTTGCCGCTATGCGTACGCGTATGGAACGGGTCGTGTATGCGGGTATGTACGAAACGCCTGCAGCGGTTACAATGGCCGTGCTTACGGGAAATACGACGGGGATTGAATCCGAACTCTTGGAAAACGTGCGGCGCGGAGGGATTGCGCATATTTTTGCCGTGTCCGGATTACATATGGGCGCGTTATATGCCTTTTGTCTGTTGTTGGTAAAGAAGACGCGACTCAAAAAGATGCCGAAATTTCCGCGGTACGTTTTAATGGCGTCCATGTTGTTTTTCTATGCCGGGGTTTGTGGGTTTTCCGCCTCCGTTGTGCGCGCTTTGATTCTTTGTTTGGTCAATTACGCCTTTGCGTTGATAGGCGTAAAAACGGATTTATTAGAATCGTTAGGTCTTGCGGCGTTTTTGATATTGTTGTTGAATCCAATAGAGTTATTTTGTGTAGGATTTCTGCTTTCTTTTGCCGCTTGTCTTGGAATTGCGTTTTTAGCAAAACCCATAGGGCATGTCTGCGATGAATTAAGTAAAAAGATAATTTTAACACTTTCATTTGGAAAAAGAGAAGCGGTGCTGCGAAGTTGGGAGGAGCAAGAAGACGCCCCTCCGTCTATCGGCGAAAGTATTCGTCGCGCGACAACCTCTTTTTTGTCGGTAACGTTATCGGCGCAAATTGCCACCGCACCCATTCAATTATCCGCGTTTGGATATCTGTCCGCTTGGTCGCTTTTACTCAATTTTTTATTTGTTCCGCTTATTAGCGCGGCGTTTTCAGGACTTTTACTGTTGGTATTGATAGCTTGTCTGTTATCCATTTCTTGGTCGAGTGTGATTTTGTATTTTCCGTCTATGCTATGGACGGGGGTGTTGCTTGCGTTTGAAGCGTTTGATTTTTCTTCTTTCTGCATAAAAGGAGTCTCGCTGACGGGGATAGGGATGCTTTGCTATTATTTGGCGTGCACTTTTCTTTCGGATAAATGGAATTTGCGGAAAAGGGCGCGGCGTTGGATTGCAATAGGTTTATTCGCTGCGTTTATGATTACGACGATTTTGTAGACGCTCGTCAACCGCTTTTGTGGCGTTGCCATAAAAAACGTGTAGAAAGAATGTTTTTTGTTTAGATTCTTGCTTTTTTTTGTATTATATGTTATAATAACGAAAATGGAAAGGGGGGCGTACGTATGAAATACGTAGAATTTAAAAAATTCACTGATGAAAACGGCGCACGCCCTATTTATTTGTTCGAGGGGGAAGAAGTATATTTTCGTGAAAAGGGCGAGGCGATTTTGAAATCCCGCTTTTTACAAGAGTCGACTTTGGATTACACTGCCTTTGACGGCAGTGCGTTAAAGGGGGAAAAGTTGAAAGCGTTGGTAGACGCGGCGCGTTCCTTTCCCTTTATCAGCGAAAAGCGTATTGTTCGGGTAAGCGAATTTTATCCCACGGATAAGGATTACGAGCAATATTTAAAACCGTTATTTGAAAATCCGTCTACGGATACGATTTTGTTGATTACGAATGGCGCGAAGGGAAAGTCGGGCGTGGCAGCGCTGGCAAAGAAACCCAACGTTACGTACGTCGATTGCGCCCGCTCGGACGAGGAAACGATTAAAAAGTGGATATATATTACCTGCAAGCGCGCGGGGTTGTATGCCGATGGAATTACTTGCGCTAAATTGGCGTCTTATTGTGTGTTTGATATGTCGCGGATTGCTATGGAAACGGAAAAACTGTTGGGATATTGCGCTGCAACGAAAAAAGAACGCTTAACGGATGAGATTGTGGAGGAGTTGGTATATCCCGATTCCGAGTATAAAATTTACGAATTGGCAAACGCATTGGCGCGGAAGAATTATTCGGAGTATATGCGGGTAATAAAGGATTTATCCACGCGTGGATTTAACGAAACGTCGTTGCTTTCGTCGTTGGCGTCCTATTTTAAGGGGTTATATGAAACGTCCTTATGTCAAGGTAGCGATAAGGAAATTGCGGCGGCATTAGGGATAAAAGAATACGCCGCCCGCAAGAATCGTGAACAGGCGGCGAAATTTTCCAAAGGCGAGCTATTGGCGGTTTACAACGGCGTGTATCAGGCGATTAGCGACGTGAAATGCGGCGCTTTAACGCCCTCCGCGGCATTGAAAAAGGTTACAGCGAATCTATTTTTTGGAAAAATGTAAAAATTAAGAAAAAACGCTTTATTTTCAATAAAGAATTTTATATAATAATACTACTACGAAATCCTTTTTTACTTGGTAAAAATATCGGGAAAAGCAGGAGGTTTTTATGGAAATGCAACTATTGGCAATCAGCATGAAAGTGTTGAAGGGGAATGTGCAGGATTTTTTTGCTTCGTTCGGCGCATTACAAGTGATAGAAATTCTATTGCTGTTTACAATACTCTTCTTCGTTTCAAAGATTTTGCGGGATAATGATGCAACAAACTTGATGGTCGTATATTGGATGCTTCTCGTGGCGGGCGGATGTATTTCCGTTTTTGCGAAAGAGATTATGCCTCCGTTCGCGTTCTTGATGTTTGTTTTTATCGTTTCGGCAACCATGCTGATGCTATTCAGCATGGAAGTAAAAAAATATTTTTGGGACGTGCATAAGACGACGGAAAAATCCGTAGAAAAATCTACGGGCGGTACGGAAGCGGTGTCGCAGGCGGAAACAGAACGTTGTATGTCCAATATCGTAAAGGCGTTACAGAATATGTCTAAAAACAATGTCGGCGCGCTGATTGTGCTTTCCAAAGGCGCGCTTCCGAAGCAGGTTGTACAAAGCGGGGTTTCCATTAACGCGGAAATTTCTACGCAAATGTTAGAAAGTGTATTTTTCCCGAAATCGCCTTTACATGACGGCGCAATGGTAATTCACGGACATAAAATTCAGGCGGCGGGTTGTTTCTTGCCGTTGACGCAAAAGACAAGTTATCCCAAGGAATATGGCACGCGGCATCGCGCGGCGATTGGGATTACCGAAGTGGCAAACGTAATCTCTTTGGTTGTTTCCGAAGAAACGGGGATTATCTCTATCGTAAAACAAGGTATGGTAACGAGATACGCTGATTACGATATGCTTGTAGATGCGTTGAAAGATTATTATTGGCATGAAATGCCGTTAACGGATAGAAAAGGCGGACGGAGGTAACAGAGTATGAAATTCGGAAGATTTTTAAAAAACGTATTCGTTTCTAAGTTTTGGATAAAAGCCGTTTGCGCTTTATTGGCATTTTTTGTGGTAATGGCGTTGAATATTTAACGCCTCGTTTGATGGAAGAGAGAAAAGAAAAGTATTTTGTGATTTTTATCACGGTTAAGGAGTTTGTATGGGATTGAAGGTATGTAAATTTGGAGGAACTTCTATGGCAAGCGGAAATGTAATTCTGTCTGCCGCAAAGATTATAGAAGAGGATAAAGACCGCCGTTACGTGGTGGTTTCCGCGCCCGGGAAACGTTATAGCGGGGATATCAAGGTAACCGATTTGCTGTATAAATGTTCGGACGAAGTAGAAGCGGGGGACATTTCGGCGTTTAAGGAAACGTTTGAAAAAATTCGCGTTCGTTTTATGAATATCGAAGCGGAAATCGGAAAAGAATTGCACATCAAAGACGGTTTGGATGAAGCGGAACAGGAAATTTTAAACGGCGCAGGGCGGGATTATTGCGCGTCGCGCGGCGAATTTCTTGCCGCAAAAATTATGGCGGCGGTTTTGGACGTTCCTTTCGTGGACGCAACGGAATTCGTCCGCTTTGACGAGAATGGGGTTTTGGATCAAAAGGAGACCTTTGCGCTTGGTGAAAAAGTTTTAAAGCAATATGCAAGGGCGGTGATTCCCGGTTTTTATGGCTTGGGTGCGAATGGGAAAGTAAAAACTTTTTCCCGCGGCGGCGGCGATATTTCGGGTTCTATCGTAGCTCGTTCGGTAATGGCATGCCTGTATGAAAATTGGACGGATGTAAGCGGATTCTACGTTTGCGACCCCCGCATTATCAATTCTCCGAAATGGATTCCCGAATTGACTTATCAAGAACTGCGTGAACTTTCGTATATGGGGGCGAACGTACTGCATAGCGAATCGATTTTTCCCGTTCGCAGCGCTGGGATACCCATCCGTATTTGCAACACTTTCCGACCTGAAGACGCTGGTACGTATATCGTGAAAAATTCCACGCGCGATATTCGCGATTACGTCGTTACGGGTATTGCGGGTAAGAAAGGTTTTACCTCCATTACGTTGGAAAAATCGTTGATGAACTCGGAAGTAGGGTTCGTTCAAAAGGTGCTTTCCGTTATTGGAAAACACGGTATTTCCTTTGAACATTTGCCCTCGGGTATTGATACAATGTCTTTGGTTATTGATAACGAATTCCTGAAAGGGGATATCTTGAAATTGTTATTGGCGGAAATGCAAGAAGCTGTGCAACCGGATAAGATATACACGCATGAAAACATTTCGTTGATAGCGACGGTAGGGCACGGTATGGCAAAGAACGTCGGTACGTCCGCGCGTTTGTTTAAGGCGTTAAGCGAAGCGGGTATCAACGTGAATATGATAGACCAAGGCTCTAGCGAACTGAATATTATCGTAGGCGTGGAAAACGAAGATTATGCAAATTGTTTAAAGGCAATTTACAACGAATTTTTCAAGGCATAAGGATTGGAATTATGAAAACGATTTCGGTGGAATTAAAAAGTGTATATCCTTTTTTGCAAGGTGGAAAATTGGACGGACTGATTGCCGATTATCCCTTTGATAGAGAAGTTCCAGAAGATTGGGGGAGGCCTGCGGTTTTGGTGATTCCCGGCGGCGGATACGCTATGGCGTGCCGTCGTGAAGGCGAGCCGATTGCCGCCGCGTTCTTGGCGCAAGGCTTTCAGGTGTTTATTCTTTGGTATTTAAATGCTCCGCAAGGCGTTCGTTATCCCGAACAGCTTTTAGAAGCTTCGTCAGCAATGGATTATATAAAAAGCCATGCAAAAGAGTTGAACGTAAAGCCCGACGAAGTGTTTGCCGTTGGTTTTTCTGCGGGCGGACATCTTACCGGAAACCTTGCCGTTGAACATCAAAACGTTTCGCAAAAAGCGGGGGTAGCGTTGAATTGTAAACCTACGGCAGTGGGACTTTGTTATCCTGTAATTTCCAATACGCACGGACATTTCGGTTCGTATGTGAATTTGTTAAATGGATATTCCGAAGAGGAAAAAACAGAGCTTTTAAAAACTTTGAATTTGAATGAAGCGGTTTCGGAAGATACGCCGCCGGCGTTTATTTGGGCTACTGCTACCGATCAGAGCGTACCCGCGGACAACGCTATTCGTTTCGCGCAAGCAATGTCCGACCACGGATTGGATTACGAGTTACATATTTATCCACGCGGCGTACACGGATTGTCTACGGGACGAATGGATGTAAATCCTGAAGGTCCTGAATTGAAGAAAGTAAAAGTATGGGTGGAAGATTGTGCAGAATTCTTCCGCATGTATTGTACGGATAAGTTTTAATAGGAACAAAAAAAGAGAGGCGATTGCCTCTCTTTTTTATACCGTTGATTGTTTTCTTGCGCGGATATATTCTTTTCCGTTGCGAAAAGGGCAGTTGTGCGCTTTGCTGATTTTGGATAAGCTGACAACTTGGTATCCCGCTGATTTTAAATCTGGCAAAAGTCGTTTTAAAGCGGATACGGTATTTTCATACCCGTCGTGCATTAATACGATAGCCCCTGAAAATTTTTGCGACATGACCGTTTGATAGATTTGTTCTTCTTCCGTATCTTTCCAATCGAGCGTATCAATCGTCCAATTGATGATAGGAGAGGATAACGTGCCTTTTTGCGCTTCGGCTATTTTGCCGAAAGGAGGGCGGAACAAGTGCTGTTCTTTGCCGTCTGCGCGCGATAGCAATGCGTCTGTTCGCGTGATTTCTTTTTGAATTTCTTCATCGGATAGCAAAGTTAAATCGGGGTGTGAGTAGGTATGATTTCCCAAATCAAAACCCAAGGCAAGCGCCGTTGCAAGCAAATGCGGGGTTTGTTTGTCGAAGCGGTATCCGTTGCAAAACAGCGTTGCGGAGGCTTTGCAATCGGGGTTATGTTCGTTAAAATCTGCGAATACCGCTAAAATATTTTCAAGTGTACGAGCAGGGGAATCGTCAAATGTGAAAGAAATCAATTTACGGGCAGTATCAATTTCGGAAATATCCACGTCGGAAACGTCCCAAATATTAGAGGGGGCAGGCGGTTGCGCAGGGTCAATTTCGCTTGGAAAAATGGGCAAAGGCGTGGGCTTGTCAAAATTTTCAGAAGATAACTCTTGAACGGAGGGCGGTTCTGCACTATTTTTTTGGCAAGAAGAAAAAGCGAAAAAGGGCAAAGCTATGCAGAAGAATAAACTGAAAAGAAATTTTTTATACATAGAAAAAGTATTTGCAAAGGGCGTCGTTTTTATGTAAAATTGTTCATTTGTAAACAAGTACATTTAAAAGGAGTTGAAAAAACTCCTTGACATTTTTTTTAAAATGTGTTATGCTATTTATATTGAGTACGTTTTAGAAGAGTGCTGCGGTGGCAAAAAATAAGGGGAGCCGCATAGGAATGGTATACTTGCATTGTATTGCGAGGAAACCAAAAAAGGATGTAGATATGATAGAACAACAAATTCAAGAAGTATGTCGGCGTTTTTGTATCGTCGGGGAATATCAGCGTTATGAAGTTGTAAACAGCGGACATATCAATACGACGTACCGAGTGTTTTTTTTGAGAAACGGAGGTATCAAGGATTATATCTTACAAAAGGTGAATACGTACGTTTTCAATAATCCCATAGAGGTTATGGAAAATATTTCTTCGGTTACGGAATTTATTCGCAAAAAAATCAAAGAAAAACAGGCGACGGCAAAGCGGAATGTATTACATTACGCAAAAACAGCGGAAAACGATTATTATACGAGAACGGAAGACGGCGGTTTTTGGCGTTGCTGTCGGTATATAGACGATTCGATTTGCTATGAAAAAACGGACGATTTAAAAGTGATTGAAGAATCGGGTATCGCCTTTGGGGAATTTCAGCGTTATCTTGCCGATTATCCCGTGGAAGATTTACATATCGTAATTCCGCACTTTCATAATACAGTATGGAGATATGAAAATTTCCGTACAGCGATAGCGGAAGACGTGGCGGGCAGAGCGGCGGCGATTACAGCGGAGATAGACGGCTATTTTGCCTTGGAGGAAATTGCAACGTTGCCTTACCGTAAACAAAAATCGGGAATTTTGCCGTTGCGCGTAACCCATAACGACACGAAGATGAGTAACGTTTTGTTTGATGCGAGAACAAAAGAGCATTTGTCGGTTATTGATTTGGATACGGTAATGCCTGGTTTGGTAGCGTTTGATTTTGGCGATGCAATTCGCGTGGCGGCGTCTACGTGTGAGGAAGACGAGAAAGATTTAGAAAAAGTCTCCGTGGATTTGGCGAAATTTGAGGCGTTTGCGAAAGGCTTTGTAACGGCGCTGAAAACTTCGATGAGCGAAGCGGAAAAAGATTCGTTGGCTTTAGGTGCAATCGCTATGACGGCAGAATGCGGTATGCGCTTCCTTACCGACTATTTAAACGGGGATAAATATTTCCGTATTCATTATCCCGACCAAAATTTAGTACGTGCCCGCTGTCATTTGGTTTTGGCACAAGATATGGTAAAACATTTGGACGAAATGCAAAAGATTATAGAAAAATATTACAGATAAAAAATCGGCAGAAATATCTGCCGATTTAATTTTTATGGCTTTTAAACAGCGCCATAATAAAGACGCCTAAATTTCCGCCCAAAAAAAATCCTATAATCAGTCCAATCCAAAACATACGTCCTCCTTTTCGTGAAGTATTACCCGAAAAAACTTCCTTTATACAGTATATTAGGAAAAAATAAAAGCGGGAACTTTTTATTTGCAGAAAGGATATAATAATACGAAGAACGTTTTTTGGGGGAGAATATGCGGGTTTGTTTTGTGGAAAATTTAGGAGGGCTTGAAAAGGGGGAAACGTCAGGTGCGGTTAAAAACAAAACGGAGGAACTCACGCTGGCGGGTTTTTCCGCACAAGAAATTTGTTATGAAAAGGAGTTAAAAGGGGAAAGCCGCTTTTTCGAACAAGCCGCCCGTGTTTCAAAGTTGCATAAAAACTTGGTTGTTTGCGGTTGTGTTACAAATACGCACGGGCATCGCAGGAAATCCGCGCTCGTTGCGGAAAACGGGCGAATTTTAGGTGTTTCCGACGCTACGCACGCTATTGACGGGGAAGTGAGTAGCGGCGCAAATTTGCGCGTTTATGAAACGAAAATAGGGCGGGTAGGCGTTGTTGTTGCGGAGGATTTGTATTTTTCCGAAGTTTTGCATTCACTTGCGGTTTGTGGAAGCGAATGGATTGTTTGCATTTGCGACGGAGGGGTAGATTGTATACATTCTGCTCTTCTTCGTGCAGGGGCATTTGAAAACGGCGTGCCGATTTTGTTTTGTGCGAAAGGGTATTGTATGGTTGTGGGGGCAAACGGGGATTTACGCCTCGCTTCGCCAAATTTACCGATTTGTGCAGAGATAAAAAAAGAGAAAGAATATCACTTGGTAGAAACGCGCCGACGTTTTTTTCGGCGAAAATAGAAAAACGCGCCCTTTGGGGTGCGTTTTTGATTTTTAAAAGCCTGCATTTTTAATTTCGCGGTCTGTCGCTCGTTTCAAATCCCGTTGAGCAATGGATTCCTTTTTATCGAAAGTGTGTTTGCCTCGGCAAAGAGCGATTTCCATTTTTACAAGAGAATCTTTAAAATACATTTTCAGCGGCACAAGCGTATAGCCTTGTCGATTGATTTTTCCTGCAATTTTTGCGATTTCACTTTTGTGCAGCAAGAGTTTTCTGTCGCGACGAGTATCTCGCGTACTAAACGAATCGGATTTTTCGTACAGAGCAATATGCATATTTTTTACGCTAACCGTATTGCCGCGCACAAAACAAAAACTATCGTTCATATTGACGTTGCCTGCACGTACCGATTTAATTTCGTTTCCTTCTAAAACAATACCCGCTTCGTATTTTTCTTCGATAAAATACTCGAAAGAGGCACTTTTGTTCGTGGTTATGATCTTCATAAACTAGTTCTCCATAGGGTTGGTTGTCGATTCGGACGGGTGGATTTTATGCAATAAGCGAAATTCGGTTCTGCGGCGGCTGAAATCTACGTCGATTGCCTTTACGCGGATAGATTCGCCGATGGTATAGCTTTCTGTTCTGCCCTTTAAAAGAAAACGGTCAGGGTCAAACTGAAAGTTTCCGAACAAGCTTTCAATGGGGATTATACCCTCAATGCCGTTAGGAAGTTCTGCAAACAGACCAAAAGAAGTAACGCCGGAAATAACAGCGTCGAACTCTTCCCCCAGTCGTTCGCTCATATACATTGTCATATACAAATCGTCTACGTCCCGTTCTGCGTCCGTAGCCCTGCGCTCCCGCTCGGACGATTGCTTTGCCGCGCGCGGAACGAAATCACGAAAGGTTTCGCAAGCTTCGCCGTAACCTCCGTTAAGGATTTGTTTGATGATGCGGTGAATGCATAAATCGGGGTATCGGCGAATGGGGGAAGTAAAATGGCAATAACAACTGCTTGCCAACCCAAAATGTCCTAAATTCTCCGCGTCGTACCGTGCCTTTTGCATGGAGCGGAGCATTACGCGGTTAAGGACGGAATAAGTCGGTAACCCTTCAGCCGATTTCAAAACGCGCTGATAATCGTACGGTTTTACGTCGTCTGCCGAGTAACGGGCATTGATGCCTAAAGTCTGTGCAAAATTGCGAAAAGCTACTGCCTTTTCCTCGCTCGGTTTTTCATGAATACGGTAGAGAAAAGGGGCTTCTATCGATTGCATATATTCCGCAACGGTTTCGTTCGCCAACACCATAAACGCTTCAATAATTTGATAGGAAAAGGCGCGTTCGTATTCGGGGATGATAATTTCGTCGTTCTTGTCTAAAAGGATTTTGGCTTCTTTTACGTCCAAAGAAATACTGCCTTTCTTTTCTCGCATTGTTTGTAAAATGTTGGTCAACTCGCCAAATAAGAGCACCATATCTTTTACGTCGGCGTATTTTTTGCAAATCTGTTCGTCGCCTTTTAAAATTTTTTCTACTTCCGTATAAGTCATGCGGTGGGTAGAACGGATAACGCTTTCTACAATTTCACTGCTCTGCACAACGCCTTTGTCGTTGATGCACATAAGGCAGGAAAGGGTAAGGCGGTCTTCGCCCTCGTTTAAAGAGCAAATTCCGTTGGAGAGAGCGCGGGGGAGCATCGGCAAAACGCGGTCTGGAAAATATACGCTTGTTCCGCGTTCAAAGGCTTCCGCGTCTAAAGGGGAGCGGTAGGAAACGTAATGGCTTACGTCGGCTATGTGCACGCTTAAAAGGTATTCATTGCCGATTTTTTCCAAGGAAACTGCGTCGTCTATATCCCGTGTGTCTTCGCCGTCGATGGTAACGATAAGTTTATCACGGAAATCTCGCCGATTGGCAAAATCGTCCGTCGTAATGCCTCGTAAAGATTGACGTTTTGCTTCTTTTTCTACACGCGGAGGGAATTCTTCCCGTAGATTGTACGAGCGGATAATCGAAAGCTCTTCAGCAAAAAAATCGTCCTCGTCGCCAAGAATTTCCACAATTTCTCCACCGGGGGCTTTGCCGTGCGGATACGAGGTGATTTTTGCTACCGCTTTTACGCCGTTTTTGATTTGATAACAATCGGAAAGCGGGATATAAATTTCGGTGGAAAATTTCTTCTCGTCTGGGAAAAGATAGCCTGCTTTGCGATCACGACGGAATGTTCCGACAATTTTTTCATATCCGCGGGAAAGTATTTTAATTACCCGTCCTTCGTCCTCGGAACCGCTGTACACGCGTTCAATGAGTACCGTATCGCCGTGCAGTGCGCCGCGTAAATTTTTATGAGGAATGAAAAAATCGTTGGGAAAAAGCGTTTTATCTTCGGGAACAAGAAAGGCAAAACCCCGTTCGTTCCCCGAAAGAACGCCTTTGATTAAACCCAACTGTTCTACTGTTCCGTATCGGCCATTATTGCTTTGAAATAGCTTTCCTGCTTGACAAAGCTCGTCTAATATATCAACAAGGCGTGCTTTTTCACGGTAGGGAATCTGTAATAATTTGCAAATTTCCGTTTCCGTTTTCCCGCCGAGCGTTCCGTCTTGAAACAGTGCATATATTTTATTTTGTGAACTCAAAACGTAATACCTCCTATATATGTAGCGGGATATGAAATAAAAACGGCGGCTCATATCGCAGCCGCCGTAGTAAACAAATTTGCTTAAAGAAGAATCGCTCTCAACGTGTAGAGGATAATGGAAAGAACAGCAAGGACAGCAAGGCAAATCCAAGTCCATCTCTTCATTTTTGCTTCCGTTGATTTTCCTTTGTTTTTACCGAAGAATGTTTCGCTGGAGCCGCCAAGCGCGTCGATACCCGACGAGTTTGCTGGTTGCATTAAAACAAGGATAATCAAAGCAATTGCGGCAATTGCCATCAAAACGATTAAAATTGCAGCGCAAGTATAATATAAGTTTCTGGTGCTGTCGCTGACCAAATCGTTAGTGCTCGTCAATAAATATATATAATTCCACATAATATCAATCCTTTTTTCTTTTCTTTTGCGCGCAGAAAACGCCACGCTCTTAAAATTACGAATTGATTATACCATACTTGCGTAAATATCGCAACTGTTTTTCGCGTTGATTTTTGAAAATTTTTACTTTTTTGAAAAAAGAAAGGCGGCTGTATCCCAGCCGCCGAAAGGAAAAAGGGTTTCGTTATTTAATTAAACTTTTACCTGTCATTTCCTTGGGTTGTTCAAGGTGCATCATATCCAAAAGCGTAGGGGCAAGGTCTGCCAAAACGCCGTCCTCGCGAAGGGTTACGTTTTTATATTCTTCGGAAACGAGGATAACGGGTACGGGGAAGGTCGTGTGCTGCGTAAATGCGCCCACGCCGTCGTCGGCAAGCATCTGATCGGCGTTGCCGTGGTCAGCCGTTACCAAGGCGCTGCCGCCCATAGCAAGAATTTTATCCGTTACCTTTTTTACACATTCATCTACCGCGTGTACAGCACTGATCGCCGCTTCCATAACGCCCGTATGTCCAACCATATCGCAGTTTGCAAAATTCAAAATTACAACGTCGTATTCGCCTTTGTCAAGCTCTTCCAAAACCTTTTCGGTTACAGGATAAGCGCTCATTTCCGGTTGCATATCGTAGGTTGCAACCTTCGGGGAGGGGATTACGATACGCGTTTCGCCCTCAACGGGGGGTTCTAATTTTGCATTGAAGAAGAAAGTTACGTGTGCATATTTTTCCGTTTCTGCAATATGCAGTTGTTTCAAACCAAGCGACGCAATATACTGCGGCAAGGTGTTGGTGATTTCGTCTGGAGGAAATGCCACACCCACGTTTTCAAATGAGGAATCATATACGGCAAAACCCACGTACGTAGGAGCAAGGAATCCCGTCTTTCTTTCGAAACCGAGTGTTGCACCCGTTTTTGTGTCTGTGAACGGGAATTTTTCTTGCGAGAACATTCTCGAAATTTGTCTTGCTCTGTCGGGGCGGAAGTTGAAACAGATGATGCTGTCGCCTTTTTCGATCAGTGCAACGGGTTTGCCGTTTTCGGTAAGGTTCGTGGGCAGGATAAATTCGTCGGTAACGCCGTTTTCGTAGGAAGCTTTTGCTGCTTCTTCCGCCGTGCCTGCGAATTGTACGCCCGTACCCAACGTCAGCATATCGTACGCCTTTTCTTCACGATCCCAGTTATTGTCGCGGTCCATAGCGTAATATCTACCCGCAACGGATGCGATTTTGCCGAAAGAAAGTTCGTTCATTTTATCCTGCAAATCTTTGAGGAAACCCGCGCCCGAAGTGGGGGCAACGTCGCGTCCGTCCGTGAATGCGTGTACGTATACGTTGTCAAGGCCTTCGTTTTTCGCCATTTCTATCAAAGCGTAAAGGTGCTCCGTATGGCTGTGAACGCCGCCCGTGGAAACCAAACCGTAGAGGTGCAATTTCTTACCGTTTTCTTTCGCTGTGCGCATAGCGCGAAGCAATTCTGCATTTTTAAAGAATTCGCCGTTGCGGATATCTTTGGTGATTTTCGTCAAATCCTGATAAACGATTCTGCCTGCGCCGATATTGAGATGGCCAACTTCGCTGTTGCCCATTTGACCATCGGGAAGCCCGACGGACATACCGCTTGCGCCAAGTTGAGCGGAGGGGTAGTTGTTTTTCAATTCGTTGACGTATTTACTGCCGTCCGCAACGATTGCGTTGCCAACGGAAGAGGGGTTGATGCCGTAACCGTCCATAATGATAATGGCATAAGGCTTTTTCATAAAAATTATCTCCTAAATTTCAAAATGGTGGGGGCAGGTATGCAATGAACGCTGCCTGTCCCCCTAAATAATCTGTGCGTATAAAGGATTATTTATCCGTATAAAGGCTTATTTATCAAAGTTTACGATTGCCGCGAAATCGGGTGCTTTCAAAGACGCGCCGCCGATCAAACCGCCGTCAATTTCTTCCATAGCCATCAATTCTTTACAGTTGCCTGCATTCATGCTACCACCGTATTGAATGCGGAGCGCTGCCGCACATTTGCAACAGAACATTTCGCCAACGGTTTTACGAATGAATGCGATGGTTTCATTTGCTTGTTCTGCGGTTGCGGTCTTACCCGTACCAATCGCCCAAACGGGTTCGTATGCAATTACGATTTTGGTGATATCTTCAATATCTTTCAAACCTTCGTGGATTTGGGTAGCAAGAACTTCTTCCGTTTTGCCTGTTTCTCTTTCTTCCAAAGATTCGCCGATACAAACGATAGGAGTGATGCCGTTTGCGAGAGCGGTAAGCGTTCTCTTGTTTACCGTTTCATCCGTTTCGCCGAAATATTGACGGCGTTCGCTGTGGCCGATAATAACGTATTCAACGCCGTATTCCAAAAGCATTGCCGCGGAGATTTCGCCCGTGTATGCGCCTTTTTCCGCAAAGTGTACGTTTTCAGCGCCGAGTTTGATGTTCGTGCCTTTGATTGCTTCGCTGATGGCGGGAATGTTAATTGCGGGAACGCAAACGACTACGTCGCAGTTTGCGTCTTTAACAAGGGGGGCGATTGCGTTTACAAGTGCTACGCCTTGCGATGCAGTGTTGTTCATTTTCCAGTTGCCTGCAATAATAGGTCTTCTCATGATATAAATACTCCTAATTGTAAAATTTTATTTTGGTTTATAACGCAAGGAAAGGGCAAACCAAGTTGCCCTCTGCCATATTAGTTCTTATTTGTCGTTAAGGCAAGCGATACCGGGAAGAACTTTGCCTTCGAAGAGTTCGAGGGATGCGCCGCCGCCCGTGGAGATGTGGGTCATCTTGTCTGCATAGCCAAGTACTTGTACAGCTGCTGCGCTGTCGCCGCCGCCGATAATGGTGGTCGCTTTACCGTATGCGTTTGCAAGGGACGCTGCAACTGCTTTCGTACCTTCTGCCAAAATCGGGTTTTCGAATACGCCCATAGGACCGTTCCAGATAACAGATTTTGCGTTTGCAACTGCGTCTGCGTAAATTTTCTTGGTTTCAGGACCGATATCCAAGCCCATCATATCGTCGGGAATGTTCATGGAATCTACTACTGTCGTTTCGATAGGAGCGTCGATAGGGTTGGGGAATTCTTTTGCCGCAACGGTATCTACGGGAAGAAGAATATTCTTGCCGAGGCTTTCCGCTTTCTTTAACATTTCAAGACAGTAATCAATTTTCTCGTCGTCAACGAGGGACGTACCGATTTTGCCGCCTTTTGCTTTCAAGAAGGTGTACGCCATGCCGCCGCCGATTACAAGCGTGTCGCATTTTTCAAGCAAGTTGGAAATAACGTTCAGCTTGTCCGCGACTTTTGCGCCGCCGAGGATTGCAACGAAAGGTCTTTCGGGGTTTTCAAGAGTATCTGCCATAACGGAGAGCTCTTTTTCAATCAAGAAACCGCAAGCCGCCGTCGTAACCAAACCTTCTTCTACGATACCTGCCGTAGAGGAGTGGGAGCGGTGCGCCGTACCGAACGCGTCGTTTACGTAAACTTCGCAATAGCTTGCAAGCGCCTGCATAAATTCGGGCGCTTTCTTTTCTTCGCCCTTATGGAAACGAAGGTTTTCAAGCAATACGCATTCGCCTTCTTTACAAGCGGCAACCTTTGCTTTTGCGTCTTCGCCGATTACGTCGGAAGCAAATGCAACTTTGCCGTCCAAGAGTTCGTTTAAGCGAGCAGCAACGGGAGCAAGGGAAAGTTTTTTAACGTCTTTCTTTGCTTTTTCCAAAAATTCTTCGGTAGCAGCAGCTTGTTGTTCTTCGGGAAGTGCGGCAACTTTACCTTTTTCTTTTTTGTTCAGTTCAAGTTTTGCGTCGAACACGTTGTGGGGTTTACCCATGTGCGAACAAAGCACTACTTTCGCGCCCTGTTCCATTAAATATTTAATGGTGGGAAGCGCGCCGATAATACGGTTTTCGTCGGTGATAACGCCGTCTTTCATAGGAACGTTGAAATCGCATCTAACGAGGACTTTTTTGCCCTTAACTTCGATGTCTTTTACGGTTTTCTTATTCATAGAATTAAGAAGTCTCCTTTCAATATAATTTTTGCATACACATATATAATACCCAAAATTTTCTCGTTTGTCAACTTTTTGCGAAAATAAACTAAAAAAAGTTTTTCAAACCTTGACGAAATCTTTTGTATGTGATATAATAAAAAAGATAAAAACTAGCGAGGTGGGCTTTATGAGCAGAGCGGACGAAATTTTTGCGCAAAATATGACGGATATTATGGAAAACGGGTATTGGGATACCGATTTGGACGTGCGTCCCCGTTGGGAGGACGGCGTGCCTGCGCATACTGTAAAAAAATTCGGTATTGTAAATCGCTATAATCTGCAAGAAGAATTTCCTATTTTGACCATGCGCCGTACCGCTTTTAAATCTTGCATCGACGAATTGCTTTGGATTTGGCAGAAAAAAAGCAATAATATTCACGATTTAAATTCGCATATTTGGGATAGTTGGGCGGATGAAAACGGTTCTATCGGCAAGGCGTACGGCTATCAACTTGGGGTAAAGCACAAATACAAAGAAGGGGAATTTGACCAAGTAGACCGCGTTTTGTACGATTTGAAACACAATCCCGCAAGCCGCCGCATTATGACGAATATTTATAATTTCCAAGACTTGCACGAAATGGGTTTGTATCCTTGCGCCTATTCAATGACTTTTAACGTGTCGGGAGATACCTTGAACGGGATTTTGAATCAGCGTTCCAACGATATGCTTACGGCGAATAATTGGAACGTGGTGCAATACGCTGTTTTGTTGATTATGATGGCGCAGGTTTCTGGTTTAAAAGCGGGGGAATTGGTGCACGTCATTGCCGACGCGCATATTTACGACAGACACATTCCTTTGGTAAAAGAAATTTTGGAAAATCCCCGTCATAAAGCTCCGAAATTGATTGTAGACACCTCTATTACGAATTTTTACGATTTTACGGTGGATAGTTTCCAACTTGTGGATTACGAATACGAGAAGTTGGATAAGAAGATTCCCGTAGCGATTTAAGGAAAAGAATTATGATTTACGCAATCGTGCACGCTGATAAGGAGTGGGGGATAGGGAAAGGCAACGATATGATGTTTTCTCTGCCCGCGGATATGAAATTTTTTCGCTCGACGACCATGGGACACACCGTCGTTATGGGCGGAAATACGTTGCGCTCTTTTCCCAATCAAAAACCCCTGAAAAATCGCACGAATATCGTCTTATCTAGGGGGACGGTACGCGATGACTGCGTTATTGTGCGCTCGTATGACGAGTTGAAAAACGAGATGAAAAAGCGGGGAAACGAAGATATTTACGTTATCGGCGGCGGGGAAATTTATCGGGAGCTGTTGCCTTATTGCCACGGCGCTTTGGTAACGAAAGTGGACGCTGTGGGCGGCGCGGAAGTGTTCTTTCCCAACCTTGACGAGCATCCCGATTTTGTTTGCGTCGACGAGGGTGAGCCGTTGGAGGATAACGGATATACCATTCGTTTTACCACCTATAAAAATCAAAACGTGAAAGCTTTATAAAGAAAATTCCGTGAAGTGTTGGGTGCTTTACGGCTTTTTTTTATAATTATAAAAAATATTTATCGAAACCCTTGCTATTTTCTTGTCATTTTTAAGAAAAAGTATTAAAATAATAGGGTTGAAAAGTTTACGATAAAGGAGTTGTTTCATTATGATTAGAAACGATTTAAGAAACGTTGCGATTATTGCACACGTTGACCACGGTAAGACGACGCTTGTCAATGAAATGTTGGCGCAAGGCGGGGTATTCCGTGAAAATCAGCAGGTGCAAGACCGTGTTATGGACAGCGGCGACTTGGAAAAGGAACGTGGCATCACCATTTTGGCGAAAAATACGTCTGCGCATTATAACGGTGTAAAAATCAATATTATCGACACGCCAGGGCACGCGGATTTTTCAGGCGAAGTGGAACGTGTTTTGAAAATGGTAAACGGCGCGATTATTTTGGTGGATTCCGCGGAAGGACCATTGCCGCAGACCCGTTTCGTTATGCAAAAAGCGCTTGCGCTTGGATTAAAAACGATTATCGTTATCAATAAAGTTGATCGTCCCGATGCGCGTATTGCGGAAGTTGTGGAAGAAATGCAACTTTTGATGATGGATTTGGACGCTACGGACGAACAGCTTGACAGCCCGATTGTATACTGTTGCGGCAGACAGGGTACGGCTTCCCTTGACCCTGACCATCAAGAACCCAACCTCAATCCGTTGTTTGATACCATTTTGGAAACTATTCCGCCTATGGAAATGGACGTAGAGGGACCGGGGCAACTTCTCGTTTCCTGTATCGATTATAACGAGTTTGTGGGGCGTATCGGTATCGGCAGAATCGAACGGGGTGTGATTCGTGCGAACGAACCCGTTTGCATTTGCAATTATAACGAAAACGGTAAAGTGCGGACGAACTGTAAAATTGCCAACCTTTATCAAATCGAGGGATTGGAAAAAGTGCCTGTGGAACGCGCGCAGGCAGGCGATATCGTTATGTTTTCGGGTATTGACGGCTTAAATATCGGCGATACTGTTTGCGAACCAACAAAAGTAGAACCCGTACAGTTTGTAAAAATCGAAGACCCGACGGTAGAAATGACGTTCACTGTCAACGACAGTCCGTTTGCGGGGAAGGAAGGTAAATTCGTTACTAGCAGGCAGCTCCGCGACAGATTGTATAAAGAACTTTTGCGCGACGTTTCCTTGCGCGTTTCTGATACGGAATATGCGGACAGTTTCCGTGTTTGTGGCCGCGGGGAAATGCACCTTTCTATTTTGATTGAAACGATGCGCCGTGAGGGATACGAATTTCAAGTATCTACGCCTAAAGTGCTGTATAAAGAAATCGACGGCGTGCGTCACGAGCCTATCGAACGCTTTGTTGCAGACGTGCCTGAAGATATGACGGGACCCGTGTTCTCGGCAATGGGTAACCGCAAAGGTAACCTTGTGCAGATGACGGCGATTGGTAACCGTATGCGTTTGGAGTTCACCGTACCTTCCCGCGGTTTGTTCGGTTATAAGAGTGAATTTTTGACCGATACGAAAGGGCAGGGGATTATGAACACAATATTCTATTCATACGAGCCCTACAAAGGGGATATGCAACGTAGAAATACGGGATCTTTGGTGGCGCATGAAACGGGCGAAGCGGTTACGTACGGCTTGTTTAACGCGCAGGGCAGAGGGATTCTGTTTGTTACGCCGGGTACACCCGTATATCAAGGTATGGTTGTAGGGTACACAAACCTTTCCGATGATATCAACGTCAACGTTTGCAAAACCAAGCATCTTACCAACACCCGTTCGTCGGGTAGCGACGACGCGTTGTCCCTCGTTCCCGTTAGCAAGATGAGCTTGGAAGAGTGCTTAGAATTTATTGCCGACGACGAACTTTTGGAGGTAACGCCGAAATCCTTGCGCATCAGAAAGCGCATTTTGGATAGTGAACTCCGTGCGAAAGCGCGCGCAAAAGAAAAAGTCGGGAAATAAGCAAAAGGAAAAAAGATAAGAAAGCGGAATCAAAATTCCGTTTTTTTATTTTTGTGCAATAAAAAGAGTGAAAACAGCGTTTAATAGATAAACGTTACGAAAGATAACGGTAAAAAGTGGGGTGCTGGTGATGGGTGTAGATGTGCTGGACGCTTTGCTTGGGCGAATAGCAAACGGAGATAACGCGGCGTTTGAAGAATTTTACGGACAGACGAGTCGTGGCGTATATGCTTTCGTATATACCTATTTTCGAAATAGGGCGGATACGGAAGACGTGTTACAGACGGTGTATTTAAAGGTGAAAACAGGGATACATAGCTACCGAGTGGGAACAAATCCGCGGGCGTGGCTGTTGCAGATTGCCAAAAATCAAGCCTTGACAGAGTTTAAAAAACGGCGCAGAGAAGTTCCTACGGAAGTGATAGAAATCGTTGCCGACCCGTGTTTCGGGGAAGGAACGGTGATGGACGCAATGCGTCGGTGTCTGTCGGAGGACGAGCAACGCATTGTTACCTTACACGTGCTTTGGGCATATAAACATAAAGAAATAGCAGAAATACTCGGTTGTCCGACTGGCACGGTAACGTCAAAATATAAACGGGCAATCGATAAATTAAAAAAATATTTAAAGGAGGACGAATAATGAAAAACTTAAAAAAACGTTGGGAAAATGAATTGAAATCGGCGGTTCCGCCCCTTTGTGATTCCGTTAAAAATGCGGAAATTCCCGTAAAAGACTCTATGAAAAGAACTCCGTCCTCGAAAGTGGTAAGCGAAAGAAGAAAGGTTTGGCAAAAACCGGGGCTCTGGGCAGGTGTGTGCGGCGGCGTGGCGTGTGCGTTTGCTATGGCGGTAGTTTTACCCGGCTTATGGGGCGGTTCAGGCGAAGTGAAAGCAAGTGAAATGAAAGTAATGAATATTTCCTGCAACCCTTCCGTAGAATTTGTCTTAAATGAAGAGGACGTCGTGGTCAGCGTCAACGCACTTAACGAAGAGGGAAATCTTGTAATCAGCGCGGAAACGTTCGACGGAAAAACAGCGGAAGAGGCGGCTCGTCTGTTTGTGCAGGTCGCAGAGGAATCTGGTTTTATCGTATCGGGCAGCAATGTGGAGTTAATTGGCGTAACCAACGAAATCACGGTTGCCTTTTCGGGAGATAGCGCGGCGGCGGAAGCGTTGTACGATACTATCAAAGGCGAAGTGGAAAACTATTTCACGAAAAAAGATATTCAAGGCAGGATTGCCAAAGCCGAAAAAGCAATTACGGAAGAGGATTTGAAAATTTTGATTACAGAGTGTTCTCCCAACATTGCATTGGAAAAAGTGCAGGCAATGGGATATGCCGAATTGGTGGAAATGCTTGCCGATGCCCGTCAGGAAACCAAGGATTTGTATTCCCAGGAACTCAAAAACGCTTATTACGAGATGAAAGCGTTTGCGCTAGAGAAATCAGGACTTGATACCGTGAAAGAAAATGTGGACGTAATTACGGCAACCATTTTGGACGGTGTATATACCCCGTATACGGAGGCGGTAAGCGCGATAGAGGAAATGCGCATCGCTCTTTTGGTCGATGAAGATAGCCCTTATCAGCAAGCGTTAGAAGCTTTCCGTTTAGCGAAAACACAATATCTTAATTATCGTAACGAAGTTGCGCAGATGGAAAAATCTGCAATTACCGATGCGGTGCTAGCACAGCTTAACGGATATAAAAACGTTTTGGAAGAAGCGGAATCGGTTTTGCGTGCGTGCGGTATACAGGCAAATGAAAAATTGGAAGAACAAAAAGAGTTTATAAAAGGCATTTACGAAGAAGTATTACAAACATTGAACGGATTTGAATTAGACGTTAAAGATTATGCGGATAAAATAGAATCCGAACATAAACAGGCGAGCGAGAAAGCTTTTGAAGACTTTAAAACAAAGTGTGAAAAAGAAATCAATGCGGCGCACGACAAATGGACGGAAATGAAAGGTGAGCTTGGAAAAGGTAAACATGGATTTGACGAAGAGCCAAGTCGTGAAGAAAAGCCTGAACAAGAAGAGGTGGATGAAGAAAGTTCGAATCATAAAGACGCTCCTATGGAGCCCTCGTCGGAAGATTTTGAAGGAAACGTAGAAGAGGGGAAACCTAGCGTAGGGGAAGAGGAAAGCGGTGCGCTCGGACAAGAAAAATATGAACACGGTGAAAATCATCCGTGATAAATTAGCCCACTAGGAAGGAGTTTTAACATAGAGCGGAAATTCGGGGAGAGAAATCTTCTCGGGTTTCTGCTTTTTTCGCCTATTAAAAAATGAAGTACGCGCGCGACAATATATTAATATATATGTGCGAGCGCGTGAAAGAGCGGGTATAATTTTTTTTAAAAAGAGGAATAATTTAACGGAAAAACGGCGTATACGCTGAAAAAACGGAAAATATTCGCTCTCTGCAAAAAAAAGAAAAAAATTTAAAAAAATTGCGTTCAAACGCTTGACACCTATTTACAAATCTGTTATTATAAATAGGCTGTGTAAAAACGCGTGTATGGGTTGATGCGGGAAGTTACTGCAAATCCAAAGCAAAAAGCCGCTTTGGCAGATAATTTCCGTTGACAAAAGTGGGGGCTAGACTCCTGCGACTAACCGAGGCTTTGCGTAGAAACGCTCGGTAAAAAAGAAGAGTGTTTTTATTTTGCAAAAGACTCGATACACACGGATAGGTTGACGCGGTAAAATAAAATGTTAGTATAAACTAAAAGGAGTAGCAACATGGCAGTACAAAAAATCAGAATTAAGTTGGCGGCTTACGAGCACGAACTTGTAGACGAAGCGGCAAGCAGAATCGTAGAAACGATGAAGAAGAGCGGCGCGAAAATCAGCGGTCCGATTCCCCTTCCTACGGAAAGAGAAGTTGTAACGATTCTTCGTTCTCCCCACAAGTACAAGGATTCCCGCGAGCAGTTCGAAATGAGAACGTATAAGAGAATTATCGATATCTATTCCCCCAACGCAAAATTGCTTGATTCCATTCACCTCCCTGCAGGCGTTGACATCAAAATCAAGCTCTAATCATCCATAAGCCCAGAAATACTTTCAAAGGTATTCGAAAATAAAATTTTTTAAGGAGTGAACTTTATCAATGAATAAAGCAATCATCGGACGCAAAGTTGGGATGACCCAAATCTTTGCAGAAAACGGGAAAATGATTCCCGTAACGGTAGTAGAGGCAGGTCCTTGCCCCGTCGTACAGGTTAAGACGGTAGCAAACGACGGTTACGCAGCGTTGAAGCTCGGCTTTATCGAAGTGAACGAAAAAGCGCTCACGAAGCCCGAACTCGGCCAGTTCAAAAAGGCAGGCGTAAAACCTCACAAGTATCTGAAAGAAATCAGAGTGGACAACGCTGAATCTTTCGAAGTAGGCACGGAACTTAAAGCTGACGTATTCGCGGCAGGCGACAAAGTTGACGTACAGGGCGTAACGAAAGGTCACGGTTTCACGGGTGTTATCAAGAAGTGGAATCAACACAGATTGAAGATGACCCACGGTACCGGCCCCGTACACAGAGAACCCGGTTCTATGGGTCCTATCAGCTCCCCCTCGCGTGTATTCAAGAATAAACACTTGGCAGGTCAGTACGGTAACGATAACGTAACGATTCAGAACCTTGAAATTGTACGCGTTGACTTGAACAGAAACGCAATCCTCATCAAGGGTGCTATCCCTGGCGCAAAGGGCAGCATCGTTACGATTTCGAACAGCGTAAAGAGCAAATAAGGAGAGTGAACGACAATGGCGGCTATTAAAGTATTAAATATGCAGGGCTCCGAAGTTGGTTCGATGGAACTTAACGATAACGTATTCGCAGTAGAATACAACGAGCCTTTGATTCATCAGGCAGTCGTTACCCGTCTTGCAAACGAAAGACAGGGTACAAAATCCACCCTCACGAGAACGGAAGTACGCGGCGGCGGTATCAAACCTTGGAGACAAAAGGGCACGGGTCGTGCTCGTCAAGGTTCGATCAGAGCGCCTCAATGGATTAAGGGCGGCGTAGTGTTCGCACCGAAATCCCGTGATTTCTCCAAGAAGATGAACGACAAAGCGAAGAGAGCAGCGTTGCTTTCCGCACTTTCCAAGAAAGTGGCTGACGGCGAATTCATCGTTATTGACGAATTGACGGTATCCGCTCCGAAGACGAAAGAAATGGCAGCATTCGCGAAAGCAATCGGTTTGAACAAAACGGCGCTTATCGTTATGGACAACGACGACGTTAACGTAATCCGCGCTACGGCAAACCTTCCCAAGATTGAAACGTTGCCTCTCGCGCAGTTGAGCACCTACGAAGTCGTAGTAAATCAGAAGATTGTTATGACGAAAGCAGGGGTTGAAAAATTCCAGGAGGTAAATGGCTAATGTTCGCAGAAGACATCATCATTAAACCCGTCCTTACCGAAAAGGCATACGACGGTATCGCGGATAAGAAATATACGTTTATCGTAAAGAAAGACGCGAATAAGACGGAAATCAAACTCGCAGTAGAAAAGATTTTCGGCGTTAAGGTTGAAAGCGTTAACACCGTTACCTGCAAGGGCAAATTGAAGAGAATGGGCAGAAATCAGGGTTACACCCCTGACCGCAAGAAGGCAATCGTTAAGCTGAAGGCGGACAGCAAGACCATCGAATTCTTCGATTCTTTGACTTAATGGAGGAATAAAAGAAAATGGCTATTAAATCGTATAAACCCACTTCGGCAGGTCGCCGTTTCGTAACGGTTCTTACCAACGACGATCTCACGAAAGGTGCAAAGCCCGAAAGATCCTTGATGCATGACCAACGTCACAGCGGCGGTCGTAACAACATGGGTCGCATCACGACTAGACACATCGGCGGTGGTAACCGCAGAAAATATCGTATTATCGACTTTAAGAGAACGAAAGACGATATTCCCGCAACGGTACAAAGTATTCAGTACGACCCCAACCGTAGCGCACACATTGCGTTGCTTGTATACGCAGACGGCGTAAAGGCGTACATTCTTGCTCCCGTTGGCTTGAACGTAGGGGACAAGGTAATGAGCGGTGTAAACGCAGACATCAAAGTCGGTAACGCGCTTCCCCTTGAAAATATCCCCGTAGGTACGATGGTACACAACATCGAGCTCACCCCTGGCAAAGGCGGTCAAATTGCTCGTTCAGCAGGTATCTCCGCACAGATTATGGCAGTTGAAGGTAAATATGCAACCCTTCGTATGCCCAGTGGTGAAATGAGATATGTGCTCTTGAAGTGCCGCGCGACCATCGGTCAAGTAGGTAACGTAGACCACGAACTTGTATCCCTCGGTAAAGCAGGTAAGGCAAGATATCTCGGTTTGAGACCTGAAGTAAGAGGTTCGGTAATGAACCCTGTTGATCACCCTCACGGTGGTGGTGAAGGTAAGTCTCCTATCGGTCATGCTGGTCCTTTGACGCCTTGGGGCAAACCCGCTCTCGGATATAAGACGAGAAAGAAGAAGAATGCAACCAACAAGTTCATTCTTAAGAGAATTAACTAATCGGAGGAATTGAAAAATGTCGAGAAGTGTTAAGAAAGGACCTTACGTCGAAGCGAAACTCATGAGCCGTATTTTGGCTATGAACGCTGCGAACGAAAAGAAAGTTATCAAGACCTGGTCGAGAGCATCCACGATTTTCCCCGATTTCGTAGGTCATACAATCGCGGTATACGACGGTCGTAAGCACGTTCCCGTATACGTAACGGAAGATATGATCGGCTGCAAGCTCGGTGAGTTTGCTCCCACGAGAACCTTCCACGG
>JAFTHU010000032.1 GCA_017457215.1 Clostridia bacterium
CGAAGATATATCACCCGTTCCGACAGGAACGGATATCATTGAAAAAAGTCACCTTTGTCAGTAGACAAAAGTGACTTTTTTCTTGGCGGAGAGTTAGGGATTCGAACCCTAGGTGAGTTTCCCCACACAGCATTTCGAGTCCGCAGTGCAAAATGGAAGTCAACAGAAAAAATCGGACTTTAACGCACTTTATTTACCTACTCCGCAAAATTGCCGAACAGCAACCGTTCTCTACTATTATAACCTCTATTCGAACTCTTTACAAGACCCGATTTTTCAAGAGAAATGGTGGAGAGAAAGCCGATAACCACAAGTCGAACCGTTGCAAAAAGCCTTATATATCAAGGGTTTTCGGCGGTTGTGCTCCAATGTCGCAAGCGGATTTCGAATCCGCAGAGTAAATTTGAAGATATGGGAAGTCGGGAGAAAGTAAAAGCAGATAGCAGCAAATGATATTCGTTGTAAAATCAATGGTTTCCAAGGCTAAAACCGAAAAAAGCCTTGAAAAATGGGTCGATTTGAACCCACGAAAATCGGGGTGTTTGGAGGTCGTTTTTCAGCCAAAACGAGAGAAAATGGAGAGAAAAATACCCCGTTGGAGAGAAAAATGGAGAGAAAAAAAGAGAGATAATAACCGCATAAATACTGCGGTTTTCGACACTACGAAGTTTAGCAAATGGCTATGCCGTTGACCAATCATTACATAATGAGGTGTAGCTATGGAACAGATAACCATTGAATTTTTGAGAACTACATATCCCGAAGAAATCACCAAGGATCAGTTTTATAGGATATGTCACATCAGCAAAAAAACCGCATCGTATCTTTTGGAAAGCGGTATCGTCCCCTGCCGGAACAGCGGCAAGAAAACACGGAAATATAAAATCCTTCTTACAGACGTTATCCATTACCTTAAACAACGGGAACTTGACCCCTTGATTTTTAAGGCACCCGAAAATTATTACAAGAACGGGTACGGTGAACGCCCCCTCGGATTACGGGCGGTGAAGCTATCAGAGGTTCGCAAAGACCACCTACGGGATGTATTTGCAAAGCAAATCTCTCGTTATGATGATGTAATCACTCCCGATGAGGTTGCGGAAATCCTTGGATACACCACCAAGACGGTTGCCGAATGGTGCTTAAAGGGCGAACTAAAGTCTTTCCTAATATACAATAGGTGTAAAATTCCGAAGGAGTATCTGCTTGACTTTATGATCTCGGAGCGTTGCTTGATGATTGTACGCAAGTCGGCAAAGCACAAACAGATGCTTGAGGATGCTCTAAAAAAAGTATAGTGCGAATGTCAAATTTGCACATTGGAGCTTTAAGAGCGATTTTGCTACACTATTATTGAAAGGAAGGTGCAAAAGCATTGAAAAACTTTATAGAAGAATTTTACTACGGCAATATTGAGCCGCAGGGACGAAGCAAAAAGCAAAGTCCAGCCGCCAAAAAGGAGTTTGACCTATTAACGAAGAACGAGGAACTGCTGACACAGGCACTTACCGACGAAAACAAGAAACTGTTTCTTGACTATGTAAATGCTTGGGGTGTTGTGAACGGCGAGTCCACCGCCGATAGCTTTGCAGTTGGTTTTCGTTTAGGAGCTGCCTTTGTGTACGACACCTTTGTAGCAGGTTCAATCCCTACATACGACAAGTAAAGGAGCAGAGTATGAAAAACAAGCGATATATGTATTTAGATAGCGTACAACACAGCACCTTGCTCCGCTGCCTTGTGGAGTTTAAGAACGACCTTGTTCGTCAAGGCAGAACCGCCGATATAGTGGACGAGGTAATCCTTAAAGTGATGAACGCTCCCGTAAAAAAGTTAAGAGTATGACCTACATAACCGCACAGCCGCTTATTCCAAAAGAATAGGCGGCTTTTTCTATTCCCCTACATAGCCGATCATTCGCCGTGGTCGGCTAAATCTGTGTAAAGGAGGACACGCAAATGGCGAAAA
>JAFTHU010000033.1 GCA_017457215.1 Clostridia bacterium
GAGCACCGTCTGTGCATTAAATACTTTGTCGAGAGTTAACATTTTCATTCCGCCTTTCAAATTTTAGTTTTAAGAATGTTCGTTGTCGTTTGGCTTTAAGGCAAAACAAAAACCCGCCTCAAAGCTTTTAATTGCTTTGAGACGGGTGTTACTTACATATAGCACTCGCGGTACCACTCAAATTGCGGATATATATAATCCGCCACCTCTTCGAAGTCAAACAACTTCTATGCACTGACGTAGCATACACGGGAAACGCCTACTGGGTGATCGTCCTTTGGGGCTTCCGGCTCAGAAGGGATGGGAAGTCTACAGTCCTTTACCGGGATCGCACCATCCCCGGCTCTCTGAGAAATTCGTTGCAGGTTCCGTCTTCATCGACGCCTTTCATTTGATCGAAGTCAAACAACCTCTATGCACTGACGTAGCATACACGGGACACCCTATGCACCGATAGGCTTTCAGGTGAACAGCTCAGAAGGGAGAGGTCATAGCTTTTACATGCCGATTCGCACCTACCATCGGCTCTCTGAAATGCGTTATCGCTGCGACCATTCTTCATCATAGCTTTTGAAATTATTAAATTATGCATACATTTTATCATAGTAAAGCGTTAATGTCAAGAGGTATTCTTTAGAATTCACAATAAATTCATATTTTGCGTTCTTTCATTTTTGTATTTGCGCATATCTCTTGTACTTTCGTTCTGTTTCTATCTTTGTGAATTTAGATGTGTAAAGGCGGCCGCTTCGCCCGCAGCCCTACAACCGAATACAGCAGAAGTCCTGTGCTCTCGTTTTTCAAAAAGTCGTGGGCGCATTTTTTATGCCCGGAAACATTTCTCCGATGTTGGCATTTTTGCTCTGTCCTCCGTGGAAGAAAACAGCCGAGAGGAAATTTTTGTAAATCAACCAAAACGCATTTAGCTAAGTGTTTTATTAGTTGAAAGGAAATCATTTTGAAATTTTTTTGTCAGCGGTTGAATTTCACCCCTCCGAAATTCCAAATAGGTGAAAGGTTCTTTCAGACCGTTGATTTTTCTCTTGTAAATGTCCTAACAAGTAGAGAGAAAAATTTTTCAAAGAATTTTTTGCATTACCGTTGATTTTTGCCCTCTGAAATTCCGAATAAGTGAAAGCACTTGATACCGGGCAAATGCAGTTCATCGAAATTTAACATTTCCGAACCCTGTATTTTGCCAAAAAAATGTCCGTTGTAGTGTGGAGGGGTATCCAGTTCTTCGTGAATCTTGTCCGTTGTAAAGTGAGAGGTATTGCAAAAATCCCCGTTCAGAGGATAGCGGAAGTAGTTAGAGCAAGATTCTACCACGGTGCCAAATTTCGCCTACTGCTCATTTTCGCCCTTGTGGTGATCTTGTTGGGGAGTGCCTTCCCCAAACCCTGCTGATCGGCTAACGACGCAAATTTTCCTCTCGCTCCGTTTGGCAATTCTGCCATCTGCGGTGTTGTAGGGAGCAAGAGAAATTTTGAAAAATTTTTGCGACCTACCTTGAATAATCGCTCTCCACGATGGGTTAGGTGGAGAGCAACTTATCAAGCAGCCTACGATTTTCGCAAAAAATTTTTACTGCCTACCTTGCAAAACCGCTTTCCACGATGGGTTGGGTGAAGCGGGAAAACCAAACTTTTACGTTATCTCAAATAATCCATCAAAGAAAATTTGTTATTTTTCAGGAATCGCAAAAACAGGGGGCTAAAACCACCGAAATAATGGCGTTAAGTAGAGGGACAAAATTTTGATGGTTGCTAAAGCCGAAGAAAAACGGCGTTAAGTGAAAAAACATTTTTCAAACAGGGTGCAAAATGGGCTTTTTCGTGGCGGTAAGTAGAGGTCCGTTTCTGTACCTTGCAAAAGCTGAACAACAAAGTATTTACGCTTTTGTGAAAAAATCCGTCAACGAAAAATTGTTGTTTTTCAAAAATCGCAAAAAACACCCTGTAAAAACGGCTGAAAAACGGCGGTATATAGAGGGACTTATTTTGAACGGGTTGCTAAACCCTCAGAAAAATTATGATAAGTGAAATTTATTTTAGAAAACACCTTAAAAAACGCTCTCAAAAAATATGGTAAGTGAAAGGAGTTATGCCTATGCCAAAAACGTACAACACACCCAAGCGCACTTTCGTAGTCAAGACCCGCTTGACCGAGGAAGAACACAGCTTCTTTATGGAGCGAATGAAAAATTACGAAATGAGCCAATCCGAATTTATACGGCAAGCCATTGACGGCGCGGTTGTCAAACCGATTATCCGCGTCAATCCCGTCAACGACGAAGTGCTTGCCACGCTCGGCAAACTCGTTGCTGAATATAACAAGATCGGCAACAACATCAATCAGATAGCGCGGACACTGAACGAATGGAAAAGCCCATACCCACAGCTTGCCAATGAGATAACCGCTGCCGCTTCAGATCTCGCCGCGCTGAAATATGAAGTCTTGCAAAAGGTAGGTGAACTGAATGGCTACGTTCAAACATATCAGCTCTAAAAATGCTGATTACGGCGCAGCCGAAAAATATCTGACCTTTGCCCACGATGAGTTTTCCATGAAGCCTACGCTTGATGAAAACGGGCGGCTCATACCACGCGAGAATTTCAGAATTGCCACGATTGGCTGTGGTGGGGAAGATTTCGCTATTGCCTGTATGCGGGCAAATCTCCGTTACGGCAAAAACCAAAAACGCGAAGATGTGAAAAGCCACCACTACATTATTTCCTTTGACCCACGGGACGGCACAGACAACGGGCTAACCGTTGACCGCGCACAGCAGTTAGGCGAGGAATTTTGCAAAACACATTTTCGCGGACACCAAGCACTTGTCTGTACCC
>JAFTHU010000006.1 GCA_017457215.1 Clostridia bacterium
GAGGACGATTTCGAATAAGTTTCTGCCGACTATTATTACGTCGACGACGATGACGACGATGTCGACGATGATGACGACTATTTCTAATTGAATATAAAAGTATAAACCAGTCTCTAAAATGGGGCTGGTTATTTTTTTCGCATTTATTTTCTATTTAGGGGTTGACAATCGTCGAAAGTTGTAATATAATGATAAAAATAAGTGAAAATCTTTAAAAGAATACGTAAGGTTTTCGCAAAGGAGGTAATTGTTATGGATAAAGTTAAAAAATATTTACCTTTGGGCGCAGCTATTGCTGGTGTTCTTGCTTTGATTCTTTTCTTCGCTTGTGATGTTGTATATATGGAAGTTATGGGCGAAAAAGTAGGTGATGCCGTTAATGGTTGGGAAGCTACTTTCGGTAAGAAAGAAGAAGGCGTAGAACTTGTTAAATTTGCGTTTATGAACTTCTTGACGGTTATTCTTTTGATTGGTGCTATCGCTTGTGCGGTTCTTTCCTATCTTAAACCTGAAAATAAGATGTTCGCGTACATTGCAGCTGGTTTGTTTGCACTAGCGGCTATTTTCTTCTTCTGCGCGAAAGGATTTTATTGCTCGGCTAATGACGTTGAAAGCGAAATGAAAGAATACCTCAAACTTGGTGTAGGTGCTATTATCGCAGCGATTCTTTCGCTTCTTTCCGCAGCAGCAGTAGCAGTTCCCGCAGTTCTTAAGAAATAAGAACATAAAAACAGGAAAAAAGTCTCTTATCCTTGGATAAGGGATTTTTTCTTTTTAGGGGTTGACAATCGTCGAAAGTTGTAATATAATGATAGTAATGAAATAGGAGGTATTCAGCAATGGATAAAATCAAAAAATATTTGCCGTTAGTGGCGGCAGGGCTTGCGGCGTTGGCGGTTATTCTGGGCTTGGCTTGCGATGCGGTTGTGTATGGAAAAGACACTATGTTTGAAACGGGACAAAGCGGTTGGGAAACAGTTTTCCCTGCGGAAGTGATGGCGATGATTATGGTGATGCCGTTCTTGACGTTTTTGTTGGTTATTGTGGGCGGGATTCAATCTTTGAAAGCGTATTTTGACCCTGAAAACGAAAAGGCAAGTTATATCGCAACGGCTTGTTTCTTGGTGGCGGGCATTTTCTTCTTTTTCTTCAAGCTGTTCTTCTGTAATGCGGCAGATATGTCCAAAGACCTGAAGAAAGAATACGATTTGGGTGTAGGCGCAATTATCGGCGCAATCTGTTCGTTGTTGGCGGCGGTAGCGGCGGTACTTCCTATCGTTATGAAAAAATTGAAGAAGTAAATTAAAAGAAGGGAAAACACCTTTTATCTTTACGATAAAAGGTGTTTTTTTGTGCGACAAACCTGCGTTTATAAATCGTCTGCGTCTTGTACAGGGCGTTTATCTTTACCTTTTGGTTTTCCTGTATAGCTACCGTTTACGTCCGTATCGGATGGGGCGTTATAAATACCCAAAGCCCGTTTCGTGGGGGCAGGTACGCGCTGAACGTTTTTTTTCGGCATATCAGTCGTTGTTGCCGCCATGCTGATACTCGTGGTTATTTTCGCTGTTCTTGCAGTTTTTATTGCCGCAATTTTTTGCTTTGTTCTGATTGTTTTGTTTGTTTTGATTTTTTTGGTTTTTCATAACATTACACTCCTTTTAATAAATAAAAAGACAGTCCTTTTTAGAAACGCCGTTTTTGCAAGCGTCAAATCCGTACGCCTTCAAAGGGAAGATGCAAATCCACGTAGCCCTGTCCCGCTTTGCAAAGCGGACAGATTTTCCACGCTTCTTCGCCTACGTGCATATAACCGCACTCGCTACAAATCCAAAGCATAGGCTGTTCTCTTTTATACAGCGTGCCGTTTTTTACGGCGTCGTGCAAATACCGAAAGATTTTTTGATGATGCGCTTCCACTTCCGCGACCATTTTATACAGAGCCGCAATGTCTTCAAATCCCTCTTTTTCGGCGATTTTAGCAAAGGTAGGATAAATTTCTTCCGTTTCGTTTTGTTCGTCGATAGCGGAGAATTTTAATCCTTCGACTAGCGTGCCTGCATGAAAAGGGTATCCCGCTTCAAACGTTACGTTTTCGCGGCTTCCCGTCTTTTCAATCATTTTATTAAAGAATTGGGTTGCGTGCAGCGTTTCGTTTTTGGCAATCGTCCGCACTGCATCCGCCAACGTCTTTAATTTTTCGTTCATTGCCAGTTTCGCTACCATTTGATAGCGCATACCCGCTTGGCATTCCCCCGCGAAACTGCGCGCGAGATTTTTGTAGGTTTCCGTTTTTTCAAATTGCATAATAACTTCGTACTCCTTAAAAGGGCATTGCCTTCTAAATGCAGTATGCTCGCATTTTTAGCCGTTATGCTTTGATTTTTCTGTTAAAGTATGGAAAAGGGAAAGAAAATGCGCCAAGTCGGGGGCGAAACGCTTGCAAATCGCCGCGTCGGGTAGTACAATAATATAGATAAAATAAGGAAGGATAAGTTTATGTTTCACATCGTTTTGGTAGAACCGGAGATTCCGCAAAATGCAGGGAATATTGCGCGTACTTGCGCGGCAACGGGAACGCATTTGCATATGATTCGTCCGCTTGGGTTTGAGGTTACCGATAAATATTTAAAACGCGCGGGGTTGGATTATTGGAATCTGGTGCAAATTTCTTATTATGACAGTTTTGCACAGTTGCAGGAAAAATACAAAGATAGCCGTTTTTTCTTCTTTACGACGAAAGGTAGACACCGCCACAGCGACGTGGCTTTTCAAGACGGGGATTTTTTGGTGTTTGGTAAGGAAACCCGCGGTTTGCCCGAAGAATTGTTGATGAAAAACGAAGCGACTTGTTTGCGGATTCCTATGTTTGCGGACGCGCGTTCGCTGAATTTGGGAAATTCGGTTGCCATTGCCTTATACGAAGCGTTGCGCCAAACCGATTACAGCGGGCTGTTGGAAGAAGGGGAATTGCATCACCATAAATGGAGCGAAATTGAAAAATAATTTTTATAACGGCGTATAAAATCATAAATCGGCGGGAATAACTTTCGTGTAATAACACGGAGGTTATTTTTTTATGAAAAAAGTTTGCATAATTTTTTTAATGTCAATCATAATAAGTTTAACGGCGTTGGGTTTTTCGGGCGCGCTTGGAGAAAAATGGCAAAACGTGGGAGGCAGGTATGCGTTGAATGCAAATTCTAGCGATTTGCAAGGGGAATACTTGCGTATACACATTCGCGCGGATTCCAACGAAAACGAGGCGCAAGCGGTTAAATACCGCGTGCGGGACGAAGTGGTTGCCTATTTGACTCCGCTCGTTGCCGAGTATGCAACCAAGGAAGAGGCGATGCAAGGAATCGCCTTGCACTTGACAGAGATTGCAAGGGTGGCGACGGCGCTTTTGAGGAAATATGGCTTTTCCTACGGCGCAAGCGCGGCGTTGGAAGAAACGGAATTCCCCACCCGAGTATACGAGGGATATACCTTGCCTGCGGGCGAGTATTCGGCGTTGATGATTCGTTTGGGACGTGGCGAGGGGGATAATTGGTGGTGCGTGGCATATCCGCCCTTGTGTTTTACGGGAGGCAAAACGGACGTACGGTATAAAAGTAAAATTATGGAAATCATTAAAAACTTTCAAAAGTGAAGACAGCGTTTTTCTATGTACATATAGGAGGAACGGAAATGAAAAAGTCAATAAAAAAGAGTCTTTTGCTTACGGCGGTAATGGGCGCGATGGCGTTTGGAACGGCGTTTGCGGTGGAAGCGAAAAGACCTTCTGCAAATGAAAACACGTACACCGTATCTGCGACGAATGCGGCGCAGGCGGCGGTTTTACGGCAGGGCGCAAGCGGCGGCGAAGTAAAGGAAGTGCAACGCAGATTGAAATTGTGGGGATATTATAACGGCAACGTGGACGGCGTGTTTGGCGCAGGCACGAAAAAAGCCGTAATTGCGTTTCAGAAAAAGAACGGATTAAAGGCAGATGGCGTCGTGGGCGCTTCTACCTATAAGGCGTTGGGAATGAACGGCTCGTATCAGGTTTTGGCGGGACAAAATCAGGGCGGAAATGCGAACACGGGTAGCGTGGGAAGCTTTTCCAGTTCGGAAGTATATTTGCTTGCGAAAACCATTTATGCCGAAGGGCGGGGAGAACCGTATACGGGACAGGTTGCGATTGGCGCAGTGGTGTTAAACCGCGTCCGCAACGACGCTTTTCCGAACACGATTTCGGGCGTGGTATATCAAAAGCATGCGTTTACCGCGGTTTCGGACGGGCAAATCAATTTGACGCCTAATGAAACGGCAATGAAAGCGGCAAGGGATGCAATCAACGGTTGGGACCCGACTGGCGGCGCATTGTACTATTATAACCCTGCCGTTGCGACGAGTTCTTGGATTTTTGACAGACAAACGGTAACGGTGATTGGCAGACACGTATTTGCGATTTGAGAAATTACGGAAACGGAAAGTAAGGAGGGAATATGAAAAAACAGGATCAAGAAATAGCGACGAACCTTTCTTCAGGGGCAGAAAAAGTGGAGAGGGTTGAAAAGGAAGTAAAAAAGGAAAAAAGCGCGGGCGGTAAAACTGCCGCAAAAAAAGTTTCGGTTAAAGTAGAAAAGGAAAAAGACGCGGCGAAAGCACGTGTAAACGCGGCGTTGGACAAGAAAAAGGCGGCAGAAAAACGCAAAGTGGCGCAAGCGAAAGCCGCCGCGGAACGGAAAGCGGCGCGTGCAGAACGCAGAGAAAAGAGAAAGGCGATTTGGGAAGAGGAAAAAAGAAAACGCGCACACGAAAAAGCCGCAAGAAATCAAGAAAGAGAGCGCCGCAGAAAAGCTCGTATCGAAGCGCGCCGTCAACGCGCAGAAGAATCGGGGAAGAGACAAAGAAGCGGCAACGGCGGCTGGATTGCAGCGGTGGCGGTTTTGGGTGCGACAACCTTGGCGCTGGGTTCTGCCGTTACGGCGAGCGCTGTGGAAATGAAGCGTTCCAACGAGGCGGCTATGACGGCTTACAGGGGTACCATGTACGAGTTGACGGGGATTATGGAACACGTAGACGGCGATTTAGATCGCGTCCGTATCTCTTCGTCGCCTGCGCAGCAGAGCCGTATTTTGACTGACCTATTGGTACAGGCAAGGCTTGCGGAAGTTGATTTGGAAAAATTACCGCTTGCCGCTGAAAGCGAACGGGGGATTACAAGCTTTATCAACCGCACGGCGCATACTTGCGAACGAATGTTAGCAAAATTGCGTCAGGGAGAGGAACTTTCCGAGCAAGATTTCGAAACTTTGGAAAGGCTGTATAAGGCAAACCATTCGATTCGAATGGAATTGGACAAAGTGTTGGCGGAAATGACGGATAAAGATTTGACGGAATTTATCAAAAAGGGCACGGGCGGCATTGCCGACGCTATCGGGCGCATTGAAAAGACGACGTTAGAGGAAAATCGCGCGGATATGGAACGCGGAATGGAAAAAGCAAAGGAAAAGATGAAAGAATGGGGAAAGAAAGCGGAGAAAGCCGTTTGCTCTCCCGATAAAATGCCCCATATCGAATCGGCGCGCGCGGAAGAACTTTGCCTGCGATATTTTTCCGATTATAACATTACGGAATACCAATGCGTAGGGGAAACGGTTACAGAGGGATATGCCGCCTATAACGTGCAGGGGTATGACGACAAAGGTACGCTTTTGTTTGCGGAAATCAGTCAAAAGGATGGCGCATTGATTCGCTTTGATTATTATGAAGACTGTATGAACGAAACTTTTGATTTGCAGAATGCAGAACGGATTGCCGAGGATTTTTTGGAAAAACTCGGTTATGACGATATGGAAGTGGTAATGTTTCGTGAAAACGGTACGATGACGGATTTTACTTTTGTGTACGAAGATGACGACGTGGCGTATTATCCCGATGAAATCCGTGTAAAAATTTGTCGTAGCCGCGGTGTGGTTACGGGTATGGACGCTGTGAAATATCTGAAAAACCATAAAGACAGAGAAGAACCGAACGTAAAATTGTCTTTGGCGCAAGCGCGTGAGCAACTGCATGAAAAATTGACGGTGGAATCGTCAAGACTCGCCGTTGTGAATACGAAACGCGGAGAAATCCCCGCTTATGAATTTTTATGCAGCTACGAAAATGAAAACTATTTTGTCTATTTAGATGCCATGACAGGGGAAGAAATTTCTATTGTAAACGCAAAAACTGTTTATTAAAAAAGAAAAACTCCGTTTGTAAATTGCAGACGGAGTTTTTTTCCAGTTAAAAAATTTTAAAAAACCGCTTGACAAGACCGATATTTTATGTTATATTATAATCAGTATTCAATCTTAATAAGGAGGGCGCCTATGCAAGAAAGACAGACGAAACAAAAGCAAATCATCTACGACGCTTTAAAGACGTTGGATCATCCGACGGCGACGGAAGTATACGGATATCTTCACGAATCTTATCCCAGTGTTTCGCGGGCGACGGTGTTTCGCGTTTTGGGCGGATTTGCTGCCGGCGGCAAGGCGTTGGAATTGCGGGCGGCGGGAGATGAAACAAGATACGATTATAACGTAATGCCGCATTATCACGCACGTTGTTTGCAATGCGGCAAGGTCGCAGACGTAGAGGCGACGGGCGTGCCGACGGAGGCGTTGGCGATTACGGCAGACCACGGATTTTCGGTAGAGGGATACAGTGTTGAATTTTTTGGAAAATGTCCGACCTGTCAAAAAAAATCGTAAGAAAAAAGAACGGAAGCCTATGGCGTCCGTTCTTTTTATTTTCCTATATTATTCAATGCGTACCTGTTCTCTGCGGCTGACTTTTTTCAGTGTTTCGCCATAATCCTCTTCGCGGTTTCTGAACATTTGCGCGCAAAGGGCTTGGGGTAAATAGATGCCGCCGTCGAATGCGCCGGCAACGCATATATTTACTTCCGATAAGGCGTTTTCTTGAATAAATTGCAACATTTCCATCGCATATTTTCCATATTGCATCCATTCTGCTGAAAAAATCTTCCAAGCGCCTTGGCGAAGACATTGATCGTGGCCGATAATGCGCTCGGCGTTTTTCCCTAATATGAACGGGCCGCTTTGACGGACGAATTGCGTCCAATCTAACGTCATACAGCCTTTAAAAAGCAAGCCGATAGGCGCGTTGCCGCGCAGGGTCAAAATTTTCTTTGTAAAATCTAACGTTTCTTTAAAATATTCTTCATTGTATGCGGACGGGTTGTAGTTGTAGGGGAAAGATCCGCAATCCTCCCATAAAATTTCAATGCGTTTGTCCACTTTTGCAATTTCGTCCAAATGGTTTTTTACAGACATGGCGTGTAAGCCAAATTGCAATTTCAGGTTGGGGTATTTTTCAAAAAGAGTATTTGCCGTATCATTGACAAGGACTCTAACCGCTTCGGCAATTAAACGTCCGTTAACGTATTCGTTGTTGTTTTCGGTGAAAGATTGAAAATAAATTCCGTCGCAACCGATTTTTGCGTAAGTATCTTCGTACGTAGCGATAATTTCCGCTTTTAATTCTTGCAAGCGCGCGTCGCTGATATCCGTAATATTTTTACCGAAGCCGGGTTTCCAGCCCCATGCATAGCCAAAAATAACCTCGATGCCGTAAGAATGTGCGTATTCGATAAGTTCGCGCGCGTTAAGGGGCAGATAGTCGTTCCAGATAATCAGTTGATTAAGTTTCAAGCGTGCCATGTTATCGATATAGTTGCGGAAATCGTTGATAGGATGCCCCCAAGTAAAAACGCTGCGGGTCTTATAGAAAGGGTTTTCCGTGTAATTGTATTCCCAAAGCTCGCCCTCGAAAATCGTTTGGGGCATACGTACTGCGCCGCGAGGAATGATATTTTCGGGGATATAATCGTCAATAAAACTGACTGCGCCGTAAAAGAGTTCTACGTCGTCGTTTGCGGTTATGATAACCAAACGGGCGTTTTCGTTTATCGGATTTTTGATAACTTTTATCAAGAATCCGCCTTTTTTGATTTCGTCTGCTCTTACGTATTTTTGAATAATTTTGCTGTCGCTATATTTACCGACGATTATTGCATTGCCGTCGATATCCGCGCTTTCTTTTTCGCACGGCAAGACGTAAATGGTATACACGCCCTCGTTACGAATCAAATATTTGCCGGCTTCTTTCGACAGAAAATCAACAGCTTTTTTCTCCATTCCAGCATAATTTTGATATACGATTTTCCAAGATTGCTGTTTCATTATTTTCCTCCAAACGCTTTTGCGTATTGATTTTTGCGGTTTTATTGTACAATAATTTGGGGACAAAGTCAATATCGCGCGCAACAATGAAAATATAACAAAACGAAACAACGAGAAAAAATACTTGCTATCTTGTGGTAAATGTTATATACTATATTTAAAGCGTAACGGGAGAGGTTTTGTGATGCGAAAAAGCATAGACGAATTGTATAAATCAAATTACAGCGTACAAAGTTTAAGCGTTTTACGGCAATATTGGAAAAAAACAAATACGTTTTCCTGTTTTTCGCAACCGAAAAAGCAAGAATTATTTTTGTATTTGGACGGCTGCGACGCCGTCTATGAGCGGGCGGACGGGACAAAACTTTTTGCACAGAGCGGAAATTTGGTGTATACGGCGACGGGAAGCGAATATAAGGTAAAATTCATCAATTTCAAGGGCGCGCACAGCAGTACGGTGGGAATCAGTTTTTATTTGTTTGACGAAGAAAACCGTCCTATTTCTTTGGACCAAGATTTGATTGTTTTTAATACAAACGAGGAAATTGCTTCTGCCTTTGAAAAAGCGGTAATTTACGCTGACTCCTCCACCAAGAATATCCGCGCGAGATTTAAAGCGATTTTGTATCAAATTTTGTCCGAATTGGGGGAAAATAGGCGCTTTTTTGCGTTGCAGAGCGAGCACGGATATTCGATAATTTCACGGGCAATACAATATATTGATACGAATATAGAGAGCAATCTTTCGATTGCGGAACTCGCGGAAATGTGTAAAATCAGCGAGGTGTATTTGCGGACTCTGTTTCAAAAATTTACAGGGAAATCGCCGTCGAGATACCGAATGGACTTGCGCTTGAAGAAAGCCAAGAAATATCTTTTGTACGGAGATATTCCCGTCAACGAAATCGGCGAATTGTTGGGCTTTTCCAGTGTGGCGTATTTTATTAAGTCGTTTAAAGAAAAATACGAGTGTAGCCCTTTGGAATACAGAAAGAAAAATAAAACGTAACTAAAAAAAGTAGGCCGTGCAAGACGTCCTACTTTTATTTTGGAGCAGGTGACGAGAGTCGAACTCGCCGGGAACAGCTTGGGAAGCTGCCGCCATACCGCTAGGCGACACCTGCATTACTCCTTTATTATATCCGCTTTTAGGGGAAATGTCAACGCTTTTTTTGTGCTTTTTTCAATCCTTTTCTTCTTTTTTTGTCGATAAAAAGTATGCCTTCTTCGCAAACTGCTAAAGGGAGAAGAAAGGGGGATATATGGAAAAAAGTATTCATAAGGAAAAATCGTACGCTGATAAGCGACCCGTGTATCAAAAAAATGATAAAAACGGCTTTTTAAAAGGTGCGGTTTGGATTGCAGCGGGGGGATTTATCGCAAAACTGTTGGGTGCGTTGTACCGCATCCCTTTGACGAATCTTATCGGCGGATACGGAATGGGTTTATATCAAATGGTTTATCCCGTTTATTGTTTGTTGCTGACGGTATCGGCGACGGGAATTCCCTCGTCGATTGCGAAATTGACAGCGGAAAGAATTGGCATTGGACAATCGGGGTTACCCGTTTTTAAAACGGCAATGAAGCTGTTTTTGTGTATTGGATTATTGGGAACGGCGATTATGTGTGTGATTGCGCCCTTTTTAGCAACGGCACAAGGCAGTAAAGAGGTGCTGGGCGGATATTACGCGTTAGCCCCTTCCGTGTTTTTGGTTTCAGCAATTTCCGTATTTAGGGGATTTTTTCAAGGCAAAAATAATATGAAGCCCACGGCGTTTTCCGAAATCACCGAACAAGCGGTAAAGGTGGGTGTGGGGCTTATTTTTGCTTATCTTTTTCGCGCAAACGTACGCCGCGCAGTTACTTTTTTACTTTTGGCGGTTTCCATTTCTGAAACGACGGCGTTGCTATTGATGCTTTTTTTATTTCGTCGCGACCCGTCCCCCGTCCTTTTACAAAAAAATGAGGAAAAAATTTCGGCAAAAGCTGTGTTGAAATTAAGTATTCCCGTTACGTTCAGCTCTATCATTTTGCCTCTTTCAGGGCTGTTGGATAGCGTGCTTGTGCCGCGCTTTTTGGGTGCGTACGCAGAAAATGCGGTTACGTTATTCGGCTTGTTTTCAGGGGGCGCGGTAACGGTGATCAATCTTCCCGTGTCTATTTGTTACGGAATTGCCGCAGCGAGTGTGCCTGCCGTTGCAACGGCAGCAGCCCGAAAAAAGAACGGCGCGTCGCCGAGAAAACGTGTAGTATACGCTTTGGCGGTAACGGTTGCGGTGGCGTTGCCGAGCGCAGCGGCTCTGTTCTTTTTTGCCGCGCCTGCCGCGAAAATCATATTCCGCGCACTTGCAGACGCCGAATTGGATACTTTGATAAAACTAATCCGTATATTTTCGGTGAGTGCGCTAACGTTATCGTGCGTACAGACGTTATCGGCTTGTTTAACGGCGCAGGGCAAACCGCAATACGCCGCGCTTTCCATGCTTTTGGCGGTAATGGTAAAAACTGGACTGTATACTTGGTGGCTTCAAAGCTCGAAAATTTCCATTTTTGGGCTTGCCCATGCTACGAATATTTGTTATTTGGTTGCCTTTTTGATAAACTTGGTGTATAATTTAATCGTATCCAAACAAAGACGAAAGGAGTAAGCAATGATAACGGTAATTGGATTGGGGGTAGCGCAAGGGGATTTATCCCGCCGCGGTGAAAAAATTATTATGGACGCGGCGGCGCAAAATCGGAAAATCGTCGTACGCACGGCATATACGGAGTCGTATAAAACGGTGCAGGAATTAGGCGTACCCCATGTTTGTTTAGACGGCGTATATGAAAGTAGCCGTAATTTTGCTACGCTGGCGAAAAATCTTGCCAAGGCGGTGGTGCAGCAGGGTGAGGACGCGGTATATTTGGTAGACGGCGCGGCGACAGAGGATAATTCGGTAAAAGCCTTGATAAAGCGGACGCGCGGAAAGGTTGAAATTGTGGACGGAGTGTCTAAAACGACGGCATTGGTGCGCGTGGCGGGGTTTGGCGATTGCTCTTATACGGCGGTTTCTGCCTATGAGCTTGCCGAGCGGGCAAGCGAGGGGAATCTTGCGTTGCCGTTGCTTGTATACGATTTAGACGACGAGAGCTTGGCGAGCGATTGCAAGTTGATTTTGGGCGATTTATTTGGTGAAGAAAGCGCAGTAAAATATCTTTGTGACGGAAATTCAAGAAGTATTTCGTTGTTTGAATTGGACCGTCAAAAGGAGTATAACTACACTTCGGCGGTGGCGCTGGAGCGCGTAGATTTATTAAAAAAACAACGTTTTACGATGGAGGATTTGAAAGAGATTGTCGTGCGCCTGCGCGCGCCCAACGGTTGCCCTTGGGATCGGGTGCAAACCTGCCAAAGTATTAAAATGTCGGCGGTGGAAGAGGCGTACGAATTGGTGGACGCAATCGACCAAGAGGACGACGATAAAATTTTGGAAGAGGCGGGGGATATTTTATTGCAAGCGGTATTCCACGCCATTTTAAAGGAAGAAACGGGCGCGTTTAACTTAACGGATGTATTGACGGGGATTTGCCAAAAACTCATATCTCGTCATTCGCACGTATTTGGAGAGGACAAAGCGGAAACAGAAGGAAGCGCGCTTTCCGTTTGGGAAAAGAATAAAATGACGGAAAAGCATCAGGTAACTTTTGCCGATTCGGTCAACGACGTGCCGAAATGTTTTCCTGCGGCTTTGCGCGCGCAAAAAATTGGCAAACGCGCGGCAAAAGCAGGGTTGGATTTCGCCGACGTATGCACGGCGGCAAAACGGATTGACGAAGAATTGCAAGAATTTTTCGCTGCTTACAATGCTGGGAATACGGTTGCGGCGGAAAAAGAACTCGGCGACGTTCTGTTTGCCGTAATCAACGTGGGCAGAAAGAGTGGCTGTGATTGCGAAAAGGCGCTGAAAGAAAGTGCGGAAAGGTTTGCGGCAAGGTTCACTCTTGCTGAAAAGAAAGCGCTTGAAGACGGTAAAACGGTAACAGAACTTTCCGAAGTGGAATGGGATAAATATTATAAGGCGGCAAAAGAGGAGCTGTGTTCTTTATAAGCAAAACGAGCGCAGAGAGGACCCGTGTATGCAATTAAAACCGATTTTTCTTGGAAATACTGCAATAAATAACAATGTATTTCTCGCGCCGCTTGCGGGATACACGAACTATGCGTTCCGTCGTCTTTGTAAGGGATACGGCGCAGGGCTTTGTTATACGGAAATGGTGAGCGCAAAGGGTTTGAAATACGGCAGCGAAAACACGAAAGAGTTGTTGTACACCGACGGAGAAGAGGGACTTTGCGCGGCGCAAATTTTTGGGAGCGAGCCGGAAACGATGCGGGCAGCATGTGAACACGACGCACTTGCTCCTTTTCCCATCGTCGATATCAATATGGGCTGTCCCGTTCCGAAAATTTACAAAAACGGAGAGGGGAGCGCTTTATTGGAAGATCCGTTTCTTGCAGAAAAAATCGTAAAAGAGTGCGTAAAAAGCGGAAAGATTATCACGGTGAAATTCCGAATTGGCATAACGGCAGACAAATTCATCACGACGGAGTTTGCCAAGCGTATGGAGGGAGCGGGCGCAAGTTTGATTACCGTCCACGGCAGAACGAAAGATAAAATTTATGCGGGAGAGGTGCATTTTGCGGAGATAGCAAAGGCAAAAGCCGCCGTGCAAATTCCCGTGATCGCAAACGGCGGCGTGTTTTCTAACGCCGACGCAGAAACGCTGTTAAACGAAACGGGGGCGGATGGCGTTATGGTGGCGCGGGCAGCTCTTTTCCACCCGCAAATTTTTTGCGAATTGACGGGAATGGAAACGGAAAGCAAGTTGCAAATGTTTGAAAAACAGCTAAAATGGACGCAGCAGGTATGCGATGAACGCTTTACAACGGTGTTTATGCGGAAGATGGCGGCGTTTTACGTAAAGGGGGAACGGGGTGCTGCCGCATATAAAGAGCGGCTGTTTTCTACGCAATCGCCGCAAGAGATTTTAGCAATCGCCAGAGAAATTTGGGAATAAAAAAAGAGTTGGGATTTTCCCAATTCTTTTTGTTTTATTCTGCAATTTCTTCCTCTTCATTCTCGTTTTCAATAACGGGCTGATTTGCAAGGTCGATAACCGATTTGATTTTGTTTAAAACCTCTGTTTTTCCAAAACCCGTTTCCGAACTGGTCGCCAACAAATTGGCGGGGGCGAGATAGAGGTCGGCGGCAATCGCGCGGATATTTTCCTTTAATTTCATTTTAGAAAGCTTGTCTGCTTTGGTCAGCGTTACTGTAAACGGCAAGGTGTGAAAATGCAGATATTCAATCATTTGCACGTCGTCTGCCGTAGGGTCGTGGCGAGAATCCACCAACATAAATACGTGTGAGATTTTTTCCTTGTCTTTGAAAAAATCGTCCAAAGTCTTTGCCCATTTTTCTTTTTCGCCTTTAGAAACCCGCGCAAAACCGTAACCGGGCAAGTCAGCAAGAATAAATTCGCCAAAATCGAAATAGTTTACAAGGCGGGTGCGTCCCGGTTCACTACTTGTTTTCGCCAATTTTTTGCGGTTTGCCAACATATTGATAAAAGAGCTTTTGCCGACGTTGGATTTACCGCAAACGGCAATCATGGGTTTGTCGGGAACAATAAATTGCTCTTTACGTGCGGCGGAAGTAATAAACGTCGCGTTTTTAATAATCAAAGAGGGCTTTACTTCCTCAAAAGTTCTTTTCGTTTCGTACATGGTAGCCTCCTTTTTGAAAATTATCAACAGCGAACGCTTTCGCGGCGGGGCGATTCCATGGGAGGAACAACTTTAGAAGAGTGAGATTTTTTCACGGTTTTGGGCTTGTTTTCCGTTTTGTCGCAAGCCTCGCGGTTTTCTAATGCCAAGGCGAATACTTCGTCTACGTATTTTACGGGAACGAAGCGAACGTCTTTTTTCAAAACTTCGGGTAACTCTTCTATTTCCACGGCGTTTCCGTGGGGAATAATCACCGTTTCAATGCCAAGCCGCCTTGCCGCCAAAGCTTTTTCTTTCAGTCCGCCGATGGGCAAAACTTTTCCGCGCAGAGTAATTTCCCCCGTCATAGCCATATCGCCGCGTGCTTTCCGTTCCGTCAAGACGGACAGAATTGCTGTGGCAATGGTGATGCCCGCGCTTGGACCGTCTTTGGGTGTTGCGCCCTCGGGAACGTGGATATGCAAATCGGTTTCGCTGAATTTTTCCGTTGGTATTCCGTACTTTTCCGCGTGAGCGCGCAGATAAGAAAGAGCCGCCAAGGCAGATTCTTTCATAACGTCGCCCAGCTTACCCGTGAGCTTGATTTCGCCCTTGCCGCGCATCGCGGTAGCTTCCACCGTCAGCGTCGTACCGCCGACAGCTGTCCAAGCCAAGCCTGTAACTGCGCCAATTTCGCCCTCGGTTTTTTCTTCGTCTTTTTTATAACGCTGTGCGCCGAGGAGCTCTTTTACCTTTTCTTCCGTAACCGTGACCAAGGGCAATGTTTTGTCGTTTGCGTATTGCACGGCGATTTTACGGCATAAACTGCCCACCGTGCGTTCCAAAGTACGAACGCCCGCTTCCCGCGTGTAACCCTCGATTGCCGCGCGGATACCCTCTACGGTAAAAGTTGCGTTGTTGTCCGTCAAACCGTTTGCCGCTAATTGCTTGGGAACGAGATAACGACGGGCAATTTCCGTTTTTTCTTCCATGGTATAACCCGAAAGTTCGATAATTTCCATACGGTCCCGCAAAGGGCCGGGAATGGTATCCAAACTGTTTGCCGTGGTGATGAACATAACTTTGCTCAAATCGTACGGTGCTTCCAAATAGCGGTCACGGAAAGTGGCGTTTTGTTCCGGGTCGAGCACTTCCAATAACGCACTGGCAGGGTCGCCGTGCATATCCGCGGTGATTTTATCGATTTCGTCCAATAAAAATACGGGATTGATAGAGCCTGCGTTTTTCATACCGTACAAGATACGCCCAGGCATTGCGCCGATATAGGTGCGGCGATGTCCGCGAATTTCTGCTTCATCTTTAACGCCGCCAAGACTCATACGGACAAATTTTCTGTTCAGCGCGCGCGCAATCGATTGGGCGATACTCGTTTTGCCAACGCCGGGAGGGCCTATAAAACACAAAATCGGCGCTTTCATCGACCCCGTGAGCTTCAAAACGGCAAGATATTCTGTAATGCGGCGTTTGATTTTTTCCAATCCGTAATGGTCCTTGTCCAATACGGCAACGCAGTCTTCCAAGCGTTCTGTATCCTGTGTTTCTTCTGTCCAAGGCAAAGCCAAAACCTGTTCCAAATAACCCGTAATGACGGTATATTCGGCGGAAGAAGATGGCATTTTTCCAAGACGGTTTACCTCTTTTAAGCACTTTTCTTCTAAATCCTGCGGCAAACCCTTCGCTAAAATTTTTTCGCGGAGCTCGTCTTCTTCCTTATCGTCGTCGCCGAGTTCTGTGTGAATGGCTTTCAGCTGTTCGCGCAAAAAATATTCTTTTTGGTTTTTATCGATGTTTTGACGAACGGCGTTGGCGATTTTCTTTTCGATTTTCGAAATCTCCAATTCGTCGTTCAAGCACTGTTCGAAACGTTTTAAACGCTCGATTACGCGGGGTTCTTCTAAAATGGTTTGTTTGACTTCTAACCGTACCCGCATATTGGAAAGGGCAACGTCTACGTATTCGTCTGCGTCTTGGCAACGTTCCAATTTTCCCGCAATATCTTTAGGGATCTTGCCGTCGGAAGAGAAAACGTCTTTGACAAGAGCCTTTGCTGTACGAAGGTACGCCTCTTCTAAAACCTCATCGCCTCGAATGCTGTCAATCGGGTCGCAAACGGCATAAAGATAACCGTTTTCCGCGTCGAAATGAACGCCGCGCGTCTTTGCGCGGTACAAGCCTTCGCATAAAACGCGTATTACGCCGCCCGTGAGCTGCGCAACTTGCTTTATCTTTGCTACACAACCGACGGTGTATACGTCGTCTGTGGAAATTTCGTCCTTTTCCGTTTCCCGTTGTGTCAAAATGAGCACGGTTCTATCGGTTGTGGAAGCGCGGTCAATGGCTTTTAAAGTCATATCACGTCCCACTTCAAAGGAAACGTTCGTATGCGGAAACGCCACCTTGCCGCGCAGGGGCACGATGGGTAAAAGGTTGGTTGTTCTGATTTCTTTTTGCGTAGTATTTTCCATATATTTATTAATACCCGTTTTTCTGGTCGTTCAAACGCCGTAAAATATAACGAGGGAGGGAACTCTTCCCACCCTCTCGTTTTTTGTAAGATAACATCGAATTATTCTTCGCTGTCCGTGTCCTGCGGGTTTGTCGAGCCGTAGGCATAATTGTAATTATAGTAATAATATTTTTTGTAGCCGCCGTAGAATTTGCCTGCTTTGGGCTGTTTGTAATCGTTCACAACTACGCCAAGGACGTTTGCTTTCGAGAATTTCAAAGTGTTGAGGGCGCGTTCGATATCGCTGATATAAGAAACTTGGTGGCGGCAAACGAGCACGACGCCGTCTGTTTCAGGCGCGATTGCAAGCGCGTCGGAAAGAATAAGCACGGGGGGAGTATCGATAATAATATAATCGTATTTACCGCGAAGCTCTTGTAAAAACGCTTTCATTTCCTCGCTTTCAAGAAGTTCGTAGGGTTTGGGAGAGTGCGTACCGCAGGTGATATACGAAAGATTTTCGTTGACGTGCGATTGATGCACTACTTCGTCGAAAGTGTTCTGTCCCGAAAGGTAATCGGAAAGCCCGGGTGCGGATTTGCGTTTAAAATATTTTGCGACTCTGCCTTTGCGGATATCCGCGTCTACAAGCAAAACTTTGGCGTTCGACATTGCGAACATGAGTGCAAGGTTTGCGGTAACCGTCGTTTTTCCGTCCTCGGGATATGCGGAAGTGGTCATGATAACAACCCCGCCGTCCTTTTTGGGAACGGATACCGAAAGCGCCGCTTTTAAGTTACGGAAAGCTTCGGTTACGTCGAAAGGAGTGTCGTCGTTTAAAAGATATTCGTGGCGGTGAGAATGGTGCGTTTCCGCCGCTTTCAAGGAACGCTTTGCATGAGAACGTGAAGAAAGTTTTGCGGTGAATTTAGAAAAAAGTCCCATTAGTTTTCCTCCTTGTTCTGCTTATTTGCAGACGTGGTTTTCTTCGCGGAATCGTCATGTTCCGGCATCTCAATCGTAGGTACGACGCCGAGGATAGGAACGTGGAATTCTCTGGTAAGCACGTCGTAATCGCGCAGGCGTTTATCCGATCTATCAAGGACAATGATTACAATGCAAGCCACCACGCCCGAAATAGCCGCCAAGAGAATTGCCATTTTGATTGCTTGGCTTCTCGTGTAGCCGCTGTTCGTTTGATGAATGGATTCCATTGTGGAAGTCGCAACGCAGTTTGTGCCGGTGTAACCGCTGGGAACAGCCATGTTTTCTGCAACGTATTCGGGTACGGCTTCGTAAATCAAATCCAACAGATTTTCTGCAAATTTTTTATTTTCATCACCTAAAACGGAGATGTTTGCGTAGATGAAACTGCGCGCAAAGTTGTTTGCGTCTTCCAAACTTTCGTTTGCCGAAAGGAAAGAGAAATGAATCGCGGAAGAATAGCGCGCGTGCAAGCTGCGGTAATTTGGCGTTTTTCTCCAAAGTTTCAGCGTGTCGTTAATATAGGGTTTCGCGTCTTCTTTCGCGTCTTCCAAAGCGCTGACTTTTGCATTGACGCTGATAAGCAAAGATTCGCTGGTTTGTTTGCTCGCGATCATATTAGAGAGAGCCGTTTTCACCTCTTCAGGGACGCTCGCTAATTCTTCATATTCTTTTTCGTTGAAATTGGAAAGGGGGTTTACGTGATCGTCCCACGCCTTTTCCAAAGCGACCATCTTATCGTTGTAATCTTCGACGGAGGCATAATAATCGGTTTGCGCCGTTTTCAAAGCGTCTTCGCTTGTTAAGATGGCGTTCACCGGTTCGGTAGCGTTTGCAATGGCACCGTTTAATGCCGTACTTAATTCGTCTATGCCATCAACGGGCACGGGGATATATTTATAGACGTTAACGTCCGTGCCTTCGGGAGCGTTCGTAAGGCTTTGGCTACGTAAAATCAACTGTTCTGCGAAGATGTCTTCGTTGAGCAGTTTTACCATGTTATCCATAACGTGCTGTCCGTATGCGCCGTATACCCCGAATTGGCTGCCGCTCGTATTCAAGCTGTTTCCACCTGTCGAGGTGGGGTTTTTCGGGTTTACGTAGAAAGTGATTCGCGTGCCGTAATATTTTACGTCCTTTGTTTTCCAAACGGAAATTGCGCCGCCGACGAACCCGCCGATGATAACGACCAAAATCAAAAGTTTGATTTTGCTTAAAAGAAGACGGAATATATCCAACAAGCTGAGTCCTTCTTCTTTTTGAACGTTGTTTTCCATTGTGTTCTCCTTGCCTATCTTTTGCTGATTGTTTGAACTCTTATACGTGCGTACGCTACATTATAAATAGAGCCATACGCATTTATTATAACATTTTATTTTTTGCTTGTAAAGCGTTTTTTTGTATATCCTGAAAAATAAAGACGAGAGGGAAGAGGAAATATTTTACAGAGAAAAATAAAAAACGCCCGCATTTAAGGGCGTTCGGTTTATAAAATTTTTGCTCGCTCTGGGAATTCGGAAAGAAACTGTTTTTCTCCGTGGACGGTGAAGAAGTTTTCCTTGAACGTTTTATGCGGTATAAAACAAACTTGTTTGTCTTTCCAGCGGCCAACTGCTTCTTTGGAAAAAAGACCGTGCGAAAGGATTCGCTGCATAATATTTTCGTTCAGTTCGACAACGGCGGCAACATTGCCCTCTGCAAAACAATCAAGGATATCCGCACGCAGACGGGTGATAACGAAAATATCGTCGTGCACGTGCCCTCTGCCCTCGCAGTGTTCGCATGCTTTTACCAAATACGAATGCATATCGCTGCCCAACCGTTTTCGAGTGAATTGCGTGAGGCAAAGTTCGCTCATAGGCAAAACGTTGCATTTTGCGCGGTCTTGGGCGAGTGCGGTTTTTAACGCTTCCGTAACCGCTTCGCGATGCGTTTCTTCTACCATATCGATAAAATCCACTACGACAATCCCGCCTATATTACGAAGACGCACTTGTTTTGCGATTTCTGCAGCGGCGGTAAGGTTGACGGAAAAAACCGTTTCTTCTAAATTGTTTTCACCGACATAGCTGCCCGTATTGACGTCCACAACGGTCATAGCTTCGGTGTGTTCAATGACGAGATAGCCGCCGTTTTCCAGCGGAACGATGGGGCTTGCCGTGCCGTAGATAAGGGGCATGATACCGTATTCCCGCATCATAGAGCGTTCGCCTTGATAGAAAATAAGCTTGCTTTCGGGAATGTCTTTACGGAGCTTGATTAAGCGTAACAACCGCTCGTACAATTCCTTGTCGCCTACGTGGATAGCGGAAAAATCTTCGCCGTAGGAATCGCGCATAACGCGGACGGGCAAATCCTCGTCTTCGTATAAAATCGAACCGACGGGGGAAGAATTTGCCGTTTCTAGCATTTCGGTATGCAATTTTTTAAGATATTTCGCTTCCGCTTTCAACTGCTTTTCCGAAATGAAAGGGGCTTTGGTGCGTATGATAAAACCCTCTTCCGAAGAAGCGCGCATTTTTTCAGCGGAAAGCAATAATTTTTCTCGCGTTGCCTCGTCTGTGATTTTGCGGGAAATCCCAAGAAAATCCGTGTTGGGCAGATAAATAAGGCTTTTGCCAACGAAAGAAAGGTGCGTGGTTACCTTTGCACCCTTATTGCCGCGCGGCGGCTTGGTTACTTGTACGATAATTTCGTCGCCGACTTTCAGATCGGATAAATTGCTTTTTTCTGCGCCCAACGTACCGTCGTATTTGGTGTAGTCGGTATACGTTTCTTCCATAGAAAGATAACAGTTTTTTTCCAACCCGCAATGAATAAATGCGGCGTTCATGCCCGAAAGCACGTTGGCGACCTGTCCCTTGTATATGTTTCCTACGCAAGAAGTGCGAGGCTCTTTTTCACAATAGAATTCCGTTAGTTTTCCGTCCTCGACCAACGCAGCGAATTGTTGCCCGCAATAACGGTCTAAAAACCATTCTGTTTTGATTTTTTCTTGCATTTTTATTCCTTTTTTTCAGGTGTTATCGTCGGGCTCGCGGTTTTATTTATTCGGTTGAACGAAAACCACGCAAGCATTAGTATAACACATGCGGGAACGCTTTGGCAAGAAGTTTTGCCTTTTTTTGGCAAGATTTTTTTGTAAAGGATAGAGCAATTTTTCTATAATTTTTCAATTTTTTTTGCTTGTTTATGCAGTTTGGAGAGGGGTGTGTACGGATTTTCTGCTTTTAAAAAGTATTCTGAAAGCTCGTTTTGCGGTAAATCGAACAGATGATTTTCCTCTTCGTCGAAAACGGAAAGAACCAGATAATTTCCGCGGGAAAGAAAACGCAGTGCGTTTTTGACGGGACAGCTTTCCAAAACCGCTACACGCTTGATTTCCGCGCCCCGTTTTAAAACGTCTTTGCAAGAAAAATCGATGCGTTCGTATACGGCGGATTTGTCGCGATTGCCTATTCCGCCAAAAAGCAAAAAAAGCGCAAAGGCAAGCAAGGTAAAATTGGGTTGGCGTAAAACGCATTGCCGCATAAAAGCAATAAAAAGAGCGGTGGCAAAACACAGCGTAAAAAAACGGCAGATTTTTTCCGCCCGCTTTTCGGCTTTGCCTGCGTGCGGGTCAAAACGAATAAAAAATCGGGTAAGTACGCATTTAAAAATTCTGCCGCCGTCAAGGGGGTAGGCGGGCAACAAATTGAGAAGAGCGATGGCAAGAGAAGTATAGCACGCGGTATCTGTAAACGCATACATGGTAGGGGCTAACCACCAAAGCGCAACAAAAAATACCGCTGTTAGCAGATTGCAGAGCGGACCGCAAAAAGCGACAAAAATTTCGTCTTTTAAAGAAATACCACGTAAATCTCCGTCAAGGACTGCGCCGAACGGCATCAAAACCACAGCATTTAGGCGATAACCGAGTTTTGCAGCGGCGAATGCGTGCGCGCATTCGTGTTGAACGGCGACGAGCGCAGAGAGGAGGAATAAAAAGAGCTCGCCCTTGCAAGCGTACCAAATTCCGACGGCAAGAAACAAGGGGTGGAGGCGAAACACGCGCAAGCGTGCGGGCTTGCGCGTGCGTTTTTTTGCGGTTGCGTGCATTTTATTCTTCCGTCGCGTCCACCCAGGCAAGGCAGTTTTCCTCCGTCAGTTCAAAACAATTTAAAAGCGTGCCGCTGGCGTACATGGTTATTTGCACCTCTGCCTCGCCCGCCGTATAACCGACTGGAACGTTTGCCTTTACTTCGTCGCCGACGGCATAATATACTTGATTGAGTCCGTTGAAAACGCCGCTGAAAGAATCGGTATAACTTACTTTTACCGTATACAGACCCTCTGCGGTTTGCAAAATTTCACAAATTTCTCCGTTTGCCGCGGGATAGACGTGGCAATCGTCCTGAAAGGTGAGTACGCCGCTAGGGGAAAGATTTAATTCTGCCTCTGAAAAAGAGCTGACGATAGGGGCAAGTTCAAAATCCGAATAATGCCGTTCCTGCGAAGCCGCTTCCGTTACGGGCGTATGAATGGAGCGGAAAAAATTATTCATCGCACTGTTCGGAAGAAAGACGTTGGTGAAAAATATCGCCCCGCAAAGTGCGCAGGCAAGGGCAAATTCCGTATGCAGAACGGCGCGGAATACGCGGCTGTGTTTCTTATTCATTTCATACCGTCCCCCGTCGTTTTGCGAATCGTAGAGGGAATTTTCGTCGTCCGATAAAGGGATTTCGTCGGCGGCGTAAAGGCGAACGGTATCCATGCGCTCGTGGTCGGGTTCAAAGGAAAGATACCCCTGGCTGTTGGCGCTTTCGGCGAACAATTCGGCGTCTGCGACAATTTGTTCCGCAGAGTTTTCCGTGTGTGTTTCTTGCAACGCATCTTGCAACTGTTCGTTTACCTGGGCGATGACGGATTCTTTTAAAAAAGTATCTTCTTTCGCCCGCCGTTTTTCGTGGCGGGGGCTCGGCTCTTCTGTGTGTTTGCGGCGTTTTTTTCTGACGACGTTGACGGTGGATACGGGTATTTCCAACATTTCTGCGTATTCGATTTCTTCGTTCATACAAATCTCCTTCGTTACTTTTTTGCTCTGTTTTATTGTATGATAAACATAATCGATTTAGAACGCGCGGCAGATTTTTTACATAAAAAAACGGGCTTTTGCCCGTTGAATTTTAGTATTTTGTTTAGTATTCTGCGCCAGTGATGAATGCGTCGGATTTTGTTTGCAAAGAATACAAATCGAATTCGCTGTCGATATCAAATTCTTCCGAAGAATCAAACGCAGCCAATTTAGAAACGGACACTTCGTAGGCGACCATCGTTCGTATTTCCGTTTCGGAAAGCTTTTTTTGATATTCGCGGCTTTGTATTCTACCCGAAATGGCGATTTTATCGCCGACAGCAAGGTTTTTGACGAAACGTGCGTTTCTGCCCCAAGCAATGCATGGAATGTAATCGGATTTGTTGTACGCGCGGTTGACGGCGACCAAAACGTCGGCAATTTCGCGGTTGAAAGGGGTCGTGCGATAGACGGGCGGTTTGCAAATATACCCGCTGAGTAAAATGCTGTTGGGATTTTTTTCGGGCAATTCGTCTAAAAGTTCGCGGACGAAAACGGTCAGCATTAAACGGGATTTTCCGTTTTCGATTTTGTTATAACTGCGGAATTGTCCCAAAGCGCAAATAGATTTTCCCTTGTGCAACATACCGCCTTGGATTAACCGTTCGCTTAAAGTAACGGGCAGAATATCCGCTTGCCCCGAAAGCCGCATTACCCGCACGGAGAATTCGTAAAAGCCCTCCCCATAAACCTCGTGAGAGAAAGTAGCGTCGCTCACGATTTCGCCTGAAATGTAAACCTTATTGTTTTTTTCCGTAACGTAGTTCATAGAAACCTCCAAATGTATTTTTTTGCTTTTTTGTCAAAACGACCATACCGTGTACGGAGTTATTTAACGTTAACTAGCCGCGTGTTGGCGTCCGTTACGGTCAATCGTGTAGTTTTCTTTGTGAATTAATTCGCTGATGGGGACGAAAGTAAATCCACGGTTTTTTAGGGTAGAAAATATAAGGGGCAAAGCTTTTGCCGTATGTAATCCGTTATTGTGGCAAAGAATGATAGAGCCGTTTTTTGCGCCGTTGACGACGCGCAAAGCAATTTCCGTTGCTGATAAATTTTTCCAATCCAAGGAATCAACGTCCCACTGAATGGGATAAAGCCCCATCGAATTAGAAACGTTAATCAACGTATTGTTATAATCGCCGTACGGAGGGCGGAAGAGGGTTACTTTTTGTCCTGTCAGCCGTTCGATTGCGGAAGCGGAAGTGGACAACTCATCGCGGATTTCCGCTTCGGTGAGTTTGCTCATATAGGGGTGCGTACGGCTGTGCGTGCCCATTTCGTGCCCTGCGGCAATAATTTTTTCGACGTATTCGGGGTATTTTTCTACCCAGAATTCCACGGCAAAAAAGGTGCAGCGCACGTCGTTTGCTTTCATTACTTCAAGCAGCTCGTCGGTGTGCTCCACGCCCCAAGCGCAATCGAAACTGATGGAGAGTTTTTTTTCGTCCGTTTCCACTGAATAGATGGGCAGGGCGCGCGCCGCGGCAACTTTTTCCGCCGAGTCTTTGCCTTGTTTTATGCCGTAAGCAATGGTAGAGAGTATGCATATGACAAGTCCCAAAACTACGGAAGCAACGACGAAACCGAACGAGAAACGTTTTTTATAAAATTGCTTTGGCATACCGTTTACTCCATTTTATAAATTTATAAATGCCGAAATTTCAAAAAAGAAGGTGAAATTTAACTGCTTTTGTCGAAAACGTTTTCTTCTTTTTGTAGGCAGAGCAAAGGCAAAGTAGAAAACGTAGACGATTTACTGTATTCTTTCACGTGCCGAGATATGTTCAAAATATAAAAAACGGTAGGGAAACGGTTTACTTTTTTTTCAAAAGCGTGTATAATATTGCGTATAATAAGAGGAGGGGGCGTGAAATGCGGATTTGGGCGAAGCTGATGACCGACGGGCATATTAAAAAGCAAGTCGTTTATGAAAAGGCGGAGAAATTGACCTATTCGCATTTTTTTGATTATCTCACCGAGATTTGTCAGGAATTGGATATTCCGACCCCCGTGTTGACGAAAACGCATATTTTTAATTTTGCAAAATTTAATCACGTAAAGTTCCCTGGCCGAGATTTTGTGGACAGTTTGGGGTACGATTATCTGTTTTTGGAAAATTTATTTTAAAAAGACAAAAGGAAAAAATATAACGAGGAGCGTAAAAAATATGACGGCTTTGGAAAGGGATATTTTAAATATTTTGACGGAAGACGCACGCATTTCGCATAAAAAAATAGCGGCGATGCTTTCGATAGACGAAGAGCAGGTAAAAACGACTGTTGCGGAAATGGAAAAGAGCGGATTGCTTGTAAAATACACGGCGATTGTCAACAGTGAAAAAGCGGAAGACGCTTTGGTGGAAGCCTTGATAGAAGTCAAAGTAACGCCCAAGAAAAAAGAGGGATTTGACGGCATTGCAAAACAAATTGCCTCGTTCCCCGAAGTGAAAGCGGTGTATTTGATGAGCGGTGCGTACGATCTTGCGGTATTTATCGAAGATAAAACGCTGCAACAGGTTTCCCGCTTCGTTTCCGAGCGGATATCTACTTTTGACGGAGTGATTTCTACTGCGACGCATTTCATTTTGAAAAAATACAAAATTGAGGGCGTGTTGACGGAAAAAGAGGACGCGGATTACCGTTTGTCCATTCAAGCATAATCTTGGGTAATTATAAAAATGCGAGAATTTATCAATAAAAAAGCAAAATTGATACAACCGAGCGGTATCAGAAAATTTTTCGATATCGTACGGGAAACGGAGGGCGCGATATCTCTTGGCGTAGGCGAGCCCGATTTCGTTACGCCTTGGCGGGTGCGTTCGGCGGCGATCACTTCGTTGCAGAGGGGGTATACGCAATATACGGGCAATCGTGGGATTCCCCAACTTTTGGATTTGATTTCGCGTTACCTTGCCGAGCGTTTCGATTTACATTACGACCCTGCGCATATTTTGGTGACGGTAGGCGGGAGCGAGGCAATCGACCTCGTGTTGCGGGCTTGTATCGAATCGGGGGAAGAAGTGTTGATTCCCGACCCTGCGTACGTATCTTACGCGCCGCTTGTGGCGATGTCGGACGGGACGCCGATACACGTGGAATGCCGTGAAGAAGATAATTTTGTATTGACGGCGGAAAATTTGGAAAAAGCGATCACGCCCCGCACGAAAGCGATTATTTTGACCTATCCGAACAACCCTACGGGTGCAATTATGACCCGTGAACAGTTGGAAGAAATTGCGCAAATTTTTATCAAACACGATTTGTTGGTGATCACCGACGAAATCTATGCGGAGTTGACCTATGGCGGTAAGCATGCGTCCATTGTCAATATCCCCGGAATGAAAGAACGCACGGTATATATCGGCGGTTTTTCGAAGGCGTTTGCGATGACGGGCTGGCGTATGGGTTTCGTTTGCGCGCCGGCGGAAATCGACGAGGCGATGTTTAAAATTCATCAATACGCGATTATGTGTGCGCCCACAATGTCGCAATACGCGGCGATAGAGGCGTTGAAAGACGGGTTTTCGGACGGATTTGCCACCGTGGAAGAAATGCGAGATTCCTATGATAAACGCCGTAAATTCGTTTTGTTTTCGTTGCAAGAGATTGGGTTGCAATGTTTTGAACCGCGCGGCGCGTTTTACGCATTCCCCTCGGTGAAAGGAACGGGAATGAACAGCGAAACGTTTGCCAACGAATTGTTGGCGCAAAAAAAAGTGGCAATCGTGCCCGGCGGCGCGTTTGGGCAGTTTGGGGAATATAACGCCCGTATTTCTTATGCGACGAGCATGAGCGCGCTCTCGGAAGCGTTTGACCGTATGGCGGAATTTGTCCGTTCGATGAAATAAGTGAAAAAAACCGAAAAATCCTCTAAAAATCCGTTTAAAAAAAGCGGGGAAAGCGCAAAATCTTTTGAAAAGGCGCAAAAATCATTGACAAAGAGGATAAAATAGGATATAATGTGCAATAGTAAAGGATAAACGCCGTGGCTTTTTGGTGAACAAGAAGTCGCGGTTGTATTTTTAGCGTTCCGCAAGAGGACGGCTTTTCTTTATCTTTTCGGTTTTGCGCGGGGTTCGTAGGCGCAAAAATGGAGGGGAGAAAGAGTGGCCCGCAACCTAAAATAACGGGTGGAACGAGGAGGAACAATGGCTGAACAGCAGTTTATTATGACCCAAAAAGGCTACGACGAAGCGGTAGAACGTTTAAAGTATTTGCAGACGGTGAAACGTCAGGAAATCGTAGAACGTATTTCCGAGGCGAGAAGTCATGGCGACTTGTCGGAAAATGCAGAATACGACGCCGCACGTAACGAGCAGGCGGCGAACGAGGGTGAAATCGTCGATTTGGATTACAAAATCAAAAACGCGGTAATTTTGGAGGAAAACAGCGATACGTCTTACGTGCATATCGGTTCGAAAGTACGCGTGTACGATGAAGAAATGGACGAAGAGGAAGTGTATGAAATTACCGGCTCGACGGAGTCCAACGCGATGGAAAACAAAATTTCCAACGAATCCCCCGTTGGTAAAGCGTTGCTCAAGCACAAGGTAAAAGACGTCGTTAAAGTTGTTGCACCCGACGGCGAATATAAGCTCACGATTAAGGAAATTTTCTAACACCGAGGTTTTACAAATGCAAGAAAATAAAAACGTAAACGCACCCGTAGTATCGGAAGAGGAACAGCTTATCGAACAAGCGAGAATCCGCCGTGAAAAGTTGGCGAAACTCGTGTCCGAGGGGAAGAATCCGTATGAACAGGTAAAATACCCCGTTGACGCAGATTCCGAAACGGTGAAAAATAATTTTGAGGCGTATGAAGGCAAGACGGTAACCATGGCAGGGCGTATGATGTCCCGCCGTATTATGGGTAAAGCCTCTTTCTCGCATATTGCAGACAGAAGCGGCAGTATCCAAATTTACGTAACCCGTCAAGATATCGGCGAGGAGAATTACATGTCCTATAAAAAGGATTATGATATCGGCGATATTTTTGGCTTTAAGGGCTACGTATTTAAAACGCAGACGGGGGAAATTTCCGTGCACGTTACCGAAATTACCCTTTTGACGAAATCGTTGTTGCCGTTGCCTGAAAAATACAACGGCTTGCAGGATAAGGATTTGAAATACCGTCTGCGCCACCTCGATTTGATTATGAACAAAGACGTGCGCGATACTTTCCGTGTGCGCTCGCAAATTCTCAAAGAAATCCGCGCGTTTTTGGACGCACGCGGGTATTTGGAAGTGGATACCCCTACGCTGTTGCCTTTGGAAATTGGCGCAGACGCAAGACCTTTTAAAACCCACCACAACGCCCTTGACCTCGATATGTATATGCGTATCGAAACGGAACTTTTCTTAAAGCGTTTGATTGTCGGCGGTATGGACAAGGTTTACGAAGTAGGTCGTATTTTCCGTAACGAAGGCATGGACGCTTATCACAATCCCGAGTTCACCACGATTGAAATGTACGAAGCGTATAGCGACTATTTCGATATGATGGATATGATCGAAGAACTTTACAAGACGGTAACGTTGAAAGTTTGCGGTACGCTCGACATCACCTATCAAGGGACGGAAATTCATATGGGCGATTGGACTCGATTGACGATGGCGGAAGCGGTGAAAAAGTACGCTGGGGTCGATTATAACGATTGGGCGACGGACGAAGACGCGCGCGCGGCGGCAAAAGCGTTGGGAGTGGAACTCGAATACGAAAAAGCAACCAAGGGTTGGGTGCTTATCGAACTCTTCGACGCATTCGTAGAAGATAAACTCATTCAGCCCACGGTTATTTATGATTATCCCGTTGAAAATTCGCCTTTGGCAAAGCGTAAACCTTCGAACCCTGCGTTCACCGAACGTTTCGAATATTTCATTTGTGGGCACGAGTACGGCAATGCTTTCTCGGAATTGAACGACCCGATTGACCAAAAGCAGCGTATGGTAAAACAGGTAGAAGCGAAACGCGCGAAAGGCAATAACGACGCGCAAGTGGATGAAGATTTTATCAACGCATTGGAATACGGTTTGCCCCCCACAGGCGGTTTGGGTATGGGCTTGGATCGTTTTGTGATGTTGCTTACGGATAGCGCTACGATCCGCGACGTCATTCTCTTCCCGACGATGAAACCGAAAAAATAACGTGTACAACGCCGATTTGCCCTTGCGGCGAATCGGCGTATTTCATACGGTGCGGTAAGGCGCAGGGGAATTTTCCTTGCGGCAACCGAAAAAGGAGTAAATATGGACGCAAAAATAACCAAAACGAGATTGAGCAGAATGCTCTCGTATGATTGGCTGAAAATTTTATTTTCTGCGGCGGCGTTGATTGTCGTATGGGTGTTGATTTTTACGATGACCGCAACGCCCATTACCCCCTCGCAAAAATTTACGGTTATGAATTACGTGGGAAACACGGCGTTTGACGACGATTTTTTTGAGCATTACAAAAAGGCTTTAAGCAACGGCGTTTTTTCCTACGAAGTTATCGAAGGAAATTCCGAAGACTTGACGGGTGATGAAAGTATGGTTGGCTCGCTGTTGCAGGCGAGAACGGCGATAGAAGAGGGCGACGTTATTTTCGTGGCAAATCAAGCCGATCACCGTTCGCTTGAAGTGCAAGAAACCGTAGATGAAACGACGGGAGAAGTCGTTGAGAATTACGTTTATACGTATACCTATTTGCAGGCGTTTGTTTCTGGCTGGTATTATAAAATTTACGACGTAAAAAAATATTTAGAAGAAATGGACGCGTTTTTAGCACAATACTATGAGGGCGGGGATTGGAAAACGCCCGCCGCGTTGAACGAAGAAAAGGTGAAAGAAGATTTCAACGCACGAACGAAAAAGGACAAACGTTTTAAAAAGAGTGCGGCGCGCAGACAGGGTGAGAAAGACGAAGTTGAACGCATCAAGAAATATCGCGATGCGTTGGTAAAATTCCATTGGTATCTCCAAGAGGGCGTCGTTGCGTTGGAAGAAACGACGATAGAAAATTTCTTTGGCGAGGGTGAGGATTTTACGGGTACGTTCAGTATCAACCTTTGTCCTACCGAGGGTATGATGGTTGGCGATGATTTTGCCATGGGCGAATTGAAGAATATGGTCGGTTGCAAGCCGATTGTGTATGAGGACGGAATACCTGCCTACGGTGATGTTACGGCGGAAAATATGAACGTTTGCTTTTTCCGATTCGACGGCGTAGCGGACAGTTTCGAATACGAAAGTCTGCTGTATACGGTAAACGTTATCGACTCGTACTCGAAGCACGGTTGTCCGGAAGAAGTATATGTTGCGTAAGATTTTAACAAGAGAGAGCGTGCTGCAAGATTGCAAAATTTTTCGTATGCTAGCGGCGCAAAATCCTTTACACGGGTCCTTTCATACGCCTGGACACAAGGTGAGCGGTTGGGACATTACCGAGCTTTCCTATTCGGATAATTTGTCCTGCCCGCAGGGCTGTATCGCAGAAGCGGAGCGGGATATTACGGAAATTTTAGGTAGTGCGAAAAGTTTTATTTTGACGGACGGAAGTACGTGCGGGGTGTTGAGTATTTTGCACGCGGCAAAAGCGCTGGGCGTTCGTAAAATTGCGCTTTGCGAGGTTGCGCATAAAAGCGTTTTTAACGGTTGCCGTTTGCTTGGGATTACGCCGTTGATTTATCCGCAGAAAAAGCAGGGAGGGATTCCCTGTGGGTATACGTTTTCAGAATTGCAACAAAAATTTCCGTCTATATTTGCCGAGGCGGACGGGGTGTTTTTCACTTCGCCCGATTATTACGGAAACGTGGCAGATTTGGCGGCTTGGCGTGCGTATTGCGACGAATCGGGGAAACTCTTGCTTGTAGACGGAGCGCACGGCGGGCATTTGCATTTTGATAAAGAATTGTATGCGGGCGCGTACGCGGATTTTTGGGTGGACGGCGTACATAAAAGTTTGCCCGCTTTGACGCAAGGCGCGGTGGTTTCGGCAAAAACCGAAGTCTTTGCGGAAAAATTGCGGCTTGCATTAGACGTTTTCCGAACGACTAGTCCGTCCTATCCGATTATGGCAAGTGTGGAATACGCAGTGAAATTTCCCAGAAACAAAAGCTTGGAAGAGCAGGCGGCGGCATTTGAAAAATCTTGTAAGCGGGTATATTTCGGCGGAGATTGGACGAAGCTTTGCGCGGTATTTGGCGAGTATTCGTTTGCGGCGGCGCGCGACGCGGAGTCTGCGGGGATTTATCCCGAGTTTTGCGACGGGAACGTGGTAATGTTTTATCTTTCTCCTGCGACGACGGATGCCGATTTTCAAAATTTAATTGCCTTTTTGCAAGAAGCGTTTGCACGGTATAAAATTACGTCAAATGAAGAGGAAAATGGGATTCATTACGTACCTGCCCCCCATCTTTTTTCAGAAAGCGGGGAAACGGAGTGGATAGAACTTTCCCAAGCTACGGGCAAGATTTGCGCGCGTATGTGCGGATTGTTTCCGCCGTGCACGCCGCTGTTATATGTTGGAGAGCGCATAGAAAAAGAAAAAATAGAACTTTTGAACAAAGCGGACAACCGATTCGGTTTACGCGACGGCAAAATAGAGGTATATAAAAAATAAAGAGGAAAGAATATGGCGAGAGGCAAATTTATCACCTTCGAGGGGTGCGATGGTTGCGGAAAAAGCACACAATTAAAATTGTTGAGCGATTATTTGGAAAAGGCAGGCGTGCCGCATATTTTTACACGTGAGCCAGGGGGCGGTAAAATTTCCGAAGCCATTCGCGAGATTTTACTCAACGGAAAGAATGCAGAAATGACGGACGAATGTGAGGCGCTTTTATATGCCGCGGCGCGTATGCAACATCTTGCTGACCGCGTAGAGCCTGCTTTATCAGCGGGAAAATTGGTGATTTGTGACCGATACGTGGATTCGTCGTTGGCTTATCAGGCGTATGCGCGAGGATTGGGGGAAGAATTTGTTTCTCAAATCAACGGGCAGGCGTTAAAAAAATACCGTCCCGACGTAACGATATTTATCGATTTAACGCCGCAAGCAGCTTTTTTGCGTAAACACGGGGCGGATGAAAATGATAGATTGGAGCAAGCGGGTATGGCGTTTCACGAACGGGTATACGCGGGCTATAAAGCGGTGGCGGAGCAAGAACCCGAACGTGTGGTGTGCGTGGACGGAAATAAGACCCCACAGGAAATTTTTGAAGAAGTTCTACGCATTTTAAAAGAAAAAAATTGTCTATAAAGCGAATATGGCTTGAATCTCAAGCCATATATTTTCTTATAGGGTAAGGAGAAAGAATGGAAGTTTGGGAAATTGCGCTCTTGGGCGTTGCGCTTGCTATGGATGCTTGCGCCGTAGCAATGACGGACGGAATGACAAATCCGAAAATGCCTTTTTGGAAAGCTTTGTTGATTGGCGCTTTCTTTGGATTGTTCCAATGCCTGATGCCTTTACTTGGGTATTATATAACGGGTATTATTGCAGATGCTTTTATGAAAACGTTTGAAAAGATTTCTGCGTGGGTATCCTTTGTCTTGCTTGCGTTCTTGGGCGGAAAAATGTTGTATGAAAGCATACGGGAATTGCTTGCGGAAAGACGTGGCAAGGCAACGGAAAATTTTGAAACGGAGGGGGTATGTCCGTGTTCAATCGAAAACAAACAAAAAAAGGATTGTTCCGTTTTGCCGATGGGAACGTTACTTTTGCAGGCGGTTGCGACCTCTATTGACGCGTTGGCGGTGGGCGTTACTTTGCAAATGGCAAAATTGCACGGCGGGCTTGCGTTGGGGGCGTGGGGCGCTTCGGGATTAATTGGCATCATCACGTTCGGCTTGGCGCTTTCGGCGGTATATCTTGGTAAAATGATAGGCAACCGTTTGGCGGATAAAGCGGGAATTTTCGGCGGCACAGTACTGCTGGGTATCGGCATTAAAATTTTGTTGGAAGGCTTGTTATAAAGACAGGAAAGAACAAAAATCAATAAACGTAAAATATAGTTTCACGTGAAAACCCCGCCGAAAAATTCGGCGGGGTTTTCAAAACAAAACGGCGGCTTTATCAGCCGCCGTTTTATACGTATTCATGATTAAAATTCGATTTTTTCTTCGATATATTTAATAGCTTCTTCCACGGAAACACGGATTTGTTCCATGCTGTCGCGGTCGCGTACGGTAACGGTGTTGTCTTCCAAAGTTTGGAAATCGACGGTAACGCAGAAAGGCGTACCGATTTCGTCCTGACGGCGGTAGCGTTTACCGATAGAACCCGTAACGTCATAGGTCGAGGGGAATTTCTTGAACATTTTCGCATAAATTTCATCTGCTTTTTCCGACAGATTTTTCTGCAAAGGCAATACCGCGCATTTGTAAGGAGCAAGGAAAGGATGCAAACGCAATACAGTACGAACGTCGTTCTTTTCCGCGTCTACGATTTCTTCGTCGTAAGCGTCCGTAAGGAAAGCAAGCACTACGCGGTCTGCGCCCAGCGAGGGTTCAACAACGTAAGGTACGTATCTTTCGTTGGTTACGGGGTCGAGATAGGTGATGGGCTTGCCGCATTCCTTTGCGTGCTGACTTAAATCGTAATCCGTTCTGTCTGCAACGCCCCAAAGTTCGCCCCAACCGAATGCAAACTTGTATTCGAAGTCCGTCGTCGCTTTCGAATAAAAACAAAGCTCTTCGGGGGAATGGTCGCGAAGGTGTAAATTTTCCGCTTTCATACCGAGAGAAAGCAACCAATCGCGGCAGTAATCTTTCCAATAAGCGAACCATTCCAAATCTGTGCCCGGCTTGCAGAAGAATTCAAGTTCCATCTGTTCAAATTCACGGGTGCGGAAGGTGAAGTTACCCGGTGTGATTTCGTTACGGAAGGATTTACCGATTTGTGCGATACCGAAAGGTACGCGCATACGGGTAGAACGCTGTACGTTTTCAAAGTTTACGAAAATACCCTGCGCCGTTTCCGGACGGAGATATACGGTGTTCGCGCTGTCCTCGGTAACGCCTTGGAAAGTTTTGAACATCAAATTAAATTTACGGATAGAGGTAAAATCGGAATTGCCGCAAATGGGACAAACGATTTTATTATCGTTGACAAATGCCTGCAAAGCGTCGTTATCCATTGCTTCTACTTTTATATCCAACCCCTTTTTCGCAACGTAGCTTTCCACAAGGTTGTCTGCGCGGTGGCGGGCTTTACAGCTCTTACAATCCATCAAAGGGTCGGAGAATCCGCCCAAATGCCCAGAAGCTTGCCAGGTGCGCGTGTTCATCAAAATAGCGCAATCTACGCCCGTGTTATAAGGGTTTTCTTGTACAAACTTTTTCCACCAAGCCTTTTTGACGTTGTTTTTCAATTCTACGCCCAAAGGACCGTAATCCCACGTGTTTGCCAAACCGCCGTAGATTTCGCTGCCAGGGAAAATAAACCCTCTGTTTTTACAAAGGGAAACGAGTTTTTCCATTGTTACCGCTCTTTTTTCTGCCATAACCGTATAACCTCTCAAAAAAATTGTTATCAATACTATTATACAATGTTCGAGGCGTCAAGTCAAACGATTTTTTACAGGTTGTGCGGCTCGGCGTGCGGATTTTTATAAAAAAGAACAAAAAAATTAAAAAAAATGTGGGCGAATAATTCCATTTTTTTGAAATATGTGGTATAATGATAAAATGAAAAACAAAAACGAAGGAGAAATTTATGCTTTCGGATATTGAAATTGCGGAATCTGCGGAACTTATCGACATTCGCGAAGTTGCAAAAACTCTTAATCTTACAGAGAACGAATTAGAGTTATACGGAAAATATAAGGCAAAAATTTCCCTGCCCAAAGGTGCGGAAAGAAAAGCCAAGTTGATTTTGGTAACGGCAATCAATCCCACGGCTTCGGGCGAGGGAAAGACGACGGTTTCTATCGGGCTTGCAGACGGGTTGTCTAAAATTGGCAAACGTGCGTGTCTTGCCTTGCGCGAACCCTCTCTTGGGCCTGTATTCGGTATCAAAGGCGGCGCGGCAGGCGGCGGGTATGCGCAAGTTGTGCCCATGGCAGACATCAATTTGCATTTCACGGGGGATTTACACGCAATCACGGCGGCAAATAATCTGCTTTGCGCGTTGATGGATAACCATATTTTCCGTGGGAATGAACTCAAAATCGATACGAATAATATTTATTTCCACCGTTGTATGGATATGAACGAGCGTCAGCTTATCAATATCACAATCGGCGGAAAGGGCAGAGGGGTGGAACGTGAAGACCACTTCGACATTACGGCGGCAAGCGAAATTATGGCGGTGCTCTGCCTTGCGACGGATATTGACGATTTGAAAAAGCGTTTGAGCAATATCATCGTTGGTTTAAATACGGACGGCGATTACGTGCGCGCCAAGGATATTCCCGGTGCGGTAGGCTCGATGGCGGTGCTTTTGAAAGAAGCTATGAAGCCCAACCTTGTACAAACGTTGGAACATACGCCTGCTATTATTCACGGCGGGCCGTTTGCAAATATTGCGCACGGCTGTAACAGCGTGCAGGCGACGTACGCGGCAATGAGCCTTGCAGAGTATGCGGTTACGGAAGCGGGATTCGGCGCAGACCTCGGTGCGGAAAAATTCCTGGATACCAAGTGCCGCGCGGCGGGTATTGAACCGAACTGCGTAGTAATCGTTGCGACGGTAAAAGCGTTGAAGCTCCACGGCGGCGCAGACAAAGCGACGCTTTCGCAAGAGAATTTGGACGCGCTTGCAAAAGGTATGCCCAACCTTTTAAAACATATTGAAAACATCAAAAACGTATACAAAAAACCCGTTGTGGTAGCGATGAACAGATTCTTCACCGACACGCAGGCGGAAACGGATTTTGTTATCAAAACGGTACGCGAGGCGGGTTCGGTGGCTGTATTCACCGACGTATTCTTAAAAGGCGGAGAGGGCGGTAAAGAGCTTGCCGAAGAGGTAGTGAAAGCTTGTGAAATCCCTTCGAAAATGGAATATCCGTATGCGCTCAACGAGGGCGTGTGTCAAAAAATTGAAAATATCGCCAAAAAGATTTACGGCGCAGACGGCGTAGATTTTTCGGAAGAAGCGCTTGCAAAAATTCAAACGATTGAAGAAAAAGGCTGCGGGAATTTGCCCGTTATCATTGCAAAAACACAATATTCGCTGTCGGACAATGCAGAATTGTTGGGAAGACCTACGGGCTTTAGAATTACGGTACGCGATATCGTGTTAAAGGGCGGCGCAGGCTTTATCGTGGCGATTGCAGGGAAAATTATGTTGATGCCCGGTTTGGGGGCGCACCCTGCCGCAGAAAAAATCGATTTGCTTTCCGACGGCACAATCGTAGGTTTGTCTTAAAAACGTATCGCAAACGATGTTTGCATACGTGGAACGGAGTATTTAAGAATTGCATTGCAATTCAAATCATTCTATAAAGGTATTATATATGAAACCGATTGAAGCAACGAACTTTATTGAACAGATTATTAACGACGATATAGAAAGCGGGAAAATCAGCGCGGTGCAGACTCGTTTTCCGCCTGAACCCAACGGCTATTTGCATATCGGGCATATTAAAAGTATGCTCGTCAATTTCGGTACGGCGAAGAAATACGACGGCAAATGCAATCTTTTCTTCGACGACACCAACCCGTCCAAAGAAAAGACGGAATTCGTAGACGCCATTCGCAAAGACATAGAATGGGTGGGCTACCATTGGGCGAAAGAAGTGTATGCGTCCGATTTCTTCCCTGTTATTTACGAATATGCGGAAAAATTGATTATGGACGGCAAGGCGTTCGTCTGCGATTTATCGCCCGAAGAAATCAGCGCGACCCGCGGCACGCTCACCGAAGCAGGCAAGGAAAGCCCGTATCGCAACCGTTCCGTAGAAGAAAATTTACAATTATTCCGTGAAATGAAAGAGGGAAAATACCCCGATGGAAGCAAATGTTTGCGCGCGAAAATTGATATGGCTTCGCCGAATATGAATATGCGCGACCCTGTTATTTACCGTATTTTGCGCTGTACTCATCACCGTACGGGGGACGCGTGGTGCATTTATCCTATGTACGATTACGCGCATCCCATTTGCGATTATTTGCAGGGCGTAACGCATTCCCTTTGCACGTTGGAATTTGAAGATCACAGACCCCTTTACGATTGGGTGGGTATTCAACTTGGTTTTGCGCCGAAGCCCCGTCAAATCGAATTTGCACGTCTTGCGGTAACCAATACGGTGATGTCCAAGCGCTACCTTAAAAAGTTGGTAGAAGAGGGGCACATGCACGGTTGGGACGACCCCCGTATGCCTACGGTTACAGGCTTGCGTAACCGCGGCGTACCGCCTGAAGCGTTGTTGGATTTCTGCACGAAAATCGGTATCGTAAAGGCGAATTCCGAGTGTCAGCTTGCTTATTTGGAAGCGTGCATTCGCGACAATCTCAACGAGAATGCAGAGCGTGCGATGGCGGTGTTAGACCCGTTGAAAGTAACGATTACCAATTACACGGGCGAAGAGTTGTTGGAATCGGCAATTCACCCCTTAAAACCCGAGCTGGGGACGAGAAAAGTGGCGTTTTCGAGCGAAGTTTATATTGACAGAGCGGATTTCGCGCTTGTGCCGCCGCCCAAATATCAGCGTTTGAAACCGGACGGATACGTGCGTTTAAAAGGCGCGTACATTATTCATTGCGACGAAGTTATCACCGACGAAAACGGCAACGTAACGGAACTGAAATGTTCGTATGTTCCCGAAAGCCGTTCGTCCAACGATACCAGCGGTATCAAGGTAAAGGGTACGATTCAATGGGTAGACGGCAAGACGGGCGTAGATGTGGAAATCCGCAAATACGCACCCCTTTTGAAAGACGCCGAATATGCGGGGCAGGATTTTACCGAACGTATGAATTTGGACAGTGAAAAGATTTTCTTCGGCAAGGCAGAACCGTATCTTGCAGAAAGCGAAGAAAATAAGGCATTCCAGCTTATGCGCATTGGGTATTATAAAAAATGCACCGAAAACGGAAAATTAGTACTTTCCGAAATCGTTTCATTGAAAGATAATTTTAACAAGTAAAAGCGAAATAAAAAGTGAGCCTTGAAACGGCTCACTTTTTTGCTGTTTTCCGTCAAACGATAGGGAATGGTATGCAACGAACACAAAAATTACTCAAACTGATTTGCCAAAATATCTGCGGTTAAACGGGCGAGGTTCATATCGCTGCCGTCCATTTTTGCGCCGTCTTCTTTCGAGAGAACGGCAACAGCGCCAAGACAATCTCCGCCTGATACAATGGGAACGATTACCTGCGCGGTGATGCCTTCTTCGCGTGTGTTGGTGATGGGTAAAATATCCCCGCCCTCTGCCGCGTTAGCGATATAACTGCGCCGTTCTCGCATAATTCGGTCCATATCCTCTGAAAGTGCTTTGCCGTCAAGGTCTTTTTTACCCTCGCCAAAAGCGTGCAAAATGCCGTCCGTATCGCAAATAACGGCAAGTTTTCCGCTTAAATCGTTCAGAGAACGGGCGGTTGCCTTGCTGAATTTTTCCAAAGTTGCGATGGGCGAATATTTTTTGAGCATCAGCTCATCACGGTCAGTGAATATTTCGAGGGGATCGCCCTCTTTAATGCGGAGCGTACGGCGGATTTCTTTGGGAATAACCACTCTGCCAAGCTCGTCGATTCTTCTAACAATTCCGGTTGCTTTCATAAATTTCCTCCATTTACAAGTTATTTTGGGTAGAAAAAGTGGAAATATGCACAGAAAAAGGAAGAAATGAATTTTTTTGATTTTTTTTCGAAAGTGGGGATAAAATGAGTTGACAAAGGTTATTGGTTGAGATATAATATAGTTCGTTAATGCGGTCGTGGCGGAACTGGCAGACGCGCAAGACTAAGGATCTTGTGGGTAACTCCATGCAGGTTCAATTCCTGTCGACCGCACCAAAAACAGCGAACTCCCGAAAGGGATTTCGCTGTTTTTTTGTGTCGTCGATAGTCGCGCGAAATTGCAGGTTTGCTTTACTTCTGTATCACCGTTACTTTATGCCGTCCGTCGGAAACAACGGTGTTTTTTAAAAGGGGCGTGTTTTCTACCGTAAGCTGTACGGGGGGATAGGAAAGCCCGTCCAAATCAAATCCCTCAAAAAGAATTTTTGCGTCCTTAATATCGGAGTTTTTTATCGTGATATTTTCTACGGGATAATTTGCTCTGAAAAAAGTTTGAACGTCCGCTTCGATACACACGTTTTCAAAGGTGATATTCCCTTGCGGAACGGGTTTGCTCCCCTTTGTAAAACTTCTTGCGTAAGTATCGTAGTTCAGGTCTATCGCGACGGAAATACTTCTCTTTTTTTGCAGGTGAATATCTTTCAAGAGAATATTTCGGCAACCGCAATCGTACAATTCGCCTTCTTGAGTGCAAACCCAATTTATTCCGTCGTATTCCCGTACCCCGCTCGTGTGAGAAGGAGGCGTTTCCGACCTGTAAAGTTTTCCGTCCGTGGGGTTCATCACGACACGGTATACCCTATTTTGATAGACGGCGGTATCCGAGTGGTGTACGAGCATGCCCTTGCTCCACTTCACCCAAGCGCCTCCCAAGATACGGCAAAAGTAACCCGTTGTGCTGTCATCGGCAAGGTCGTAGCAGTCTTCTATCAAGCCGTTTTCTATCCAACCGACGTGGGTGTTGGAAACGGAATAATCGAAAGCATTGAGGGCGATGGGGTCGTCGTAGGTCTTAAACTTCCCGTGACGGATAATGAAATTTTTACCCATACCGAGGTGCACGCCGTCCTTGTTTCCCTCTATATAAAGCTTGTCTAAAAGAATCCCGTTAAAGGCGCTTATCTGCAATCCATAGTCTTTTTTCAGCAAGCCGACGCAAGAAAAATCGTAAATTTCCAAATTTTCCACGTGCAAGAAAGCTACCTGTGCTCGCAACCCCACTTTTTTCGCTGTCCCGCCAAAGCCCGTACTCTCCACGCCGTTGCAAAGAAGATGTAAGCCCGTAATTTTTATATTGCGGTTTGTTAGGCCGTCGAAAGCGCCTTTATTGATAAAAACGTTCCCGTTGACGCCCGTTGTGCTCGGCTGACGGATAATCGTAATTCCTTTTTCGAAAGTGAGCGTCGTGTTATCGCCGACGTAGACCGTCTCGGAAAGGAAGTAATCCCCTGCTAAAGAAACGACGATTTCGCCGCCTTTATCGAGTGCTTTCTGCAAAGCGGTAGCGTTCGTTTCCCCATCGTTTTGGGGCAGAAAACCAAAATGGTTGGCGTTGATGACCGTGTTCATGTTTCACCTCAAAAAGCAAAAAATAAAGAAGAGAGAAAGGCGCCGAAAATGCAAAACCATTCTTTTTTCGGCGGCTTTTCTTTAAACAAAAGGAGAGCAAGAAGGGCGGAAAGTAAAATCGTGCCGCCCGAAATAAGCGGAAATTGCACGGACGCAGGAATGCTTGCCGCCGCAATTAAAATAAGAAAATTCCCCGTGTGCATCGCCGCGCCAAGTAGGGTAACGACTCCAAGAGCCGTGGGTTTAAATACGGTTTTCATCGAAGGGAATGCTCGTTTGCGTTTAAAACAAAGGGATACGCCTAAAAGAAAAAGGCTTAAAAGTGCGGTAAAAAGACAGGAAAGAACGGTAAAACTCACTTCGTCGACGGCGGTGGGTCGTGTTTGGTGTGCTTTGGCGATCACACCCGTCAAGCCGTTTACAATGAAAATACAAAGACACAACAAAAAGAAAAGGGTGTTTCCTTTATTTTTTTCGTTTTCCGTCTTCTTTTGGCTGATCCCTTGCGCCACAATACAGACGCACAGCACCGCGCAGCCGACTGCTTTGCCCCAAGAGAGCGGTTCCTTCAGCCAAATCGTCCCGTATAAAAAGGGGAGTAGCATGCCGCCAAGCATCATAAAGGTACTGTAAATCGCGACGCTGCCGAGTGTGAGCGCTTTAAAACTGAGCGTATAATAGGGGATCATCACGACGGCAAACACGATTGCAAGCCAAGCGGACAGGTTGGAAAAACGCAGGGAAAAGCCGTTTACGGCAAAGTAAAGGGCAGCCCCGAAAACGCTCGTCAAAAAAAGCATCGTTAACGCCGTTTCAAAGTTTTGTTCTACGCGATTGGAATATATTTTTGTAAAGAGAAATTGTAGGGCAAAACACCCCACAGCCAAAAAAATCAAAAAGTAATCAAGCATAAATAGAGTATACCACGCCGTAAAAACGAAGGATAGAGAATTTTTGCTTTAAAAATAGCATTTTCTTCCCGAATAGTAAAAAATATTGACATTTTCAAGAAGAAAGTGTATAATAAAAAACATGAAAAGATACATCTTCGACAAAGAAAAAATAGAAGAATCGATATCGGATTTTTACGCTGCTACGGGGATTGCTACCGTTTTATACGATGCGGACGGGGAAACGGTAGCGGCGTCAAGGGCGTATACGAAATATTGCGCCGCCATACGGAAAAACGATGGGTGCGCTTTGGAATGTAGCCGTTCTAACTACGTGCATATGGACGAAGCGAAAAGGACGGGGGAGACCGTTTTTTATACCTGCCACGCGGGAATCATGGAAGCGATCAAACCGATTTTTTATGAAGATACTTTGATTGCGTATTTGCAAATCGGGCAGTTTAGAGACGGGGCAGGCAGATACTCAAACGAAAAAAACGTCGAAGGAAAAATAGCACTGTACGGGCTGGATAAAAAAGAAATGCTCCCTTTATATCGGGAAATTCCTATTGTGTCAAGCGAAAAATTGCAAGCCCTGCAAAATCTTATGAACACGATGGTCAAGTCCTTTTGGGGGGACGGATTGATTCGAAGCAAACGGAGTATGCTCTCGGTAAAGATAGAGCAGTATATAAAGGAACACATAGAAGAAAAAATATACGTGGAAGAACTTTGCAAAGCCTTCTTCCTTTCCAAAAACGCCCTTTACGCTCTATTTGAACGGGAATTTCAAAGCACGGTCAACGAATTTATCCTTTCCGAGCGAATGAAGAGTGCGAAAAGGTTGTTAAAGGAAACGAATTTACCGCTTGCGGAAATAGCGGCGGCTTGCGGTTTTGACGATTACAATTATTTTATCCGTATCTTTAAGAAGAAAAGCGGCGTTCCGCCCCTTCAATATAAAAAAATGCAAAAATAAGAATCCATTCGATATTTGGAAGGATGCTTATTTCGTAATTTAACAGGAAAAAACTTTGTTCAATGTTTTGTCGTATCATCTCCCGATAAGGCGCGGGTTGTGTTTTCGTCAAAATTATATCGATTGTAAAAAATATTCGGTTATCAATTCGGGCGGCTGTTGCAATTCCTGTTCTATCCACCATTTCAGCGTGTTGATAAAGGAAGCGGATATGTGATTTATCCAAAAATTCTCGGGGAGAAGCTCGGGCTTTTTGTGTTGAAAATCGGCTAGATTTTTTATGACAAGTCCTTTGATTCCGCGCTGAAAATATTCTAAAAACAGCTCGTTGTTTTTAGACGCCAAAAGTTTGCCGATATTGTTATCGTTCTTTTTTATATGCTTGAACAGATGCAAAAAGACCGAATCTTGCCCTTCGCAATGGAAAATATTTCCGTTGGAATTTCCCGTTTCGGGGGAAAAGATATGGTCGAAAAGTTCTCCGCATAAATCCTTTAATAAAAAATCTTTCGTTTCAAAATGTGCGTAAAAGGTCGCCCTTCCTACGTCGGCAATTTCAATAATTTCGCCGACGGTTATGTTGTTGAAATTCTTTTTGGATAATAAGAAAATAAAGGCTTTAAAAATAGCTTCCCGTGTTTTTCTCTGTCTTCTGTCCATACCGCACCATACTTTTCCTTTTATTTGTTCAATATCGAATACTTACGAAAGAATGTATTACCCTTTTTTGCCCTAAATCTGTTAAACTATTTATAGAACAAACTGTTCAATATCAAACCTATTATACGGCAAAATTAAAAAAATGTCAAAGGAGATACAATGAAAACTCAAAAAAATATTTTTATAGCGTTTGTTTTAAATTTGTTCTTTTCGGTTTTCGAATTTGTGGGAGGGATACTTACGGGGAGTATTGCGATTGCGGCGGACGCCGTGCACGATTTTGGGGACGCGGCAAGCATAGGGATATCCTACGTCCTTGAAAAGAAGAGCAAAAAACAGCCCGACGGCATATACACGTACGGTTACGCCCGCTATTCGCTATTGGGCGGCGCTATCACGACGTTAATACTTCTCATCGGTTCGTGCGCCGTGCTGTATAAAGCCGCGCACAGATTTTTAGCGCCCGTTGCGCTCGATTACGACGGGACGTTGATTTTGGCGTGCGTTGGCTTGGCGGTAAATTTACTTGCGGCATATTTTACCCACGGCGGCGGTTCGATCAATCAAAGAGCGGTGAATTTGCATATGTTGGAAGACGTTTTCGGTTGGGTAGTGATACTTATCGGCGCGGTGGTTATGCGTTTTACGGGCTTTTACCTTTTAGACCCGATACTTTCCGTGCTTGTAGCGGTATTCATTTTGATAAATGCGGCGAGGAATCTGAAAGAGATTTTGGACATATTTTTAATAAAAAAGCCAAAGCATATAGAAACGGAAACGTTGAAAAAACATCTTTTGGAGATAGACGGCGTCGTAGGGGTACATCATATCCATTTTTGGACGACGGATGGCGAAGCCGTTTACGCCACTTTGCATATCGTTGCCGAAGAATACAGCGCAGAGATAAAAGGAAAGGTGAAAGAGGAACTACGCGAACACGGCGTTTCGCACGTTACCGTGGAGATGGAAAGGGAGGACGAAGCGTGCTTGGAAAAAGAATGTATTTTAATAGATACGCCCAAGAAGCACGGCCATTGCCATTGTCATAGCCATCATTAAAAACGGTTTTGCGTTAAATAGAAAATACATTTTGCGCCTTGACAACTCTTGTATAATGTGCTATGATAATGACAAAATAATGCAGGGGATAAAAGTATGGAAAGATACGCCTATCGCTATTTTGGAAAAATGGAAAACGGTATGCAATCGATACCTTTGGGAAACGGAAAAATCGGCGTAAACGTTTGGATCTCTTCGGACGGAGCGGTGCATTTTCTTCTTTCTAAAGGGGATTGCTGGAGTGAATTGTACCGATTGCTGAAACCCGCGCATCTCGTATTAAAAACTACGCCCAATCTTTTTGCGGAGGGAGCGCAGTTTGCGTTGAGCATTGCCGATGGCATTTTGACCGTTTCTAACGAAAGTGCGCGGCTTGTCGTGTATGCGGACGCATTTGCGCCTTGTGTGCGGCTTCGCTTGACGGCGGAAACGCCAACGGGCGTGCGTTTGGATTTGCAAAATTACCGCAACAAACCGATAGACCCCGCAGATGATTTTTCTAATTATTTTATGCGCGGCGGAAACGCGCAGATTCTTGAAAGCGCGGATACGGTTGTTTTGACGGATAAGGGCGGCGTAGCGCAAATCCATCGCAACCAGGAAAGCTGTTACGGGTTTTCTTTGCGAAACCAAGATATGGCTTTTTATATCGGGGAAGAAAAAGACCCGTTGCTGGGGCGTACGTTCGGGGCGGGAGTATACTCGCCGCAAATGCAGCCTGACGGCGATGGGATAAGCGGGGGTGGACTGACCGAGATGACGGCGTCCTGTTTTGTCGCAACGGAGTTTACGGACGGCGAGGCGCAGTTTGTAGACCTTTTAGACGGCTTATACGAACGTTACGGCGACGAGACGCAAGAAAAGAGGAAAAAACACGCGCAAAGCTGGCGCTCGTTCTGGGAAAAAACTTACGTTTATGCAGAAGGGGACGAAGACGCGGAATCGATAACAAGGGCGTTTTTGTATCAGCGGTATATGGTTCGTTGCGCAGACCGCGACAACGCGCCGATAAAATTTAACGGTTCGCTGTTTACTGCGGACCAAATGGCGAATGCGCCCGAAAATTACGACGCACGGCGTTGGGGCGCGCCCTATTGGTTTCAAAATACCCGATTGATATATTGGTATCTTTTATATGCAGGCGATTATCAATCGATGTTGCCTATGCTGGATATGTATTTGAATATGACGCCGATTGCCACGGCGCGCTGTAACCGTCATTTCGGACACGAGGGAATGTTGATTCCTGAAACGGTATCTTATTTCGGACTGTACGCAAACGCTAATTACGGCTTTTTTGACGGGAACGGTGTGCGCAAAGGCGCGGACGGCTCTGTTCTCTCTTGCGGCGTAGCGACCAACCCGTATATCCGTTATCATTTTAACGGAATGTTAGAATTGTCGTGGATGATGTTGCGTTATTTAGAGCTTTCGGGGGATACTTCCCGCAGGGAGCAGATATACACGTTTATCGAGCGAACGTTGCTGTTTTTCGATAAGCATTTCGATTACGTGGACGGAAAGTTGAAGATGTATCCGATTTCCTCGCTGGAAACGTGGCAGTTATGCGTGAACGATTTGCCGGACGTGGCGGGGTTGCAAGTGATTTGCGAGGCGTTGTCTGCGCCGTCCGATATTCCAAAAGTATTGGCAGAGCTGGCGAAAAAAATACTCCTCGCGTTACCAAAAGTGCCGATAAAGGAAACGGAAAAAGGAAAAGTGCTTGCCCCTTGCGAATATGCCGTCGATCCAACGCCGAGAAACACGGAAAATGCAGAACTGTACGCGGTGTTTCCGTTTGGATTGTACGGCGTTGGGAAACCCGATTTGGAGTTGGCGCGCCGTACATACCAACTTCGCGCTTTCCGACACGACGGCGGTTGGAGTCAGGATCCGTTGGACGCGGCGTTGTTGGGGCTGGATGAGGAAGCGGAAAGACATGTGGTTCGGCAAAGTAATATGCGGGATAAACGCGCGCTGTTCCCTGCGTTTTGGGGACCGAATTTCGACGAAACGCCCGACCAAGACCACGGCTCGGTAACGGTGTTGAGTTTGATTTTTATGCTGTTGCAAACGGACGGGGAAGAATACACGGCGTTCCCCGCGTGGCCGAAAAAATGGAACGTACAGTTTCGCTTGCCGATGAACTGCGGTTCGTATATATGCGGAGAACAGATAGACGGAAAACGGCGGGTATGGAAAGAAGAAACTTCGCCAACGCTTTGATTTAAAAAAGGACGTCCGACGGGCGTTCTTTTTCTTTTGCTTCCCCTATGTTTTATAGGGATAAGACGGTTGACAAAAAAAGGAAATCGTGCTATACTGAAAAAAATAAAAAAAAGAGGTCGTTTATGAGGAATTGCGAAAGTTTTAAACGAATCGGCGTTGAACCGCACCGCAGTTATTATATTCCGTTTGCGGAAACGGATAAAGTCAAATCGGTATATGGTATCGCAGACAGAAAATCGAGCACGAGGTTTTTGAGTTTAGACGGAATTTGGCAAATTAAGGCGCATCGCAGCATAGAAGAGGTGGCTGTGGACGAATCGCTGGAACAGACGATTCCCGTTCCTGCTTGCGTACAAATGCACGGGTTCGACCAAATACAGTATTTAAATGTACAATATCCCTTTCCCGTGCTGTTGCCCCGCGTAACGCGCGACAATCCCTGTTGGCATTACCGTCGTTTTTTTCATTTAGAAAAGAAAGAAAGCGAGCGGTATTATTTGAATTTTGAGGGGGTAGACAATGCGTTTTACCTCTATGTAAACGGCGAATATAAAGGCTATTCGCAAATTTCGCACGCAACGAGCGAATTTGACGTAACCGACCTTGTAAAAGATGGGGAAAACCGTATCGACGTTTTGGTGTTGAAATGGAGTGTTTCCACTTATTTAGAATGTCAGGATAAATACCGTTTTTCGGGCATTTTCCGCAGCGTATATTTGCTCAAACGCCCTGAAAAACATATCACCGATTATCGCGTAGTTACTTCGTTCGCGGGGGAATACGGCATATTGACTTTTTACAACGAAAGTCCCGTAGATATCCGTTTGGAATTTTTACGGCAAACGGCGTTCGTCAAGGCAGGCAAGCGAGTAGAATTTACGGTAAAAAATCCGAAAAAATGGACGGCGGAAACGCCTGCGCTCTATACCCTTACCCTTTTTTCCGAGGGGGAGAAAATTGTGGAAAAAGTAGGTTTCCGTGAAGTTTCCATTGACGGAAAGGTATTTAAAATCAACGGAAAAGCGATAAAATTGAAAGGGGTAAACCGTCATGATTTTAACACGGATACGGGGGCGACGGTCAGCCTTGCGAATATCGTGCAAGATTTGCGATTGATGAAAACGTTGAACGTAAACGCCGTACGCACTTCTCATTACCCGAACATGCCCGAATTTTATCAGCTTTGCGACAAGTTCGGTTTATTCGTTATGGACGAGGCGGATTTGGAAATGCACGGCGCGGCAACGCGGGACGGCGGGTACGAGCATACGCTGTGGTCAGAATACGCTGAAAACGAATTTTTCTCCGAGGGTATTTTAGACCGCCATACAGCGCTTGTAGAGCGGGATAAAAACCGCCCTTGCGTCGTCATTTGGTCGTTGGGAAACGAAAGCTCGTTTGGAAAAGCCTTTTTTAAGGGTGCGAAATATATACGCAATCGGGATAAGACGCGCCCCGTACATTATGAGGGCTTGCAAGAGGCGAACAAGAAATATTATTATACGAAACTCGTCGATATGGTCAGTATGATGTATCCGAGTTTGGAAAAAATTGAAAAAGACGTACTGAACAATCCGAAAGAGACCCGTCCGTTCGTGCTTTGCGAATACACGCACGCTATGGGGAACAGTTGCGGGGATATTGCCGATTATTGGGCGCTTATCAACGCAAACGAACAATGTATGGGCGGTTTTGTTTGGGAATGGGCTGATCACGGCGTACGCACGAAGAAGGGCTTTTTATACGGCGGGGATTTCGGGGAAAAAGAACACGATGGAAATTTCTGTTGCGACGGCTTGGTTACGGCGGACAGAAAGCTTAAATCCGCCGCCCTGGAAATGCAGGCGGTATACGGCGGCAAGACGACGGCGGAGCGTAGGAAAATAGCGTTACCTGCGTTGCTTCCGTCTGACGCAAAAATCGAAATTGCGGTAGACGAATATACGGGCGCGCTCACTTCTTTGCGGGTAAACGGTGCAGAAGTTTTAAAAACGCCTATGCGGTTTAACGTTTGCCGTTATACGGACAATGACCGTCTGTTGTTGCCGCTTTGGAATACGCAATACCGCTTAAGCGAATGTAAATCGTGCGTGTATGAGGGCAAACGCTTGGAAAACGGATACGAATTTAAGGGCGCGTTGGCGGCGAATTGCCGTATGTTTGTTGCGGAATATACTTTGCAATACCTTGTAGAAAAGGGCGCGTTGACCGTAACGGTGGCATATGAAATCCCGAAATGGGTACAACGTTTGCCCCGTTTCGGTTTGGAATTTGCCGTTGATAAACGTTTTGAAAAATTCTCCTTTGTGGGATTTGGCAAAGGGGAAAGCTATGCAGACAAACGGGCGGCGTGCGAATACGGCTATTTTGAAAGCGCCGCGAAAGAAAACTACGATAATAAATACGTGCGCCCGCAAGAGAGCGGCAGCCATTACGCAAGTAAATATTTGTGTTTGGACGGACTGTTTGCAATGACGGCGGAAAAAGAATTTTCTTTCTCCGTAACGCCGTATACGACTGCGCAGTTGATGGAAACAAAACATAATTTCGAGTTGCCCGAAAACGATTTCGTCAACGTTTGCGTGGATTTGGGCATGCGCGGAGTAGGCTCGCATTCGTGCGGACCTGCGTTAGATGAAAAATATGAAATACCGAAAAAAGGTGAAAACACGTTTAAATTTCAGTTTTAAAGCGGAGGAGTCATGACGGAAAATCATCGAAAAAAGATCTTTTCGCAGAGCATACAAAACTTCTACGGAAAGATAAAAAAAGGAATGGAAAAAGCGGATGGGTTGCACGCGGCAAAGGCATGGCTTTGGGCGACGCTTGTTTCCGTGTTGAGTTTGGCGTTTGTGATGCTGCCCTTTCTATTCCGCCGTTCTTACACCGTTTGGGCGGGCTTGAGCGGGGACGGCGCAACGCAGTTTATTACCTTTTTTGAACGAATGAAAGAGGTTGGTTGGCTGAAAGCCGTTGGCAATTACGATTTTTATATTGGTTTGGGGGGAGATTATCTCACTTCCTTCTCCTTTTATTCGCTTTTTGACCCGTTTAACTGTATTCTTTTTGCGTTGCCCTTTAATCCGTTACTCAATTATACGATTACGATGGCGCTTAAACAGTTGGCGTGCGCGTTGACGATGTTTGCGTATTTGCGCTATAAAAAAGTGCGAAATTCTCGCGCGATTATGTTGTCGGTGGCGTATATGCTTTCGGGGTTTGTGGCGTTTACGTTCGTGCGGCATTATAACCTTGCCGTTGCGCCGATTTATCTGCCGTTGGCAATAATGGGCGTGGATAAACTGTTTAACAAAGAACGCCCGTTTGTGTTTATCGCTTCGTTGTTCTTTTGTATGGTTTCTAATTTCTACGTATTCTTTTCGCTGTCCGTTTTCGTTGTCGCGTATGCGATAGCCTATTATTTCCACGACAACGCTTTAAAAGGAGAAAAGAGTACGGTAAAGGGATTTTTTGCCAAGCTTGTGCCTATCGGCGCATACTACTTGCTGGCGGTGGTGTTGGCAGGCGTTGTGCTGTTGCCCAATCTTTATGGGTATATGCACGCAGCGAGAAACGGTTCGAAAGGGGTCGTACTGTTTGATTTTCAGATGTTTTTAACCCAAGGCGCGTCGCTTGTCGTGCCGATGACGGGGAAAAATTACAGCGTGGTTTCGGTAAACCTTGCCAATGCCGTGCTCGTTTTATACGCATTGTTCAAGCGGGATAAAAAGACGCATATGCACGGGATTTTCGTGCTTGTATTGACGGTGGGGTATCTTTTGCCTGTATTTGGCTATGCTATGAATATATTTAATTACAGCAACAACCGCTGGTCGTATGGATTGAATTTCTTTATTTACGTCATGATTGCCCTGCAATCGACAGACGGCGACGAAAGTGTGTACGACGATTGCGCGGCGAAAAAAATCAACGCTTGTTTCGTTATCTATATTGCGGTGCTTATCGCAAGCGCGTTGCCTGCCGTGATAACAATTTTCGAGTGGAAAACTTGGTGGCTGTACACGCTTTCCGTTTTGATAGCGGGCGGGGCGGGCTACGGCGCATACCGTTTGGTAAAGCTGATTAAAAATAAGGGCGTGCCCGTATTCTTTAAAAAGCTGTATCAGCCCACGCTGCTCTTTGTATTGGGCTTTGCGCTGACGATAGGATATTGTTTTAGTTATTACGTTATTTATTCGGGACAGCATAAAGGGAAAGCCCGTTACGCAACGCTGTTCACGGAGGAGGAATCTTACGCCGCAGAAAAAAGCGAAACGGAGTATTTCCGCACGGATACAATGGCGACGGGTGTGTGGTACGATAATTTCGGTACGCGCGGTATGAACAACGGATATTACGGTACGACGCTGTACAACACCATTGCCGACAGCGGCGTGTACGAATTTTTGAAAGAAAACGGCGTATACAATCCCGCGCAAAACCTTGGTATGGGCGGGTTGGACAGCCGTTCGGCGTTGCAAACGCTTTTGTCCGTGCGTTATACCTATGACGTATTGGGGCAACCCTACGGATTTACCAAAATAGACGGCTACGATTGTTTGTATGAAAACGGAAACTACGTGCCGTTTGGGTTTATGGTGAACAAAACGTATTCCCGTGAAAAATATTTAACTTTGGACGTTTTGGAACGGCAAAATATGCTGTTGAGCGGCGTGGTTTTGGATATTGAAAAGGGGAATGCAGACGATACGTATCAACCTACTTTGCAAAAACAAGAACTCTCTAAAGGGACGTTCGCAGATATAGCGCTTATTCAATCGGTTGGGAAAAAGAAGCCCAAATCCTTTGCGGTGGACGCGTCTACCTATCGTGGGCAGGAAGTGTACCTCGTTATCAAAGGCGTGCGGGACGTGGGCAGAAATACGGCGTTAGAGATTAGTTGCAACGGCGTACAAAAACAATATTACTACGCGCCGAAAGGCAATCTTATGTACAGCGATCAAAGGGATATTTATATGAATTTCGGCGTGGTTGGAAACGAAGTGGAAAGCTTGGATTTCAAACTTTGGGTTTCCGAGGGTTCGCCCGTAGTGAATTTTGATTGCGTGGAGATTCATTCTATGCCCGTTGCGGCGAGAGAGGATTCCCTTGTTACGCTTTCCCAAACGGCGCATTTAAAAGACGTAGAACTTTCCGACGGGGGCTTGAAAGGCTCAATTCAAAACGGTGAGGACGGGTATTTGCTGTTGACGTTGCCTTATTCGGATGGTTGGACGGCGTATATCGACGGCGAAGAAACGGAAATCTACCAAGCGGATACAGCGTTTATGGCGATACGGGTCGAGGGGAAAGCGCAAAAGCAAACCATTGAACTCTGTTATGAAACGCCTTATCTTGCCGAGGGCAAGGCGGTCAGCTATTTAGGTTTGGGCGGTCTTGGGTGTGTGATTTTGGCGGATACGACGGTTCGGCTTGTCCGCAAGCGGAAAAAGACGGAAAAAGGGGAATAAAAATATGTACAATCAAAAAATGTATGCATTGGGCAGCAAGCGTTCGACAATCCGTGAGATTTTTGAATACGCAAAAAAGAGGAGCGCGGAAATCGGCGCGGAAAACGTATTCGATTTTTCCATTGGAAATCCGTCTGTACCCGCGCCCGACGCGGTAAACGAGAGTATTTGCCGTATCGTAAAAGAAACGCCGTCCGTGGCGTTGCACGGGTACACCTCCGCGCAGGGCGATAAAACTGTGCGGGATACCATTGCGCAAAAATTTACGCAGCGTTTCGGCGTGGAGTTATCGGGGGAAGATTTGTATATGACTTGCGGCGCTGCGGCGTCTTTGACGATTACTTTTCACGCGCTTGCGAACGAGGGGGACGAATTTATCGTTTTCGCGCCTTATTTCCCCGAATATGCAGTGTTTGTAGCGGGTACGGGGGCAAAACTTACGGTGTTACCCTCGGACGAAAAGACGATGTTGCCCGATTTTGCGGCGTTGGAACGGGCGTTGAATCCGCACGTTAAAGGGGTGCTTATCAATTCACCCAACAACCCGTCCGGGGTTGTATACGACGGGGCAACGATAGCGCGTTTTGCCGAAATTTTAGAACGGAAATCGTCGGAATACGGCGCGCCTATCTATCTTATCTCCGACGAACCTTACCGCGAATTGGTGTACGATAAAGAAACGGTTGTACCTTGCGTGATGAAATATTACAATAATACGATTATTTGCTATTCGTATTCGAAATCGCTTTCTATGCCCGGCGAACGCGTGGGTTATATTGCAGTGAATCCCCAAGCAGACGACGCCAAGGCTTTGTATGCGGCGGTGTGCGGCGCAGGGCGTATTTTGGGCTTTGTTTGCGCACCTGCGCTCTTCCAAAGGGTGGCGGCGGAATGCGACGGCATGACGGCGGATTTAAGCGTATATAAGCGCAATCGCGACCTTTTGTATAACGGTTTGACCGATTGCGGATTTACTTGCGTATATCCCGACGGCGCGTTCTATCTGTTCGTGAAAGCGGCGGAAGAAGACGCTGCGGCGTTCTGCGAGCGGGCGAAAAAGTACGAACTGCTTCTTGTGAACGGTGCGGATTTCGGGTATAAAGGCTGGGTGCGCATTGCGTATTGTGTACAGACCGAGCGTATTGAAAAAGCCTTGCCGTTGTTTAAAAAACTTGCCGAGGAATATGGTTTATAGTCGAAAGATAGGATGAAAACGCTTTCCCCAAACACCCGTTCGACAAAAATCGACAAAAGTAGTGCGAATGGAACAAAATAAGCCACGTTTTTTTGCCGAAAACTCGTTGAAAAAGAGTGCTTCTTCTGTTATAATATAAATATAGTATTCGTGCGCGCGATAATGCGCGAAAGATAAAAGAACGGAGGATGGAAATTATGCGGGCAAAAGAAGTACAGGAAGAAGCGGTTACGGTGGAAGAGTTTGCGAAGATGCTGCGTGCGTTGGTGCGAGAAAATTTGGTGGGTTTGACGGAGGAAGAAGGGAAAGACAGATTCATTTTTTCTTTAGCGGGCGGAACGAAACGCTTTGCCGTTTGTGTAAAGGAGCTTGCGTAGAAACGCTTTGAAAACGAATAAAGGATGAATTTTCGTAATTCTCGGCGAAAGTCTGCCCACAAAACGCAGCGAGGCTTTTGCGTGATGTTTGGGTTTGCGGTTTGGACGGCGGTGCGCGAATGCGAATCAACCGCTTGTTATGACGTCGCTAAATTATTTTATAAAAAACCGAAAAAAGTTTGAAAAAGCTTTCAAAAAAGATTGACAACCCCTCGAAAGTGTGTTAAACTAATTGCACGCACCCAAAGAGGGGTGTAATTTTTTGTATGGAGTTTTGATTATGGCAGGCAAAGCTAAAACCGCTAGAGCGAAAATCACGTTCGAGTGCACGGAGTGCAAACAGAGAAATTACGACAGCATTAAGAACAAGAAGAACGATCCCGACAGACTCGTTATGAACAAATATTGTCCTTTCTGCAGAAAGCACACGGAACACAAAGAGTCTAAATAATCCATTTTAGCGCAGGATAAGGAGAACCTTATTCTATTTGCGCGTATGAGGTAACAGATGGCAAACGCAACAAAGGCAAAAAATAAAAAACCCAATTGGTTTCGTCGCGTAGGCGCAAAAATCAAGGAGACGTTCTCGGAACTTAAAAGAGTAACGTGGCCGAAATTTGGCACGGTTTTAAAAACGACGGGCGTCGTTTTGGTAATCGTTTTAGCGTTCCTTTTGATTGTAACGGGCGTAGATCAAGGGCTTATGAAGCTGTTAAAGCTTATTACCAAATAAGTCGGAGGGATATGATATGCCGATGAACGAAGAACCTAAATGGTATATTCTGCATACCTATTCCGGGTATGAAGCAATGGTAAAAGACAGTTTGGAAAAGCTGATTGAAAACAATAACCTTGGCGATTATATCGTTGATTTGAAAATTCCTATGGAACAAGTCATTGAAGAAAAGAACGGCAAGCGTAAGATTGTGGAAAGAAAGCTTTTGCCTTGCTACGTCTTTATCAAAATGATTTACACCAACCAAATTTGGTATTACGTAACCAGTACGCGCGGTGTAACGGGCTTTTGTGGGCCGCAGGGAAGACCGATTCCCATGAAAGCGGAAGAGATTCGCAAGATGCGTTTGGAAGAATTTGTTTCCAACGAAGTGTTTGCTATCGGCGATACCGTTTCGATTGAGGATGGTCCTTTGAAGGGCTTCTTCGGTACGGTAAAGGAACTCAATTCCACGGCGCAAAAGGCGAAGATTTCTACGACGATGTTCGGCAGAACGACGGACGTCGAGGTGGAATATATCCAAATTAGAAAGGTGGACGCGCCTCTGCCCGAAGAAAAAGCGGACGAAGAATAATTCGTTCGGCGGATTGTTTTGCAATCCGAAATGAATACGTTAAATAGGTGGGAGAGACGTCAAATATTTTGAGGGCGTCTTGCGAAAACCACCAAGGAGAAAATATTTATGGCAAAGAAGATTACAGCAGTCGTAAAATTGCAGCTTCCCGCCGGTAAAGCTACCCCGGCCCCTCCCGTAGGTTCTACGCTTGGTCCGTTCGGTATCAACCTTCCCGGCTTTACGAAGGAATTTAATGCAAAGACGGCAGACAAACCCGGTCTTATCATTCCCGTTGTTGTAACGATTTATCAAGATCGTTCCTTCACGTTCATTTTGAAGACCCCTCCCGCACCCGTTCTTATCAAGAAAGCTCTTGGTTTGGAAACGGCAAGCGCGAAACCCAACTCCGTAAAAGTTGGCAAATTGACGAAAGCACAGGTAGAAGAAATCGCAAAGACGAAGATGCCTGATTTGAACTGCACGTCGTTGGAAAGCGCTATAAGCATGGTTGCCGGTACCGCTCGCTCTATGGGCGTAACCGTCGAAGAGTAATAAGGAGGCGGTAAAAGATGAAACACGGCAAGAAATATTTAGATAGCGTAAAAGCGTTTGATTTAACGAAACAGTACGAAGCAGCAGAAGCTGTAAACGTACTTTTGGAAACGGCGAAAGCAAAATTCGACGAAACGATTGAATTGCACGTTCGTTTGGGTGTTGACCCCCGTCAGGCAGACCAACAGGTACGTGGCGTACTCGTATTGCCCCACGGTACTGGTAAGACGAAGAGAGTTTTGGTTATCGCAAAAGGTGCGAAAGCAGACGCGGCACAAGCTGCAGGCGCAGATTACGTAGGTGCAGAAGAACTTATCGCGAAGATTCAAAACGAAAACTGGTTTGATTTCGACGTAATGATTACCACCCCTGATATGATGGGTATGGTAGGTCGTATTGGTCGTGTCCTCGGTCCTAAAGGCTTGATGCCTAACCCTAAATCGGGTACGGTTACGATGGACGTAGAAAAGGCTATCGCAGAAGTTAAAGCAGGTAAAGTTGAATACAGATTGGACAAAACGGCTATTATCCACTGCCCTATCGGTAAGAAGAGCTTTGGCGCTGAAAAGCTTGTGGAAAACTATACGGCGCTTATGGACGCAATCGTTAAGGCGAAACCCGCTGCAGCAAAAGGTACGTATCTTAAGAGCGTAACGATTGCATCGACGATGGGCCCTGGCGTAAAAGTTGTTCCCAAGATGTAACTTTTAGGAAAAGAGAATCGAATTTTCGATAAAAACAGAAAAATTTTCGTCAAAGGCGGTTAAAAACGGTTGACTGCCTTTGACGGAGATGTTATAATAACATAGTAAAAATCAGCCGCAGAAAGCGAGTGCCATTAAGGTTTGAAGGGAAACCGCTCGCCGAGGTTAAGGAATACGAAACGCGAACAGCGAAATTACGTCCTTATGCCGATTGCGGTGTAAGGTATTTTTTTATGTCAGGCGGAAACGCTTAAAGGAGGTAACTATGTCGGCTAACGTAGAATCTAAAAAACTTATTGTAGAAGAAATTAAAGCGAAAATTCAAGGCAGCAAGTCTATCGTTTTCGCAGATTACAACAAGCTTACTGTTTTGGAAGTAACCGAACTTCGTAGAAAGTTTAAGGAAGCTGGTTGTGAATACAAAGTATACAAGAACACGCTTGTAAGAAAAGCGCTGAATGACCTCGGTATTACCGATTTCGATAACGACCTGAACGGTACCACCGCGACGGTATTCTGCTCGGACGAAACGAGCGGCGCAGCGATTTTCGCAAAGGAAACCAAGGCAAACCCTGCGCTTGTGGAAAAAATCGTTCCCAAATGCGCATACGTGGAACAGAAGTATCTTGACAAAGAAGGCGTAAAAGCGCTCTCCGCGATTCCTTCCAAAGAAGTCCTTATCGCAAAGATGCTCGGCTGTTTCCAGTCGTCGCTTTCCAAGTTCGTTGGCGTTCTCGATCAGATCGCAAAGGCGAAAGAAAGCAACTAATTTTTGAGCACTACCCAAAATCATTAAAAA
>JAFTHU010000007.1 GCA_017457215.1 Clostridia bacterium
GTTGTTGGAATTGCCGAATCCGGACAGAAGATATTTGGACGTAGTATCGGACGAATGGGAAAACGACCCAGTACAGTTAAAAGGCGGACAAATCAAGTTACCGAACAATATGTGGTTTATCGGAACGGCAAATAACGACGATTCGACGTTTGCGATATCAGATAAGGTATATGACCGTGCTATGGTCATGAACTTGGACACGAAATCGGAACCGTTCATAGCGCCGAAGACGCCGACGGTACATATAACGGCGGAGAGATTTATGAAGTTATCGCAAGAAGCGATGGAAGAATACGCGATAACGAACAGAAACATGCGCAGATTGGAAAAGTTAGACGAATATATGATACGAGTATTCCATATCACGTTCGGTAACCGAATCATGAAGCAAATAAAGACGTATATTCCGGTATACGTAGCGTGCGGGGGAGAAGAATTAGAAGCTTTGGACGATATTTTATCGAAGAAAGTGCTTCGGAAATTGGAAACGCAAAACCCCGTATATATACGAAGCGTAGTAGACGGATTCTGTGAATATTTGGACGAATTATTCGGCCAAGACAAGATGAAACTTTGTAAGGAATACGTACAGCGTTTGAAGAAGAACGCGTAATAGCGAGAGGGCAAAAAAGTGACGAAAAAAGAAAGGAGGGTGTCTGATGATTAAACGATCAAAACTTGTTTACGTATTAGGGTCTGTTGTCATAGGCATCATATCGGTTATGTTCATCATTGCCGGATTAATTTTCAGTGGCGTATTGGATTCCAGTTCGAAAAAATTGGTGTTTACCAGTACGAGTATGGAAAAGGTATACAACGGCAACGAGTTAACGGCAAAAGGTTTGACGGAGGCTGAGCAATATGAAATGCTCGGCAATTTAAAGAGCGGTCATACGGCTGTAGTTGACATGCTTGGAACGCAAACGGCGGCAGGTAGCAGCGAAAATATATTTGAAGTAACGGTATACGATACGAACGGTGCGGACGTAACGGGCGATTACGACATTGTAAAATATTATGGCACGTTGGACGTAACGCCCCGCCCCTTGACTGTGGAAGCAAATTCTTGGGAAACGGTTTTTGACGGCAACGAATTCGTATGCAATGAGCAAGAAAATAAATGTATTTTCAACGAAGAAGAGCTTGTGCCCGGGCACAGATTAGAATGTGTCGTTTCTGGTAGTACGACAACGCCGACCTTAAGCGGTAACATAAAGACCTATTTTGAAAGTATCACCATTTACGACGCTCTTGATAACGACGTAACGGCAAATTACGACCTCACCAAATACGATGGAACGCTTACGATGGCGAAGCGGGAGCTTTCGCTTACTTCAAAAAGCAACACGGAAACTTGGATTTACAACGGTGAAGCATACACCCTTGAAGAAGTAAAAGAGGACGTAGCAATGCTTTTGCCTATGGGACACGAATACGAGTTGACGTGGAACGACGGGCAAACGAACGCTGGGGAAAGAGAAAACAGCTTCGATATAAAAATTACATACAACGGACAGGACGTAACGGAGCATTATGCCTTGGATTTAATCCCTGGGATTTTGAAAGTAGACAAACGTCCAATGACGATTGTTTCTAAAGGGAACGAGTGGGAATTTGAAAATGGGTCGGCACGCACTTATAATGGGGAAACGTATACTTTGGCTCAATACGATATTTCCGCCGCGGAAGGGATGTTCGACTTGGTGGACGGGCATACTTTAAATTTGGATAATTGGGCTTATATCGAATTCAGCGGCGAAAAAGAAAATTCTTTCGAGGTAAAATCCATTATAGACGAAGAGGAAAACGATATAACGGAAAATTACGATATAACAAAGGTATTTGGCAAAATACAGGTCAATCAGCGTGAATTTAATATTGTTACGCCTACTGCCGGTGCTACGTTTAACGGCGCTCCGCAGTGCTTGGATTCCAATAGTTGGGCGTTTAAAGACGGAGTAGATAATACGTCGCAAGATTTTGAAAAGGTATTAGAAGAGGAAAATTTCAAGGGATATACGATGCAAATCGAATATCCTGCGATCAGAGATGTCGGCTCCGTTTATAACACGATAGAAAGTTATAAGATATACAACGGGGAAAAGGATGTTACCAAAGGGTTTAATGTAATACTGTCCAAAGAAATGGATAACGATGGGAAATATAAAGACGTCGGTATGTTTACGGTTACCCCTTACGTTGTACGGATAAATTTAATTGCGCCGGGAACGAAAAATGCCACGCCGGCTGAACAATATGCGGAACTTACCAAGATATACGACGGTACGGAGCTTGCTGCAAGCAACGACGAAGTGGTTTTTTTGGACAATTCACCTTTTGACGGATTATTTAAGGAGGGATATAGCTATTCAATAAATCCAAATGTCAAGTTGACGGACGTCGGAAACGAAAAAAACAGCGCGGAACTCGTTGTAACGTACACGGCGAACATCGATGGGGAAATTGTCAAAAAAAATGATTCTAAAAATTTCGAGCTTAAGGTTGAAAACGCGCGTAACTTAAAGGTAACGCCTCGTACAATCATCTTACAATCGGAAAATATCAACGATTTGACGTATAACGGAACGGAACAAACCATTGCGTATGCTTTCTCGATTGGTTTAAACGGAGAAAATAAAAAGTATATCGGCGATTACGGTTATACGGCGAACGCAAACGGCATAACGACGGCAGAGGAAGCATATGAACAAATGCAATGGTCGTTAAAAACCCTTGGCAATGATGAGGGGGCAGAAAACGTAAAGCGTTTGGGGCATACCTTGCAAATTGTAGTTGGCGGGAAAATGACCAACGTTTCCGATTATAATAAATTTACTAGTTTAGGATTTACCATTAAAGACGCACAAAATAAGGATTTTACGCACAATTACGTCCTTTCGGATACGGCTTTTGGGTATTTAAAAATGAACCCGTACACAGTTCACGTGGATACAATTTTGAAAAAATCGGAAAATCCTACGTATACGGGAATGTCCTTGACGAACGAGTATGTAGAATATAAAATGGTCGGCGGTGCGGAAACAACCGTGATGGATTGGCTGGGTTATGGCGAAACAGAAAAGCTTTACGAGAATTTCCGTATTGAATTGGCAGAGTGCATAAATGCAGGCGATTACGAGGTGGGTATTTCTTCTGCAAACCCGACGGTAATTGCAGCGAACGGAAGCGATTATTCTAAAAATTTCATTGTAAAGCAAGCAGGAAAAGCATCGTTGACGATTGAAAAAGCAACGTTGACCTTTATGTTGCAAGGTGCGGAAAAGCTTTACGATGGGAAAGAATTATCTAATCCTATAAACGATGCGGAGTGGCAAGATGTAGACGGGCTTTGTAGGGACGCAGGCGATACCATTAAGGAGCTTGAGTTTACAACGTTGGCAAAAACGGACGTAAACAATTCCATAAGAAATGAAGTTACAAAAATTATAGTTGTTAGAAACGGAAAAGACGTAACCAATAATTATATTATTGAAAACGAATACGACGCCGGCACGGACGATTATATAGGTTACCTTACTATCAAACCTATCGATTTAACGTTACGGACAATATCGGATGCGTTAACCTATGACGGAGAATGGCATGATTACGACGAGTACAACACAGCTCCGATAGCGGAAAACGTGTTAAATGAGATAAATGCCTGCTTGGTAAATGGAGATACGTTTGATTATGAGTATGATGAGAGAACTCATTCAAAAACGTTGACGGTAAAAGACGTTGTTCGAGATGAAAACGGGAACGTTATCGGTATTAAAAACGCGCCGAGGGTAATAATCACAGACCAGTACGGTAACAATGTAACGGCTGGATATAACATTATTGAGGATTTCGGTGTGATTACGGTCAACCCCAAAGTGATTGCAGTGGAATCCGTTTCGGAAACGGTTTCCTATAAAAATTTGGTGGAAGATACCGTGGCTTATCCGAATGGAAAACTCACGAAACATCAATTTGTATCCGACCCCAACGCGCAACTCCTCGACGGACATACGGTTACATGGGATTGGACGGGAGAAATCAGCGAGGTCGCATGGGTAGAAGGTAAAGTAGGCGACACGTATACGTTTGTGTCTAACACCTTTAAATTGCTTCAAATTATGGACGGCGCAACGGAGGACGTAACGCATAATTATCAAATCGATCCTATTTACGGAAAATTGACGGTTACGCCTATCGAAATCACCATTAAGACGGCAAGTTTAGAAAAGGTGTATGACGGTAAGCCGATTGACGCGGGAGATGAAACGGAAATATTGCAAGAGGAACGCCTTATCGGGAGTCTTGCGAATGGACATGAGTATCATATTGAATTTGATGAAAAAACCAAACTCGCAGTTGCAGGCAGTGTTGATAACGCAATTTTGAATGTAAAAATCAAAGACGCTGCGGAAAACGACGTAACTCGCAATTATATCATCAACAAAGTACATGGGCAGATTACCATTTGGGAGCGTCCTATTACGATTCGCAGCGATAGCGCAAACAAACTGTATGACGGCACGCCTTTAAAGGCAGACGCATTGGACGAAGACAACGTTGTTTCCTTCTATAAATTGTCGGAAGGAGAGAAACTGGTTGACGGTGTAAGCGTAAGATACGCCGACGTGATTAGAGATTACCGGATTTCCGCTTCACAAACGGAAATTGGCGAAAGCAACAATTATATCGATTACGTAAGAATACAACAAGTGGAATTAAATTCCGATGGTGATATTGTTCGTGTACTCATTGAAGACGTAACGAATTCCTACGATATCGAATATCAATACGGAAAGCTGGTTGTAAAAAACAACCAGCCCGTCAACACGACAGCGGTGGTAACGCCCGATAGCCTGCAAGGCAGTGGTACGGCGTTACCGAATACCGTTGTAGGTAGGGTAAAATCCACTTTAGGCGGCGACGTGTATTTGCGTGTAAACAGCCGAGGGGATTACGAAGTAGCAAGTGGAGAAGCTGCAAGTTGGAGCGCAGTTTCGGCGGACGAGCAATATCAGGAAAATGCCAATTTAATCGACGAGAAATACGGAATGAATTATCTTTCCGGTTTGGCGCTTGAACAATGGGGCGTAGGTGAAAAAGGCGAAGTCAACGTATACGTAAATAATAAAGATTACGGATATTTGATGCCCTATTACATGGCGGCGGAAGAATTGAATTACGACGTGCAAACAGGGGACGTATATCAAATCGGCGACGTGGTCAACGAATACGCAATGTCTTATTACGCGTATGATTTTACAGACGGTTTCCCCGAAAGCGCGGCAATTTTAGGTGATTACCGACTGGTTGAAAGTAAGTATAGAACCTATGTAAAAGATACCTACTGTACGGTAGGAAATATCGCAAGCGCGGATTATTTGCGTGGAATAGCACAACAGAAAGGTTGGCAAATCGGCTATAAGGATCGTAGCTTGAGCAAAGGAGAATACGATATCGTTTATAAAGTTGCCCGTTATATTAAAAATGCGGCAAGATATAATGAAAATTATGACGAAAGCAACGATATCGGTGATGGTGTATATCAATTTTTAACCTCTTCAAAAGAGGGTGTTTGCCGTCATTTTGCCAGCGCGGCTACGCTGTTATACCGAATTTTGGGTATCCCCGCAAGATACACGACGGGTTACCGTGTTGCCACGGATGCGAATGCGTATACAGAAATTAAGGCAGCAGACGCGCACGCATGGGTGGAAGTATACGTAAACGGTATCGGTTGGATTCCCGTAGACGTTACGCCGTCCTCAAGCAGTTCGGAGGTGGATTTAGATAACTACGAATTGTTGGTATATCCTAAAGAGGCGTCCTATCAAACGGAGAATGGATACTCGTATGGCGACGAATACGGATTTTTCCCGATTGTAGATGGGTATTTGAATCAAGATGCATTAGACGGAAATGACTTGTTCCAGCAAATGAACAACGTAGGATATACGTTTAAGGCAACATACGACATAAACCGTGAAAACATAAAAGCAGACGGTTACGGCTATTTGGAAGTTTGGCTCACGGAATTGAGAATATATAATACTTCGGGCATTGACGTAACAGAAAATTACGACGTTTATTATCAGCAAAAGAGTAAGCTTATCGTTTATAAATATGAGTTAAATATTTCTTCTATAGATATAAACGATTTCCGCTATACAGGAGAAGAATGGATTGTTCCTGATGAGGCTTCAATGATATCTTATAACCCGACGGATATCGCGTCGGATCATAAAATAACCATCGATATGACGGGAAAAGTGCAAAATTGGAGTGCAGAGGGAACGGAGAATACCTTTACCGTAAGTATTGAAGATAAATTAAACGGTGATGATTATACGCATCAATATAAAATTAACTATACGTATGGAAAACTGAACGTAAAACGGGCAGAGTTAGAGTTAACTTCGGCAGATAAGGACGAGAAATACGTATCGGGCGCAGAACCCAGCGGTCAGAGCTCCGTATACATTACGAATGGCGAACTGTTAGAAGGACATTCTATCTATACGCAAACGGAATGGGTATACCATAACGGCTTTATGGTAAGCAAAATTTCCTATGTTGCGATTTATGACGAAAAGGGCATGAACGTAACGGATAATTATTTGATAACATATAAAGACGGAATCCAAAACTGAATTTATAGCAAGTAAAATAGACTTCGCGCGCGGTATTCGCCGCGCGCGGGGGAACAGAAGGTAAGTATGAAAAAGGTAAGTAGAAAATACGATAAATACAAAGCCAAAATACAACACCGAGCGAAATTTTTTAAATTTGTGAAAAAATTCCGCGTTTTGATTATAACGGTTAGTGCCGCCATCGTAGCTACGACGACGGGGCTTCTCGTTGCGCGCGGAACCGTGTACGGCGATGTGCTGAAAACGGATAACATTATGTACGGTGAAGAGTTGGAATTTGAAGCCGACGCATTTATGGGTGATGTTTCGTATGAATACTTCGATTATGCAACGGGGGTATGGACGACGGAAACTCCTACCCACCCTGGCAATTATAAAGTTCGTGCTGTATCAAAAACCACTTTTGGTGGAAAAAGATACAGTGATGAACATGCTTTTACCATACATAAGCGCGCGGTAGACGTTACGATTGTAGAAGATACGATAGAATACGGAAAACTCCCGCAGGTACAAGCGGAAATGGTAGGAGAGGACACGTTGCAATGCGTCGGCGTACGTTATGGTAATTTGGACGACGAGGACAGAACAAACGATACGATAGAACCGATTTTACAAGCTTACAATGGAAACGGAGCAAAAGTGGATTTGTATGAATTCCACGTTGCCGAGGAAGAGAAAAATATAACGCTTACCAATCGCGTAGTTACTGTCTCGACGGGCGATTACGAGTGGACGTACGACGGAAAAATACATACGTACACGGAAGGAACGAAACATAGTGATTTGGCGTTTGAAACGGACGTGTTGACGGCCGAGTATTCCGTTTCTGTACAGAATTATACGAAAACGCCTGTAAAAAACCTCGCTCAATTTTCGATTTCTAACGTTGACGGTATCGACATAACCCAATATTACGACGTTCGTCCTACGTTTGGTTCATTGGAAATCAAACAACGTGAAATTACGGTGGAATCCGTTTCTTCGGATAAAGAATACGACGGCACGGCGCTTTTTGCCGAGGCATTGACGTCGTATGACGCAGAGACTATAAACCTTGCAGAGGGACACAAGATTAGCGTTGTAGAGGATACGGGTACGCGAATTACGTACGCGGGAATGATAGAGAACGAAGTAGAACTCTTAATCAAGGACGCCGACGGCGCAGACGTAACGGATAATTACGCAATAAACTTGGTAAAAGGTTATTTAAACGTTTCTCCCCGTAAAATTACAATTACTTCTCACGACGCTGCGCGTGATTATAACGGTATGCCTCTGACGATTGAAAACGCAGTGGAAAGCAATTTGGTAGAACGCGCATACACCGTTTCTTGGACAGACGCAGAAAAGACGGGCGAACCGATTGTAGACGGCGACGGCTTGGCCATTACCTTTACAACGGACGCTACGATTACGTATAGCGGTAAAAAGAAGAACGATTTCGAGTATAGCTTTGTGAACGACAAGGCGAAATCGAGCTATATTGTTGAACAGAAATTCGGTACGCTTACAATCACGGGTGCAACGATTTTCGTCAATACGCAAAACGCAGAAAAAACGTACGACGGTACGCCGCTTTTGGCGGAAAACGGATATCTTGCAGGCGGCGGGCTTTTCGGCGAAAACGACGGCGAATATAAACTCTTTAACGGAGACGTATTGATATTCGACGATTATACAACCCGTATTGATTGGTCGGAAGAAACGGTATATAATATTCCCCAAACGATTCGCATTGAAGACGGAAAAGGGAACGATATTACCGATAGTTACGTAATCCTCACGCCTGACACAGATGACGATGAAACGACTGTTTGGGGCACGTTGACGATTTCTAAACGTGAAATTATCGTAAACACGCACGATTGCGAATGGGTTTACGATGGGGAAATACACTTTGACGGCGACGTAAATACAACGGCTTATACGGAAACAGACCTTTTTGAAAGTACGTTGGCGGTAACGGGTAACGATTATTTGGTAACCGCACCCGACGATACAGTAAAATTCACCAACGTATGGGAAACGCTTGGCGGCGTAGAAAATACTACGCAATTCCGCGTATATAGAAAGATGGAAAGCGGGGAAAGCGAGGACGTTTCCAATAACTATGTAATTACGCACGGTACGAAAGGCACGTTGCGGATTCTTCCCCGTGAATTGTCCGTACAGGCGGCAAGCGCTACTTATGTTTATAACGGCGTAGAACAAACGATAGAACAAAACGCATTCGTTTGGGCGAATGGCTCTGCCATGCTGATTGAGGGGCATATTTTACGCGTATCTACCCAAATGGTAGTGGGTGAAAACGTCGGTGAATATACGCATGTGATTGTGGGAGATTCGGGCGTTATCGTGGACGGTAATGGTGAAGAACTCCAAATTGATGGGCATAGCGTAGTAGAAAATTATGCCATTGCGTATGCAGACGGTTTGATGACGATTACCATTCGTACAATCACGGTAAAAACGAACGATTGCGAATGGGTATACGACGGCAAGGAACATTATGAAAACGACGGAGTCGGTGAGGCTTTCGGCGGAGTTTACGGCGCAGAAAACGTGCTTTCTACCGGGGCAGATGATACGTTGCTTTCTATGCATCGATTGTATCTGGATACTACGGCAGAACAGACGAAAATGACGAATGTAAAATTGAGCGGCGAAGAGGTAATCGGCGAGGAAAACATGGTTACCGTATATGCGGCGTATGAGGACGGTACGATAAATACCAACTACAAAATCTCTTACGAATATGGTACGTTGAGGATTACGAAACGCCAGATTACTTTGCTTTCGGACGCTGGAAAATGGGTGTACGACGGCGACGTGCACTTGGCAGCGAACGTAGAAATTAACGCGGGTACGTTGGCGGAAGGACAAAATATTTTCTATGATAATTTCACTTCGGTACAACTGATAACCGACGGTACTCCTAACCAATTTACGTGGGAAATTACCGATGGAACAGAAGACGTTGGCTATAATTACGCGGTTGGAGAAACTTACGGCTCGTTGATTGTTACGCCTCGTAAAATTTTAATTGAAAGACATACGTTTTCTTGGGTATACGACGGTCAAGAACATACGGACAATGAGGAATATTCGGATGCGGATTTGCGTTATCCCGATAATAACGACGAATTAGACGAATTTGAACGCTATTACAATTTGGCAAAAGCACAAAGACACGTTCTTTGTACGGTAGAAGACTCTAATAATGTCGTCAAAAACGTAGTCTTTGACGAGAACGGTAACGTTACGAGTGTTGCCAACGAAATTCGTTTGGCAGTATATTACGGCGATCAAGACGTATCTTCCAACTATCAAATTGAATACGTAGAGGATTTGGGTACGCTTACCGTTACGCGTCGTCCTTTGTCTGTATCTACGCATTCGCATACTTTCATATACAACGGAACAGAGCAAGGCTGTATCGACGATATGGACATTAATTTGCTCTTAAAGATTTATCTGGGAGAAAGTATAACATTTGAAGATATTCAAAACTTTAGCAACACCTGTTTTGGTAAGTATAACTTGCATTATTCATCGCTTGCAGACCAAATTGGATTGGGCGATTTCTATGAGTTTGACGAAAACAACAGCCTTGCGGCAACGGAATTTTTAGTAGTCAAGGACTCGACAAAGATTACGAACGTAGCGGAAGGGAAGATAAAAAACAACGTAACGTTTGATATCCAAACGCTTGCGGGGGCAAATTTTGTTTCCACTTTATCCAACTACAATTTAACGGTTGTAGATGACGGCTATTTAGAAGTGAATCCTTTAGAAATCACGATAGAATCCGACGGGGATGAAAAAGAATACGACGGCACGCCTTTGACGATGTCGGCGGAAGAACATTCCTTGGGGGTAACGAGTAATTTCTTAAGTGCATTACACAAAATTGCCAACGTGAACTATACGAATTCGATAACGGACGCGGGCTGGATTGAAAACGAATTTACTTTCGAAATTTTAGATATAGCTACGGGCGAGCCCGTTCCTTACGAGATTGTAGGCGTTGACTCTAACGGCGTTATCGGAAATTATAAGGTAAATATTGTAAACGGTATTTTGGAAGTAACGCCTCGTGAAATTTATATTGTAGCGGGTACAGACGTACACGAATTAGACCTTGAATTGATAAAGGGAGGCGCAACATACGGGTTTGGTACGATAGAAACGTTATATATGGGCGCTGAAATCGTAAGCCAAGAAGCGGGCAAATATTGGATGATGCATCGTAACGGCGAACTTGTGCCTGCGCTTGCGGAAAGGGATTCCATTCGCGTAACGACCAGTGGGCTTAAAACGCCCAACGGAGATATTGCAATCGACGTAGGCGATTATACGCATTATATCGAAACTATTGAAATTTATTGGGTGGATGAATTCGGCGCGGAAATCGATAAGAGGGATAACTATGCAATCGTTATCGTGGATAGAAACGTAACCATCACCCCCCGTATTCTTGCGATAAGAACAAACGATTGCGAATTTACCTATAACGGTAGAATGCAAAAGGATGAAACGAAATATACCCCTGACAATATTGTTGCGGAAAGTACGCACAAATTGGTAGAGGGGCATCAAATCGTGCAGTGGGAATATACGTATATTACCAACGTAGACGAAAGCGGTAAGGATAACGACGTCAGATTTAAGATTTTAGACGCAGACGGCAATAATATGAGTGACCGCGGAAATTATATCACCGACACCACCTTGCTTGGTACGATGACGATGAGCCCTGCGGAGTTGCAGATAAAAACGCACACGCACAGCTTTACGTATAATGGTTTAGACCAAGGGAACTGCGATGAAAATGGTTGTGGCGGTTACGGAGACGGCGCAGACTGCATTATCAGCATTAACGGCGAAAGCGGCAGCTTATACCCCCGTGAATGGGAAATGTCGGCGTTTAAACAGCAATATTTCAAAGTGGCTTCGTACACATCGGTTAAAGACGTTAAGCAGGGCGTGTTAGTGAATGAAACGACGCTTACCATTGTAGAGGAAGATGGCAGTAGCTCTGTTTGGGTTTCCATTTTTGTCGGTTCAGAAGAGGTACTCAAAGAATGTTATTATGACAACAACTACGTAATCAGCTATCCTGAATTGGGTACGCTGCAGATTACGCCGCGCGAAATTACAGTAAACATGCACGATCTCGCGTGGGAATATGACGGCGAAAGACATTACGACGACAGCGAATATACACAAGAAGATCTTATTGACGGAACGACCCTTGTAGACGGCGAATGGTTAGAAATAGACGCGTTGAACGATGAAAACTATCTCGTTAACGTATGGGAAACTCGTGATAACCGCAGCACGTTCCGTTTGTATAGATGGGGAGAAGAAGGCAGAGAAGAAATCACGGAAAACTACGTGGTAAATTATGCGGATAATGTCGCTGCATTGACGGTTATACCGCGCGAAATTTCCGTGCAGGCAGCAAGCGATACGTACGTTTATAATGCGGAAACTCAAAGAGTTAACGGTTTTATAATTGTAGACGGCATATTGATAGACGGGCACTATTTACAGGTTGAAACGGAAAATTGCGAAGGTATCGACGCAGGCCGTTACGTACACGCTATCGTGCAAAATTCGGGCGTTGTTGTAGATGGCAGCGGCGAAGAAATTTTGATTGACGGGCACAGCGTTACGGAAAATTACGCTATCACCTATTTTGACGGTGAAATGGTAATCCGTCAAAGAGAACTGTATATCCAAACGAACGATTGTACGTGGATGTACGACGGTGAAGAACATTACGAAGGCGACGGAATCGGTGAGAATTTCGGCGGCGAATACACCGCAGAAAACGTACTGCCGTTCGGCGAAGAAAATACGCTGTTGACGAGCTTTGGTCATCAGTTGATTTTGGATGCGGTAGCGCCGAGCGCTCGAATCACCAACGTATTGGAAAGCTACGTAAGCAATGAGGTTACCGTATACGTAGCGTACGAAGACGGAACACGAAACGACAACTATATAATCGTAGATTATGTTTACGGTAATTTGGAGGTTACACCTCGTCCGATTACGATTATTTCCGTAGACGGTGAATGGGTATACGACAGAACGGAGCACACAGCAAACGGCATTCTCGTTTCAGAGGAAAGCGAATACAGTTTGGTCGGCGAACATACCCTTTACGCTTGGAATTATAAGTCCGTTAAAGACGCAACAGACGGTACGAATAATACATATTCGTGGTTGATACGTGAGAATGAGGATTCTTGGACGAGTGTAAACAGTAATTATGCTGTAACGGAGGAATACGGTACGTTGATTGTTTATCCGCGCCGTATACAAATTAATACGCATTCGATTGAGTGGATGTACGACGGCGACAAGCACTACGACGGAGACGCGTACGAAAAGGTCGTATATAATTTTAGCGGCGAAGCCGAACAGCTGAATCAAGATTATGTGGCAAAATATAACAACGACGACCTTACGGATACTTCTATGGACGATACGTTGCACATTTCCGAGCGCTATTATAAGCTTTTGGACGGAGATAAATTGCAAACGCTGACGAAGACGAAAGATCGTCCGACGATCACAAACGTAACGCCGAACGGCGTGGAAAATCGTTTGGCTTTTACCGTTTCTTGCCAGCAAGGCGACGCTAATAACTATCTTATCGAATTTGCTTACGGTAAACTGATGATAACGCCGCGTCCGATTATGATTGAACCGAAGAGCAACACCAATTATATTTACAACGGCAAGGATTTAACGATTGCCGATGGAAATTATAGTGTTATGTCGGGGGTTATAACGCAAAACGGTGAATGGAAAGAATATTTCCCCTTGATAGCAGGGCAGGAAATTTTGGTTTCGTCACAAGGCGTAACGATTGCAGCGCATGACGTTTACATCAAAGACGATCCTTTGCATCAAACGAAGGGATATACGAAATTCTTGCAACAAGACGCCAAAGTGATTGATGCAGACGGGCAAGATATTACGGCAAACTATACAATTTCGTATCGTATTGATGAAGCAACTGGGGAATTGAAACAAGGCGTAGCTTGGATTAATCCTCGTTCGATTACGATAACCACGCACAGTTGGGAAATGGAATACGACGGCGAATATCATGATGAATCCGAGTTTTATCCGAACGGATACGACAACAGCGCAGTAACGAAAGGTAGTTTGGTAAACAATCAGCAATTACTGTTAGATAGCGAATTGAATAGACTGCTTAATGCAAATGATTACGAAAGCAAAGAATTGCGCAAGAATATATTGCAATTCAAGATTTCCGACGAAATTTTTGGCGACGTAACGTATTGCTATAACATTACGATTGACGCGGGGATTATGACGATTACCCGCCGCCCGATTGTTGTAAAAACACACACGCACGCGTGGACTTATGATGGAGAATCGCATAGCTGTACGAATGATTGTCTTAACGGCGGATATACCCAAGAGGATATCGTCGGCGAAAAGAAATTGGTTGCGGATCATTATTTTGTCGTAAAAACGGCGACAGAGTTGACGGATACAACGTGGAATGTTTTGTTGGAACAATACGATACCGTTAAAAACGAATTGAAACTTGCGGTATACGATGGAGACGTTGAAACCAAGAACTATATTATTTCGTACGCAGAAGAAGCAGGTTCGCTTACTATGTTGCGTCGCGACCTTTATTTGAAATCGGCTTCGGCGGAAAAAACATACGACGGCACGGATTTGATTAAGCACGAAATCGAGCGCGAATCGGTGGTCGGTTTGTTGAGTTCGCACGGTCTTGTTCCTACCTTTACAGGTAAACAGCGGTATGCGTACACGTTAGACGAAGCCGAAAATGCAACTTCCGCTAGCAGTGCAAATACCTTTACGGTTGAAATATCTACCGAAATGGTGGATAGTTTTGCAACGCACAATTACAATATTCATTACGAATATGGTACGTTGACTGTTTTCAAACGTGCGATTACATTCAAGTCGCGTGATTTGAACGAAGTGTATAATGGCAAGGAACAATTCAATAAAAACTTGGATATTATCAACGAAGCGGAAAACGAAGGGTTGGCGACGAAAACGGACGCTTACGTTGTAACGGAATATACAAAGGTAACGGACGTTTGTGAAAACGTTAAGAACGATTATACGGTAGTCATTAAAAATCGTAACGTTGTGGTAGACGAACATTGCGAAAAGAACTATCTGATAACGAAAGAATACGGTAGCTTGACGATAACGCCCCGCCCGATTACGGTGATAGCGCACAGCGATTCTCGTGAATATAACGGGGAAGAGCAAGTTTTGCTTGGTGGATATATGCAGATAGCAGAGGTGGATAATATCGTTGCAGGGCATATGCTTTACGCTACGGTTAGCGATGCAAGCGGCATTGAACCCGGAATCTATCAAAATGCGTTCTTGAACGATATGAAATTCGACGTATACTGCGGAGAAGAGAAGATTAAGTCGGAAAACTACCGTCCCGAATTTTTGGTTGGCACGTTGACAATTACCAAAATTTCTTTGGAAATTGAAACGTGGGGGAACGAATGGACGTACGACGGCAACTACCATGAAGAGCTTGGGTATACGGACAACGGAAAAGTACTGCCCGTACATACGCTTTCGGTTGTGAACTCGACGAAGGTGCGTGATTATAGAAACGGCGGTTACGATAACGTCTTGACGTTTGTTATTAAAGACGCAAACGAAGAGCCCGTTTTGGAAAAATATTACGACGTTACCTACGTTTGCGGAACGTTGTATATCCATAAAAAGACGTTGCACGTTACAACGGGAAGTGCTGAAAAGGTTTACGACGGTACACCTCTCATCTGCGAAGAATGTTGGTTGGTAGAAAGCGAAATTGTCAGCGGGGAAGAGCACAACCTGATAACGACGGGCAAGCAGAAGGACGCAGGTGAATCGCCGAATACGTTCTCGCTTGAGATTTGGCGTATAAACGAGTTGGGCGAACGTGAATATACCACGAACAATTACGAGTTTGACGCTGACGGAAGCTTGGGCATATCGTCGTTGGGTACGCTGAAAGTTACGAAGAAGAAGATTGTAATCACAACGGACGATATTACGTTTGATTACAACGGCACAGAACAAGGCGACAATCGTGAATATACGACTTATCCCGATGAAGCGGGTGAGGGTGTTATCTACGTTCCCGCTGTAGAAGGACATATTGTTAAAGGTAAGCCGACTTCCTTTGTAAAAGACAAGGGTGATGAAGCCGACAACAACGTAACGTTTGAAATTTATGATGAAAACGGCAAGCCGGTTACGGATAACTACGAAATCGAAGTAGATCCTGGCAAACTTTCCGTTGCAGAACAAAATCTTGGAATAATCAAAACACACGATATCATTTGGCAATACGACGGTGCAGCGCATTACGACGGCGATGGCGTAGAGCCCGTTATGGTTGACGGAACTTACAAAACCTATTTAAACGGCGTGTATTACCATGAAAATCTTGGCGTAGACGATTATTTCGTAATCGATAGAGAAAAAGAATATGCGAAGATTACCGAAATCGGTTCGACGGAAAACGTATTGTCGCTTAAGATTATGCGTCAAAATGCAGACGGAACAATAGAAAACGTTACCCATTGCTACTCGTTTACCTACCAATACGGTACGTTAACGGTGCAGAAACGAGACGTTGAAATTAATCCCGAAACAATCAATGCCATTTATAATGGGCAAACGTTAACAACGAATTTGAGTTTATACAACGCTGACGGTTTGTTGAGCGGGCATAAGTTTGTGATTACGGACGAAACCGTTGCCAATACGGAGTATGAACTTTCGGATGCATTGTCAATCGAAGAATTGCAGAATAAATATGCCGCTGATGCGTGTGTTAACGTAATCAATACCACAAGTGATTTCGGTATTGAATTTACGTATCCGACGGCGGTTACGGACGGCGGTGCGTGGGATATCGTAGACGCAAACGGCAATTCCGTGAAAGATTATTATAATGCTCCGTCGTTTGGATACGGATCCTTGAGCTTTGAAAAACGTTCGGTCCTTATTTGTCCTCAAAGTAAAGCTGTAACTTATAATGGTAAAGAACAAGAAATCTTCGCTGATTCCACTTATGTTACGTACTATGGCTTGGTAGACGGGCATTATCTCGATTCGGAAAACAACGATTTCACGAGCGGAGCAAAAGGTGTCTTACCTGGCAAATACGCGCATACGTTTATCGTGAATGAAGACGGTATCGTAATATTGAATGTAAGCGGTAGAGACGTGAGCGAATTCTACCAAATTGAGTTGGATAATAACGAGAGGTATTTAACGATAAACAAGAGAAATATTACGATAGCTTCAGGATCGAAAACGAAGTATTACAATGAAAATGATACGACGCCTTTAACCTATAATAATGTAACGTGGACGGCGAATGCGTTGCTTGAGAACCATAAGATCGAATATACGACGACGGGTATGCAAGTAGGGGTTGGCTCCAGTGAAAACACTTTCACGTATACGTTCTATGAACAAAACGAAAACGGCGAATGGATAGAAGGCGATATTACGGATTATTACAATGTAACGGAAGTTGAAGGTACGCTTACCATTAAAGAAATCCGTCATCAGTTGATAATTCGTCCAAAGGATATCGTAAGACACGCATCTGTTTCTACTAGCTTGCAACACACAGGCGAGATTATCGATTGTGGCAACGGCGACGAGGAATTCCTTACGTCCGTTTGGGCATTGCAACAAAGCGGGTATATGATAATTCCGACAATCACAGTGGCAGAAAACGCGGACGGGAAGTCGGCAACGGCGAGAATAACTGACGTGGTAATTTACGATGCGGATGGTAATGACGTAACGGCGTTGTTTGCGGTTAATCATTCCAGAACTGGTGAAATTGAGATTATCGAGCATAATTATATTTATATCGAATTGCAAAGCGTTTCGTATGAATACGACGGGAATTGGCATAGCTATGAGGCGAATTCCTCTTGGCGTGTTGTAGAATCGAAGTCTAAGTGTTCGGCAGAATACCTGTCGGGAGTCAATTTGAGAATTGACATGATAGGCAGAACAGACGTTGGCGTAGTTTCTGATGCGGATTTACGGAGATGCGTAACGATTAACGGGAAATCGTTGAACAATTATACGGACGTATACGTAGAATTCAGTGCTGCACGGTTGCAAGTTCTTCCCAAAGCGATAACGGTAACCTCTAATAGTGATTCCGCGACCCAGAACGAATGTACGGAATTGACGAATAACGGTTTCAAGCACGACGGTTTATTGGAAGGGCACGGTATCGAAGTTACGATTACGGGTAAACAAGTAGGCGTTGGTTTAAGTAAGAATACGATTGAATCGGTTAAAATCACCGACGCGGATGGCAACGACGTAACGAGGAATTATAACATCACCCTGATAGAAGGCGATTTAAGAATTTGGCCGTAAAACAATTCAAAAAAGTATGCCGCGGAGTATTGACAGAATATTCCGCGGTGTGCTATAATAAAGGAAATGAGCCAAAGTGCAAAAAATGGAGAATGGTATGAGCAATTATATTAAAGATAATTTTTTATTAACGAACAAAACAGCGGAAAGATTGTATAATCTTTACGCGAAAAAAATGCCGATATTCGATTATCACTGTCATTTACCCGAAAAGCAAATTTTGGAAAACAAGACGTTCAACGACGTGTATGAAATTTGGCTTGCGGGGGACCATTACAAATGGCGTTTGATGCGGAATTACGGCGTCAACGAAGAATATATCACCGGCAACAAAACGAATAAAGAGAAATTTATCGCTTATTGTACAGTTTTGGGTACGGCTTTTGGAAATCCTTTATACCACTGGTCGCAGGTGGAGTTGAAAGAGTTTTTTAATTGCGAATTAGAAATAAATGCGGATAACGCTGAACTTATTTGGGATTGGTGTAACGAATACATAGCCTTAAATAAAATAACGCCGCAAAAATTAATCGAACAATCCAATGTAACGAATATCTTTACGACGAATGAGGTTTTCGACGATTTAACTACGTTTACAGAAATTGCGAAAAAGGATTATCGTTTCAAAGTAATTCCCGCATTCCGTGGCGATAAAATTATGAACGTGGACGCGGTTGGGTATTGCGACCAATTAGCAAAATTGGAAGCGCTTACGCATCCGATTCATAATATTGACGATTTGATGTCGGCATTGGAAGAGCGCTTGAAAGCGTTTATTGCGGTTGGAACGACGGCAAGCGATATTTCGGTGGAAAGTGTATATCCCGTTTCGACGGCAGAAGAAGCAAACGAAGTGCTTTGCAAAGTAAAGGCTGGCGGTGTTCCCACTGTAAAGGAAGCGGAAATTTTTAAAGGGTATCTTACCTATGCATTAATGAGAATGTACGCACAGTACAATATTTCCACAGAATTGCACGTAGGCGCAATGCGTAATAACAATACGCAGATGTTGAAGAAACTCGGTTTGGATACAGGTTACGATTCTATTTCCGATGAAAACAGTATTAAGACGATGTCCCGTTTGTTTGATAAGCTCAACGACGAAAATCTTTTACCCAAGACCATTGTATTTAACCTTAATCCCAAGATGAATGCGGAAATTATGTCGTTAATTGGTGCGTTCCAAAGCGATGAAGCTCGCGGAAAAATGCAATATGGTCCGGCTTGGTGGTTCTTGGATAACAAAGTGGGTATGGAAAAACATTTACGCGATTTGACGGCTACGGGGCATATTGCCGTGTTTGTGGGAATGTTAACGGACAGCCGTTCGTTGCTCTCTTATCCCCGCCATCATTATTTCCGCCGTATATTGTGTAATTATTTTGGCGATATGATGGAAAAAGGCGAAATGACGCAAAATGAAGCGTTGGTAGGAAAGGTTGTAGAAGATATTTGCTACAACAACTCTATGGAATATTTTAGAATGAAATAAAAGGTTATTAAATAAAAACGGGCAAACGCTTTATTCGTTTGTCCGTTTTTTGTATAGAAATTGTATTTTTTTGCCAAAATAAAAGCGGAGGAGAGTAATGAAAAAGAGAAAAACGCTTTTTTTGGCGGCGATTGTTTTTGTTTTATGTGGATGTAAAAAGAGTTCGGAATTTAAATTAAAGAATTATGAAGACGGGCTCTTGTATACGGCTGGACAACTGGTTGCGGACGGAACGGGGATTGACCGTGTAGAAATTGATTGGGTTGCGGGGAACGTGGAAATTGAACGGAATGCGTCGAACTGTATCGTTGCATTTGAAGAGGAAAGCGAAGAAAGCATTGAAGCAAGAATGCATACGCGTATAGAAGAGAGGGTATTAAAGATAAAATACTGCCTTTCTGGGTACAAAGGAAAAATCGATAAGGATTTAAAAAAATTGCAGGTGGAAATTCCAAGAGATAAAGAGGTGAAAATTCGCAGTATAAGTGCGGACGTGTGTTTGGGATTATTGGAAGCCAAGCAGCTTTTTGTGGAAACGCAATCGGGGAACATAGAAGCGGAACAACTTGTTTGCGATTTGGCAGAATTAAAAACGGAAGAGGGCGCTATGCATATCGGGGGGGTAAAGGCAAAAGAATTATTGGCGCAAAGCAATGCAGGAGCAATGCATTTCGGGTTGCCTGATTCTTTAAAAACTCGATTAGAAAACGAATGCGGGGAAATTGCTTTGTATTTACACGGAAACGGTTGCGCTCGGTTTTTGTTTGAGAGTGAACAAGGGAAATTCATAAGCGAACGGCCTTATCAAAAAATACAAGAAGGTATCTACGAGTTTCTTTACGGAGGTGAGTTTTCTCCAACGCAGACGCAGTATATACAAGTGCGAACGGGAACGGGAAATTTTCGCGTACAATAAAACACTCCCTCAAGAAAATCTTGAGGGAGAAATTTTTAAAGGAATCCGCCTGTGCCGCATTTCGGCGAAGGGTGAACCCGCTAAAAGCAGGTGGGTGCCGCACCTTGGCGCATCGAACTTTCCGAAAATCAGACCTTGTCTATCACCACGGATAACCGCTCCCGAATATATAATGTGGATTCCGCAAAAACGCCGAACTCCGAACACCGCAGATTGTACTCTCATTATACGCACTTTTTAAGAATTTGTCAACGGAATGAAAGGGGAATTTTATTGTTCAATTTTTGTGAAAAAAAGGAAATTTTCGTTTGGCGTAAAAACTGTGGATCAATCGTTTGCTTTTGTCGATTAACGGCAAATCAAAAGGCGGCGGGATTGGAAACAGTGTGCAAAGATGCTCTTAAAGAAAGTTTGTCGGGTTTAAAAATGATCTTGGCGCTTAAAACTTGCACGGAAAATTTTCTCCTGAAAAGAATTTTCATAAATCCATTACAAATTTCTTGCTTTTTTTTGCTAAAGCGATTAAAATAGAGAGGTGAAAATAATGCAATTTTATTGCAAAAGAGGTAGAAATATGTTTATAACGGGTGAGGTTAGCAAAAACACAGTGGCTTTTGCCGATTTTGAAAAGTACGAAAACCAAATCATAACGATAAAAGGGACAATTCATAATATCCGTATGATGTCCGATTTTGCGTTTGTTATTTTAAGAACGGCGCGGGAAACGATACAATGCGTATATGCGGAAAGCTTTTCCGATTATCGTATGAGCGAGGACGTAAAAGAGGAGTGCGCTGCAAAAATTACGGGTAAAGTTGTCGCAGGGGAAACCAAGGACGGCAGTAAACGTTACGAAGTGCAAATTCATAATATCGAGCTTTTGTCTCATCCCGCGGAAATTCCGCCCGTTGTTATTACGAAAAAGCAGGTTAATTGCGATTTGTCCACGAAGTTGGATTATCGCCCCGTTACCTTGCGTAATCCGAAAGAACGCGCAATTTTTAAATTGCAAGAAGGGATTCAGCGCGGCTTCCGCGAATATCTTTCGACACAAGGCTTTACGGAAATCCATTCGCCGAAGATTAACTTTGCGGGTGCGGAAGGCGGCACGAACGTATTTAAGTTGGATTATTTTGGGAAACAAGTATATTTGGCGCAATCGCCCCAGCTTTATAAGCAGGCTATGGTTGCGGTATACGAACGCGTGTTTGAAATTGCGCCCGTGTTCCGTGCGGAACATCACGACACCAGCCGTCATTTGAACGAATATATTTCCATGGACTTCGAAATGGGCTTTATCGACGGCTTTGAGGATATTATGAATATGGAAGCGGGCGTGCTGAAATATATTATGAATCTTTTGAAGACGGAATATAAAAACGAAGTGGATTTGTTGCATATTGAAATTCCTGAAATCAAAGAAATCCCCGTGCTGAAATTCATGGAAGCAAAAGAAATTATCATGAAGAAATTTAAATATCAGCCCTCGGACATGAAAGATTTCGACCCTGAAGAGGAACAAATTCTTGGGAAATATGCAAAGAAGCAGTTTAATTCAGATTTTATTTTTATTACGCATTATCCCTCCAAGAAGCGTCCTTTCTATACGATGGACGACCCCGAAGACCCCGAATACACATTGTCTTTCGACCTTTTGTTCAGAGGGTTGGAAATTACGTCTGGCGGTCAGCGTGTGCACGATTACGCGCAACAGGTTGCAAAGATGGAAAAGCTTGGGATGAACCCCGAAGAATTTGCTACCTATTTAATGTTGCATAAATACGGTGCACCTCCCCATGGCGGTTTGGGACTTGGCTTGGAAAGATTGACGATGCACTTGCTCGGCGCGAAGAACGTTCGTGAGGCGACGATGTTCCCTCGTGATATCAATCGAGTTTCTCCATAAAAGAAAAGGATAAAATTATGTGGAACGGAAAGAAAAAAGCAGTTACATTCAGTTTTGACGACGGTGTACGGCAAGATATTCGTTTGGTGGAAATCTTAAATAAATATGGTTTGAAAGGCACGTTCAATCTTAATTCGGGTTTGTTAGGATTGCCTGGGTGCTTAAAACATCTAAACGTCGACCATACCAAGATAAAGGCAAGTGAAGTAAAAGCTCTTTACGAGGGACATGAAATTGCCGTACATAGCCTTACGCATCCCACTTTGGTTGATTTGGATGAAGAAACCATCATTCGCCAAGTGGAAGAGGACAGAAAGGCATTGGAGGCGATTTGCGGTTATCCCATTGTCGGTATGGCGTATCCCAACGGGCCGAACGACGACAGAGTAGCGGCAATCATTGCAAATAATTCGCCGATTCGGTATTCCCGTACGACGGAATCCACTTATTCGTTTAAGGTGCAAAAAGAGAATCTGTTACGTTATAATCCTACCGTGTATTATATCCAACCGCAATTAGATGAGCTGGTAGATAAATTCCTTGCCAGCGAGTCGGACGAGGATCAGCTCCTGTATATTTGGGGGCATAGCTACGAGATGGACGCAGGGCTTATCACGTGGGAAAAATTTGAAGAAGTTTGTAAAAAGCTTGCAAATCGCGACGATATTTTTTACGGCACGAATAAAGAAGTTTTGTTATAATAACTTTGCGCGTAAAAATGTATTGCGGATAGGAGAAAAGGAGTAAATTTTATGTCTATGTATAAAAAGGTGGACACCTCTTTGCAATTTGTTGAGAGAGAAAAAGAAATTGTTTCGTATTGGAACGAGAAAAAAATATTTGAAAAAAGTATGAAGGCAACGGAGGGGAAAGAAGAATTTTCTTTCTATGACGGGCCTCCTACGGCAAACGGTAAACCCCATATTGGGCACATTTTAACGCGCGTTATGAAAGACATCGTTCCTCGTTATAAGACGATGAAAGGAAATCACGTTCTGCGTAAAGCGGGTTGGGATACGCACGGTTTGCCTGTGGAATTAGAAGTAGAGAAAAAACTCGGGTTGGAAAGCAAAACAGGGATTGAAAGTTACGGTATCGAACCGTTTATCTTGCAGTGCAAACAATCCGTTTGGCAATATTCCAACGAATGGAAGAAAATGTCCGACCGCGTGGGGTATTGGTGCGATATGGACAACCCCTACGTTACCTACCATGATGATTATATCGAATCGGAATGGTGGGCGCTCAAAGAAATTCATAAAAAGGGATTGTTGTATAAAGGACATAAAATCGTGCCTTATTGCCCCCGCTGCGGGACGGCGCTCTCTTCCCACGAAGTTGCGCAGGGATACAAAGACGTAAAACAATTAACGGCGTTTGTAAAATTTCGTGTAAAAAATGCAGAAAATACGTATATTTTAGCATGGACGACAACGCCTTGGACGTTGCCCTCTAACGTTGCGCTTTGTATGAATCCCGATTTCGATTATGTAATGGTCGAAATGGAAGAAAGCGGCGAAAAGTATATTTTAGCGGAAGGCTTGTTAAAATCGGTACTCGGGGAAGAGGGTTATAAAATTCTTTCTACGAAGAAAGGTATTGAATATGAGTACACCGAGTACGAAGCGCTGTATCCTTACGGCAAAGAAAAGTTTAATTATCGAGAAAAGGCGCATTACGTAACTTGCGATAATTACGTAACCCTTTCGGACGGTACGGGCGTCGTACATATCGCGCCTGCGTTCGGTGAGGACGACTACAAAGTCGGCAAGCGTTATAATCTTCCCGTTGTACAGCTTATCACGGAAGAAGGGAAATTCCCTGCAGGTTGCGGTGAATTTACGGGTATTGGCGCACAAGCGGCAGACCCTGTTATCGTTAAAGAACTTAAATCCCGCGGACTGTTGTTAAAAACAATGGAGTTTATGCACAATTATCCGTTCTGTTGGCGTTGCGATACTCCGCTTATCTATTATGCAAGATCCAGTTGGTTTATCAAAGTAACGGCGATCAAGGACAGATTGATTGAAACGAACCGCTCGGTAAATTGGATGCCCGAAACGATTAAGGAAGGGCGTATGGGTAACTTCCTTGAAAACGTAATTGATTGGGGCTTATCCCGTGACCGTTATTGGGGAACGCCGTTGCCCGTTTGGGTTTGTCCTGATTGTGGCGAAATCGAAGTGATCGGTTCGCGCGCCGAACTTATAGAAAAATGCGGCGCGGCAAAAGATATCGAATTGCACAGACCTTATTTGGACGAACTTACCTGCAAATGCGGAAAATGCGGAGGCGAAATGCGCCGCACTCCCGAAGTAATCGATTGTTGGTTCGATTCGGGCTCTATGCCGTTTGCGCAATACCATTATCCGTTTGAAAACAAAGACTTGTTCGAACAGACGTTCCCGGCGGATTTCATTTCCGAGGCAGTGGATCAGACGCGCGGTTGGTTCTATACCTTGCTTGTAATTTCCACGTTGCTCTTTGATAAAGCGCCGTTCAAGAACTGTATCGTACTTGGACACGTTAACGATAAAAACGGGATTAAGATGTCCAAACATAAAGGGAATGTTGTAGATCCTTGGTCGGTATTGGATAAGCAGGGGGCTGACGCGGTACGTTGGTATTTCTATACTTCTTCCGCACCTTGGTTGCCTTCACGTTTCTATCCCGAAGCAGTCAGCGAGGCGCAAAGAAAATATATGGGTACGCTTTGGAATACCTATGCGTTCTTCTGTTTGTATGCAGATATTGACGGATATAATCCTGCAGACTATGATTTAAAGAAGTGCAAGCTTTCGTTGATGGATAAATGGATACTCTCCAAATTGAACACCTTAATCGATACGGTGGATAAGCAACTTGCCGTATATAATATTACGGATAGCGCGCGTGCCTTGCAAGATTTTTCGGATATTTTATCCAACTGGTACGTTCGTCGCGGCAGAGAGCGTTATTGGGGTAGCGAAATGACGGAGGATAAAGCGGCTGCGTATACTACGCTTTGGTATGTTTTAACGACATTTGCAAAGCTTACTGCACCGTACACGCCGTTTATTGCAGAGCAAATGTATCTCAACCTCGTGCCGGCATTCTATAAAGACGCACCCGAATCCGTACATCTTTGCTCATTCCCCGTCTGCGATAATACGATGGTAGATGAAGAACTTGAAAAGGGTATGGATACCGTATTGGATATTGTAAACCTCGGCAGAGCTGCACGTAATACGGGGAACGTTAAAAACCGCCAGCCGCTTTCGGAAATGTACGTTGTAACGGCGAGAGCAGGAGAACTCTCCAACGGATTAAAGGAAATTGTTTTGGACGAATTAAATATTAAGGAATATAAATCTGCGGCAGATGCAAACGAATTTATTTCTTATAAATTGAAACCGCAACTCAAAACGATTGGACCGAAATACGGTAAAAAATTGGGTATGATAAAAGCGTTCTTGGAAGGTTGCGATTCGTCTACGGCAAAATCGTTGGTGGAGGCTGTTCGAAACGGTGGCGAATACGTATTAGAAAACGACGCGGAAGTCGTGCTCAAGGAAGAAGATTTGCAGATTTTCACGGAAAGCAAGGCTGGATTCATTTCGGCAAGCGACAAAGGCGTTACCGTCGCGCTGAACACAGCGTTAACGGATGCGTTGATTATGGAAGGTATCGAACGGGAGATCGTTTCCAAGGTGCAATCCATGCGTAAAGAAGCGGATTATCAAATCACAGATCGTATCTCTATATATTATATAGCAGACGGAAAGGCAAAAGAAGCGCTTGCGTTGGCTTCGTTCAAAGAGGATGTTTTGGCGGTCTCCGTGACGGAAGGACAACCAGAGGGCGGTTTTAGCAAAACGGTAGACATCAACGGTGAAAACGTAACGCTTACGATTTTGAAAAATTCGTCAAAAAAATGAAAATTTTTAACTTTTGAAAAAAAAGTGGAAAAATATCGAAAAAAATAATTGACATATAAAAGAATAAGTGGTAGTATATACAAGCTGTCGCTTGAGGGAGCAGAAAAGAAAAAAACTTAAAAAACTTTAAAAAAAGTAAAAAAAGTTCAAAAAAATGCTTGACAAGGATAAATAGTTTGTGGTATTATATACAAGCTGTCGCCGAGAGAGCAGACGGCACCGGGCTGTAGCCTGGTAGAAGAAGATTAAAAATGGAATAAGAAAGAAATGAGATTTTATTTGACAAACA
>JAFTHU010000021.1 GCA_017457215.1 Clostridia bacterium
ACTTCCTCCCACGCCTCCGCCGCCGTCGGCAATCCGATTTCCTGTGCCGTTTCCGTGACAGATTTCGCCGCCTCGAAAATTTCGGCGACCGACGGCCAGAATTTAGCCGTTCGCAGGAGTTTCAGCATCGCCGCGTTGATTTCTTCAAGCGTCAGCGGCGACAAGGCGCGGCCATACATAGCCCATGCCGAATCAGGCATTTCCGCTTTCGGGAACGCTTGGAAATACTGCCTCAAAAGGCGGATTATCTCCGCTTCCTTCGCCATTTCTCTCCTCCTTCTCAAAAAACGCAATAGCGCGATCTGCCGCCGCTTGGCTTTCCTCCGCCCGTGTATTTTTCTGCGTCGGCTGAAACTTCTCCCAAGTCAGCAGCTTGCCTTTCCAGCTTTTGACACGTTGCCCTTTCGCGTCTACCCATCCCGTTTCCGTGAAATAGTCCCAAAATTCCTTTGCCGAGACGTGCAAGCCCTTTTCCATGATGTAAGCGTTTACCTCGTCAAGCGTCGGCGGGACGAATTTCTTTCGCGCGGGCGCGCTATTGTTTTTGTTTCCGTTTACGTTTATGTTTTTCTCTTTAGTTAGTGGCTTTTCAAAACTTGTGCTATTACTTGTGCTATTACTTGTGCTATTACTTGTGCTATTACTTGTGCTATTACTTGTGCTATTAAATAGCACAAGTGGATTATTTGTGCATAAGTCAACAATGTGATATTTGCTGGCTTTCCCGCTTCCGCCCCTGTCCATTTCGATAAAGCCTTTTTGTGATAGACGGTTCAAGGCGTTTGTGATTGTTTCGTGCCGCTTTATTCCGGTTACTAACATGAGCCAGTGATCCGTAGCTTCAAACCACTCTTGCCAACGAAGGCGATTATTTAGCATAAACAGTTTCATGTAAATAGCTACCTCGTTAGGCGTGAGGATTGTATTGCCGAGATCGTCAAAGGCTTTTAGTTGCCCGATAAAGTCCACGAAATCACCGCCTTTCATTTGGGATATGGGCGGCGTTTGCCGCCCCTGCACTTACATCAAAACGGAATCTGCTCGTTGTCAACCGCAATCCCGTCCGTCGCGGCGATTGACTGCCGCATTTTCTTCCTCGACGGAACCGCCGCTTCCTCTACCTTGTCGACGTTCCGCATCCATGCGGCGCGAGTTGTAACACCGATGCTGCCGTCCCGCTTTTCGTATTCCTCTTCGCGGAAAACCACGCCGACGGCCTTGCCTTTCAGTGTTTCCTCTTTCCATCCGCTGTTCTCCCACGAATAGCCAGGGTTGCTGTCTTCAATGGCTTTCATCGCCCCTTTGAAACGCCCCACCGCCTCATCATCGGCAAGCAGGTACATAATGCAAGGCCATTTCGTATCCTTGCCGTCCTTGTCGTTGAGTTCCTTCCGCGAACGGTACAGCCGCGAGAAATACCCCTTGTGGTCGCCGTCGGAAATGTCCAGACAAACATCAAGCATAGGCCGCCCGTTTTTGCTTGTGTCTTCATACGCCTTGACGATAGTGCATTTGTAGCCGCCGGCGGGTAACGCCTCGCCGCCCCCCTGGATTGCCTGTGCTTCGTGATAGCCGTTGATTGGTGTCATTTGTTACTCCTCCTTTCATCGCTTGCCATACCCTATACTCTTTCATTTCGTTTCTTTTCATTCCTCACCATCCTCATATTTTTTTAAGGCCTCAACAACAAAAGCGGCGTCGTTTTCAATTACCTTTTCAAAACATCCAATCGGGCTTTTAGCTGTGCTTCTGTTTGCTTGCGTTTCAAAAATATGATTTCCGTCAATGCACTTTGCAAGCAGAACCGTATTAAATTTACTTTCTACGGTCAGTTTATCAAGTTTCCGACCGGACGTTTTAAGACGTGTAAACTCAAAACCGTTTTCGTCTCTGTCTGTTTGCGCGTGTCCAATAAAAATTACGGTTAAATCATCTCGCATTAACGGAGCGTCCGAAACAATTTTCCAGATACACTGTGCAAGCGAAATCCAACGATCATAGCCCTTTTCTTTCATTCGTTCTACTTCATCGTCAACCATAATTGTAGACAATCCGTCAATGACCAAGACTTTGATTGATGTCAATTCCTTATCAACTTTTTCCATAATTTTTTCAATCGTTGGGACTTTTGACGTTTGGAAAAAATTTTTGCTGTCTACGTTATATTGTTTTTTCCATCCGCGCCAACTTTCCCCTTTGCGGTCGGCGTCAATAATAAATGTTGTCGCAGGGTCAAGATTCCGCAGGCTTGTCGTTTTCCCCGCGCCGCTTTCGCCCATTATCAAAAGTGAGTTTGCGATTTTAATTACCCCCTTCCTATTTGACCGTCATTGATTGCCGTTCAATCAGCCGAGCACCCGGCACCGCCACGCCCATTTTCAGCGTTCGCAGGATTGCGTCACGGTCGATTTTCGCGGGCTGTTGCTTGAGATAATCCACTGGTATCAAACTTTCGTCGAGAATGTCCGTTGCTTTCGACGTTCTGAAAGACACGGAAAAATCAACGTCTTTCCATGGCTTCCCGGCAAGCTGCCGCGAAAGATACTTTTCAAGGCTTTCTGCCTTGTTCTCCGCCGCTTTCTTCCGCGCCGTGAAGTCATCGGCGCGTTTTTTGTATGCCTCCGCGTCGGCTTTCAGGTTCACGATCCACGCCGCGATATTGCGGATTTTTTCCTCGCGTTCCAGTGTCAGCGCGTCAAGCGCGGCCTCGTCCAATATCTCGCCCGTTTCCTTGTCCACGCAAGCCTCGATTGCCTCATTGATTTCGTAGAGTTTCAATTTCCTTCCCCCTAAAATTCAAGCGGTTTCTGTCGCCGTAAGTACCAAAGCATACGCGCCAGTTCATCCCTTTGCTTCCGCCGCATGGATTTCAGAAACCGCACGAGGACGCAGTTCTTACAGTACATAACCGCTTGCCTCCCGCGACCATTCGTAGAACGACATTCGCGCCTCCCGTTCTTCCTCGTCGTCCATCCAGTCATATTCTCCCAAGTCATCATCCTCGCCATCATCCGAAAAACAGGTTTCGTAAGTCTGCCAGTATGAATCAATCAACATTTTGTTTTCAACGTCTCTGTCCATTGTCAAAAGCTCCTTTCCGTGCTACAATAAGCACAGTTTCTTCGTTTTCTTTTTCTCCTTTCAGGCTTGACGTGTGCCAGCGCGTCAAGCCTTTTCTTTTTCC
>JAFTHU010000008.1 GCA_017457215.1 Clostridia bacterium
CAGCGAAAAGATCGGTAGCGGTTTGGTAAGCGTTATGGTTCGCGGCGACGTAGGCGCAGTAAAGGCTGCTGTAGAAGCAGGTACGGCTGCTGCAACGGCACTCGGCGAAGTAATTGCTACGCACGTAATCCCTCGTCCCCATATGGACGTTGAAAAACTTCTTCCCAGCATTAAATAAGTTTTACTTAAAGAAGCGGAAAATCCATACTGCCCATTAAACGGGCAGTATGGGAAGTTTTTCAAAACTTGATAAGAGTTTTGAAATAAAACGGACTTGTGTACGCGCGCGTACGCGCCTTTATACTTGTTTCGGTTAGGTATTTAGCGCCGCAAAGACGGCAAAAAAACAGTAAAGATAGAAAGGTATCACAATGGAAATTACGAACGCGCAGATAGCGGAATTGGTTAAAAAAGTGTTGGCGAATTTAGGCGGAGAAGTTGCGCCCGCAAATAGCGACGGCGACGTGCCCGTTGGCGTATCAAATCGTCATATTCATTTGAATAAAGCGGATTTGGAAACGCTTTTCGGGGCGGGATACGAGTTGACGCCTTTAAAAGATTTATCGCAACCGGGACAATATGCGTGCAAAGAAACGCTCACTTTAATCGGTCCTGCTATGCGTCCGATTGAAAACGTGCGTGTACTTGGACCTCTTCGTAACAAATCGCAGGTAGAAATTTCTGCGACGGATTCGTACGTGTTGAAGGTAAAACCTCCCGTGCGTGAATCGGGAAAGACGGAAGGTTCTGCACCCGTAACAATTATCGGACCGAAAGGGGTAGTGCAATTAAAAGAGGGTTGCATTATTGCAAACAGACATATCCATATGTCCCCTGCGGACGGCGTAGCGTTTGGGGTAAAGGATAACGACACGGTTACGGTGGACGTAATGGGCAAACGGCGTACCCGTTGGTATGACGTGCAGGTACGTGTGCACAAAGATTTCCGTTTGGAAATGCACGTGGATACGGACGACGCGAACGCTGTGGGCATCGGAAACGGCGCGAAAGTGAAAATTGTGAAGGAGTAATTATGTTAAGAGGAATTATCAGAGGACATATTGTTTCGACGAAAAAGCAGGACGCTTTGGTAGGTTCGAAATTTATGGAAGTTGAAATTATGAAAAACGGCAACTTGACGGGGGAATTTATCATTGCCGTAGACAGCGTTGGCGCGGGTATCAACGAGGAAGTTTTGATTACGACGGGTAGTTCGGCTCGTTTGGCGCTTTTGAATACGAATGCGCCTTGCGACGCAGTTATCGTAGGTATTGTCGATTAAAAAAAGAACGAATTAGAGGCATTATGGAACTGAAAGAGATCATGAAAAACGCAGGAATCGTCGGCGCAGGTGGCGCAGGCTTCCCCTCGTACGCAAAATTGGCGGACGGGGCGGATATGCTTGTGGTAAACGGCGCAGAATGTGAACCCTTGCTGTATACGGATTTCGTTCTTTTGCAAAAGGAAATGCCGCTGGTACTTTCAGGGATTAAAGCGGTTTTGGAATACGCAAAAATTCCCTGCGCATTGCTCTGCGTGAAAGAGCATACCGCCGTTAGATTGAAGCTGAAAGACGGCACGAAATTAGCGGATAGAATTATCCTGAAAACATTGCCCGACGTATACCCTATGGGCGATGAAATCAGCTTGATTTATCAAGCGACGGGCAGAGTTGTAAAGCCCGGAAATTTGCCGATTACAGCAGGCGTTATCGTGTTGAACGTAGAAACGTTGTACAACGTGGCGCGGGCGGTAAAAGGCGGCGACTGTGTTACGGAAAAATATTTGACGATTGGCGGGGACATTCCGCAAGCAATCGTGGTAAAAGTGCCTATCGGTACGTCCGTGGCGGAGTTATTTGAAAAAAATTCGATAGAAATTCCCGAAGGGTACACCGTATTGGACGGTGGACCTTCGATGGGTAAAGTGATAGATCCCGAGCGCGCAGTGGTTACAAAAACGACGAAAGGGTTGTTGATTTTGCCGAATACTTGCGAAGCAGTGCTCTCCAAATATTTAGACGGCGAAAAATCGATTGCGCGGGCGGAAACGGCGTGCTGTCAATGTACGCGCTGTACGGATATGTGCCCTCGGCATTTGCTGGGGTATCCGTTAGAGCCGCACAAGATGGTGCGTACGGCAAAATCTGCAGTTTCGGTGATGCCGGAAATGGTAATTTCTGCTACCCTTTGTTGCGGTTGCGGAATTTGCGAAACGTTGGCTTGTTGCCAAGGAATTTCGCCTAAAGCCGTTATCAACGAATATAAATCGCTGTTGGCGAAAAACAAAATGCGTTATATCGGCAAAGAGGAAGTTTCTCCTGCAATCGAACGGGATTGGCGTATGGTACCCTCCGAGCGTTGGGCGAACGTATTGGGTGTTGCAAAATACGATAAACTTGCAAAATATGTAGGAACGCAGACGTACGACAGAGTGGAAATACTTCTTCGTCAGCATATCGGCGCACCCAGCGTGCCTTGTGTTTCCGACGGCGACTTCGTGCAAAAGGGAGATAAAATTGCGGAAGCAGCGGAAGGTTTGTCTTTGCCGCAGTACGCGTCTGTGTCGGGAAGGGTAACCGTTTTTGACGGAGAAAAAATCGTAATAGAAAAGGTGAGTGAATAATGTTTAAATCTATCGGCGTAATTGAATTAAAAAGTATTCCCAAAGGCGTAGAAGCTACGGACGCGGCTTTGAAGAGCGCGGGGGTGGATATGGTATCCGCACACCCGTCTTGCCCAGGCAAATATGAAATTATTTTAACGGGTTCGATTTCTAACGTAACGGCGGCGGTAGACCACGTACTTTCTAAATTCGAGGGCTACGTTATCGACAGTTCTGTAATGGGACGTATTGACGAACAAGTTATTCAGGCGTTGTTTGGAACGCAGAAAACGGAAAAGAAAGGTTCGCTCGGTTTGATTGAAACATTCTCGGCAGCAACGACGATTAAGGCGGCGGATATTGCAGTAAAAACGGCACGTGTGGAAATTTTCGATTTGCGTGTATCCCGCGGTATGGGCGGCAAAGGCGTCGTGATGTTGGTCGGTGAAGTGGGAGACGTAACAGCGGCTGTGGAAGCGGGATCTGCGTATGCAAAACAGAGCGGTCAGCTTTCTTCAGAATCAGTAATTGCAGCACCGCACGAAGATCTTTGGAATCAATTATAATTAGGACAGTAAGTTATGGAAAATATTAAATTCGTAATTGAAAAAAGTGCAAGAATTGATAAATTGGTAGACGCGTTATATCAAAAGATGCCCGAAATAGAATCGGCGCGCGGTTTACTTGTAACCGAAAGCTATAAACAGACGGAAGATTTACCGATTATTTTGCGTCGCAGCGCTGCATTTGCGCATATTTTGCGGTATATTCCCATCGTGATTCGCGATAACGAGCTTATCGTCGGCAGCGCAACGGTTGCTCCCCGCGGTTGTCAGGTATTCCCCGAATATTCCTACGAATGGTTGGAAGCGGAATTTGACACGGTGGCAACGCGTGCGGCAGACCCGTTTTATATCAGCGAAAAAACGAAGGCGGATTTGCGCGGTGCATATCCCTATTGGAAAGGGAAAACGAACAGCGATTTGGCGAAGGCAAATATGGCGCCCGAGGCATACGAAGCGTTTGTAACTCACGGTATGTTCACGCCTGGTAACTATTTCTATAACGGAATCGGGCACGTCAACGTCAATTATGAAAAGGTACTCAAAATCGGTTACCGCGGTATTATGGCGGAAGCACAAGCGGCAATGGATAAACTCTGTGTAGCCGATCCCGAATATACGCAAAGACACAATTTCCTTGCGGCGGTTATCGAATCGTGCGAGGCGGTTATCGAATATGCGCGCAGATACGCAAAACTTGCAAAAGAACTTGCGTTAAAAGAAAAGAATGCAGAGCGCAAAGCGGAACTTGAAAAAATTGCAAAGAATTGTGCGCGCGTTCCCGAATGTCCAGCACGCGATTTCCACGAAGCTTGTCAATCGTTCTGGTTTGTGCAACTTTTGTTGCAAGTGGAATCGAGCGGGCACTCCATTTCGCCTGGCAGATTTGACCAATATATGTATCCTTTCTATAAGAAAGATATCGACGCGGGAAAAATCACGCTGGAGCAGGCGCAGGAACTTATCGATTGTATCTGGGTAAAACTCAACGATATTAACAAAGTGCGTGACGCGGGTTCTGCAGACGGATTCGCAGGCTACGGTATGTTCCAAAACTTGATTGTAGGCGGTCAGGATATCCACGGCATGGACGCAACGAACGATTTGTCGTATATGTGTTTGGAAGCGGCAATGCACGTGCCTCTGCCCCAACCCTCTATTTCCGTTCGTGTATGGAACGGCACACCGCAATCGTTTATGATTAAAGCGGCGGCGCTCACTCGTTTGGGTACGGGCTTGCCTGCGTATTATAACGACGAAGTTATTATTCCGTCCATTATGGCGAGAGGTCTTACTTTGGAAGACGCGCGCGATTATTGTATTATCGGCTGCGTAGAACCGCAGAAAGGCGCGAAGACGGACGGCTGGCACGACGCGGCGTTCTTTAATATGTGCCGCCCTATGGAACTCGTGTTCTCCAACGGTATGGACAAGGGCAAACAAATCGGCCCGCAGACGGGGGACGTGGCGCAAATGACTACCTTTGAAGAGGTGTTTGAGGCGTACAAAACCCAACAGAGCTATTTCATTAAATTGCTTGTCAATGCAAACAACGCTATTGACGCGGCGCACGCTGTACGTTGCCCGTTGCCTTTCCAATCGTGCATGGTAGACGACTGTATCGGCAGAGGAAAATCTTTGCAAGAGGGCGGTGCAATTTATAATTTCACAGGTCCGCAGGGCTTTGGTATTGCGAACAATACGGACGCATTGCTTGCGATAAAACAACTCGTGTTTGAAGAACACAAAGTAACGATGACGGAATTGCGCGACGCATTGAACGCAAACTTCGGCTACGGTTTAAGCGGTAAAGCGGCAGAACGTGTTACCAACGAGGTAGCGTGTTCGCTTGCGGAAGCGGGAATCGAAGTGAATGAAAGCGTGGTAAAAGCCATTTATCAAGAAGTAACGTCGGGTGCGGGTATCGACGCGCAAAAGAGAGCGCGTTATCAGGAAATCAAACGCTTGATAGACGAAACTTGCCCCAAATACGGCAACGATATCTACGAAGCGGATATGTTTGCGCGCGAAGTGGCAAATTCTTACACCAAGGAAGTGGAAAAATATAAAAATCCTCGCGGCGGTATGTTCCAAGCAGGGTTGTATCCCGTATCGGCAAACGTACCCCTCGGTGCGCAGACGGGCGCAACGCCCGACGGCAGATTGGCGTTTACTCCGATTGCGGACGGTATCGGTCCTGCGTCGGGCAGGGACGTAAAAGGTCCTACCGCAACGGCAAACTCGGTGGCGAAATTGGAACAAGGCGTAGCGTCCAACGGGACGTTGCTCAATCAAAAGTTCCATCCTTCGGCGCTTGCGGGTATGAGCGGTTTGACAAAGTTTGTAGCGCTTATTCGTTCGTATTTTGATCAAAAAGGTATGCATATGCAATTTAACGTTGTTACCCGCGAAACGTTGTTGGACGCACAGAAGAACCCCGAAAAGTACAAGACTTTGGTTGTGCGCGTAGCTGGATACAGCGCGTTGTTTACGACGCTTTCCAGATCCTTGCAAGACGATATTATTAACAGAACGGAACAAGGCTTTTAATAAAAACGTTGTATCTAATGATGAATTGCGACGCGGTATGTAACCGTCGAAAAAGCCGAGATATTTTGGTTTTTTTGCAAATTCAACGTTTTACAAAAATAAAAGGTGCAGAACAAAAAGATTATGGATTTTTACGGTACGAAAGGCAGAATATTCAATATTCAGCGATTCTCGATCCACGACGGACCGGGAATCCGTACCATTGTCTTTTTTAAGGGCTGTTTCATGCGTTGCGCGTGGTGTTGCAACCCCGAATCACAATCGTATGAAATCCAGACTATGCAGGAAAACGGTAAAGAAAAAATCGTAGGGCAGGACGTAACGGTGGCGGAAATTCTGCCGGAATTGCTTGCTGATGAAAATTATTATTGGCGCAGCGGCGGCGGAATCACCCTTTCGGGCGGAGAAATTTTAGGACAGCCCGATTTTGCAAGAGATTTGCTCCGTGCGTGCAAGCAAAACGGTTTGCATACAGCGGTGGAATCCACGGCAAATGCACCCTATGAAAACATTGAAAAAATATTGCCGTATCTCGATTTATATTTGATGGATATCAAGCATATGGATTCGGCAAAACATAAAGAATTTACAGCGACGGGGAACGAGCGGATTTTAGAAAACGCAAAACGCTTGGCAACAAGCGGCGTGGAACTTGTGATTCGTACGCCTGTTGTGCCCGGTTTTAACGATACGGCGGAGGAAATCCGCGCCATTTCTAAATTTGCAGCAACCCTTCCCGGGGTGCGTGAACATCATTTGCTTCCGTATCACCGTTTGGGACAGGATAAATATGCGGGGTTGGATAGAAATTACGCCCTCAAAGGTATCGAGCCGCCTCCGCAAGAAAAGATGGAATATTTACTTTCCGTAGCGGAAGAGAGCGGACTTAAATGTCAAATCGGCGGTTAAGCAAGATGATCTTGCAGCCAGTATCCTAAATCAATACAGTTTCAAAAAGGATGGTAACGAATATGCAGTTACAAGATAAAATGACAATCATACAAGAGTTTGTCCCCGGTAAACAAATTACCCTTTGCCATATCATAGCAAATCCTGGGGAAACGTTGTATACAAAACTCGGGTTGGACCCGCAAACTGATTACACGAAAAGCGCCATCGGCGTTTTGACGGTAATTCCCTACGAAAGCGCTGTTATTGCGGCGGATATTGCTATGAAGTCGTCGGGCGCGGAAATCGGTTTTGTAGACAGATTTACGGGTACGCTTATTATCACGGGCAGCGTTTCTTCCGTGGAATCTGCGTTTATGGCCATTCGCGAATATTGCATCAACAAGCTTGGGTATGCTTGCTGCGAGCTCACAAAAACCTGATTTTTCGGAAAATAAATCATGAAAAAAATTATGTTATTCGGCAGAGTTGCGGCGGGGAAAACGACGCTGACGCAAGCTTTGCGCGGGGAAGAAATTAAATATTTTAAGACGCAATACGTCAATTATTTAGATACCGTTATCGACACCCCCGGCGAATATACCGAACGCCGCGAAACGAGCGGCGCGCTCTCGCTGTATGCATACGAAGCGGACGTGGTGGGATTGGTGCTTTCGGCAAACGAACCGTATTCCATTTTTCCGCCTTGTTTGACGAGCATGGTAAACCGCGAGGCAATCGGTATTGTAACGGGGATTGATAAGCCCGATGCAAACGTAGAACGGGTTACCCGTTGGTTAAAGCTTGCGGGCTGTAAAAAGGTGTTCGCCGTCAGTTCGATTACGGGCGAGGGAATCAAGGAACTTGCCGAATTTTTAAACGACGATAAGGACGTAAAGCGGAAAAAGTTACCGCAAAAGCCGACGGCGCAAATTGAGAAAAAGACGGAAGAAAAAACCAGCAAACAGTTAGAAACTTGGCTGTTATAAACAATACGGAGAACGAATATGAGCAAAACGGTGGTAATAGCATTTGCAAACAACAAAGGCGGCAGCGGGAAAACGACAACTTGTTCTAATATCGGTTGCGCGCTTGCGCTTGCAGGGAAAAAAGTGTTGATGTTGGACGGGGATATGCAGCTCAACCTCACCATTTCCTTTTTCGACGAAGAAACGGCGTACGAATACGCCAAAGGGGAGAAAAATATCTATCACGCCGTTGTAAAAGAACGGGACTTGGACGAATATATTTTGCCCACGGGGATAGAAAACCTGGATATCGTGCCGTCCACTTCGCTGATGAGTTCTATCGAATTTGATTTGTTTGGCAAATGGCAGAGAGAAACCATTTTGAAAAAATGCTTGGAAAGGGTACGTGCAAAAGGATATTACGATTATATCTTAATCGATTCGCCTCCTACGCTCGGCGGTTGGGTAATGAACGTTATGTGTGCATCCGATTACGTAGTGATTCCCGTAGAAGCAAGCCCTTGGGGGTTGTTCGGTCTTGCTAATATGTTTGAATTCTGCGAGCAAGCAAAGCGTATCGCACCCAAGCTGGAAATTTTGGGTATCGCCGTTACGAAAGCGGACGAACGTAAAAAGTATTTTAAGCAGACAATGGAAACATTGAAAGAGCTGGAAAATACAAGACTTTTTGAAAACTACGTACGGGTAGACAGCGCGGTGGAATGGGCGCAGGATAACAGTAAACCCGTCGTCGTATATAAGAAAAACAGCCGCAGCGCGGTTGAATATACACAACTTGCAAAGGAGATTATAGAATATGCCCATCGGTAAAAACGCAATTAAAAGAGTAGAAAACAACGGATATTCCAAGGTGGCGAGTTCCGCTCCCGATATGGAAAACAGTCACGTGATCGCAAATCCTGATCCGCAGGTCGTAGAAAAGTTGGTCGCGCCCGTAGAAGAAGCGGCGAAGAAGACGGTGAAAAAATCCGCAAGTAAAAAGCCTGCGGCAAAGAAAACCCCTGTAAAAAAGGCTGCGGTAAAGGACGGATTTTTGCGCGTAGAAGTGGGAACGGATATGCCTTATTATTTGTTATAATCGGCAAGGACGGCGAAGGAAGAATCTTGCTTCGCCTTTTTTAATAGGAAAAGAAAAAATGAAACAGGTTGAAAAGAAATATCAATGTATTCCCTTTTGGTCTTGGAATGACGAATTGGACGAAGAGGGGCTTGTAAAACAAGTTGAATGGATGAACGAAAACGGCGTGGGCGGATTTTTTATGCATGCACGCGGCGGCTTAAAAACGGAATATTTGGGCGAAAAATGGTTCAGCTGTATCAAGGCTTGCGCCGAGAGAGCGGAAGAACTTGGTATGGAAGCGTACGCGTATGACGAGAACGGCTGGCCGAGCGGCTTCGTGGGCGGAAAATTGTTGGAAGATATCGAAAACCACGACAAATATTTAACGTTTAAAATTTGGGAATACGACGAAAATGCGACGGTTTCCTACGATATGTCGGGGAAAGCGCTTAAACGGACAAAAGCGCCTTGTGAAAACTGTTTGAACGTGTATGAACATTATGCGGCGTCTACGGCGGATATTTTAAACGGCGAAGTGGTGGATAAATTTATTGCCGCCACGCACGAGGAATACAAAAAACGGGATACCTACAGTTTAAAAGGCTTTTTCACGGACGAACCGCAGTATTACCGTTGGGATACTGCCTATACCCGCGTCATGCCCAAGTATTTTGAGGAAAAATACGGCGAGGATATTTTAGACGGGCTGGGTTTGCTGTTCGTAGAAAAAGAAGGATATCGCGAATTCCGCTATAAATATTGGAAAGGCATGCAAGAATTGATGCTGAAAAACTTTGCGGAAAAAATTTATACTTGGTGCGATAAAAACGGTTATAAACTGACGGGGCATTACGTGGAAGAGCAGAATATCGGTGCACAGATGGCATGCTGTGCGGGGATAATGCCTTTTTACGAATACGAACATATCCCTGGAATAGATTGGTTGGGAAAGCGAACGGGCGACGCGATTTCCCCCAAGCAAGTATCTTCTGTTGCGGCGCAACTTGGTAAAAAACAAACGCTCACCGAAACGTACGCTTGTTGCGGTTGGGACGTTACTCCGCAGGATTTGAAAGAGATTGCGGAATTTCAATACGTTGGCGGTGTCAATTTGATGTGTCAGCATCTTTTACCCTACACCGAACACGGGCAGAGAAAACGCGATTATCCCGCGCATTATTCCAGCGTCAATCCTTGGGTAAAGAAAAACTTTAAAGAATTTAACGATTATTTCTCTCTTTTGGGTAAAATTTTATCGGAAAGCGAAGAAGTTGTCAACGTGGGCTTGTTCCACCCTCTGCGCAGTTCCTATTTTGAATATAAACGCTATACCGAACCCTACGCCAAAGAAATTTGCGAAATCGACGAAAGTTTGCTTGCGACGGTGAACGAATTGGTAGAAAGACAAATTCCGTTCCATTTTTTAGATGAAACCTTGCTTGCGAAATATGGCAAAGTGGAAGGCAAAAAACTTGTTCTTGGAAATTGCGCCTACGATTACGTAGTGTTCCCCAAGACGTACACGATGGACAAAACCAGCGAAGTATTGCTTCGTGCATTTGTAAAAGCGGGCGGCAAAGTATTGCTTTTGGACGAAAAGCCGACCTACGTTGAATGGAATGAATATAGCTATGATTATCTGGAGACGAATACCGATTGGAACGAAATTTCGGCGGCGCAGTTATACACAGCGGCGAAGAACGCTACCGTTCGTACGGCACTCCGTAAGGATGAAAAGGGTAGATATTTCCTGTACGCTGTGAACGTAGGCGACGAAACGGAAATCGAGTTCACGCTTAAAGGGGCGACGGCATTCTCGTCCTATGATATTTTAAAAGACGAATATAAAACGGTGGCGACAAAGCTCCATTTCGATAAAGGGCAATCCTATCTGTTGTATTTCAGCAATGAAACGCCGAAAGCAGAGTGTGCGCGCACGCCTCTTCGTTTAGGCAAGCAGTTTACCGTTTCGAAAGAAGTGGAAAACTTCTTTACTATGGACTACGTTCGTTATTCTACGGACGGAGTTACGTTCAGTGAACCTACGCATCATATGGGCGTTTTCAACGAAATGTTAGAGCGTAGATATAAGGGAAAATTGTATTTGAAATACGAGTTTACTGTGGATGCGCCCCCTACTAAATGCCACTTGCTTGCCGAGGATACCAACACGGTTTGCGTATCCGTCAACGGCAATATCGTTGAAAAAATCGGCTCGGCGGAACTTGAAAAGGCTCTTATGGAATACGACGTCGCGCACCTTATCAAGACGGGCAAAAACGAAGTGGTAATCGAAATTGATTATTTCCAAAGCGAGCAGGTCTATTATGCGTTGTTTGGCGAAAACGTAACGGAGAGTTTAAAAAACTGTCTTGCATACGATACGGATATCGAGGCGATATTCTTGCGCGGAAATTTCGGGGTTTACGGCGAATTTAAATCGGGGAATACGGACGTGATCGTGATCGGGGATAATTTCCGCATTGGAAAACAAGAGCTCGTTTTGTGCGACCTTGTTGAAGAAGGATACCCGTTCTTTGCAGGGGATATTTCGCTTAAGCAAACGGTAACGGTAGAAGATACGAACCGCGATTTGGTGATTGATTGGAAGTATCACTTAATCGAAGTGAAAATCAATGGTAAATACGTCGGCAGAATGATGTTCGGTAATAAATTAGACATATCCAAATATCTGAAAAAGGGCGAAAATGAGATTGAACTTGTTTTAACAATCGGCAATCGCAATTTGATGGGGCCTTTCCATGACCCCGACCAAGACCCGACCTACGTAGGTCCGCATACTTGGGAAAGAATCGGTACGTGGAAAAACGGAAAGAGTACGAGGGTGGTAGACGGTTACGCTTTGGTGAAGACAATCGTATAAACGAATTAAAAAAATCGAAAAAACAGCTTGTTGGGAAAAGAAACGGGCTGTTTTTTTGTTAGCGTTATATTGACAAAGAGGGTTGGCTATGTTATAATAATATCATAATTTTTTTTGAGGGAAGACTGTGAAAAACGAAGAATTGACAAAAAAAATATTTGAAAAAGACCGCTTTATAAAGTTGATTGGAGCGGAGATTATCGAATTGACAGAGGGAAAGGCAGTTGTTCGCGCAACCGTTACGGAAAATTGTTTTAACGCCAACGGAAACGCGCAAGGCGGTATGTTGTATACGCTGGCTGATTTTACCTTTGCCGTTCTTGCAAATCATTTGCACCCGATGACGGTAACGCAAGGCGGACAAATCCATTACGTGCGTGCGGTAAGTTCTCCATATGTTACGGCGGAAGCAAAAGAATTGGTGCGCGCTGGACATAATTGCGTTAGCGAAGTAATTTTGCGGGACGCGACGGGCGAAATCGTTTGCACGTGTACCTTTAACGGCTTTGTTAAAGACGTGGAACGAGAAAAATTGATAGAACGTTTTTCAAACGAATAAAGGGAAAAGAATATGAAAGAATTAATGTTGACAAATAAGGCGATTGCGCGCGGCGCGTACGAGGCGGGGGTAAAAGTGCTTTCCGCTTATCCCGGTACGCCCAGCACGGAAATTGCAGAAAATTTCGTAAAGCACGAAGGCGTGTATGCGGAATGGGCTCCCAATGAAAAGGTTGCGGTAGAGGTGGCAATCGGCGCGGCGGTTGGCGGCGTTAGAGCAATGGCTTGTATGAAACACGTCGGTTTGAACGTGGCGGCTGACCCTCTGTTTACGGCGGCGTATACGGGTGTGAACGGCGGGCTTGTGATTGTCGTAGCGGACGACCCTGGTATGCATTCTTCACAAAACGAACAGGATAGCCGTTATTATGCGCGCGGCGCGCACGTGCCGATGTTAGAACCTTCTGACGCAAACGAAGCGAAAGAGTTTGTAAAGCTTGCCTATGAAATCAGTGAGAAATTCGATACGCCCGTATTGTTGCGTGAAACGACCCGTGTGGCGCATTCCCACGGCATGGTGGAACTTTGTGAACGCGAAGAAATCGGGGTGAAACCGTACGAAAAATCGGCGGCGAAATACGTAATGATGCCCGCCAATGCAATCAAGCGGCACGTGGTGTTGGAACAGCGAGATAAAGACCTTTTGGCGTATGCTTGCAGTGCGGCGTGCAATCGTGCGGAGTATACCAACGAAGAGGAAATCGGCGTAGTTTGTTCGGGCGTGGTTTACGAATATGTAAAAGAAGCGTTGCCGAATGCAAACGTATATAAAATTGGTATGGTACATCCCGTGCCCGCGCCTGCGATTGCGGAATTTGCCAAAAATGTAAAGAAATTATACGTTATTGAAGAATTAGAACCGTTTATCGAGGATGCGTTGAAAGCGGCGGGGATTGCGTGCGAAGGGAAATCGTTATTCTCCTTACAAGGCGAAATTTCTGTGCCGAAAATTAAAGCTGCGTTCGGTTTGGAAACGGAAATGACAATAGAAGCGGAAAATGTCCCTGCCCGTCCTCCCGTTATGTGCGCAGGCTGCCCGCACCGCGGTGTATTCTACGTGTTGAACAAATTAAAGCTGACGGTTAACGGCGATATCGGTTGTTATACGTTGGGTGCGGTTGCGCCCTTGTCCGCGGTGGATACTTGTGTTTGTATGGGCGCGTCGGTGGGTATGGCACACGGTATGAAAAAGGCTACGGACGGAGAGATTCGCAACGTGGCAGTGATTGGTGATTCGACGTTTTTACACAGCGGCGTAACGGGACTTATCAATGCCGTATATAATCAAAGCGGCATCACGCTGTTGATTTTGGATAATTCCACAACCGGTATGACGGGGCATCAACAACACCCTGCTACGGGTAAAAATCTTAAAGGTGAGCCTGCGCCCGTCGTATTGTTGGACGAACTTTGCCGTGCTTGTGGCGTGAAAGATTTGGCGATTGTGGACGCATATGACGTGAAAGCGGTGGAAAAAGCGGTAAAAGCTGCGATTGCTTCGCCAGAAGTGAGTGTCATCATTGCGCAAAGACCTTGTGCGTTGTTGGATAAATCGTCCAAACCTAAAATGAAAGTGGAAAATTGCAAAAATTGCGGCGTATGTATGCGTATCGGTTGTCCTGCTATCAGTATGGGCGAAAACGGTGTGGTTATCGACGCAAACCAATGTACGGGTTGTGGCGTATGCGCGGCAGTTTGTCCGTTTAACGCGCTCGTAAAGGAGGGCAAATAATATGATGAACGTATTAATTGCTGGTGTTGGCGGGCAGGGAACGTTACTTGCAAGCCGTGTGCTTGGAAAATACGCTATGCTTGCGGGAAAAGATTGTAAATTGAGCGAAATTCACGGTATGAGTCAACGTGGCGGCAGCGTAGTTACGCACGTGCGTATCGGCGATAAAATTTACTCCCCTGTGATTTGGGAGGGAAGCGCAGACGTAATTTTGGCGTTTGAAGCGTTGGAAGCGGTGCGCGTTAAGCATTATTTGAAAAAAGACGGGATTTTGCTTACGAACGACGAGAAAATTTTGCCTATGCCTTGCATTACAGGGGCGGCGAAATATCCCGACGGACTGAAAGAAAAGCTGACGGGGGAGAGCGCAAACGTGCATTTTATTCCTGCGCAGAAATGGGCAATGGAAGCCGGTAGCGCAAAAGCGACGAATATCGTAATACTCGGCGCGCTTTGCAAATTGTGCGGCTTGGATAGAACAGTGATGGCGGAAGCGGTTGCCGCTTGCGTGCCCGAGAAGTTCCAAGCTTTGAATTTGAAAGCGTTTGAACTTGGGTTTGAACGGGTGTAAAAGCAGTGAAAATATACCGTGTTCATACACGGTGGTTGCAGGGGGAAACTGCAACAAAGGATAAAAAGTTATGCAGTATTTTCAAAAAGAATTAGAAACGATGAGCGCAGACCAAAAAAAGGTGTTACAATCAGAACGCCTTGTAAAAATGGTCAAGTATGTTTACGAGAATCAAAAACCTTATCGCGCGAAGATGGACGCAATAAAATTGAAACCCGACGATATCAAATCGATTGACGATATCTATAAGTTGCCTTATACCGTAAAGCAAGACTTGCGCGACGCGTATCCGTTCGGCATGATGGCGCGTTCTCGCCGCGATTTGGTACGTTTACATGCGTCTAGCGCAACAACGGGTAAACTTACGGTTGCAGGCTATACGATGAACGATATTGACGTTTGGGGTGAATGTGCTGCACGTTCGTTGGTTATGGCGGGCGCAGATGAAGAAAGTATCATTCACATAGCATACGGCTACGGCTTGTTTACGGGCGGTTTGGGTATGCACTACGGCGGTGAAAAATTAGGCGCTTGCGTTGTACCTGCGTCGGCGGGAAATACGCAAAAACAAATTCAGCTTATCACAGATTTCGGTGCAGATATTATCTGCTGTACACCGTCGTACATTATTTATTTGGCAGAAGAAATCGAGAAACTCGGGTTAAAACCGGGCGTGGATATCAAGCTCAAAGGCGGCGTTTTCGGCGCGGAAGCGTGGTCGGAGGGGATGCGTGCAGATATTGAAAAACGTTTGGGTATCCGTGCTTGCGATATTTACGGCTTGAGTGAAATTGCGGGACCCGGCGTTGCATGCGATTGCGAATTTAAGACGGGTATGCATTTCCAAGACGACCATTTCTATCCGGAAATTGTAGACGTGAACACGTTAGAGCCGTTGCCTTACGGGGAATCGGGCGAGCTGGTAATTACAACCCTTACCAAAGAGGGAATGCCTTTGCTTCGTTATAGAACGCGGGATATTGCAAGCTTGAACGCAGACCCTTGTCCTTGTGGCAGAACGACGATAAAACTGAATAAAATAACGGGCAGAAGCGACGATATGTTGATTATCCGTGGGGTAAACGTATTTCCTTCGCAGATTGAAAGCGTATTGCTTAAGGACGCGGATATTCAGCCGCATTATCATATTAACGTAGACCGCGTAAATAGTTTGGATACGATGGAAATCGTAGTGGAATTGTCCCCCAACGTTTCCATTGACGAAGTTGCGCACGTAGAGGAGATTCGCAAGAGATTGGCGGCGAATATGGCGTCTGCGCTTTCGGTCAGCGCGAAAATTACGTTGGTTTCGCCCGGTACGGTAGCGCGTAGCGAAGGAAAAGCGAAGCGTATCACCGATAATAGAAAATTGTAAGACGATACGATTAGGAGGGGAAAAATGATTAAGCAAATAGCGGTATTTTTGGAAAATAAGGCAGGCAAGGCAAGCGGTTGTTGCAAAGTGCTTAAGGACGCAAACGTTAATTTGTTGGCGCTTTCCATTGCCGACACGCAAGATTTCGGTATTTTGCGCTTGATAACCGAAGATAATGAAAAAGCGCTTGCGGCGTTAAAGGCTGCGGGGTATATTTCTTCGGAGGTCGAACTTGTAGGGATAGAAGTGCCGGACGAAGCGGGCGCATTGTCCAACTTATTGATAGCCCTCGGCGACGGCGGCGTTAGCGTGGAATATATGTATTCGTATGCGGGTGTGGACGGTCATGCAAAAATTGCCTTTAAAACTTCGACGCCCGAAGCGGCGGTTGCCGTATTGAAAAAGGCTGGCGCGAAACTCATTTAAAAAGGGGAAAAGAAAGAAACCGCAGTTTCGAGAAAATCGAAACTGCGGTTTTATCGTAAAGGGAAGAATAAAATTATAATAAAGCGGGAACAATCAACGTAGCGATAACGATACAGCCCAATGCAATTCTATACCAGCCAAAAATTTTAAAATTGTGTTTTTTAACAAAATTCATCAGGAATTTTATGGCGAACATAGATACGGCGAACGCGACTGCCATACCGATAAGGAGATATCCCAACTCTGCCGTGGCGATACTGCCTTCGTTTGCAATGAATTTCAAAATTTTATATCCGCTTGTACCGACCATGGTCGGGATTGCCAAGAAAAAGGTAAATTCTGCTGCGGTAGGTCTGGAAATACCGAGGAGCAACGCGCCGATAATGGTAATACCCGAACGGGAAGTGCCGGGGATTGCCGCAAGTACCTGAAAGCAACCGATAAAGAACGCATAACGATAAGAAAGCTCGGTTATTTCCGTTATTTTGGGCGCACGTTTTTTATTGAAGTTTTCCACAAGAATAAATACGCCGCCGTAAAAAATGAGAGCCGCGGCAATAATTGCCGTTTCAGTCAAAGGGGATATTTTTTCAAACGCTTGGTCGATGGCGATTGCCAAAAGCGCGGGAATGCAAGCGAGAATGACTTTTAACCACATGGAAAGCACGTCTTTTTTCCATACGATTTTTTCTTTTTGCTCATCTTCTGCTTTTTCCTTTTTTAAAGGGAAAAGTTTGTTCCAAAACAGAATGACCACGGCAAGAATCGCCGCAAGCTGAATTAAATACTCAAATAAATCGGTGAAGCCTGCGGAGACGTTGGTAAGTGGACAAAACTTATCAAAAAGAATAAGATGCCCTGTGCTGGATACAGGAAGCCATTCGGTAATGCCCTCGATAATACCAAATAGTATTGTTTTTAAAACGTTAAGAAAAGACATAACAGTTTCCTTGATTAAAGCGTGAAGAATATTTACCTTTTTATTATAGCATAAAAAAGAAGTTAAAGTCTACAAAATTCTTAAAAAAAATGAAAAAACGGGAAAAAGTATGTCAAATTTTTTTGCGGAAGTATTGCAAACAAAAAAAATTTGTGTTATAATGTGGAGTATAAACGAATAATATGGCAGGGGTACTTTGCGGCTGATTTATCGTTGAGTAAATTGAAGGGGGTACCGAAGATGGCTCAGGGTACTGTGAAATGGTTCAATGCTGAAAAGGGCTACGGGTTTATTGCCGGTGATGAGGGCGGCAACGACGTATTTGTGCACTTTTCTGCCATTGTAGCAGAGGGGTACAGAAGATTGAAGGAAGGGCAAAAGGTTTCGTATGAAACGGAGCCCGATCCTAAAAATCCCGAAAAGCTCCGCGCAGTGAACGTGCAAGCGTTGTGATTCGTTAGCTGTATGTTTAGTGCAAAATTTTAACCGTGTCGTAAAAAACGATACGGTTTTAATTTTTATAAAAACTCCTATAAAAAAAGAAAAATGCGCGCATGAATTGACAAAATGGGTAGGTTAGTGTATAATGTTCTTATTCTATGAGCAAAGGAGGGCAGAAGATGTATCCAAAAGAGTTGTTTTTGGGCTTACATGCGTACGAACTGTGTTTGATACTCGGTATGGCCGCCGCCCTTTTGATTGCAGATAAAATGTCCATAAAAGCTAATTTTTCCATTGCGTTGCAACGGCAATTGCTTATCAGCGGCGCGATTGCGATTTTGTCGGGCTTGTTTGGCGCGGTGCTCTTTCAGGCGTTTTATCATTATTTGGAAACGGGAACGTTTTCTTTAAAAGCCGGCATGACCTTTTACGGCGGATTGCTTGTTGGCGCGGGAATCTTCCTGATCATGTGGTTTTTTGCAACAAAGCCGTTAAAATTGGACAAGGAAGCGCGGGAAAAATTCCCGTTTGTAGCGAATATGGCGGCGGTGCTGATTCCGATGGCGCACGGTTTTGGACGTATCGGTTGTTTGTTTATGGGTTGCTGCCACGGAGCGGAAACGCAGGCGTGGTACGGCGTTCCGCATTATGATGTCGGGGCGAACGGAGAGCGCGTATTGCTTGGGAAGTTTGTACCCATTCAATTATTTGAAGCGATATTTTTGTTTGCTTTGGCGGGCGTTTTGCTGTGGTTGTATATGCGAAATGCAAAATTAAAAAAGGACAGTCGTTACGTTCCGTTATTGCCCTTGTATATGATGATATACGGCGTTTGGAGATTCGTTATCGAGTATTTTCGTGCGGACGAGCGAGGGGAAACAATCGTGCCTTTTTTAACGCCGTCGCAGCTCATTGCCGTTTTATTGATTGTTGGCGGTATCATTTATTTATTGACATGGTATTTTGTGCGTAAAAGAAGTAAAATAACGGAAATATCCACAAATGAAACTATATCGAATAGCAAAAAGGAGGACGAAAATGAAAAAAGTGGAAGGGATGCAGGAATTTAAGGCTTTTTTTGGCGTAGAACCGACGGATTTGTTTACTGCGGCGGGCAGAATTAACGTGATAGGGGAACATATCGATTATTGTGGTGGAAAGGTTTTCCCGGCGGCGTTGAATTTGCGTTGCAACGTATATGCGCGCAAGACGACTGGCAAAACGATTCGATTGGCTTTCCGTGGGATAGACGAAATCGTGGAGCTGGATACGAATTGTTTGGACAGCTATAAAGATTTAAAAATTGGAAATTATCAAGCGGGCGTTGCGTACTATTTACAAGAAGAGGGAGTAAGCATCGTCGGGTGTGATTTGTATTACGATTGCACCGTACCTTTTGGCAGCGGTTTGTCTTCTTCTGCGGCAATCGAGGTGGCGACGGCGGTTGCACTTTGTGAATATGCGGGGGTAACGTATGATAAAGTGAACCTTGCGTTGATTTCCCAACGTGCGGAAAATAAATATGCGGGTGTAAATTGCGGAATTATGGACCAATTTGCGTCGGCTATGGGAAAAAAGAACCATGCCGTTTTGTTGGATTGCGCTACTTTGCAATACGAATACGTTCCTTTGTCTTTAGGCGAATACGCTTTGGTTATTGCGAATTGCAACAAACCGCACAATTTGGTGGAAAGTAAATATAACGTACGTCGTCAGGAAGTGGAAACTGCGCTCAAAGCCTTGCAAAGCAAGTTGAACATGCGCTGTTTGGCGGAAATATCGCCCAAAGTTTTTGCGGAATGGAAACATTTGCTTTCGGGTGTGGTAGCCAAACGGGCGGAACACGTCGTTATGGAATGTTACCGCGTGGAAAAAGCGGTGCAGGCATTGAAAATGGGAGATTTGGCGGAGCTTGGCAGATTATTAAACGAAAGCCATTACAGCTTGCGGGATTTGTACGAAGTAACGGGAAAGGAATTGGATGCTTTAACGGCGTTTGCGCGGAAAGAACCCGCTTGTTTGGGCTCTCGTATGATTGGGGCGGGCTTCGGCGGCTGTACCATTTCTATTGTGAAGAAAACAGAAGTAGAAGGATTTATTCGCCACGTCGGGAAAGCTTATCACGACGCAATTGGTTATAAAGCAAGTTTTTACGAAACTTCAATAGAAGACGGTATCACAGTGGAAAAACTTTTATAAAAAAAGAGCGGAATCTTTTAAGATTTCGCTCTTTTTTATAAAGCATACCTTAAATAAGGTCTTTTTCCATACCTAAAACAAGAGAAAGCAAGCGGTATTTTTCATTGTCGCTTGGGAAAATAGCAGTGTGCATCAATAAGGCTTGTAAAAGCGTGGAAACATGCGCGGGAGGGATATTCAATGCAAGTAAATCTTTGCCGTTGACGGCTAATTGCCGCAAGGTAAAGGGGGTGTTTTCTTTTTGCATTTTTTCAAGCAGAACATGCCAGCGTACACAGGTTGGTGCAGGATTTAGATTGTCCTTACAAGCGGAGAAATCTGCTTGCTTCAAAAGCAATAATTCCTCTAATATGTGTTTATTCTGTACGAAAAATTTTCGCAATTTTTTTTCACTCGTTTTTCCGTCTAAATCGTACATATGCCAACGAATCAGCTCGCAAACACGTTCTGTCGTTTTCTTCGGCGCTTTCAGTCGGCAAAGAATAGCTTTTGCCAAAATTTCGCCCTCTATGGGGTGCTTGTGCGTATTGCCGTCCCGCAGAGTGCAAAACGGCTTACCTACGTCGTGCAAAAGGGCAGCAAGGCGTATGGATGGTGGCGCATATTTTACGGCGCGTAAGGAATGTTCTAAAACGTCGTGATTGTGGAAATCTGCGCGTTGCTTCATACCTTTGCCTTGCGTGAGTTCAGGGAGAATCTTCGCAAGCACGCCGATTTCTTCCAACAGTTTTAGACCGTTATACGCTCCGCCCGTTACGCCGAATTTTTCATCAGCGAGGAGCAGAAGTTCTAATTCGGTAAAAATCCGTTCGGGGGAGATATCTGCAATGAGCGCGGCGTTTTCCGTTGCACCGCGTTTACATTCTTCGTCCGGGGTGAAACCCAGTTGTGCCGCTTGGCGTGCCAAACGCAATAAGCGAAGCCCGTCTTCGCTGAATACTTTTTGTGCAGGAGCAACGGTGGAAAGCCGTTTTTCACGAATCGCTTCGATACCATTTAAGGGGTCTACGAAAGTTTGTTTTTCGATATTGTAATATACGGCGTTGGCGGTAAAATCACGGCGTTTTGCGTCTAAAACGACGTCGTCGGTAAAGAAAATTTCCGTGGGGACGTGTACGCCGCGAACATATTTATCCGAACGGAAACAAGCGTATTCGAATGTAACGCCGTCTGCGTCGGAAAGTTTGACCGTACCCGTGTTACGGTAGACGGCTTTCACGGAAAAACCGTGGCTTTGCGCCGCTTGGGCAAATTCGTCTGCCGAGAGCGGGGCGCAAATATCCCAATCGGGGCGTTCGCAGGAAAAACCGGCGAGGAAATCACGTACGGCGCCGCCGACGACGAAAAGGGGCGAAGGTAAAGATTTTGCCAGAGGAAATAAACTTTTCGGTAAAATTTGATGCATTTTCGCCTCCTTTAGAGAAATTTTTTACATTTTAAGTATATCAAATCGGAAAATAAATTGCAATTCTTGACAAAGTGTTATATAATAGTTTTATGGAAAAAATCGAAGTTTTTTACAAAAGGTAAAAAATTTAAGGAAACGCTGGGTATGCAACATATTATCGTAAACCCTGTATCGGGAAAAAAGCGCGCGGCTAAAAATTTACAAAAGGTAGAAAAATTACTTCAAAATGCAGGCGTTGAATATGTAACGCATATTACGGGCGCGGCGGGGGAAGCGGAAAGTGTCGTACGGGCTTTGACCGAACAAGGAGAAAACGATTTCATTGTTTTGGGCGGCGACGGAACTTTGCACGAAGTGCTTAACGGAATTGCCGAGCCGGAAAAATGCCGTTTGGGATTGATACCGAGCGGAACAGGAAACGATTTCGCGGAAAAGTTGGGGCTTCCTTTGAAAGTGGAAGATGCCATGCAAAGAATTTTAAATGGAGAAGCAAAGTCTGTGGATTATTTGCAGGTGGGTGATAGACGTTGCATGAACGTTGCGGGGCTTGGTATGGACGTAGACGTTTTGGAACGTTGTCAGCGCGGCAAAATGCGCGGAAAACTGAAATATTTTTCCAGCTTATTGAAGAGTATCTTTGCATTTAAAGGCTATGCTGTTATTATTGAAAAGGATGGCGTGGAAGAGAAATACGACGCGCTTTTGGCGGCAGTATGCAACGGTTCGTTTTTCGGCGGCGGCATTCCGATTTGTCCGTGTGCGGAAGTAGACGACGGGCTAATGAACGTAATGATTGTAGACCATATTAAGGGCAAACTCCGCTTGATAAAAGCTTTGTTGACCCTAATGAAAGGGAAGATGCCACAGTATAAACGTACGACGCATTTCCTTTGTGAAAAAATCCGTTTCCAACCAATCGTGCCTTGTACGGTGCAGTTGGACGGGGAATTGTATCGAAATTTGTCCTTTGACGTTCAAGTTAAAAAAGGATTGAAAATATATTATTGACGCTACATAGTGATAGGTGAACGATGTATAACGGAACGTTTAAAAAAATACTCAACGCAATGCCCGAAGGGGTGTTCGTGTTTGACGACAAGCTGCGCGTAAAATTTACGAATGCGGCTTTTCAGCGTTCTGTTTCCGATAACGTAAAGACGAAGGGTACGCTTGCCGATACGGTGGGTTGCGGAGAGGAAAATGCTTGCGGACAGAATACCGCATGTGAATATTGCACTTTTTATCGTGCCATGCGCGCGGCGGTGGAAGAGAGAACGGAAAAGAGCGAAACGCTGCATACGACGGTAAAACGCGCGGGGCATACCGACAAAATTTCCTTACGCATCCGCGTTCTGCCCGTCGATAAAAAAGGGAAACTGTTTTTAGGGATTACCGATGGCAGTTATCAAACGGAGATGGAACGGGATATGCTTTCCGCGCAGCAGATACAGCGGCGTTTATTGCCCGCGGGAAAGAGTATGGGCGGCGTGAATTATTCTTTTGTGTATATTCCTTGTTTGGGCGTCGGGGGAGATTTGCCTGACGTGTACGAGTTGAACGGAAATACTTACGGCATTTTGGCGGACGTTTCAGGGAAAGGCGTTTCGGCGGGTATGCTTTCGGCATTCGTAAAGGCGGGGTTGGATAGAAGAGAACCCGATTTGGCGAAAGCCTTTTCGAAATTGAGCGTGAAATTCAACGAACTGCATCAAGACGAACGTTCGTATATTACGGTGGCTGCGGTGCGTATTGACAAAAAGACGAATACGCTTCGCTATGCAGTAGCAGGACATAATGCACCAATTTTATTAAAGAACAGCGTTGGAATTCACGAAATCGAATCGCCCGCACCGCCCATTTCAAATTGGCTGCCCGATTTTGTGTATCAAGAAAAAGAATTGCCTTTTGAACAGGGAGATTTGTTGGTATTGCTTACGGACGGCGTTACCGAATGCGTAAATGCGAAAGGAGAGTTGTTTGGGATTGAACGGGCGGAAAACGTATTGATGCAATCGCGAAACGCAGAGGATTTTATCGGGAAATTAAAATCTGCGCTTGGGGTATTCAGCGGCGGGAAATTTAGCGACGATATCACGGCAATCGCCTTTGATTTATAAAGAAAATTAATGCATAAAAAAGGATAAAGAAGGCAAAAACAAAACAAAAGAAATAGGCGGAGATTATGGCGCGGGAAAACAAGTGGAAAACTTTTTTCAAACAACTGAATAATCCTCCAAGCTGGGTGGCGACCCTGACGTTTGCCACAGCGTTGATTGCTTGTCCTTTGGCGCTTGCGACGATTGTGATGGATTACGGACATAACGTATATGCAATCGTTGCCTACGTTTTCTGCGCGATTATTTTATTGTATACGTTCTACGTTTTGGTGCAAACGATACGCCGATTGCACAAAAAAGTGGGAACGGTTGCGGATAAGTTTAAGTTCACCAGAAATTTATACAAGAGTTACGCATTTCGCAGTATCGTTTTTGCCACTTGTTCTTCGCTGTTTAACGTTGGATATACGGTATTTTTGGCGGTGATGGCAATCCGATTGCGCTCGGCTTGGTACGGCGCGTTGGCGTTATATCATATTTTATTGGTATTTACATTAGGGGGCGTATTGTTACGAAACGCCGCGGATGAACATAAATACAAAGACAATTTTACTGCGTTGCAACGGGCGAAAGTCGGGGTGTACCGTTATTGCGGTTATATGCTGTTGATACAAGCGGTTGCATTGGCAATTTCCGTATTGGAGATGGTTGTGGGCGGTACGGGATTCCGTGTGCCCAAAGGCTCGCTGTTTTTCTTTGTGGCATTTGCTTGTTGGCGGATTGTGGCGTCAATCGTGCATTTCGTTCGTTCAACAAAATACGATTTGGCAGTGCGTGCGGTACGGTATTTGAATTTGGTTACGGCGTTTGTTTCGGCACTGACGTTGTATACGGCGTTTTTTGCGGCGTTTCCGCTTAATCGGGACGTGGATATGGCGTTTGTGAATGCTGTGGCGGGTGGTTGCGTGTGCGCTGTTATCGTAGCGTTGGGCGGTTTTATGATTTTCTACTCGGAAAAGGTGAGAAGGAAAATGCAAGCGCAAGAACAGTACGTAAAAGGAACGTTGTGCGCAGGTGGATATAACCGCGACGGCTATCGCGAGGAGTACGGGGAAACAGCGCAGATATCTATTGAAGAGGTTTATAATAACTGTAATTTTAACAAAAAAGAATAAGGTTATAAAAGCGGAGGAAAAGTATGGAAATCGTTAAATTATATCCAGAATGCAAAGATAACATTTGGGGTGGCGTAAAATTAAAAGAAAAATACGGAAAACAGACGGAGAAAGAGCCTGTTGCAGAAAGTTGGGAACTTTCTTTTCATAAAGACGGGCCTACTCGTTTATCGGACGGGAAAACGCTGCAAGAGATAGCAACGGCGGAAGAATTAGGAGAAAATTGCAAGGATTTCCCTTTTTTCCCGATGTTGGTAAAATTGATTGACGCCAAGCAAGATCTTTCCGTGCAAGTACATCCCTCGGACGCTTACGCATTGAAAAACGAAAACAGTTTCGGTAAAACGGAAATGTGGTATATCGTGGAAGCGGAAGCGGGCGCGGGCATTTATCTTGGGTTTAAAGAAAACGTAACGAAGTCCGAATACGAAGAGGCGATTAAAAACCATACCTTGACGGAGCTTTTAAACTTTTTCGAAGTAAAGGCGGGGGAATGTTATTTTATCCCATCGGGAACGATTCACGCAATCGGGGCAGGGTGCTTGATTTGTGAAATTCAGCAAAACAGCAACCTTACCTATCGTGTGTACGATTACGGCAGAAAGGACAAAAACGGTAACGAACGGGAATTGCACGTCGAAAAGGCGTTGAAAGTAACAAATTTAGAGAAATACGAATACAGCCCTCTCTCCTTTGCCTCGGATAAAGGGGAATTGTTGGGGTTAAGCCGTTATTTTACGACGACAGCAATAAAGATAGACGGCGAGAAGAAAATTTTTGCGGATAAAAATACTTTTCAATGCGTAACTTGCGTTGCGGGGGCAGGTGAAATTGACGGTAAATCAGTTGCGCTTGGGGACACGTGGTTTATTCCCGCTGGCTTTGGAGAAGTAACTTTGTCGGGGAAAATGCAGTTGATAGAGGCGGAAGTTCGTAAATATTACGTAGGGATAGACCTTGGCGGTACGTTTATTAAGGGCGGTATCGTAGATGATTTGGGCAATATCGTATACGAAAGCAAAGCACCTACAGAGAGGGAAAAGGGCGCGGATAAAGTTGCGGAGAATATTGCGGAATTGGTAAAAGCGCTGTTGAAAAAAGTGGGAATGTGTGCGGATGACGTAGAGGGCGTCGGTATGGGCGTTCCGGGTATGATTGATAGCAAAAACGGCGTTGTTATTTACTCGAATAATCTAGCGTGGAAAGATTTTGCCATTGGCGAAAAGGTGGCGGCTCTGACGGGTTTACGCGTAAAAATTGCCAACGACGCAAACGTAGCGGCTTTAGGCGAAGTGAAGTTTGGCGCGGCGAAAGGCTATGAAAGTGCCATTTTATTGACTTTAGGTACAGGAGTCGGCGGCGGAATCGTCGTGGACGGCGTGCTGATTGAGGGAAATAAATCGGCGGGTGCAGAATTGGGACATTCCGTTATTGTAGCAGACGGCGAGCAATGCACTTGCGGTAGAAAGGGCTGTTTGGAGGCGTATGCTTCGGCAACGGCGTTGATTCGGGAAACGAAACGCGCGATGGAAGCGCATAAAGACAGTAAAATGTGGGAAATCGGGTCGACGGAAAAGGTAACGGGCAAAACGGCGTTTGATTATAAGGACGAAGACGTTTACGCAAAAGAGGTTGTGGACGGATATATAAAGAACCTGGCTTGCGGTATTACGAATTTTGCAAACATTTTCCGTCCGGAAGCGATTATATTGGGCGGTGGCGTTTGTGCAGAGGGCGAACGCTTGGTGAAACCTTTGCAAGCGCTTTTAGACGAAGAACTTTTCGCAGGAAAATTAGGCCCGCAAGTGCCTATTGTGATTGCTGCGCTTGGAAATTCTGCGGGGCTTTTGGGCGGTGCAGCGTTATTAATGAAATAAAGTGGACGTCCACGGCGCGAGGAGATGTCGCGCCGTGGAACGGATAACCATAGAGAAAACTTTTTTTATAAAACTTGAAAAAACGCATAAAAACAGTTGACAAATTATTTAAAAAATTCTATACTATATAAGCACTTTGTTGAGGAGAAAACTTGAAAAGTGCGTCAATGAATATACAAGCACTGTTAGCTCAACTGGATAGAGCGACGAGGCTGCCCGTTGAAAAAACATTGATAATGTTTTTTTGGCAGACGAGATGAGCGAGCGCATAAGCGTCGCGCGAGCGTTGACCGAGGGAAAGGTAGACATTGCCTTGACCGAGAACGGTCTGCGGAACCGAGGTTCCGTAAGACACAAATGAATATACAAGCACTGTTAGCTCAACTGGATAGAGCGTCGGTCTACGGAACCGAAGGCTAGGAGTTCGAACCTCTTACGGTGCACCAGGAAAACGAGCTACGGCATAAGTCGTAGCTCGTTTTTCCATAATAATACGAAAAGGGAGATTGCGCATGAACAGTTTTGCACAATTTTATAAAAAGAAAAGTTTTCATGCGGTAATTTGCTTGTGTATCGTATTGTTTTCGGCTTTGTTATTTTTGCCTTTTGCGTGTTCTAATCAACATTGGGGACACGATTTAAAATACCATTTTAATGTAATCCGCTCGTTATTCGTAGCTTGGGAACGGGGTGGTTTCAATGGCAAAGTGATGGAACTTATCGGCGGTGATTACGGTTACGGTACGGGGATTTTTTATTCTACTATGCCCGCAAGTGTTTGCGTCGCTCTTATGAAAATTTTGCATTTGCCTATAATAGCGGCGCTGTATATCGAATTTGTTTTGCTCTTTTCGGCGGCAGGGATTGTAATCTATTTCTTTTTATTTCGAATATTTCATAATAGCCGAATAGCGGCAGCTGGCTGTGCTTTTTATCTGCTTTTTCCCTATTATCCGTTTGAAATCTACACTCGGTTTGCTATTGCGGAATCCTTTTTACTCCTTGCGATACCCATGATTGTATGGGGCGTGTTCGAGCTTTTATATAAGAATAATTATCGGGCGTTTTTACCGCTGTTTATCGGCGGATATGCGCTTGCGATATTTTCGCATTTGACTATGACCGTGTATGCCACATTGTTTTTGGCAATTTGGTTATTGATGGAACATAAAAAGACGTTTACACGTAAAAACGTGGCGTTTTTCGCCCTTGCAACAGCAATCGTGCTTTTGATTACGGCTTGTTATTATTTGCCTATGGCGGCGAGTTACGGCGTTACGGAAACTGCGGATATGAGCGTTGCGCCGAAATTAATGATTCGCAGAGGGGTTAACGTATTTATCTCCATTTATCATTGGTTTAGCATTTTAACTACGGGTATTATGCTTGCTTTGTACGCCGTGTATTACGCGAGAAAGAGAAAGCAAAACCGCACGAGGGGTATGACGGTAATTTTAACACTTTCGGGCTTGGCGTGGTTTATGTTGACGCCGATTTTTCCTTGGTATCTTATGCCCTCTTTTTTGCGAATGATTCAATATCCGTTCCGTATTTTTCTGTTCGGCGGGTTGCTTGCAACGTTGCAATTTTCTACGCTTTTAAAAGCGTACGGATTTATCAACAGGGAAGAGCTTTGTAAGGACGTACAACCGCAGCAAGGCGTTAAAAAGGCGAAAATATCGGCGAAGAAATTTTTTACGGGAAAAAATGCGCTTTGGCGTATAGGCGTTTGTATTTGCGCGCTGACTTTCCTTGTGAATGGCAGTATGAATATTATGAAATTGCGCCTTAAACGCCGTGATACCGTTTTAAATAACGTTTCCATGGCGGAGTTTTCGGGTTTTAGCGATTGGTTTGGTTTGGGTGCATGGAAAAATGGGGATTATTTCCCAAAAAACTGTACGTATGAATATGCTTCTACTCGCTTGAGTAAAGAATACGTTTCGGAAACGGATGTAAAAATTGACGAATTTTCCGATTATAGCGGCTTGTCGCAAATCTCGTTTTTGGCAAACGTAAGCGGATATGCGGTGTTGGATATTCCTTACGACCTGTTTGAAAACGCAGAGGTATATCGTTATGAAACGGTATACACCAACAAACCGCTGAAAATAGCATTGGAAAGTGTAGACGGTGGCGTAAAAACACGGCTGACTATCCCCGATTACGAAGCAGAAAGTAAAATTATTCTGTCCTATAAAAATGCCCCTGAATTGAAAGAATATTTACAATCGCAAGCCTTTGGTGTTTTGACAATGGAGGGGGACGTGGTGGCAACGAACCTGAAAAAGGAGCGCGTAGGTAAATATTCCGTTGAAGTAAACGTTGTGCAAAACGGCGGTGTTTTAGAACTTCCGTCCTATTATTATAAAGGGTATACATTGACGTTAGAAAAAGCAGACGGTAGCTGTGAAAACATTGAGGATATCCATGGAAGAAACGGCTTTTTAGAGGCGAAAATTACGGAAAGCGGTACGCTGTACGTCGAATATACGGGCGAGGAATTTCGTTTTGCGTATATGCTGACAGCAATTGGACTAGTCGGTGCGATAGGGTTGTGTGTTGTAACATGGCTCGTGCAAAAGAAAAAACAAATAAAATAAAAAAGAAACAGCCTTGGCGGTGTCTGCTAGGGCTGTTTTTGCACGATTGTTTCTCTTGGGGCATATATTGTAGAGAGAGCGTTTTACGCTCTTTTCATAATCAGGAGGAATAACTATGTGTTGTAATCAAAACGAAAACTCGCATAACTGTTTTGGCGGTTGTGGCTCGTGTGAGAACGGCGTTTATATCAATCCTATTCCGCGCTATATTGCAGGTCCAATCGGACCTCAAGGCCCTCAAGGACCGCAAGGCGAAGTTGGCCCTGCAGGGCCTCAAGGTCCGCAGGGAGAACAAGGGATTCAAGGTATCCAAGGCGAAGTTGGCCCTGCAGGGCCTCAAGGTCCGCAGGGAGAACAAGGGATTCAAGGTATCCAAGGCGAAGTAGGCCCCGCAGGTCCTCAAGGTCCGCAGGGAGAACAAGGGGAACCTGGAGTAGTAACCCCCGCTGTAGCGGTAGCCGACGCGGTGGCGACGGACGCAACCCCCACTAGCAATGCGGAAAAAATCAACGAAATTTTAACCGCGCTCCGTGGGGCGGGCTTGATGGAAACGTAACGTTTGCATTATGGAAAATAAAAAAGATACCCCCCAGTTTTACTGGGGGGTATCTTTTTTGTTAGTTATTTTGTTTTGTTTTTTGTTATAAGATTATATATAATTTCAGGTAGGAAAGTTTTGTACTTTTTATTGAAATTGAATTTGTCTTATAACAATCTTTTTAATTACTCACCTTTGAAAGGGAGAAGAGCCGTAATTCTTGCGCGCTTGATAGCGGTTGCAAGAATTCTTTGGTGTGCAGCGCACGTACCGCTCATTCTGCGGGGCAAAATTTTGCCGCCTTCCGTGATGAATTTCTTAAGACGGCTTACGTCCTTGTAATCGATTACGTCAAGCTTTTCCTGGCAGAACGCGCAAACCTTTTTACGGGGCGCTTTTTTAAATGCCTTTTTTACAGGTGCTTTTTCTTCCATGATTTTACTCCTTTAATTATTTGGCTTTCTGAAGAAATCAGAAAGGGATGTCGCTGTCGTCGTCCATCGCCTGAAGCGTAGGCTTCTTTTTGGGCGCGGAGGAACGAGGCGCGTCGGCAGCGTCGTCAAACGAATCGCCAGACTTCGGGGTGAGGAATTCGCAATCCTGCACGATAATGTCCACAGCGTTGCGTTTTACGCCTTGGTTGTCTTCATAGTTACGGATTTGTATACTGCCCGTAACGGCAACCTTATTGCCTTTTTTGGTGTAACGAGCAATCGTTTCCGCCAATCCACGCCATGCGGTGCAATCAAAGAAATCTGCCTGTCTCTCGCCGTCAGCAGAAGAAAAAGGTCTTTGCACGGCAATACCGAAACGGCACATTGCAACGCCGGAGGGGGTTTCGCGAAGTTCAGGATCGCGCGTTAAGTTTCCGATTAAAAATACTTTGTTCATAAATATTTCCTCTTGTCTATTAGTTGAGCTTCGTGATTAAGCGTCTTACGATATCTGCGTCGATAAGTGCGATACGCTTCAGCTCTTCTACGACTTTACCGTCTGCTTCGAACGTCATCAAAACGTAGTATGCTTCGTTTTTGAAGTTGATGGGATATGCAGTTTTTTTCGTACCCCACTTGTCCGAGCCAGCAACGGAACCGCCCATAGACGTAACAACGTTTTCGAATTTTGCAACTTTTGCTTCTTTTGCTTCGTCGGTCAAATCGTTGTTGATCAAATAGAGCATTTCGTATTTAGCCATATTTTTCACCTCCTGGTCTTATTCGGCACGCCAAGCGTGCAAGGTTTTAACGGCTAGTTATATAGCCGTATACAGTTATTATATCTTATTTCCAAAAATTAGTCAAACGTTTTTTAGACGTTTATGCAAGAAACATTACTTTTTTTGTCGAAAGAAAAGCGGATCGCTTTCGCTTTCCGCTTTTCGCTGTTTAAGTTTTTATTAGCTGAGGAATTCACTGTGGCTGAAGATTGCTGCCAAATAATCCATAGCTTCTTCTAAATTTAACATGCCAAGGGTCGCGTCTGGATTGCTTTGATATTTCTTCAAGCTTTCAACTTCTAGAAGGGCTGCACGTCCAAATAAACTGCCGTTTAATTTAGATGTCAAGATGGAGGTATCGTTGATATCCAAAATGCCGTCTGCATACAACTCGTTCAAGGAAACGATATGCAGGTTTTCCATCATATTGTCAATTAAACCTGTCAGTTCTTCCAATTTGTAATCGGGGAGTCCGTACGTTCCGCAGGCTTCTACGCCGTGCGTGAAGTCGGTAACACCCTGTTCTTCGTTGCACTTCACTTCGTTGTGAAGAAGATACCACCAAATTTCTTGACCTTCTACCCAACCAGCAGATGCGTCTACCCCGTTTTTGAAAATTTCGTGCCCGAATACCTGTTGTAAGGTCAACGCTTCGAAATCATCCGCCAACGTATCGATGGTGGAGTTCGCTAAATGCTTCAAGATTTCGTCGTTTGTAATATCTTCACCGAGGATATCTTTAATTTGCAAGCGGGAAGTCAAACGGGAAACGACGTTGTCTTCGCCCGAAAGATCGCCGAGGGAGGTGAACTTAAATTTCACGTATTCGTTGTTGTTTTTAAGGTAATAAGCGTTTGCCTCAGTCCCATCGGAGAGGGTTACGGTATAATCGCTGCGGAATTCAAGGTCGTATGTGATTCCGTTTTCGGTGTATTTTTGGTTGGAAATACTAATATGTTGTCCGTTTTCAAAAATAGGTTCGCCGTATTCGTTGTAAGCTTTTCCGTTTTGAACGGCAATGAAACGATTCAATGCTTCGGGGATTTTTTTGCCTTCGACGCGTTCAAAATGTACGCCTTCCAAACCGTATAATACGTATGCGACCAATGCGCTAGGATTATCTTTGTCTTCAGAAATCAAGCTGCAAAGCGAAATGTCGTTGATAAGCTCGTCGCTTCTTTCTCGTAAATCGGAAAGAGTTTTCGGACCGTAACCAGCATTAAAGGTAACAACGTTGTCTTTAACTTCGTATGCAATACCTTCCGTGCCCAGCAACAATACTTTTATCAATTCGCTCGCGTCTGCGTCGAGTACGTAAAGGTCTTGCCCGTTTACCGTTTGTTTTTCCAAAACGCCTTCTACGATTTCGTAAAGATAGAAGCCGTCTAACGTGTTCATCATATCATCACTTAAATCGGAAACGCGGGGAGCACGATATTTCAGGGCGTGCATTTTTTCTGCGGAAGTATATGCCAACCATTTACCGCTGCCAGGTGTTTCTTCAAATAAATATTGATCGTAGCTGTAACCGTTGATATCGGTGGTTGCCATATTGTCTACAGCCTCGGGAACTTTGATTACTTTTCCGCCGTCGATTTCGCTGATAGAACCGCCCGAAAGGCTGATTTCTTCATCACTGATGTAATAATCGTAAATTCTGCCGTCCTCAATTTTATACGCAACCTGCTTCATGCTGGGTTTGCCGCCGTCTATCGGAGCACCGTTACGGTGTTCTTCCGGACCGTAAACAATAGATTCCATAATCGGATCGTCCAAGCCGTCTTCGAACAACGTGTAGATGGGGAGCTGTTCGTATACCGCGTTTACGTTGTCAACCAAAGAGCCTAACGAAAGGGTGGATTTGGGGTTGAGCTGAATAAACACGCCGTTTTCTTTCGTCCAATCTACGTTCTCTTCGCCGTAGCAAAGGGTCAAAAGCAGAGTGTCCATATCGTCTAAATCGGTGTCCATGATCAGCGAGAATACTTGCCCTGCGTTTGCTTCCATAATGGAATCGGAAAGATAATCGCCGAGGTTATCGTCGCCTTTGAAAGGACGCGCCAGCAATTCGTCTAAATCGACGGGGATTTCCAAATCTTCCAAGGAATCCAACCAACCGTCGATGGTATCGCCTACGAAAGGCGAAACGTTATTGAGGGCGGCAAGGTTGCCGTCGTCATCGGTCAGCTGGTCGATGGCGTCGGAAACGTCGTCGACGATATCGCCGATTTTCATATATGCGTATTTTTGGTCCAAAATACCCATGGTGGGGTTGCCGTCGTCGTCATATCCGCCGAACAGCGTTTCGTACAAACCGATTTTTGCAAAACGGTCAATCGTTTCCACCGTTTTCCCAGCGGGACGAGTCATAACCAACGCCACGACGCCTGCAATCGTTGCGGGCAAAGTGAGGAAACCGAGGAAAAAGCCCAACAAAACGTAGGGCCAACGCCGACGTTGCTTAAACTTTTTGCGGCGTTTTTTTATCTCTTTTTCTTTTTTCTTCCGTTCTTTTTTCTCAACGGGTTCGTAATCATATTCGTCGTAAGGTTTTGCCATAATATGTATGCTCCTTTTATGCTATATTTTTACAATGCATGCGGTTGCATATCCGCTTGCGAATATTCTTAAATTTATAAAGCCGTATAATGACATTATATATTATTACGCGCAGAAAAGCAAGCGTTTTTTATAGTAAATAAGCGACAAGCTCAAAAAAACTTGTCGCGGTTGAGGGTGATTTTGTGTAGATTAAAGCAAAAAAAAGGGAAATATGTAATATTTAACAAAATTGCCGTAAATTGTAAAAGTTTTAGCAAAAAGAAATTTTTAAAAAAGCGGAATTTTTGCCAAATAAATTACGTCCTTGCGGTCTGCCGCGTCCGCTTCCGCCAAAACGAATGCTTTTTTATGAATGATGCCGCCTGCTTTTTCTACCAACTTCTCCAATCCTGCAAGCGACGCGCCTGTAGAAACTACGTCGTCGACAATGCCTACTTTTTTTCCTTTTAAAAGCTCGACGTCGTGCTTGGAAAGATACATTTTCTGTTCTTTACCCGTGGTGATAGAGGAATCGATAGCGATTTCAATGCCGTCTTGCATATATAATTTTTTACTTTTTCGCGCTACGGCATAATAGCGTTGTTTTAATTCCCGCGCGACGCAATGGGTAAGCTGTAAACCCTTGGATTCCGCTGTGATAAGAACGTCGCAATCGGTAAGTTTTTTAGCGAGTTCTTTTGCGCAGTGTTCGGTTAAATCGCTGTCGCCGTGAAGATTAAAAAAGGCGATGCCGATGCCGCTGGACAAATGTAGAATGGGTAATTGCGCTTTAAAACCGCAGATGTCAACCGTATGAAATTTCATGGTACTTTCCCCCGTAACTTTTTTCATAAGAATAGTATAACACATTAAAAATGAAAAGTAAAGTTTTTTAGAAAAATTTACCCAAGAGAAACGGAAAATTGCCGCAAATGTTGACTTTTTTCCCTTTTCGAGGTATAATAAGAAAGAGAAAAGTTTTTGAGGTGGACGAAATTGAGCGAGATTACCGCTATCACGCCGCAAATAAAGGACAAAACCCGCTGCAACGTGTTTGTGGACGGGCGTTTTTGCTGTGGTTTGACGTTGGAGGCAACGCTGAAAAACCGTTTGAAAGTGGGAATGCACGTAACGGAAACGAAATTGGCGGAGATTCAATTAGAAAGCGAGAAAAATACTGCGTTCGATAAGGCGTTGACGCATCTTTCCGCAACGCGCAAAACGGAAAAACAGGTGCGGGAGTTTTTAAGCGGTAAGGGCTATTTGTCTGCGGTAATCGACTATGCCATAGAAAAACTCCGCTCCTATAATTTTTTAAACGATGGAGAGTATGCCGAGGCGTACGTAGAGCACGCGGCGAAACGTAAGGGCGAAAAATTGATTCGTATGGAGCTACGCGGAAAAGGGGTTACGGAGGAAGAAATCGAGTCGGCGTTGGGGGAATTGGACGAGGAATCGCAGATTGATACGGCGACTGGGATTTTAGTAAAATACATGCGAGGAAAAGCGTGTGAAAAAGAAACGTTGCAAAAGGCGTATCGGTATTTGATGACGAAGGGCTTTTCTTATGAGGTTTGTAAAAGTGCGTTGCGGGCGTACGGGGATTTGGAGGAAGAATGAAACGTTTGCATTTTATCGAAATTGATTCGACGAACGAATATGCAAAAGGTTTACGTGCAAACGGTGAAGACGTCCTCGTTACGGCGGATATACAGAAAGCGGGACGGGGAACGAAAGGCCGCTCTTTTTCTTCTTTGGAGGGGGGCGTGTACGTAACGAAATTGAAATTTTATGACGATTTTCCCGCGCGAAAAGCGTTTACAATTATGACGGAGGCAGCGGTTGCCGTTTGCGAAACTTTAGAATTTTACGGTTTGCAACCCGTAATCAAATGGGTGAACGACGTATACGTAAACGATAAAAAAATTTGCGGTATTTTGATAGAGAACGTATTCCGCGGAGATAAAATTGCTTCGTCTGTGGTGGGGATTGGTTTAAACGTGCACAACGATTTACCGCAGGAGCTTTCCAATATTGCTACGACGATGGAGCAAGCGACGGGAACGCGCTTTTCCGTAGAAGAAGTGCGAGAAAAACTGATAGAGTGTTTATCGCGTCGAAAGGACGTGCAGGAATATATCCGCCGCGTAGGCTATATGGGACGTCGGGTAACTTTGATTTCAGGTGATGAACGCATACATGCTACTCTCCTTTCGGTAGATGAAGAGGGTGGATTATGGGTAGAAATCGGCGGACAACGGCGGCGTTTTACGGCGGCGGAAATATCGTTGCTTTTATAAGACTTTGTTGTAAAGATAGGAGAGCGTTATGTACGTATTGACGAATGAGGAAATGCGAGAAGCAGACAGATATACGATAGAACGTTTGGGCGTACCGTCGCTGACGCTTATGGAACGGGCGGGGATTGCGCTTGCCGACGAGGCGGAAAAGCTTGCTTTAAACGGTAGAATACTCTGTGTGTGCGGCGGCGGTAATAACGGCGGCGACGGGTTCGTTTGCGCGCGCGTTTTGAAAGGTCGCGGATGGGACGTGGAAGTGTTATTTTATGCGGAGAAAATTTCCGAGGATTGCCGCGTGAATATAGAAAAATGGAGGGCGTGCGGTGGTGTAACGAAAGCGGAATTGCCGACGGAGAAGTATCAGTTGATTGTCGATTGTTTATACGGAACGGGATTTCGCGGTGGCTTGTATGGACGAGATGCAGACGTCGTTTCGTGGATAAACGTGCAGGGGGAAAGTGGAACACGGGTGCTTTCTGCGGATATTCCGTCGGGAATATGCGGGGAGAACGGTCTTGCAGAAAACGGGGCGGTAAAAGCCAACGTTACCCTTTGCATAGGCGAGAAAAAAGCGGGAATTCTTATGAATGACGGACTTGATTTTTCAGGAAAAATCAAACGCGCCGATATCGGCATTATATTGCCTAAAGACAGCGCAAGTTACGCTCGGTTGATTACGCGCGAAACAGCGAAAGCTTTGTTGCCTGCGCGAAGAAGAAATTCGCATAAGGGTACGTACGGAAAGGCCGCTGTCGTGGCGGGGAGTATTCAATATACGGGGGCGGCGTATCTGTCCGTTTCTGCGGCGGCGTGTTTGCGGGCGGGCGCGGGATATACCACATTGTTTTTGCCGAGCGAATTGTTGCCATATTATATTTTAAAAAATCCCGAAGTATTATTAAAAAGCACGAACGACGGGGGCATGTATGCGTTTAATCAAGAAAAAATGCAAGATTTGCTTGTGTATGACAGCATTGCGTACGGTATGGGAATGGGTTGTTCGCAAGAAGTTGCAAACGGCGCGGCGTATTTGTTGGCGCATTATAAAGGAAAATTGATTTTGGACGCCGACGCGTTAAACAGCCTTGCGCGGTATAAAAAGGAAACTTTGCAAACGTGTTTTTTGCAAAAAAAATGCAGCGTGTTATTGACGCCGCACGTTAAGGAGTTTTCCCGTTTATCGGGGGATAGTATAGAAGAAATTTTGCAAAGAGGCATAAGTGCGCCTTGCGCATTTGCGCGCAAACACCAAATTAGCGTATTGTTAAAAAGTTCTGTCAGCGTGTTGACGGATGGGGAATGCGTACGGTTGAATGCAACGGGAAATTCGGGACTTGCAAAAGGCGGCAGCGGGGACGTGCTTTCAGGCGTTATTGCGGGACTGTGCGCGCAGGGCGTAAGTGTTTTTAACGGCGGTTGTTTGGGGGCGTATCTCGTTGGACGTGCGGCGGAACTTGCGGCAAGGGAAAAGGGAGAATACGCCTTGACGGCAACGGATGTAATCGAGCACTTGGGTGCGGCGTTTTTAGAACTACAAGGTGAAATTCGTCAAGAATAACCGAAAACGCGTACAAAGACGGCGGTGCTTATCAATAAAAGACTGCATAAAATGTAATAATAGAAATAAGGGGTTAAAAACGAAAGCAAAAGGATAAACGTTCCGCTGATAAGGAAACGTTTCGAGTTGGATTTTGCAAACCAAAGTTTCCATTTTTTGTTTTTTGTTTTTGGCTCGTCGCCGAGGTAATTTTTAGGCAACGTATCAGATTTTTTCAGTAGAACGTAAACTTCGTTTCCCGTTTTTATCTGAATGTGTAGGCGTTCGCATAAGGCGCGGGCGGGGTCTTCTATTGTCCCGCACAGTAAAATTTTTTCTTTTCCCGTTTTCAAACGTGCGTATTTGGCTACGTCGTCCGCATTGACGGGGGAAAGCTTAAAATGTAAAAAATAAAATTGCCGTTCGTTGTGTAGACGGAGCAAAGAAAAACGTTGCACGGGTGTGCTCTGCGAAAGAAAAGCACGAAAAAATTCTGTTTTTGCACTGTCGCTGAGTAGCGCAAGATGTAACAACAATTTCTCTTTTTCCTGCTCGTCGGAACGTTTTAAAAGCAGGGTTTTCCGTTTGGATTGTAAATAAGCGCCGACTGCCGCCATGACCAAGCCGCCGCAAAGCGAGGCAAGTAAAAGCGAGAACCAAAAGGACAGCCGTAAAAAGCGGAAAAGACAAAGGGAAAGCAGCGCGCTTGCCAGAAAAGTGAAGATAAGGTCGGAAAAAAATGCAAATCGTTTCATATTTGTATTTTTGCCGAAAATATTCCTTTCTAAACTTGAAAAAAATAAAAATATGTAGTATAATGTCTTCAGAGGAAAAAATTATGAAGAGGATTGCAATATTCGGCGGGTCGTTTGACCCCGTACACACGGAACACGTCCGCCTTGCAGAGGCGGCGATAGACAGCTTGGCGCTCGATAAGCTGTTTGTTGTTCCCGCCTATGCGCCTCCGCATAAAAAGGGACGGGCGCTTGCACCCGACGAAGACCGTTTACAGGCGTGTCGGCTCGCATTTTCGCATTTGGAAAAGGTAACCGTCAGCGATTATGAAATTGCGCAAACGGGGACAAGCTATACCTATCTTACCTGTCGGCATTTTCGCACTCTTTATCCTAACGCAGAAATTTTTTGGTTGGTCGGGACGGATATGCTTCGGGATTTTCCTACGTGGAAAAATCCGCAGGACATTTTACAAAACGTAACCCTTGGCGTGTGCGCCCGCAATGAAGATAAAGGCTGGGAAGAGGAAGAACAACGTCGTTTTTTGGATAAATTCGGCGTGCGCTTTGCCTTGATTGCCTATAACGGCGCGCCCGTTTCTTCTACGGAGATACGGGTTTTGGCGGGGGCTTGCATGCCCCTTGACGGACTTGTACCCAAAAGCGTGGAAACGTTCATTTTCGAAAAAAGAACGTACGAAATTGCAGGGGCGCGGTTGGCGTTATCGCTGGAAAAGCCCGAACGAGCCGCGCACAGTATCCGTGTGGCAAAGCTTGCCGTGGAAAAAGCGAAACGCATGGGAATTTCCGAAAGGCAAGTATTGACGGCGACGCTACTGCACGATTGCGCGAAAAATCTATCGGATGATTCTCCGTATTTGCAAGGCTTTTCCTTGAAAGCGGAGTGGGGCGACGTTCCGCCGCCCGTATTGCATCAATACCAAGGCGCATACGTTGCGGAAAAGTTTTTAGGCGTTACGCAGGAAGATGAATTGAATGCGATTCGTTTCCACACGAGCGCTCGTCCGAATATGTCTGCGTTGGAAAAACTTGTATTTCTTGCGGATATGTTGGAGGAGAAGCGGCAATACGAGGGGGTAGACGAATTGCGTACGTTGTTTTGGGAAGACGGTTTGGATAAATGCCTTACCGAAGCGTTGCGCCAAACGTTACTGTTTTTAGAAAGCAAGGGTGGGGCGGTGTATCCATTGACGCGTGCGGCGTATGAATTTTACAAAAAATAAAAGATAATATTTACGAATTTTAGGGAGGATGTATATGGCGGAAATTACAAGTAAAGTGTTGGCGTTGGAAGTGTGTAAAGCGCTTTCGGATAAACTGGGAAAGGATATCGTGGCATTGTACGTGCGTGAAAAAACCGATCTTTGCGATTATTTTGTAATTGCAAGCGGGAGCAACGCGCCGCAAATCCGTGCGATGGGAGAGCGTGTAGAAGAGCTCGTGGAGAAAAATTTGGGGCTTATGCCTACCCGTACCGAAGGGGTGCGCGACGGAAGATGGGCGGTTATTGATTACGGCGACGTAATCGTGCATATTTTCAACGACGAAACCCGTCTGTTCTACCATTTGGAACGGCTTTGGAAAGACGGCGGAAATTTTGCCCGCTATGACGATAAAACGGGCGAATTGAAAAATATGGAAGAATAAGTCTTCTATTTAAAACGGAATTCTTTTGGGTCGCCGTAGCTGGGTCTGCTACGGCGGCGTTTTTTTTCTACGATATAATACACAGCGTCCGGGGGCTTTTGTTCGTTTTTCGTAGGTTCGGGCGGGGTGGATTTTTCTTGCTGTGCGTTGAAAGTCTCGTCGTATAAACGCCAACCGCGCGCGGCGATTTTTGCCAAATGTACGCCGATAAAGCAGAGTAAAAATAAAAGGAAAAAACTGCCCAGACCTCGTGGAATCGAGAGAAGCAATGCGTTTGTGGAAAAATGGATGTTGGATAAGTATAAAGTGTTCATATACAACAGTATAAGGCATGCGTGTTATCATAAATTGGAGAAAATTGGAATAAACGGACGGCGTTTGTCGCATAATCGAACTATGGAAAATAAATTACAGCAACAGAATTTTACGAAAGGCGCGGAGATGGCGGGGAAGGATTTGCAAAACGTTACTCTTTCCGCAAAGGAAGCCGCGGAATATAGCGAATATAAAAGACAGCGGAAACGTGCGGACGTAAAAAACGCGCTTACCAAATCCGTAGGCGTTATGCGAGATTGTTCTGCGGTGAAGCGTGTGTGCTCGCAAGCGGCAAAATACAAACAATCCGCCGTACAAACGACGTCCAGTGGGTTGGAATATGGACAACCGTGGCTGCGGGCGAGCGGTGTACGCACCGATTGTTTTATCGGCGGCAATGGGGAGGTTTTGTCTAAAGCGAAAGCCTACGAAGCAAAATGCGCGTTGCGATTGCGTGCCAAAGAACTGACGTTGATATTATCGACGGACGCGTTGTTAAATTGTCGATACGGCGGGATTCGAAAGGAAATAAAAAAAATTCGGCGTATTGCAAAAAAAGCCGTTTTAAAAGTACGGTTGGGGCAGCAGTTTTCGGTGGAACGGGTCGCGCGCGTGTCGAAAATATGCGGCGATTTGCGGGTGGATTATTTGTCCGTTCCCTATTTCAGCGGTTGTGAACGGTTGCGCTCCGGGTTGTCCGGCGGATGTTGTTTGGAAGTATTCGGGGTGGAAAAAACCGACGATTATCGGCGTTTGATTTTGGCGGGCGTAGAGAGAATCGTTACCGAAAAGGCAGAGGAAATCTATACGGAATGGATGCGGGAAGCGGAACAAGTTTCTTTCGGTTCGGCGATAGAAAAAAACAGAGAGGAAAAAGTTTGTCTGCCGCCGCAAACGGAAGAGGAAGAGGTAATGAAAGAGTCGGAAAAGGTAAAAGAGATTCCGTCGAAAAATCCGCAAACGGATTACGAATGCCGTTTAGAGGGGAATGAATTGAAATTTTCATAGTGAAGACGGACGCCGTACGAAATGTGCGGCGTTTATTTTAAAAAGAGGGGGGGACGGGTTGCGACGAGGGCATAAACGAAAGGGAATATGCATAGCATAAACTATGAAAAGATTTTCGTTTTTAGGAATAATTTGCGTAGGGATTTCTTTTATAACGGCGGTGATTTTATGTGTGCAAACGTTTTTTCTGCCGCAATCGGTGGCGGCGTTTGGCAACGAGGGAATGCGTATCGTGGTGGACGCGGGGCACGGTGGTATTGACGGCGGCGTGAGCGGTGTTCGTACCGGCGTGAAAGAGAGCGACGTCAATTTGTCTATCGCCTATGCCTTAAAAGCGCGTTTGGAGGAGATGGGTTTTGAAGTGATTATGACGAGGAAAACGGAGGCAGGTTTATACGGCGCGCCGACGAAAGGATTCAAGCGGCGTGATATGGAAGCAAGGCAAAAAATTATAGAAAAAGCGTCGCCGCTTGCCGTGATTTCAATACATCAAAATTTTTATTCGTCCCGCTCTGTGCGGGGCGGGCAAGTGTTCTATAACGGCGAGCAAGAAAGGAGTGGGGCGTTGGGGGAAGCTATACAAACGGAGTTAAATACGCTATATGGGGAAATTGGCGTGAAGAACCGAGGGGCAAAGGCGGGAAATTATTTTATTTTGGAGTGTACCGATTTTCCGTCCGTAATTGTAGAATGCGGTTTTTTATCCAATCCAAACGATGACGAGTTGTTGTGTTCGTCTACGTGGAAAGGGCGTTTGTCGCAGGCGATAGCCGCAGGCGTGATGGGTTATCTTTCGGGGAGTTTTGCTTAAACCTTACGCATGTGTTTTTTCCGCATAGCGGAAGATGTACGCTTTCCGTGGAAAAATAGTGTGAAACGCTTGTATTTTTTTTAAAAACGTGATATAATGAATTGATAAAAAGCGTTGGGGGCGTGTATGCTAACGGAAAGGACGGTTTTGACAAAGACGGAAGCGGCGCAAATCAGCGGTGTTACGCTTGCTTTTTTGGGGGATACGGTTTATTCGCTGTACGTGCGGGAAAGACTTGCTTTGGAAGTGGGCGGAAAATCGTCGGAGTTGCAAAAAATTGCCGCAAAAATCGTCTCGGCAACGGGACAAAGTGCGTTTTTGGACAAGCTGTTGCCGCTGTTGACGGAAGAGGAAACGGACGTGTTCCGTCGCGCAAAGAATGCGAAAAAGAGTGCGAAGAGCAAAAGCGCGAGCCGATTGGAATATAACCGTTCTACGGGATTTGAAGCGGTGTTAGGGTATTTGTATTTAATCGGCGCGGAAGAAAGGATAAAAGAATTGCTTTCTCACAGCGACGAGGGAGAGTATAAGCCGCAGCAAACGGCGCAGGCGTTTAAACCGATAAGGAGATAAAATGAAAACGGAAGGAAGAAATGCGGTTATCGAGTTATTGAAAACGCAGAAAAATATCGACAAAGTATTGCTTGAAAAGGGAGCGCAAGGCTCGCTGGGATTGATTTTTGCCGAAGCGAGAAAAAAGAACGTCCGCGTGCAATTCGTAGATAAAAAGGTGTTGGACAAAGAGAGCGAAACGAAACGTCATCAGGGTGTTATCGCATTTACAACCGACTACGAATATTATGACTTGGAGGAAATCATTGCCGAAAAGAAAAGTGAAAAGGGCGGATTTATTGTATTGTGCGACGGAATTGAAGACGTGCATAACCTCGGCAGCATTATCCGTGTGGCGGAGTGTGCAGGCGCAGACGGCGTTGTCATTCCAAAATCGGGCAGCGCGTCCGTTACGGAAAGCGTTATCCGTATTTCTGCGGGGGCGGCGGAGCATATGAAAGTGGCAAAAGTGTCCAATCTCAATCAAGCTGTAGAAAAATTACAAAAGTCGGGCTATTGGGTCTACGCATTGGAAGCGGGGGGCGAAGATATCTACGCCGAGAAGTTTTCAGGAAACGTTGCGCTTGTTGTTGGCGGTGAAGATAGCGGTGTGAAACGTTTGACCAAGGAAAAATGCGATAAAGTATTATCTTTGCCCTTACAAGGAAAAGTGAATTCGCTCAACGCGTCGGTGGCGTTGGGAATTGCGGCGTACGAAGTGGTGAGAAATCGGTTATAAGAGGAAAAATGCAATATTTGGATCAAGAAAAATCAGACGAAGCGTTGGTGGAGTTATCCCGAAACGGAAACAAGCAAGCCACGGACACGCTATTGTTGCGCCACGCAGGGCTTGTCCGCGGAATAGCGCGCGGTTTTTTCTTGGCGGGGGGAGAAACGGAAGATTTGATTCAAGAAGGAATGATCGGTTTATACCATGCGATAGGCGATTACAAGCAGAGCGAAGGGGGCAGTAGTTTTAAAAATTTTGCCTATTTGTGTGTTTCTAGACGAATCATTGACGCCGTAAAATCGGCGGCGCGCAAAAAAAACGCTCCGCTCAATTATGGGCTTGCGCCCTATGAAGCGGAAAAATTTTCCGATATAGCGGTGTCCCCGGAAGAGCGTTTGATTTTGAACGACGATAGGAGAGAGTTTCGGCAGAAAATGAGCCGTGCTTTATCCGATTTTGAATTTAAAGTAACGACGATGTATATGGACGGTATGAGCTGTGCGGAAATATGCGAAGCGACGGGGAAAACGGCAAAGAGCGTGGACAACGCCATTCAGCGTAGCAAGCGAAAATTGCAGGAAGTATTAAAATATTAGCGAAAAACAAACGAGGAGAAAGAACATGGCGTATTTGGCTTTGTACCGTATGTTTCGACCCACGACGTTAAACGACGTGGTGCGTCAAGAACATATCGTAACGGTGTTGAAAAATCAAATAGAAACGGGCAGAATCGGACACGCCTATCTTTTTTGCGGACCGCGCGGTACGGGGAAAACGAGTATTGCCAAAATTTTCGCTTCGGCAATTAATTGCGAAACTCCCGTAGACGGTTCTGCTTGTGGAAAGTGCGCGGCGTGCAAGGCGTTGAAAGACCCGTCTAATTTGGATATCACGGAAATTGACGCGGCTTCGAACAATGGGGTTGACGAAATGCGCGATTTGCGCGAAAAGGTGCAATACCCTCCCGTGGCTGGAAAATATAAAGTATATATTATCGACGAAGTGCATATGCTTTCGCCGGGTGCGTTCAACGCTCTTTTAAAGACGTTGGAAGAACCGCCCAAGCACGCCGTGTTTATTTTGGCGACAACGGAATCGCAAAAGATTCCTGCGACCATACTTTCGCGGTGTATGCGGTTTGATTTTAAATTGATTCCGCAAGCGGATTTGGAAGCGCGTTTGCGCCACGTATTGGACGAGATTGGAAAGAAATACGACGACGAAGCGATTGCAGCGATTGCGCGTGCGGGCGCGGGGAGTGTGCGCGATATGCTTTCCGTAGCGGATACTTGCGTTTCGTATGCGGGTGGAAAATTGACGTACGCAGACGTGAATGCGGTGCTGGGTAATGCAGATTTTTCGGCGGTGGCGAAGATGTGCGGCGCGATACTTGCAGGGAACAGCGGCGCCGCGATTGCGGCAGCGGAAGCGTTTCTTGCGGCGGGAAAAAGCGTTGGGACGTTATTAAAAGATTCCTTGCATTTTCTCAATGCTTGCGCCGTTGCAAAAACTTGCCGCGACGGACAGCAAATTTTGGCTTTGCCCGAAGATTTGTATGCGGAAATTGTTAAAATTGCAAAAATGACGGATGGGCACAGATTGTTGCGTGTAACGGAAATTTTCGCGGCGGTGGAAACCGATTTGAAATATTCCGCTTCGCCTCGTATAATTTTTGAAACGGCGGTAATGAAAGCGAGTATGCCGCAGGTTGATTACGATATCGAGGCGTTGCTGGGTAGAATTGCGGCGTTGGAAGAAAAATTGGCAAACGGTGCGATTGCGATAAATACAAACGTAGCGGCGGAAGAGTTGAAAAAGACGGAAGAAAAACTGCGGGTGGAAACCGTAGGGGAAGACGTATACGTTCCGCCCGTTGAGGAAGTTCCGCCTGTGGAGGAAGCTCCGCCTGATGAAACGATGACGGGAGGATATGCGTATTTTGATGTACCCGTAGAACCGAAAAAGCCGTCGCCTACCGGCGACAGCGCAGCAAAGCCCCGCCCCGTGAAAGCGGCGGTGCAAGGGGACGCACGTTCTACGTTCGGCAGTTTTTTAAGAACGTTGCGTAAAGTGGCAAAGAGCGGCGTATTGCTGACGCTGTGCATGGATTTGGAGAGTGCGTACGAGGGTGATTTGTACGTATTATATACCACGAGCGACACGGTGTATCGTTCGTTGAAAAAGGACGCGCATTATGCGTTAATATCGCAAACGATGGAAACGTTGGGCGTGCAGAATTTCGAACTGCGTTTGCAGGGAAAAAAAGGGGATAATTTTCAACAAGCGGTAAACGAGATTAAGGAAACGTTTTCCGGTGTGAACGTGGAAATTAGGTAAAATTACAATAGAAAAATCGGAGGAATAAATTATGGCTGGATTTAAAGGCGGAAACAACAATATGCAAAATTTGATGCGTCAAGCGCAAAAAATGCAAGAAGAAATGGAGAAAACGGCGGAACTTTTAGACGATTGGGAAGTCGTAGGCACGGCGGCAGGCGAAGCAGTCGTCGTATATATGAACGCGAAAAAGATTATCAACGGTATCGAATTAGATGAAAGTATCGTTGATCCGACGGACGTAGAAATGTTGGAAGACCTTATCATGGCAGCAATCAACGACGGCTATGCAAAAGCGGATAAGGTATACGAAGAAAAAATGGGTAAATACGGCGATATGGGTGCGCTTGGAGGCATGATTTAACGCATGGAAATTTTTATCGAGCCGATTGGAAAACTCGTGAACGAATTTTCCAAATTGCCCGGCGTGGGAAAGAAAACGGCGCAACGGTACGCCTATAAAATTATCGATATGCCCGAATCGGAAGCCCGCGCGTTTGCCGACGCAATCCTTGGGGTAAAACGCAAAGTAAAATACTGCAAGGTTTGCGGCAATTTTACCGAAGAAGAAACTTGCGGAATTTGCCGTACGCGCGAACAGAGCGTAATTTGCGTGGTGAAAGAACCGAAAGACGTGGCGGCAATCGAAAAACTGCACGAGTTTAAAGGGGTATATCACGTGTTGCACGGGGTGATTGACCCGTTGTCGGGGGTAGGGCCGAACGATATTCGCATTCGGGAATTGTTGGCGCGTATCCAAAACGGCGAAGTCAAAGAGGTGATTGTGGCGACAAATCCCGACGTTTCGGGGGACGCTACGGCAATGTATATTGCAAAACTCATCAAACCGTTGGGGGTGGAAGTTACCCGTTTGGCGCACGGTATCCCCATTGGGTCGGAAATTGAATACACGGACGACGTAACCTTGGCAAGAGCGTTCGTGGAACGGAACAAACTTTAAGAAAATTATTGGGAGGAATTCCTTATGAAAATATCGGTATTGGGTTGCGGACGTTGGGGTTCGTTTATCGCTTGGTATCTTTGCAATCACGGACACGACGTGTATTCTTGGGGGCCTGAAGAGGATTATTCTTATCAGGTTTTACGGGATACGGGAAAAAACGAGTACGTGGATTTGGATAGCCGTATTCGCCTCACTTGTGATTTAAAAGAGGCAATAGAGCACGCGGAAACGATTATAATTTCCATTTCCTCGCAGGGCTTGCGCGGCTTTATGAAACGCATTACGGAATACGACGTATCAGAAAAGAATTTTGTCTTGTGCATGAAAGGAATAGAAGTTTCTACCGGTTGTCGCTTGTCGCAGGTATTGACGGAAAGCGGTATCGATTCGCAAAAGATTGCCGCATGGGTCGGCCCTGGACATATTCAGGCGTTTACTGCGGGTATCCCGAATTGTATGGTAATTGATTCGGCAAATTCCGATTTAAAAATTCGCCTTGCAAACGAGTTTAAAAGTGATTTGATTCGTTTTTATTACGGCGAGGATTTAATTGGGACGGAAATCGGCGCGGCGGCGAAAAACGTTATGGGTATCGTAGCGGGGATTTTGGACGGTTGCGGATACGTGGCGTTGAAAGGTTCGTTAATGACGCGCGGCGCGCGGGAAGTCGCTCGCTTGATTAAGGCGATGGGCGGAAATGAATTGTCGGCATATGGCTTGGCGCATTTGGGCGATTACGAGGCTACGCTTTTCAGCGAGTTTTCGCATAATCGCAAATACGGCGAAATGTTGGTGCAAGATAAGAAATTTGATAAGCTTGCAGAAGGTGTTCCGACAGCTGCGGCGATGAAAGCGTTGGGCGAAAAATACGACGTGGACTTGCCTATCACCAACGCCGTGTACGAAATTTGTTACGGCGAAAGCGGCGAATTGTACCGTGAGCGCTGTATGAAAGTGTTGGCGAGATTGTTTGCCCGCGATACAAAATCGGAATTTTATTCCTAACAACAAAAAATAGATTTACCCGACGGATTTTTCGTCGGGTATTTTTTTTGCAACCGCATAAAAAACGATAGATTCCGCAATCTGTTTATATGAAAAAGATTCAAATATTCGATGGCGAGGGCAGAACGCGCGACGAGCGGGAAACTTGTTTTCCAAACGGCGCAAAAGAACGGGAAACAAGGGGGTATGTCTGCGATGACGGGAAAAAATAGAAAAAATTATAACGAAAATTATATTCAATACGTCAATTCATTTGACCCGCCTACGCAGCATTTTAAAAATTGCTTCCGCGCTTTTATGGTGGGGGGCTTGATTTGCTGCGTGGGACAGTTTTTGCGTGTATTGTTTGAGAATACGACGGCAATGAGCAGTGATGAGTTGGCGTCAGCCGTCAGCGTTGTGCTGATTTTTTTGGGAACGTTGTTGACGGGGCTGGGTGTTTACGATAGAATCGGGCGCAATGCGGGCGCGGGATCTATCGTGCCGATTACGGGGTTTGCAAACAGCGTAGCTTCGCCTGCCATCGAGTTTAAAACGGAAGGACTTGTATACGGCTTGGCGGCAAAAATGTTTATCGTGGCGGGCCCGATTATCGTATACGGCGTTTTGGCGGGTACGGCGGTAGGAATCGTGTATCTGTTTTTGTAAGAGCGCGCCAAAATAATAAGGGTAGGTAAAATGAAATGAATACGATTTTTTTTGATAAAAAACCTAGGATTATTTCTACGGGAACAATCGCAGGGCCGAAAGAATGCGCTGGCGTTATAGGTAAATACGTGGATAAGACTTTGGTGGATGATATGTTCGGGGAAAGTACCTATGAGAAAGCGGAATGCAAAATGCTTTCTTATGCAATAACAAAAGCAATCGAAAACGCGGGGATGACAGAAAAAGATATGGATCTGTTAATTTCGGGAGATTTGCTGAACCAAATAATTTCGGCGAGTTTTGCGGCGCGTGATTTTGATTTTCCGTTTTTGGGGGTTTACGGCGCGTGTTCTACAATGGCGGAAAGTATGGCGGTTGCCGCGGCGTTTGTAAACGCAAGCTATTATAAAAATATAGTCGTGGCAACGGGAAGTCATTTTTCAACCGCTGAAAGACAATACCGCTATCCTTTGGAGCTTGGTTGTACAAGACCGCCGCAGGCACAATGGACTGTAACGGGGGCGGGGGGATGTGTTATTGCCCCGAAAGGAAGCCATATTGCAATCACTTCGGCGACGATTGGCAAGGTGGTGGATTATGGCATAACAGACGTGAATAATATGGGCGCAGCGATGGCGCCGAGTTGCGCAAGCTCGTTGTTGGAACATTTGAAAGATACGGGCAGGGAAGCGAATTATTACGATTTAATCGTAACGGGGGATTTGGGTGCATTGGGTTCACGTATTCTCAAGGACTTGACGTGGGAAAAGGGTTGCGATATAGCCAATAACCACGTGGATTGCGGAGAAATTATTTATAATGTAATTGAAGACGAGTATCAGGGTGGAAGCGGCGCAGGCTGCAGCGCAACGGTGGTCAACTCGTATTTAATGGATAAGTTAAAGAGAAGAGAGCTGAACAAGATTTTGTTTGTTGCAACAGGCGCGTTATTATCAACGGTGTCAAGCGGGCAGGGCGAAAGTATACCTTGCATTTCTCACGCGGTAGCGATAGAAAATATTTAATCAATCTATAACGGTAAAAAACGTAGGGTAAAGTGCATGAGTATACGGAATTTTATAAAATTACAGTTGTGAGGAAAGAATAAGAACTTGGATAAATTTCGGGTTCTTTTTTCTTTTATAAAAATAAATTTTAATTCTGCTTTTACAATTCCTTAACATTTTGCAAACAATTTGTTATAATATAGGTGCTACAATATAGGCATAAGGAGAAATCTTATGATAAAAATATTCGTTGTGGAAGATGATGTAGATTTAAACCGTTTTGTTTCGTCAAGCCTTAAAAACGTTGGCTATGACGTTGTTTCGTGTTTTGACGGGTTGGAAGCGCTTGAAAAGATGGACGAAGAAAAATGCGATATGCTTTTAACCGATATCATGATGCCGCGAATGAACGGATTTGAACTTGCGGAAAGCGTTCGCTCTACGGATAAAACGATGCCGATTGTTTTTATGACGGCAAAGGACGATAAGCCCTCTAAAATGCTGGGTTATAATATTGGTATTGACGAATACGTTACCAAGCCGTTTGATATAGATATCTTGCTTATGACGATTAAGGCAATTTTAAGACGTGCGAAAATAGAAACGGAAAAAGAAGTTGCGCTTGGCAACTTTTATATGAACGCAGAAGAACGTACGGCAACGATTAACGGCGAGGAAATATCGCTTACCGTACGCGAGTTTGATATTTTATTTAAAATGCTTTCCTATCCTAAAAAGACGTTTACGCGCTCTGCGCTTATGGCGGAATTTTGGGATTACGATTCTTCCACTACGTCCAGAACGGTAGACGTATATATGGCGAAACTTCGCGATAAAACCTCTGCTTGCGATGGGTTTGAATTTGTTACCGTTCACGGGCTTGGCTATAAGGTGGTATTAAAATGAAGAAAAAGAAGGTCTCTTCTGTAGGCGTTACTTGGTCGGGAGCGATTGTATTTTTTATTCTCATAGCCGTTATTATGCAAATGGCAATACTCGTTTACGATCATATTAGAGAAAGAACGGATAACATTACGTGGATTGCAGTGCTAATCCTTATAGAAATCGTTATTCTTTCTGCTTTTTGCACCGTGTTCGATTGGATTCGCAGAAAATTAATGATAGAAAGCCCTACCCAAAAGATTTTGAACGCAACCGAAAAAATAGCCGAAGGCGATTTTTCGACCCGTCTTAAAATCACGCACGAATACAGGAAATATAATCAATACGATTTGATTATGGAAAACTTAAATAAAATGGCGGTGGAGCTTCAAAAGAACGAAGTGTTAAAAACCGATTTTATTTCAAACGTTTCTCACGAAATTAAAACGCCGCTTGCCGTTATTCAAAATTACGCAACATTGCTTCAAGATGATACGCTGGATAGTGAAACGAGGAACAATTATGCGAAAACCTTGATTGCGGCGTCCAAGCGCATTACCGATTTGATTACGAATATCTTAAAGCTCAATAAACTTGAAAATCAAGAAATTCAAGAAAAACACGAGGCGTTTAATTTAACGGAAGCTCTTTCTGAAAGCGTGGTAGAATTTGAAACGCTAATTGAAAAGAAAAATCTTGAACTAAACTGCGATTTTGACGACGTTAGCGTTTTCTCGTCGAAAAGTTTGCTTGAAATTGTGTGGAATAACCTGATTTCAAACGCTATTAAATTTACCCCTGATAACGGTAAAATTGAAATATTTTTAAAACGCATAGCCAAAGACGTGGAAATCACCGTAGTCGATACGGGGTGCGGTATGACGAGCGAAGTGGGCGCAAAAATCTTTGAGAAATTTTATCAGGCAGACACATCGCATTCTACACAAGGAAACGGGCTGGGGCTTGCGCTCGTGAAAAAGGTAATAGATGTTTTGGGCGGGGAAATATCCGTTCAAAGCGAAATAAACAAAGGAAGTACGTTTACAATTTTATTAAAGGACGTTGTTTATGAAGATTGATTTTCGTGCGCTTTGGAAAAATATATTAAATCCGCCTACTCTGGTAAAAGTATTAACTTTTATTCTGGCGGCAATAAGCTCCGTTCTTTCGTTGGTTATGGTGGTTGTGGGCTTTAAAAACGTTGTGGTTGCCGTTGTTTGTTACGTGCTTTTTGGAATTGCAGGCGTTTCGTTTGCTTACAGCGTTTACCTTATCATTCCACTTTTCCCCAAAATGAAAAGCGGAATAACCGAGTGGCTGGAAAAACGTGAATTCACTCGTTTACTGCTGCGTAATTTCGGGTTTAGAACGGTAATTTTTGCAATCGGCTCGTTTTTATTGAGTTTATTGTTTGGCGGGTTCAACGCATATATGGGCATAGCCCACCGTTCGATATGGTACGGCGCTCTTGCAGCCTTTTATATATCGCTTGTTTTTCTTCGCGGGGGCGTACTCCTCTATCATAAAAAGAGAGTCGGCAAAAATAACCTTTTGCAAAACGAGGAATATATAAAAGCGAGAGTATATAGAAACAGCGGCATCATCACTTTGGTATTAAACGTGGCGCTTTCGGTGGCAATTGCGCAAATGATTTTCTCGGACGCGCACTTCTTCTATATGGGTTGGACGATTTTTGCCTACGCCGCCTATGCTTTTTATAAAATCACAATGTCGGTTATCAGTTTTTTAAAGGCGCATAGGCAAACGGATTTGACGGTGCGGGCGATTAGAAATATCAACCTTGTGGACGCGCTTGTTTCCATACTTGCCCTGCAAACGGCGCTCTTAACGACGTTTAGCGAAGGCGAGGCAAATATATCGTTGTTCAATACGCTTACGGGAAGCGCCGTTAGTTTGCTCTCCATAGCGATTGGGGTTTATATGATAGTATCCGCAAACAAAAAAATAAAAGAAAAACAAAAGGAAAAGATAAAGAATGAGCAATCAATTTAATTTTAAATACACGGCACCTTCACAGGCAGAAAGAAAAGAAATCGACAGTATTCGCCGTCGATATGCTTCGCAAGAGAAAACGGAAACGAAAATAGAACGACTCCGCCGTTTGGATGCGTTGGTAAAAAATACAGCGATTATATGGTCGCTTTGTTTGGGTGTTTTCGGCACGCTGATTTTTGGGCTTGGACTTACTATGATTTTAGAGTGGAATTTTCTGCTCTGGGGTGTAGTTCTTATGGTTATCGGCAGCGTACCGATGGCTATTGCTTATCCCGTATACAAATCGGTGCTCAATAAAGGAAAACAAAGATACGGGGATGAAATTTTACGGCTTTCGGAAGAACTTTTAAATGAAAACGAAAAATAAACTCGCTACGGGAATTAAGCGGTTGCGTAGAAAGGCGCAGCCGCTTTTACATTTTATTAACAAATAATTTACGTTTTGAAAACACAAACTTTGCTTTTTGTAAACATGGGTTCTATATAATATAGAAAGTAAAGTGAAACATAAGGAGCATTTTTTATGAACGCTATTGAAATTAAAGGACTTTCAAAGAGTTTTCGCGGTATGTACGCCGTAAACAATTTGCATATGACCGTTCCTGTCGGTAGTATTTACGGTTTTATTGGGGAAAACGGAAGCGGTAAATCTACGACGGAAAAACTTATTTGCGGGCACCTTGTTCCAGATAAGGGCGAAATTAAATTATTTGGAAAAAATTATACGGACGCAGGGGTACGTGTTCGCGTTGGCGCATTGATTGAAAATGCAGGCTGTTTTCCTGGTTCAAGCGTGTATCAAAACTTAATGATGCAAGCCATTAATTTGGGACTTGAAAACAGAGAAGAAGAAATTGACCGCGTACTTAAAATCGTCCGTATGGAAGATAGTAAATTTATCAAATTTAAGGGTTGTTCGCTCGGTATGAAACAGCGTATCGGTATTGCAATGGCGCTTCTTGGAAATCCCGTTCTTCTTATCTTGGACGAGCCGATTAACGGGCTTGATACCGACGGTATGCGCATTATGAGAGAGATTCTTGTAGACATTACCCAAACGTACGGTTGTACCGTTTTAATTTCTTCGCATATTTTGGGGGAACTGGAAAAGATTGCTACCCATTACGGCGTTATCCGTCAGGGTAGAATGATTGCGGAGCTTACGGCTAAAGATATGGAAAAACGAGCAAGAGTTTTCACTTCCTTAAAAACGGCGGATATGCAAGGCGCATTAAAAGCGTTAAAGGGAAAATACGCTAACGTTCGCTTGGAAGCAGAATATCTCCGCGTTTACGACGTGGATAAAACCGAAGAAATTGTAGAATATCTTATTCAAAAAGGTTTTGTGGTAAACGAAATCAAAAAGAACAAAATCGGCTTGGAAGAATACTATATTGAGCTTATGAGCAAAAAGGAGAACGAATAATATGGATAACGCAAAAGGGCTTAAATTTGAATCGCCTACTTTTAAACAAAGAATAAAAGGTATGCTTGGCGTGGATTTTTACCGTTTGTTCCACACGCCATTGTTTTATATATTTCTTGCGATAGCGGCAATTATTCCTGCAATGGTTTCCGCGCTTACCATGATGCCCGACCAAAACGGCAACACAATGGAGCCTTTATATTCTAACGTTTGGCAAATTATCGCTGCAAGCGAGCCGCTGTACGTTATCAAAGGCATTGCCGATTACGCAAATATGAATATGGTTTTCATTTTTGGCGGGATTATGGTTTCCATTTTTATCGGGCACGATTACAAAAGCGGTTATGTAAAACAGCTTTTTACTACGCACGCAAAAAAGGAAGATTATATGATATCCAAAACGCTTACCTGCGCTTTTGCAATGGTTTGTATGTGTGGAACGTATTTTATTGGCGGAACAATCGGGGGCTTGGTTGCAGGGTACAATGCTAGTGTGAACGTCGGCTCGTTACTCGTTTCCGTTTTTGGGAAGATGATTTTAAGCCTTGGCTGGGCAAGTCTTTTTACCTTTCTTAACGTAATTTTCAGAAGATATTTTGGGATTTCGGTAGCCTCGTCTTTCTTTTTCGGCACGGGGATTTTGATTATCGGTGTGGCTGCCATTGTGGAAGCGCTTTCGCTTCCGACGGCGTTTTTAAATATCTTTCTTTACGGGGCATCGGTAAATGCTTGTCTTACGAGTGGTTTTGGCGCATTTATCACGTGTATTGCCGTGTCGGTGGCTTGGGCAGGTATTTATATTTTAGTCGGTTCGCACATTTTGAACAAGAGCGACGTGTATTAAGGAGAGGCTACTATGAACGCAATAGAAATTAGAAATTTAACCAAAAATTTCGGGGTAAAACAAGCCCTGAAAGGCTTGAATATGACCGTTCCCGTTGGTAGTATTTACGGCTTTATCGGGGAAAACGGCAGCGGTAAATCCACGACGGAAAAAATTATTTGCGGGCTTATTCATCCAAACGGCGGCAGCATAAAACTTTACGGAAGAGAGTATACCGATACGGAAGTTAGGGCAAAAATAGGGGTTTTGATTGAATCGCCGGGATGCTTTCCAAATATGACTGTTTGGAATAACTTAAAATTACAAGCGGATAATTTGAGTATAAAAAATTCCGACGCGGAAATAAGAAAAATTTTAAAACTCGTTCGTATGGAAGGCGCGGCGGGAAATAAATATAAAAATTGTTCGCTTGGTATGAAACAGCGTATCGGTATCGCAATGGCGCTTCTCGGCAATCCTGCGTTGCTTGTATTAGACGAGCCGATTAACGGGCTGGATGCAGACGGTATGCGTATTATGAGAGAAGTTTTGGTGGATATTGCTAAAAGCGGTGCAACCATCGTTGTTTCTTCGCATATTCTAGGTGAGCTTGAAAAAATTGCAACGCATTACGGTATCGTTCGCGGCGGCAAAATGATTGCGGAAATGACGGCAGAAGAACTTGAAAACAGTTGCCGAAAGTTCGTTTCTGTCGGGGTAGCCAAAAAAGATTGGGCGAAAACGTTTTTGATGCGTAAATATTCTAATGTGGAAGAAGACGAACAAGGATATATCCGTGTTTACGACCAAACTTCCCCTGAAGAAATTGTTTCGTATTTGTACGATAACTGCGTGATTGTTAACGAAATTAAAACGGATAAAATCGGATTGGAAGAATATTATATCGACCTTATGCAAGGCAAAGGAGCAAAATAATATGGAAAAGACGTTTGAAGCAAATGGCTTTACAAAAAGATTAAAAAGTATACTTAAAGTGGATGCGAGAAGATTGTCTATCAGTCCTTTCTTTTATATCATGGTCGGTATTTCTCTTATCGTTCCGATTTTAATTCTTGTTATGACCAAGATGATGGACGGAAAAGTTTCGGTAGACCCGCAAACGGGAAAAGAAACGGTTATGAAAGGCTTTGAATATGTTTGGCAAATACTTGGCTCTGTATCTTCTACGGCTACGGAACAAAGCGAGATGAATATGGATATTGTATCTATGTGTAATATCCATATGATGTATTTTGCGATTGCCGTGCTTGTTTGCGTTTTTGTTTGCGAGGATTTTAGAAGCGGTTATGCGAAAAATCTTTTTACCGTTCGCGCAAAGAAAACCGATTACGTTGTTTCTAAAACCATCATAGGTTCTATCGCGGGAATGTGTATGATTTTAGCATTCGTTCTCGGGTCTATAATCGGCGGTGGTATAACCAATCTTTCTTTCCAAATGGTTGGTTTTAACCTTTTCAATTTAATTTGCTCTATTATTTCAAAAGTATTGCTCGTGCCTATTTTTGTTTCGATATTTTTGACTATGAGCGTTATCGGAAAACAAAAAACGTGGCTTGCTATGTGCCTTTCCTTGGGTGTAGGGATGTTCTTATTTATGATTATTTCTATTGCAAGTCCGCTTGACGCAAATATTATGCATATATGCCTGTGTTTGGCAGGCAGCGCAGGGTTTGCCGCAGGTATGGGAGCTGTTAGCAATTTAATTTTACAAAAGACAAGTTTGGTATAAGAAAATCGGGCGTGAAAACGTCCGATTTTTAAATGGAACAGATAAATATTGCTTCTGTGCAGTCGTCATAAGAAAAAATGCGTAAAAGAAAAATAACGGGGTTTTGAAGACCCGTTATTTTTCTTTCCAACAATGAAAAGAAAAATAAAAAATGTATTGACATTGGACGGGAAAAAGTATATAATTCTGTTAATGTAGATTTTTAGTCTTGGATATTTACATGGTTCAGTATTTACGCTATACTCAATACATAAAAAATAAAAAATGAGGTAATGTTTTATGAAAAAAATCGTTATTTTAGGTTGTGAAAATTCGCATGCGAATTCATTTTTAGGTTTTATCCGCGACGACAAGCGTTTTGCAGACGTGGAAGTGCTCGGCGTTTACAGCGACGAGAAAGACGCGATGGAACGGGTAGCGAAAGAATTTAACGTGCCGACAATGGAAAATTACGATTGCGCGGTGGGCAAAGTGGACGGCGTAATCATTACCGCGCGCGATGGCGTAAACCATTATAAATATGCCGCTCCGTATATTTCTTCGGGTGTGCCTATGTTTATAGATAAACCGATTACGGTATCCGAAAGCGACGCGATTGCGATGGCGAAGGAACTCAAAGCGAGCGGCGTGCAAATCACTGGAGGTTCGTCTTGCCGTTATGAAAAAACGGTGCTTGCGTTAAAGGAAGACGCAAAAAATGAAACGGACGGAAAAACGGTAGGCGGGTTTGTGTGCTGTCCGTTGAATTCGAAAATGGGATACAGCGGATTCTATTTCTATTCGCAACATCTCGTAGAAATCGTGGGGGAAATTTTCGGACGTTATCCGAAATCCGTACAGGCGTATGTGGCGAACGAAAACGTGAGCGTAGTGTTCCGTTATGACGATTACGATGTTAGCGGGTTGTTTGTGGAAGGCGGTTTTGCTACCTATTACGCAGTGCGTACCGCTGCGGACAAAACGACGGGTAATGCGCTTTCCATCGAGAAATATTGTTTCTTGACGGAATGGGAAGATTTCTACGAACTGCTGCAAGGCGGAAAGAGCGAAATGTCGTACGAAGATTTTATCGCGCCCGTATTTGTGATGAATGCAATCGAACGTTCGATGCAAAGCGGTAAAGAAGAAAAGGTAAACGATTATATAATCTAAAGGGAGCAATAGTATGCAATACAAAACAATGGGCGTGATGTTGGATATGTCCAGAAACGCCGTGATGAAAGTTTCACAGTTGAAAAAGTATGTTGACTATCTTGCGGCAATGGGTTTTAACGCGGTTGAACTTTACACGGAAGACACTTTTAAAATTGAAGATGAACCTTATTTTGGGTATTTACGCGGCGGATATACGGCGGCGGAAATAAAAGAGGTAGACGCTTATGCGGCAAGCAAAGGGATTGAATTAATTCCCTGTATTCAAACGTTGGCGCATTTTACAAATACGAAAAAACTTCCTTATTATTGGGATTTATTCGATTGCGACGATATTTTATGTATTGGCGAACCGAAAGTGTACGAGTTTTTGGATAAGATATTCAAAACGCTTTCGGAAAACTTTACTTCTCGCAAAGTGAATATCGGTATGGACGAAGCGCATAACGTTGGGCTTGGTAAATATTTGGAAAAGAACGGTTATCGTGATCGTTCTGAGATCCTTGTCGAACACCTGAATAAAGTTGTGGAAATCGCAGAAAAATACGGCTTTAAATGCCACATGTGGAGCGATATGTTCTTCCGTTTGATTAGCGGCGGCGCATACGATCCGGAGCTGCTTAAAAACGTGCACGTGTCCCCCGAAGTGGCGGCGAAAGTTCCCGAAAGCGTAGCCTTGACCTATTGGGATTATTATTCCACAGAAAAGAAAAAATACGATTTGATGTTTGAAAAGCATTTGGAATTTGGCAGGGACGTTTGGTTTGCCGGCGGCGCTTGGGCTTGGCAAGGATTTTCTCCTCTTGGCGAATTTTCAATTAGAAGTATGCGTCCTGCGATGGAAAGCGTACGGGAAAAGGGCATTGAAAACGTTATTTTTACCGTTTGGGGGGATAACGGCAAAGATTGTTCGTATTTTGCGTTGTTACCTACGCTGTATGTGATTCGTCAATTTGCGGACGGAAACTTTGATATGGAAAAAATCAAAGCGGATATGAAAGAAAAGTTCGGTTGGGATTACGACGAATGGTTGGATTTGGATTTGCCCAACGACCTGCGTGTAAACGGTGTAAAGGACGATAAATGGAACTGTGTTTGCAAGACGATGGCGTTTACCGACCCGTTCTTGGGAATGCGGGACGTTGATTATGCCAATATTGACCGTATTCCGTACGGCGAATACGGAAAGAAAATTGCTTCGCACGCGCAAAATGCAGGAGAATTTTCTTATATTTTCGATACGTTGGCAAAATTGTGCGCGTATATGGAATACAAAGCCGATTTGGGTATCCGTACCCGCAAGGCATATCAGGAAAAGAACACGGACGAATTAAAACGTCTTGTAGAAGATTATGCTTCGGCGGTGGCTTGTTTGGATGTGTTTGCGGAAGCGCAAAAAAAATTATGGATGCGCGAAAACAAAGCGTTTGGATGGGAAGTGCAAGAAATTCGTTTGGGCGGCGTTCGCGCTCGCTTGCTGACCTGCGGAGAACGATTGCAGGCGTATTTGAATGGGGATTTGGATTGCATTGAAGAGTTGGAAGAAAAAGTGTTGCCGAATCTTGACCGAAACGGATTTATGTACCATCTATATAGGGAAACGGTTGCGCCGTCCGATATTTAAAGACGCAAAAAGTTTCTGTTTAATTAGCGGAAACTTGTAAAAAATGCTATTGACAATTAAGTCAAATTGGTATATAATAATAGAAAATAAAATTAGGAGATTTTTTATGCAAATGACCTTTCGTTGGTACGGCGAAGGAAACGACCGTATCAGTTTGCAAGATATTAAGCAGATTCCCGGCGTAAAGGGTATCGTTTGGGCTTTACACGATAAGATGCCCGGCGAAATTTGGGAAGAAGCGGAAATTGCTGCAGTAAAAGCACAATGTGACAAATATGGCTTTAATATCGACGTTGTCGAATCGGTGAACGTACACGACGATATCAAAATTGGGTTGCCTACCCGCGATAAATATATCGAAAATTACATACAGACCATTCGTAACCTTGCGAAATTTGGGGTAAAAGTTATTTGTTATAACTTTATGCCTATTTTCGATTGGACGAGAAGTAACCTTTTCCACGAAGTGGGTGACGGGTCTACGGCGCTTTTCTATGAAAAGGGAATGATTCAAGACGATTACAACGCTATGGCGAAATACATTCTCGATTTCACGGAAAAGTATAATATGTCTTTCCCTGGTTGGGAACCCGAACGTATGGCAAAGCTTGACGAACTTTTCAAAGCATATGAAGGCGTTGACCATGAAAAATTGTGGGCAAACCTCAAATATTTCTTGGAAGCGCTTATGCCTGTTTGCGAGGAAACGGGAATCAAAATGGCGATTCATATGGACGACCCCCCTTGGGATATTTTCGGCTTGCCCCGTCTTTTGGTGGACGAGCCCAGTATTGACCGTTTCTTGAAGATGGTCGACCACCCTTGCAACTGCTTGACGCTCTGCTCGGGTAGCTTGAACGCAAACCCCGAAAACAACGTGGCGGATATTGTAAGAAAGCATTGCGACAGAATCGCGTTTGCGCATATCCGTAACGTAAAGCATTTCGAAAACGGAGATTTCTCGGAAGCGAGCCACAGAGATTGCGACGGCGATACGGGTATTTTGAATATTTTAAAAGCGTATCACGATTGCGGATTCGACGGCTATATCCGTCCCGACCACGGCAGACACCTTTGGGGTGAAAAAGCGGGTACGGTACGTCCTGGCTACGGCTTGTATGACCGCGCGTTGGGTATTATGTATATGCTCGGCGTATGGGATATGTTGGATAGATTGGAAGGCAAAAATTAAAAATAAGTAAAATGGGAGAAGTAAAAAATGAACGTACCTTTTAATGTAAATTTGGAAAATAAAGTGGTTGCCGTAACGGGCGCAGGCGGTATTATTTGTAGCGAGTTTGCAAAGGCTTTGGCGGCTTGCGGCGCAAAAGTTGCACTGCTTGATATTAACTACGATGCGGCTGCTGCGGTAGCGGCGGAAATCGGTGAAAATGCAATTGCGATCCGTTGCAACTGTTTGGATAAAGAAAGCATTATCGAAGCGAAAAAGTCTATCAACGATAGCTTTGGCGCAGTAAACTTCCTTATCAACGGCGCAGGCGGTAACAATCCCCGCGCATCCACGGACAACGAAACAATGACGCCCGATTTGGAAGGCGTGAAAGATTTCTTTGCTCTGGAAGAAAGCGGTTTGAAATTTGTATTCGACCTCAACATCACGTCGGCGTTCTTGGTAACCCAGGTATTTGCGCCTGATATGATTAAGACGGGCGGTAATATCATCAACATCTCGTCGATGAACGCATATCGGCCTTTGACGAAAATCCCCGCATACTCGGCAGCGAAAGCGGGCATTTCCAACTTTACGCAATGGCTTGCAGTGCATTTCGCGCCTTGCAACATTCGTTGTAATGCGATTGCGCCCGGTTTCTTTGTAACCAATCAAAACCGTTCGTTGCTCTTTAACGCAGACGGCACGCCTACGGCGAGAACGGGTAAAATTTTGGCGGCGACCCCGATGAAGAAATTTGGCGAAATTTCCGATTTGATCGGTTGTTTGTTGTGGCTTGCGGACGATAATGCCAGCGGATTTGTAACGGGTACGGTTATTCCCGTAGACGGCGGTTTTTCGGCATACAGCGGCGTTTGATTTCAGTACAATACAGCCCGTTGTTTCTGCATGAAACAACGGGCTGATTTTATAAATGTAGCTTGAAAAAACGAGGTAAGTATGAAAAAATATATCATTGGTATCGATTTAGGGGGCATGGGCGCAAAGGGCGGCGTGTTTTCCTATGAAGGAGAATTGCTTGTTTGCGATAAGATAAAGACGGATAAAAACGATGGATTCGAGGGTACGGTAGAAAGTTTAAGTGTCTTTTGCAAGAGTTTGGCGAAAGATGCAGGTGTTTCCTACACAGACGTCGTAGCGATTGGTATGGGGTCGCCTGGGGTCGTGGACAGTACGCGCGGGCTCGTTTTGCGTTGGAGTAATTTTAATTGGGATAACGTGCCGTTAGCGGAGGTGCTTTCCAAAAAAACGGAAAAACCCGTATATATTGCAAATGATGCAAACGTAGCGGCTTTTGGTGAGGCGAAATTCGGTTCTACAGCGCAATATCAAAGCAGTATTTTGCTTACCATTGGGACGGGCGTCGGCGGCGGTATGGTTTTTGACGGGAAACTGATTGAAGGTTATCGCAGCGCAGGTGCAGAGCTTGGACACGTTACCATTCGCGAAGGCGGTTTGCCGTGTGCGTGCGGGCGTAGAGGCTGTTATGAAAAATATGCGTCTACCACGGCGTTGATTCGTCAAACGCGGCATGCGATGGTGGAAAATCTGGACAGCCTGCTTTGGGAAGAGGCAGGTGGAAAAATTGAAAAAGTGGACGGAAGAACGGCGTTTGCTGCGGCGCGCCGCGGAGATAAAACGGCGCAAGAAGTAATACGGCAATTTGTGGGCTATCTGTCGGAAGGTATCGCCGACTTCGTAAATATTTTACGTCCCGAAGCCATTGTTTTGGGGGGCGGCATTGCCAACGAGGGCGAAGAATTGTTTGCTCCTTTGCGGAAAGCCGTAGACGAAAGAACGTATATCGCTATGGATATCGTACCGCTGAAAATCGTCGGTGCGGCGCTCGGCAATAAGGCGGGTATGTACGGCGCATATGCTTTGGCAAAGGAAAAGATGATAAAATAGAGCAGGAAAACGCAAGAAAACAGCACGATATTTTTTGAAATCAAAAAAATATATGTTATACTATTTATAGAAATATGCTTGTATACAATAAGGCGGCAAGGATAGTAGTATGAAAGAAAAGACGTATATTAAAAATTGGCGATTGGCGTGGATTCCAAACGTAAGGGTAACAGCGGAAAAAATCGCATTAAAAACACCTTCCGAGGTTGAAAATAGCGGTTGCAAAACGATTCAAGCAAGCGTTCCTGGAAATTTTGAGCTTGATTTTATGCGCGAGGGCTTATTGGACGATATTTATTTCGGGGAGAATAGCGTCAAAGCGCAGAAAAACGAGAATTTGCATTTGTATTATTTTACCGAATTTTTTTACGAAAAAAGAGAGGGATTTGATTCGATTCTTTGTTTTGAGGGAATTGACACGGCTGCGGAAATTTATTTGGACGGCGAATTGCTTGCCTTTGTGGAAAATATGTTCCACTCCCACCGCTTTTCTTTCAAGGACGTTGAAGAGGGGAAACATACGTTGTTGGTGCATATTTTGCCTGCGGCAATCTACGCGCGGCAATTTGATTTGCCTGCTATGTGCTTCGGGTTAAAATACAATCACGACGCAATACAGCTTCGAAAATCTATGTCGATGTTCGGTTGGGATATTATGCCGCGCATCGTATCGGGAGGGTTGTGGAAACCCGTTGCGATAGAATATCTGCCAAATTCGCGTATCGTCGACCCGTTTACATACGTTAATAAATTTCAAAACGAACGGAATATCACCGTGGAAACTTCGTTTAAAATCGAAACGGAGGCAGAGTATCTATTTGATTTTTCCGTAGAAATGACAGCGCGTTGCAAAGATAGCGTATTCACCAAAAAATACGTTCCTTATACGGCGAACGTGCGGATACAGCAAGACGTTCAAGACCCGTATTTGTGGTGGCCGAAAAATTACGGAGAGCCAAATTTATACGAGGTGGAACTCGTTTTATATTACAAGGGTACGGAAGTGGATCGCGTACAATATCGCACGGGTTTGCGCCACGTGTGGCTTAAACGCACTTCCCGTTCGGGCGCGGACGGCGATTTTTGCTTTATCGTAAACGGGAAACGAGTTTTTGTATTGGGTACGAATTGGGTTCCGCCCGACGCTTTTCCCTCTCGCCATGACGAATATACTTTGCGCGGAATCCGTCTTGCAGACGATATCGGCTGTAATATGATTCGCTGTTGGGGTGGAAACGCTTATCCCGGCGACGTTTTATATGATTACTGCGACGAGCACGGTATTATGGTTTGGCAGGATTTTGCGCTTGCGTGCGGACATTATCCCAACGATAAGCGTATTTGCGACCTTGTTCGTCAAGAAGTGAAAGAGGTGGCGATTCGATTCAGAAATCACCCGTCGCTTACTCTTTGGGCGGGGGATAACGAATGCGATACTTTTGTGTCGCATAATTGGGAAGAACCGCACGACGAAAGTATGCCCTCTTCCTATCTCAACCCGAATTTCAACGTGTTGACGCGCGACGTCATTTTGCACGAACTTCGCAATCACGACGCAACCCGTCCATATTTGCCCAGTTCGCCGTATATTGACGAAATCGTATACAAATACGGCATGCCTGCGGAAGACCATCTGTGGGGGCCGCGCGATTATTTCAAGGGGGATTTTTACGGAACGGCAGAGGCGAATTTTGCTTCGGAAATCGGTTATCACGGCTGTCCGTCCCCGAAATCTTTGGCGAAATTTATTTCGGCAGAGCAGATGCCTAAAGATTCTATTTACGAAATTTGCGATAAACCTGATTGGTTGGTGCATGCGGCGGGTATGGAAACTTGTGTAGAAGAAAATCCTTACGCCTACCGTTTACCGCTTATGATTAGCCAAGTGGAGCGCTTATTCGGTACAGCCAGTGCGGATTTGGACGAATACGCGCGGCAAAGTCAGATTTCGCAAGCGGAAGCGGTGAAGTTTTTTATTGAATATTTCCGTACTGCGAAAGGCAGAAGAACGGGTCTTTTATGGTGGAATATCATCGACGGTTGGCCGCAGATATCGGACGCAGTGGTTGATTGGTACGGTTGTAAAAAGATTGCGTACGGATACATTAAGCGTTCGCAAGCACCGCTTTGTCTGATGTGCGCAGAGCCGAAAAACGGCGTTCTGCCATTGATTGTAAGCAACGATACGCAGGAAGAAAAACAAGTGCGTTATACGGTGGAAAATCTTACAACGGGAAAACAAATTGCCGAAGGACAATTTACCGTGGAGGCGAACGGTTTGGCGCAAGTTGAACAGCTTCCCGAAGAAAAAGACGGGTTTTATTTGATTTGTTGGACGGACGGAAAAACGGAGGGCATAAACCATTTCGTTTGCAATATCGGCGAGGGCTGGACGTGGAAATCGTACGAGGATTGCATAAAAAAAGCGGGTTTTTATAATGAATTTGAAGGATTTTAGGAGGACAGTATGTTAAAATCATTGTTAAAGGAAAAGGCGTATTTACCGATATTAAAAATGAACGACGGAACGCCTGTAACCGCGGAAAATTGGCGTGAGCGCCGTGCAGAACTGAAAGAGGCGTTGGAAGTATATTCTTACGGCAGAACGCCCGCATTGCCTTTGAGGGTATGGGGTGAGGTTTTGGAGCAGGAAGAAAACGCATATGCAGGAAAAGTTCGCCGAGAAAAGGTGCAGCTTTCCTTTGAAACGGAAAAAGGAGTGATGCGTTATCCCATAGAAATTTTCGTTCCGAAAAAAGAAGAAAAACCGCCGGTGTTGCTACATATTGCTTTTCGTCCCGTGCCGGATCGGTATATTCCCGTGGAAGAAATTACGGATGGAGGCTATGCGTTGGTCGTCGTTTGCTATAAGGATATGGTCAACGATAATCTCCACGGCGATTTTTCGGACGGCATTGCAGCACATTTTGGGGTAGAAAAAGACCGTAAACCAGAGGAATGGGGAAAAATCGGGATGTGGGCATACGGCGCAAGCCGCGTGTTAGATTATATCTTGGCAGAAAGAACGGATATGGACGGTTCGCGCGTAGCGGTAATCGGGCATTCTCGTTTGGGAAAAACGGCACTTTGGTGTGCTGCCTACGACGAGCGTTTTGCGGCGGCTGTTTCCAATGATTCTGGTTATGGCGGCGCGGCATCTTCCAAATATGGTACGGGCGAAACCATTGATGACTTTATGCATTGGGGGTCTTGGGAATGGTTTTGTGAGAATTTTAAAAACTATCAGGGCAAAGAGAACGAAAAACCTTATGACCAAAGTTTTTTAACGGCAATGATTGCGCCTAGATACGTTTTGGTAAACTCGGCAAAATACGACAAGGGAGCAGACCCGTTGGGCGAATATTTGACGACAAAACACGCCTCTGCGGCTTGGGAGATTTTAGGAGAAAAAGGTTTGATTTGTCCCGAAGACCGCTTGCCGGAATGCGGTGAGCTGTTTGCAGATGGAAACGTAGGGTATTTTTACCGCGACGGAATGCATTTCTTGTCCCGCGAGGATTGGAATGCGGCGATGCGCTTTTTGGATAAAAAATTCGGCAGAAAATAATAAAAAGATGGCTCAACAAAGAAAAACAAAAAGAGTTGGAACAGAAATGTCCCAACTCTTTTTGTATAAAGAAAAACTGCGAATCCGCGCCGTTTGATAGGCATGGCTTTATTGATCGCAAGTCATACTTCTTTTAAAGGCAACGACGCTCAAAAGAATGCTAACAAACATAAAGAAAGCTATCGGGAGTAAACCCAAAGCGGCAACGCAGTTAAAAGAATAGGCGTTACCCAGTGCGTTTGTTGCGTTTGTGATGATTCTGCCAATGTAAACGGACGGATAAAAAGGCAAGAAGCGACAAAAAGATTCGAAAGCGCCCATTGTTTCAAGTGGCATCCAACAACCGCCAAGTATTCCCGCAAGGCTTATAAAAACGGAGGAGATTCCAGGGGCGGTTTTATCGTTAAAGACCGTTCCAAACAGTATACCCAAAAAAACGTTTGTGATTAGGATGGGTAACTGGCTAACGGTGAGAAAGAGGATATTTCCCAAAGAGATAAAGTCCGCGGCGGATAACAGCGAAATGATAAACCCCGTAACGATACAAACGACGGTTTGTGAGATTCCGATAGAAAGTCCCACGAGGAAATATCCCAATATAAAATGATAAGCTTTCATGGGGGAAGCATATAATCTTTTTAAGAAAAAGGTTTGTCTGTCCTTTGAGACGGCCAGCGCAAGCGTCAGCATAACAAATGAATAGGAAAATACCACGATTGCGGGCAACAAGGAAGACAATTCAAACGTGGGGGTATTGCCGCTTGTAAACTTATTGATGATGAAAAACAACAAGAACATAACGATAGGAAACCCCAAACAAAAAATATAGATAAGGGGGTCTCGTAAAACTTCTTTGAGATTTCTTTTATAGAAATTTAAAACTTTATTCATTTTCAGCCTCCACAAATTTGATAAAGGCATCTTCAAAATTTTGCGAGCCCGTAATCTCTTTTATCTGTGCAACCGTGCCCGTATGCAATAATTTTCCGCATGATAAAATCGCTACTCTGTCGCATAGAGCTTCTATCTCTTCCAAATAATGAGAAGTTAAAATAATAGTGATTTTTTCACGTAATTTTTTTATAATATTCCAAAGTTCCCGTCTGGCAAAAACGTCTAACCCGAGCGTTGGTTCGTCAAGGAATAAAATTTTCGGTTTTGAAACCAGTGCGATTGCGATGGATAATCTTCTTTTGTAACCGCCCGATAAAGTTTTTGCTTTTTGATTTAATACTTCTTGCAAATCAAAAATTTCCACCGCTTCGTTTATAACGTCAACGTCATAATTGTAAATATTTGCAAAAAACGTTAAATTCTCCTTTACCGTCAAATTGTTTGCCACGGATGTTTCTTGCGGGGAAATATCGACGATTTGTTTGATTTTATGCACTTCTTTATCTAAATCAAAATCGTTTATAACGACACTGCCGCTGTCTTTTTTTGTCAGCCCGCAAAGGATTTTAATAAGCGTCGTCTTCCCTGCACCGTTTACGCCTAAAAGTCCAAACAATTCGCCTTTTTTAATTTCTAAACTAACGTTTCTCAATGCCATTTTTGATTTATAGTTTTTGCAAACGTTATCAATCGTTATGATATTCATCACAGCAGTTCCTTAATTTAAAACTTTGTCCGTTAAATTTTCAATAACGTCGGCTTTCAATAAAGCGATACCCTTTTCTTTGTCGCAAAGAACAATTACCGAATCCCCAGGGTTAATATCAAACATAATTCTTGCTTCTTTTGGAATAACGATTTGCCCTTTTTCTCCCACTTTGCAAACACCAATAAATTTGTTTTTGTCCATAAAACGCCTCCTATAGTATAAATAGTTATACTTTTCATACATATTATACTTCAAGAAAGGGAGCTTTGTCAACAAAATAAAAACACTTTACCAAAGTTTGATAAAGTGTTTTGTTGGAAAAAGTTTAGCGATATAAAGCGGCGACGGCGGCGGCGTTTTCCGCAACACGGCGGCGCAATTCTTCGGGGGCGACGACACGCATTCCCGTACCAAGGCTGACGATTTTGCGAATCAAAGTTTCATCGTCAGGGAGAGTAACTTCCGCATACCATTTTCCGTTTTTGAGCTGTAAATTTTCTACGCCTAACCAATCTTGTGCGTCGGCGAACGCCTTTTCCGTAATTTCAAAATTCGCCGTTACCGTTTTTTCATTCGTCCAATAATTTAAAGGAATATCCTCGCGAGAAAAAGGGCGTTTTGTAAATTTTTCGTTCGTTTTCAACGCTGAAAAAATTCTACCCAAACGGAACAAGCGAAAGGCTCTTTGTTTGTGGCAAAAGGCGAACACGTACCATACCCCTTGTTTAAATACAAGTACGTGCGGCTCAATCATACGCTGGGTTTTTTCACCCATACGGGAATGGTATTCGATTTCCAATAAAATTTTATCGCGCAAACATTCTTCCACAAGGCGCATTTTTTCCGAAAAATTGTGGGTGTCGCTCCAAGTACCGCCGTCTACCAAAATATTGCCGATTTCCCCTGAAAGCGTAATGTCGCGGGCTTCCGCTTTTACTTGCGCAGACAGTTTGCGTTTTGCAGCCAAAAAACGTTCTTGCGGGAATTGCGAATACATTGCGGAAAGGGATTCGATTGCAGCCTCGTATTCTTCTTTGGTCATAAATCCCATCGGCAGTTTATAATTATCAGAAATATAAATGCCGCCGTCTCGACCCCGCTTTACGTATATGGGTACGTACGTGGACATCAAATCAATATAGCGATAGACGGTACGGGGCGAGATTTCGTATTTTTCCGAAAGCTCTAAAGCGGTGGCCTTTCGCTTTGCCAACAAATCAAATAAGATTGCAATTAAAATCGAAAATTTCATCGTTCCTCCAAAAAATAGGATTTTCTTAAAAATATTTTAACAAATATGACAGATATTGTCAAGTTTTTTATGTTATGCTATGGCAAAGAAAACAAAGGACGGAAAAAAATATGTCGTATTTTGAAGAATATATAACAAAAATGGAGGCGCGGAGAGAGGCGGAAAAACGTGCCCAAGCGAATGCTATCATAGCAAAAAGTTTGCGGGAAAAAACGCATGAAGAAGCGGTAGCGGCGTTATACGGCGGTTTGACGTTCGTGCGGGGTGTTTCGGACGTTTTGGTTTCCTTTCAGGCGGAAAAATCTTCTATGGCGTCGGTTTAAAAGGCTTTTTGCTTTCGTGGCGGGAAAAACCGCAGAAAACGCTTGACAAATACAAGGGAAAAGTGGTACATTGTATAATAATTACCGTATAAAACGGCAACGGAAAAAGGAGTTAAACAATGGCAAACGTAATGGATACGCTCCGCGCAAGGGGATTCATAAAGCAAACGGTATACGAAGAAGAATTATACGAAAAACTTGGCAAGGAAAGCGTGCCTTTTTATATTGGATTCGATCCTACGGCGGATTCTTTACACGTAGGACATTTTATGCAGCTTATCGCTATGCATCATATGCAACAAGCGGGACACAAACCGATTATTTTGATTGGCGGCGGTACGGCGATGGTCGGCGACCCTTCGGGCAGAACGGATATGCGTTCGATGATGACAAAAGAAACGATTCGCCACAACGTAGAATGTTTTAAAAAGCAGATGGCACGTTTTATCGATTTCGAGGGGGAAAATGCGGCGATTGTCGTGGATAACGGGGATTGGTTGCTTGACCTGAATTATATTGAATTTTTGCGGGAAATCGGTACGCATTTCTCCGTCAACAAAATGCTGACGGCGGAATGTTTCAAACAGCGTTTGGAACGTGGTTTGTCCTTTTTGGAATTCAACTATATGTTGATGCAAGGATATGATTTCTTGGTATTATACAGAAAGTACGGTTGTCAGTTGGAGTTGGGTGGCGACGACCAATGGAGTAATATTTTAGCAGGGGCAAACCTTATTCGTGTAAAAGAACAAAAACCTGCTTATGCAATGACGTTTACGCTTTTGACGACGTCGGACGGCAAAAAAATGGGCAAAACAGCGAAAGGCGCGGTGTGGCTTGACGAAAACAAAACGACCCCGTACGAATTTTATCAGTACTGGCGTAATATTGCCGACGAAGACGTGGAAAAATGCATGAAATTGCTCACGTTCTTGCCTTTAGAACAAATTGAAGCGCTTTGTGCACACCGCGACGAGCGTATCAATAAAGCAAAGGAAGTACTTGCGTACGAATTGACGAAAGAAGTACACGGTGAGGAAAAAGCGAATTTGGCGCAAAGTCAGGCAAAGGCGGCGTTCGGCGGCGCAGACACGGAGCTTTTGACCAAGGAAGTTTCGGACGTGGCGACGGTTGTGGACGCTATGGTGGCAACGGGTGTTGCAAAATCGAAAGGGGAAGCAAGACGTTTGATTGAACAGGGCGGTGTTTCCGTGGACGAAACGAAGGTAACCGACCCGAATATGCCGATTCCCGCAAGCGAATTTGTATTGCATAAAGGCAAAAAGGTGCATTTGAAAGTCGTAATAAAATAAAAAGGAGTTATTTTATGAGAAAATTTTTAATTTTGCTTTTGTCTGTATGTTCCGTTTTTGCATTGGTCGGCTGTAATAAGGACACCGATGAAAGTAGCAGCTCTATTTTGGAAAACTCTTCTGAGATAGAATCCTCGTCCGAATTGGAAAACTCTTCGGGTGCGGAAATAGGTGAGAACGGAGAAGTAACCGAGGAAGAATGGAATAAAGCGTTGTTCTTTGAAGAAAAGCAGATGTCCTATACCATATCGTTGGGGGAAATGTGGGAAAAATATACGTTTGACGACGGTATTATTCAGATTTCCGCCGCGGATTCCGAGCGGTATAAATCTTTCGAAGACGGTAAATATTACGATTACGAAGAAGTGGAAAAGGGCGTGTGGACGAAAAGGGTGATTGCACAAGGCGTATACAATGCGTATTATGAGGACTTGTACGATTTAGGCGAAATGTACGTTTACGACGAATTTACGTTCAATGCGGAAAAAAGTTTATACGAGGCGGCTACGGTTAGCGCAACGGCGGCGGTAAGAAATATTACCGTGAAATTTGAAGGGAAGAAAGTGGCGGCTATTTCCTACGAAAACAGCGGAAACGTATACGAAATTATATACGATTATACGAAAGTGGATTTGGAGTTACCTCAAAATGCAACCCTTTTGGTTTATACGCAAATTGATTCAGAGGAAGAATGGAATGCGGCGTTTGCGGCGGTAGATTGTTACAGTACGGAAACGCGAACGGTTTTGTTTACGATAGAAAATATCAATACCGAGCAAGTTTCCGCTACTTGGGAGGTTCGTATTACGGAAAATACAATTTACAACGATAGCCCTTATTACGAGAGCGTATTAGAATGCGTGAACGGCGATATCTATACGTATACGAAGATGGAAGGCGAAAGTTGGGAAAAGGAATTGCGTACCGATAGAACGTGGGAGCAACTTGTGTATTCGCATACGAGTATGGGCGGACACGGCGATTACATAAAAGCGCCGGAAAGCTTTTTCGACGCAGTATATATTGGCGAAGGGGATTACTACGCTTATCAAACGGAAGACGGTTTATATTGGGCTTATTTTGAGGATGGAAAATTAATGAAGATAGAATTTTCTGCAAACGGCAACGAAGAAATGTTGTATGTGTTTACGTTCGATTATTCTATCCCGACGATTGAAATTCCGCAGATTTAAAAGACGGAAAACATAAAAAAGAGGAGCGACGAGTGTTTGTCGCTCCGTTTTTATTTCCAGCTGGTTATCTGTATTTGTTGTACACTTCGTAGAAGAACGCCATATTGTTAAACCCTACCAAATAAGCCGCTTCGGCTACGGTAAATTCTCCGCTTTCCAAAAAATTTTTCAGGACGGAAATGCGGGTTGAATTTCTGTAATCAATAGGGGATTTTCCCGTGTATTCTTTAAAAAGTTTTCGGAAATTAGATTCGCTCATGTAGCAAAGTTTGGCATAGTAATCGATTTTTTCATTTTTAAAATACTGTTTTTGTAATTCTTGGATGGCAGGTTTCAATTTCTTGTATTTTTTTGGAATGGGGAAATTTTCTTTTTCCATCATAAAGAGAATGTCGTAAATTTTAGAAGCCAAGAATAGGGAATTTTGCGTGTATTCGGGGGTAAAGGCGCTTAAAAAATCTCCGTTTGCAAAATTTTTGACAATGGGTACGGGGAAGTCGGATGAAAAAGTTTCTCCGTCTACGTCAAAGGTAAGGATGACAATATGGGTATTATCAGTTAAATACGTAGTGGTATAGGGCATGAGTTTTGGGATAAAGAGAAATTGTCCTTTTTCGATACGGATATTTTTTCTTTCGCGGGAAAACGCGTAGTCCAAAGCTCCCTCTTTTACAAAGATAAAAGAGAAGAAATTTTTTCCGTTTTTAAAAGAGAATACAAAATTCTTTTTACGGACGACTTCTACAAAACCTAAATTCTTAATCTTATAATGCAAATTGCCGCTAAATCGTATATCGTTCATTGTTTCACCTAAAAATAATCGAATACCATATATTTTTGCTGGATACAATAGGGGGTGCCTATTGACAGGAAAGTAAGAATATTATACAATAAAAATGTGAGAATGTCAAGGCATAAGAAAAAAATGTCGGATTCTCGAAGAGTTTATTTTGGAAAGTACGGTATGCAAAAAAAATTTTTATTAAAAACGGAGACGGCAAGGACGCTTTATTTAGAAACAAAAGCGTTGCCGATAATCGATTACCACAATCATTTGTCCATGGAAGATATATCTAAAAACGTGCGTTTTTACGACGTGTACGATTTATGGATAAAGCCAGACCCTTATAAACACCGCGCTATGCGTATGTGCGGCGTTTCGGAAAAATATATTACGGGGGACGCCTCTAACGAGGAGAAGTTTATAATCTGGTGCGAAACGTTGCCGAAATTGCCGTTAAACCCCTTATCACATTGGTCAATGATGGAGTTGGAAACGGTTTTTGGTATCGTTGAAATTCCCAATGCAGAAAACGCGAAAAGTATTTACGAACGCTGCAATCGGTATTTGGAAACGCACGAAGTAACGGCTAATTCCTTGTTGCGTCTTTTCAACGTGGAATTCGCTTGTCCATGCGCTTCTTTGACAGACGATCTTTCCGTTTTTGCGGGCAACGCTTGCGTTGCACCCTCTTTGCGCGGTGATGACGTGGTTGCGCCTACAATCGGCTTTTTAAATACGTTAAGCCGTTTGGCGGAGATGGCAATTTCCGATTTGCACGATTTTGAATGTGCGTTGGAACGTCGCTTGTTAGAGTTTAAAAAAGTGGGATGTGTTTTTGCCGACCATGCCTTGGACGATGGATTTGCATTTTATTGTAACGACGGAAAAAACGGCGAACGCTTTCAAGCTTTATTAAAAGGGGAACTTTCCGCTTGTGAGGGGAAAAAATTGACCTCGTATATTTTGTTTACACTCGGTATGCTATACGCAAAACACGGTTTTGTATTGCAGCTGCATATTGGAGCGCAACGTTATACCAGTAGCAAACTGCGCAAAATGGTAGGTCCTGCGGGAGGTTTCGCTGGGATAGGGAATACGGTAAACGTGCGTGCGCTTACGGAATTTTTGGACGCGGTTGACTGCACGGAATACGGGTTGCCGAAAACGGTTTTGTTTACTTTGAATCCCGCCGATAACGCCGTAATGTCGGTTTTAGCCGGTTCGTATTCGAAGAATGGCGAGGCGGGTTTGATAACCCAAGGACCTGCTTGGTGGTGGTGCGACCATAAACTGGGCATGGTAGAAATGTTTGAGAATACGGCGGTATTCAGCGCACTTTCTAATTTTGTGGGAATGACAACCGATTCCAGAAGTTTTTTGTCGTTTGTGCGGCATGATTATTTCAGAAGAATACTCTGCGATTGGTTGGCAGATAAATGGGAAAACGGGGAAATTTTATGTGATTTGAGCAATCTGAAATTGCTCGTGAAGAAACTTTGTTATGAAAATGCAAAAAAGGCAGTTCGATTATAGGAGGAAAAAAATATGATTCAAAAGAAAACGGCAGTAGTAACGGGGGCGGGCGGTACGCTCTGCTCGGCAATCGCGATGGAACTTGCAAAACAAGGCATGAACGTAGTTTTGGTCGGTAGAACGGAAGAAAAACTGGTTACGGTTTACGATAAAATTACGGCGGCGGGTGGCGTTGCATTGGTATATCCTTGCGACGTTACGGACGGAGAGTCAGTTAAGGCGCTTGCGCAGGAAGTTGAATCTCGTTTCGGCGGTTGCGATTTTCTCATCAACGGCGCGGGCGGAAACAACATCAAGGCGATGCCTACCATTACGAAATACGACGCGCGTGAACTCACGGGGGGATTGCCTGAAGGACAAAAAGGTTTATACGATATTGATATGGACGCGTTTAGAAGCGTGTTGGATATCAATATTATGGGAACGGTATTGCCCACGATGGAATTTGCAAAACAAATGGTGAAAAAGGGAGGCGGTAGCGTTATCAATTTCGCCTCTATGAATAGTTATTGTCCGTTGACCAGATGCTTTGCGTACGCTATGAGTAAAGCGGCAATCTCTAATCTTACGCAATCGTTTGCGGCGTATTATGCGCCTGCCAATATCCGTATTAACGCCATTGCACCTGGTTTTATGGTGAATGAGCGCAGTAAAAATTATCTCGGTACGGTAGAGGACGGATTGACGGCAAGAGGACAGAGCGTTATTAATCATACGCCTATGGGCAGATTTGGTCAAGCGAACGATTTGCTTGGTTGTGTAAACTGGTTGCTTGGTGACGGCGCGGGTTTCGTTACGGGTATCACCGTGCCTGTAGACGGCGGTTTCTTGACGCTTGGCGGAGTATAATGGAGAGAAATTATGTTATTGACGGATTATTTTAGAAGTGATTACGACGTTACTTGGGATTATGCGAAACAAAGCGGCGTAAATCACGGCGTGATTCGTTTGCCCGAAAATAAAGGCTTTGATTTGACGGATAAAACGCATTGGCAGACAGTACATAAACGATTTACCGATTACGGCATTATGCCCGTGATTGTAGAGCCTATGCCCAACGAAGTGCACGACCATATCAAGGCAGGGGATGAACTCCGTGACGAAAGCATTGAAAAGGTAATTAAAATGTTACCCATTATGCGTGATTTAAACATTGGCGGAATCTGTTTTAATTGGATGGCGCATATCGGTTGGTTGAGGACAAGAAGTGATATTTTAGAACGCGGCGGCGCGTTTGTAACCGAATATGATCCCGCGGATTTTACGCCGAAAGCGGGAGCAAAGATTACCGAAAAAGAGCTGTGGGATAATTATGAATATTTCTTGAAAGCGGTCATGCCCGTGGCAGAAAAATACGATATCAATTTGGCGTTGCATCCCGACGATCCTCCTGTACCAAAGCTTGGCGACGTGTCCCGTATTATGATTAACGTCGACAATATCAAAAAGGCAATTTACGATATTTATCCTAGCAAGAACTTGGGTTTGACCATGTGTCAGGCGAACTTTTATATTATGGGAGCGGACGTTGAAAAGACGATTGAGGAATTTGCCGAAAAGATTTTCTTCGTGCATTTTAGAAATACAACGGGTACATTGAAAAAATTTAGAGAAACCTTCCACGACAACGGGGATTTGGATATGGCAAACTTGCTTCGTTTATATACAAAGCTCGGTATCGACGTACCCATCCGCGTGGACCACGTACCGACCATGAAAGGGGAAAATACCGAAGTGGCGGGGTACGCTTCTATGGGAAGATTGTTTGCTATCGGTTATTTAAAAGGATTGTTAGAAACAATACAGGGGGAAAGGAAATGATTAAAATTTTCAATGAAGTAGTTAAAAAACAACCTAATTTTTGGAACGGTTGCCTTTTTCATCCCACGGATGCGATAGAGGATGATTGGGGAAAACGTATTTTGGACCAAATCGCAGAAGATAAAGCTTGTCATACCGTCCGTATCTATACAATGTTCGAAGATATCGTATCCGTTGACGAGACGGGCAATTTGCGCTTTGATTTTACGCTTAGCGATTTGCGTATGGATTACCTGACAGAAAAAGGGTTTAATCTGTTGCTTGCGTACGGCGGTATGCCCGATTGCATCGCAAGGAGTTGCGCCGATAAATCAAGCGCCTCAAAAGGCAAAACCCGCTACAAGGGCAAAATGTGGAACACTTCGCCCCCGAAAACGCCCGAGCTTTGGGAAGAAGTTTGCTATCAGTACACCAAGCATATCGTAGAGCGTTACGGTGCGGAAAAGGTAAATAGTTGGTATTGTCAATGTTTTAACGAGCCAGATATGCCTATGTTCTTTATGAAAGACGAACCGTGGGATACGATGCACCGTGTGGAAGAATACGTGGCTATGTACGAAGGATTCGTACGCGGTATACGCCGCGCGGGCACGACGATTTCCGTTGGTGGGCCTACCCTTGCAGCAAGCACGTTCTTCTTGGAAAATTTCTTAAAAATCGTCAAGGCAAAGAACTTAGAGCTTAATTATATCACCATGCATTTCTATGGTACCGACCCCGCGTATCTCACTACGGGTGACGGTGGACTGTCCGTTTGGGGCAATATGGATAGACAGCGTCCGAAGATTGATATTATTAAAAAATGTGGTTTTGAAGATACGCCGATTATCGTGGATGAGTGGGGCGCGTCGTCAATGGGCTTTTTCAACAAGGACGAGTGTAAATTTTTGATGTTCCGCGAAACGGAAATCAATTCCGCGTACTTCGTGCGTTTTATTTACTATTTAATCCGTTCGGGCTTAGATATTAAAAAACTATTGTTTTGTCTTTCGGGACAGCACGAAATGACGGAAGATTTTTCGGGGTTTAGAAACTTCTTTACCTTAAACTTTATCAAAAAGCCTATCTATAACGCTTATATTTTGGCATCGAAATTGCACGAAAACGTATTGCGTTGCTCGGCGGACGTTTTGACGTTTTACCCGATGCAAGGGGATGAAGTAACCGTAGTCCCGACGAAAGACGACGACGGAAAATACGCAGTTTTACTTTGCTACGGCGAAGGGAATTTCCTTATCCCTGCGGAAGATAAAAAGGAAACGATTGAATTTGAAGAAGATATCAGCGGTAAAACGGTTACCATATGGGCAATCGATAAAGAGCATACCAATCCCTACCGCATGGCACAGAGAAATGGTTGGAAAAACTTGACGGCAGAACAAATTGAAATTTTGCGCGAAGAGGGGAATTTAAAACCTGTATATACGGGCAAAGCTACGGGTAAAATCGATTTGAAACTGACGGCGGGCGCAACGTTTTTAATTACAGTAGAATAATAAAAAAGGGAAGGACGAATTATGATTAAATTAAACAACAGAGAAGACATTATTGCTTTGACTCCGCTTTGGAAGGGCGAACGTTTTGAGGACGGCAGACCCAAAGTTCCGCAAAAATATTTGGACGAAATGCGCAAAATGACGTTGGAGGAGTTGTGGAAACCTATCTTTTTGAAAGGATACGAGTCGCAATTTGAGGGGGATTTGAAAACATTGCACGACGATGGCAGAAAACTGATCGGACGTGCGGTTACCTGTTCTTTCGTGCCTACCCGTCCCGATTTGCACGAGGTTATGTTCGGCGTCGGTGCGCAAGAGGGCAGAAAGGGGAATTACAATCAATGGGTAATTGACAGCCTTGTAGAGGGCGACGTTGTCGTTGCGGATATGTACGATAAGATTTACAAAGGGACGTTTCTCGGCGGTAATTTGACGACGGCGATTAAGACTAAAACCAAGACGGGCGGCGGCGTGATTTGGGGCGGGATCCGCGATACCGAGCAGATGAAACAAGTTCCCGACGTGCAAGTGTATTACAGAGGTATCGACCCTACGCCCATTCGAGAATTTGTTATGAAGGATTTCAACGGCGTTACCCGTATCGGTAAGGCTACGGTTTTGCCCGGAGATATCGTGTACGGCGCGGGTGGCGGCGTACTGTTTATTCCTGCGCATTTGGTGCAAGAAGTGGTGGAGGGCGCAGCTAAAACCCACGTGAAAGATGATTTCGGCTTTGAAATGATTGCTGCAAATAAATTTACCACGGCGCAGATTGACCGCGCAACGTGGACAGAAGAAATGTTGGATTTGCTTGTAGAATGGATAAATACTGACCCGCGCGGAGAAAAATACCGTGATTTGGATTGGTCGCACGAATATAAGTTGGCGCGCGAGGGTGATCCCGACGATACCCAAACGGCATTGTAATATTGCGTTATAAATAAAAAACGCCTTTGTATACTAGCAAGGGCGTTTTTCTATGCAGAAATTGTTTTATACAAGTTACTTCGCAGGGACTCGAACCTTTCGGCGCAAACGCTGAATCCCTTTAAAATAAAGGATTTTAGCGTTTCGGGTGCCAAATCGTGTGCCAAAAAAATCATCAAAAATAATGAAAAATTTTGTTTTTTGAAAATTTGTTTTTATTTTATTTTTTAACAGTATCAGGGCGAAAAATTCTGGTACTATTATTCTATATATAGCAGCAAAGCGAAAAATAAAAAATGTTCCCCAAAGCCCTCCTGTTTTAACGGAAAAATTAATGAAAACCGGATAGGGCAATAAAAATTTTTGCGACAAAATATTCGCAACGATTTCTGTTGTTTGAGAGGGAATTATAAAATTTGTCATCCAAGAAATATATATTATACATATAAGGAGAAATGCTATGAGTAATCACAGAAGAATGTTTGTATCCATAACTAAAACCGGCGAGTCATTACAACAAAGAGATTTACTGATTCTTTCGGAACTGATCTTGTTTGGAAAGACCGTATGACTTCAGCAAAAAGCGTCTATAACTATTGTATTACCAATAATGCGTCAATTTCTAAAATGTTGGACGAAGCTTGTGGTAAACTCGAGATACATGAGCATGCTAATCACGGAAGAATAAATACTATTATATCTTCCGAGGATAAAAAGTATATTGTGAACAGCTACTAATTTTATAAAAAAGAAATGAGCCTGATATAATCAAGCTCATTCCCCATGAGATTATGAAATCGTTTTACAAAAATGGATACGTGTTGTATATATTAATCCAGCAAATTTTCTCTGCAAACTTCGCAATATTCTGTTCCGTCACAAAGTTCAACCGAATATACAACGTGAGAATTTTTATAATACGTAATGTGATAAGTATTTCCTTTCTTTAATCCGTATTGTGAAAAAAGAAATTTTGAAATTATCAAATAATCTTCTTTTCCGTTCTCATCAACAAAAGTATTGTGTGA
>JAFTHU010000009.1 GCA_017457215.1 Clostridia bacterium
CCAGTCGTCGCTTTCCAAGTTCGTTGGCGTTCTCGATCAGATCGCAAAGGCGAAAGAAAGCAACTAATTTTTGAGCACTACCAAAAATCATTAAAAAAATCATTATTAAAAATCGGAGGATTAAAAAATCATGGATGTACAGAAACTCATTGAAGAAGTAAAAGCTATGACCGTTCTTGAATTGAACGAACTTGTAAAAGCACTTGAAGCAGAATTTGGCGTAAGCGCAGCAGTTGCAGCAGCTCCCGCAGCAGGCGCAGCAGCAGAAGCAGCTCCCGCAGCAGAAGAAAAGACGGAATTCGACGTTGTTCTTAAGGATATCGGCGCAAACAAAATCGCAATCATCAAGGTTGTTAAGGAAGCTACCGGTCTTGGTCTTGCTGACGCGAAGAAAGCAGTGGAAGCTATGGGCGTTATCAAAGAAAATATGCCTAAAGCAGACGCAGAAGCTCTCGTTGCGAAGCTCAAGGAAAACGGCGCTACGGCTGAACTTAAATAAGTTTTTACTTGACGCAAAAATGCTCGTTCATACGAACGGGCATTTTTTTATTGTTTATGCGGAAAACTTTTTAAAAGTGCAGAACGAGGTTTGACTTTTGCGGATAAATAGAGTATAATAATCGTATAGTAAAAAAGAGGGGTGTTTGGTATGTTTTGTCCAAAGTGTGCAAAGGAAGCAAAAGTAACGGATGCGCGCTGCCCGCATTGCAAATTTCATTTGGGCGGAAAGCCGTTGCCCAAGGTGAAAAAGGCGACGGAAAAATCAGTGGCAAAAGCAAGCAAATAAAACTTGCCGATTTGTGTAAATCCTGTAAAAATAGGGAAAAATTTGATAAAACCGCTTGACGGAAAGAAAAATTCAAATTATAATAATATTGCAATAGAAACGAAGACGGAGAAAAATTATGTTGAAGAAAATCGTGAAAAAGATAACGCTGGGTACGCTTGCGCTTACCTGCGTATTCGGTTGCATCGGTACGTTTACGGCGTGCGACGAGGGAAATCCCGAAGCGAAAATCACCTTGGAATTCCTCGGTGAAGAATACACGATGACCTATGAACTGCACGAAGATAAAACGCCGAAAACGGTGGAACATTTTATGTGGTTGGTGGAAAACAATTACTATGACGGAATGTGCATTCACGATTATCAGGACAGCAACGGCAAATGGTATACGGGCGCGTATAAGTTCGACGAAGGTCGTTTAGACTTTGAGGAGTATCGTCAATTTATCCTGAACAGCGAAGATCCCTCTTCTTTCCCGCACTCGGTTTGGGAAGATGAAAAGCAGGAAACGCCGCTCTATACTCTTTTCGGTGAATTTGCGAATAATAATTATTACGTAGGCAATAAGAGCAACTCTGGGGCAATCAATCCCAAGTTTGGTTCGCTTTCGATGTATTATAACGATAAATCGAACGTGGAAACACAAATCCCCAAAATTTGGGTCGAACAGGACGGGGAAATCGTTCGTAGAGCTTACAACGAAAACAGCGCAACTTCGATGTTCTGTATTTGGTTGAAATCGGCGTCGGTGCAATCGAGTTATTGTACGTTTGCGACCTTGACGGGCGGTGCAGGCGATTTGGAAGATTTGCAAGCGGCGATAGCTGAATACGTGGAAGACCTTTCGGAAGGCGAAACGTTTACAACCAAAACGAAGATGCAGAAAGACCCCGAAGATCGTTTTATCGGTTCGCAAAACTTGACGGTAGAATATAGCGTGCCGAACGAACCGATTATCATCAAATCGGCTTGGATTAGCAAATATTAAGGAAAGAATAAGAAAAACACCTCTTAACGATAAGATTAAGAGGTGTTTTTTTGTTTTTGTTTACGCGTTCGCTTTCAACCAAGCGTCTTTCTTTTCTGCGCCCATTCTGGTAATATCTTCTTTGGTGTATTTACTTTCTGCACCGCCGTTGGTATAAAGGAAGAAGTTGCCGCTTTCCGTTTGATACAAGCTTTCTTCATATCCTTTCGGGTCGCCGTATGCGCCGAACGTTACCTTTTTGATAAGCGTAGAAGTTTCCGTGTCATAAACTTTTTTACAAATCGTCTTCTGCATGATTTATTGCCTCCTTGTTTGATTTTTTCCGTAAAGTATTGTATAACAAACAAGGGGGGCTTGTCAAGCGGCTAAACATGGGTTTTAATGGAAATTTTAGCCGTTTACGTCGATTATTTTACCGTTTTGTATTTTTACTTCGAAATATGCCACTTCGAAAAGTCTTTCGCTTTTGCGTTTTATCAATCCGCAAACATTGGGGTTGTCGGTAAGAATTACACCCTCAAACGTCCCTAAAAAAGAAAGAATTTTTTCTGCGTCTTTTTGTAAAGTTTCCGATAAAAATATTTGAAAATCTGCGCCTATCCATACGCTTTCAAAAAAATCGTAGGCAAGAAACGCCTCGTTTTTTTCACTTTCTTTTAACGGAGCGCTCAACACGCATTCCGTTCGTTTTAAGACGTTTTCTGCGCAGACCCAAGTGCATTTCGCCGTGCGGCAAAGGCGGTCGCAAAGGGGCAATTCTGCACGCAAAACCTCTTCGGATAAAGAGTAAGAAAGGACGGCTTCTTCTAAAATTTTTTGTCCGTTTTCGTCAAATAAAAGCAATTTTTTTTGCCCGCGAACTTCTCCGCAGAGCAAGAGAAATTGATGGAAAAATTGCGCTTCGCAAACTTGAAACGCTTGCGGTAGAGGGGTGGTAAACGCTTGGTTTTCCCGCTCAAAGGCAAGTTGGACGCCGCCTTGTTGAAAGACGGTGATAAGGGCGTTTTCCAAACGGGTTTGAAATAAAGTTTTCAGGGTAAAATCTGTGGGGATAAATTCGGCTGCGTAAATGGCAATTCCGTCGGCGAGCAGATAAACTTCGCAATGCGCAGGCGGGCAAAAACGAATATTTTCGGTGAGAAAAAACGAAACGGGCAATCCGTTTTCAGGTAAAAATTCAACGAATAATTTATCTTGCAAGGATACGGTTGCGCTGCGGGCAAAAAGATCGGTCATACCGAAAAAAGTGCCGCCTATACGCAGTGCACAAGGCATAGAGGATAAAAAATAAATTTTCATATTTTATTGTATGTTTTTTTCATTTTGAAAAGTATAAAAAGGAAAAAATAAGTAAATAATTTCTGCGGAACTGAAAAAATCGGAGGCAGAATTATGAATAAAATCAACGGTTATACGGAAGAAGAAGCGAAAAATCTTGTCGAATACATTAAAGAGGGCAAGCGCAAGGGGAAAACCTTGACGTACTTGTTTGAAACGTACGGTATCCATAACGGCAGAGCGAAAGGCAGCGTACGCAATTATTATTACGCGCTGATGAAAAACGAAAAGGGGGACGAGCGTATCGTCAAACTTTTGGACGGCTCGGAACTTTCCGTAGAGAAAATCCGTGAGTTTACCGAAGAGGAAACGGACGCGGCGCTTCGCAGTATTTTGGCGGAAAAGAGCAAGGGGCTTTCGGTGCGGCGCGCGATTTTTAATCTTGCGGCGGGGGACGATAAATTGATGCTTCGTTTGCAAAACAAATATCGCAATACGTTAAAAAAAGAGCCAGAACGCATTGCGAACTTGGCGGCGGAAATGGGATTAAAAGAGGAGTTTTTTACGCCGCGGAGAAACGCGCAAAGCAAAGAAAAGGGGTTGCCGAAGCAAGATTTTTTGCAACGTCGCTTGGAAAATGAAATCAATGCGTTATACGATAGGTTGGCGCAGGCGCTGAAAGCGGAAAACGAGCGGTTACGCGAAGAAAACGCACGCTTAAAAGAGGAAAACCAAAAGGCGAAATAAGATTTATCCTGATTGCATAATTATCTATACAAGCGAGAATTTGAACGATAACGGACAAAAAAGAAAACGGGGACGTGTTTTTAACGCGTCCCTATTTCTTGTTTAAAAAATTATTTTGCCTTTTTTGCGACTTTTTTCACTTTATTCAGTGTTTCTTGGCTTTTTTCAGCAACGGTTTCCGCTGCTTTTTCCGCGCTTTCTTTGATTTCTTCCGTCAATTCTTCGGCGGCTTGGATTTTTTCGTCTATCATTTTATCAAATTTTGCTTTCATTTCTTCCTGTGTTTTTCTTACCAACGTCCGCATTTTATAATTATTGGCGGTTAAAAGTGCGCCGCCGATACAGCCAAGCACCAAACCACAAGCAAATTTTTCCATTATTTTCCCCCTTTACGGTTATCCGTTGAGGATAGTATGTGAAAAAATCGGGAAGAAATACGAAAAACGGGCAAAAATTTTCGATAGAACGATAGACGGGCGAGTTTTTTTGTGGTATAATGAAATTATGATAGAAAAAAGAGCGATAGCCTTTGATATAGGAGGCAAAAGAATCGGCGTTGCGATTTCTGACCCGTTTAACGAATACGCAATGCCCTGTGAAACCTACGTCCGTACCAAAAATTTTGCCGCAGACGTGGCGGCGGTGGCGAAAATTGCCAAAGACCGTGGCGTGGGCGTTATCGTATGCGGTATGCCCGTCAATTATGACGGCACGGAGAGTATTCAAACGGTAAAAACGCGGGAATTTGTGGAAGCGTTGAAAAAAGTTACCGATTTGCCCGTGGTGTTGGAAGACGAACGCTGCACGACGGCAGAGGCGCGGGAAACGCAGATTTTGGGCGGTGTGAAACGGGACGAGCGAAAGAAGACGATTGATTCTATCGCGGCGGCTTGCATTTTGGAAAGTTATCTTTCCGAACGAAAAAAGAAGAATAAAAAGGCGGAGGAATTAGCCATGAACAACGAAATTAAAGACGAAATTTATGAAGAGGAAGACCGTATTTTTGAGGTAGAAGCGGATGACGGTACGGTAGAAAGACTGTATCATCTTGCCACCATCGAATACCGCAAGGAGATGTATTGCGTATTCCAAAAAGCCGAACCCGAAACGGAAGAAGAAGAGGACGAAGTAATTATTTTCGGTTTAGAGGGCGAAGGCGACGACGCGGTGTTAGTGCCTTTGGAAGACCCGCAGCTTTTAGATGAGGTTTTTGCGGAATTCTGCCATCAATACGAACAGTTTGAAAATAGCGACGAGGCGGAAGCTTTGGACGACTAAAACGGAAAAAGGGAATAAAAATGAAGAAATTTTTGAGTATGGTTTTGGCACTTTGCGCAACGTTTGCATTTGTGGCTTGTGGCAGCAAGGACGGCGACGAGTCAAGTTTTAGCGCGGGTTCAAGTGCGGAAGAAAGTTCGGAAATCGTAAGTTCGGAAGGAATTTCCAGCGAGAGCGAAACGAGTGAAGAAGAAAGTTCGTCGGAAATGGGAGAGGAATCGTCTGAAGAAGAGGAATCGTCTGAAGAGGAGTTCGTGCCCGATTATGATTCGCCTACCGAGTTGACGGAATTTTTTGACGGAGCGATGGGGACGGTAACCTACTCTGCGGGAAGACATTTAACGATAGAATCTTTGGAAGTGGATATGCCGATTTATCTTGGCAACTACGATGAAGATAACGTTTTCACCGTAGACGGCGGAAACCAGGGCTTGAGCGTAACGGTTGTAGGCGGAGGCGGCGGCGTTGTACAAGCGGACGGCGGTATTTTGGTGTTCAAAAACTTGACGATTAAAAACGATACGAGTGCCTTTGGGGAAAACGGTTATCGTGATTATTATGCGGAATTCGGCGGAAAAGTCCGTTTTGAAAATTGCAAAATCGAGTGTTCTATTCAGTTGCGAAACCGTGCCGAAGCAGAATTTATCGATTGTGAAATTAATTCGATAGCAACGAAGATGTACAGCGTTTGGGTAGCGGACGGAGCGGCTACGTTCCGTAATTGCACTTTTACGGGCTGGCGCGCATTGAAAACGCACGAGGAATTGGGTATGGACGTAACTTCGATTACGGTAGAAGATTGTTTCTTCGATAACATTAAAGAAAAACCCGGGATGGCTATCGGGACGCTTACGGTGAAACCTGCGGAAACGACGATTATTTTCCGCAACTGCGAATTTAGCGGTTGCGCGGAATGGGATAACGTCGGTTCGGAAGAGGGCGTAAACGGATTTTACGAGGCGGATGTTTTGACGTCGACGTTGAATTTTATCGTAGAAGGCTGTTGGGTAGACGGCGTTTCGACGGATGAGGAATTGAACGTAGAATTTGCATAAAAGAGAAAAAGAGAGAAATTGCCTTGCGTGAAATTGCGCGCAGGGCAATTTTTTATGAAAAACGTGGAGAAAAAGGAGCAAAAAACAAAAAAATACCGCAATTTCCCATAAAATGAGTTGCGTTCTTTTTTGCTTTGTGCTACAATAGAAAAGCTAAAAATTCACACTCGCTTATTGTGCGTAATCCGTGTCCGTAAAATCTTTCAATGCGGACGTCATTACGAGCCAACACAAGGCGGGGAGGAAAAACGGAGGTTTGAATTATGGCAGTTATCACTATGAAACAGCTTTTAGAAGCAGGCGTGCACTTCGGTCATCAGACCAGAAAGTGGAATCCGAAGATGAAGAAGTACATCTTCGCGGCAAGAAACGACATTCACATCATTGATTTGCAAATCACGGCAAACTTGATTGAAGAAGCGTATTCGTTTGTTTGCGACAGCGTAAAAGCGGGCAAAACCGTTCTTTTCGTTGGCACGAAGAAGCAAGCGCAAGACGCTATCAAGGAAGAAGCAGAACGTTGCGGTCAGTACTACGTTAACAATCGTTGGCTTGGCGGTTGCTTGACGAACTTCAAGACCATGAGAAGCCGCGTGGAATACCTTGAAAAGTTGGAAGCAATGGAAGCAAACGGCGATTTTGAAAATCTTCCCAAGAAAGAAGTTATTCTTCTTAAGAAGGAAATGGAAAAATTGCAGGCAAACCTTGGCGGTATCAAGACCATGAAGGCTATGCCCGGCGTTATGTTCGTGGTTGACCCTCACAATGAAGATATCGCAATCAAGGAAGCGAAGAAGCTCGGCATTAAGATCGTAGCTATCACCGACACCAACTGCGATCCCGACGAAGTAGATTACGTTATCCCCGGTAACGACGACGCAATCCGCGCAATCAAGCTTATCGCATCCGTAATCGCAAACGCGGTTATCGAAGCGAATCAAGGCGAAGAAGCGCTTATTGCGCCCGTAGCGGAAGAAGCAGCTGCACCCGAATCCATTGAAGAAGTAGTAGCTGCAGCGGAAGAAAACGCGTAAGCAATTCAAAAAGCGAAAATAAATTCGGCAATATACGTGAGCGGGCGAGCGGAAAAATCGCCCGTTCGTTCAAAATTATAATATAAGGAGAAAATAATTATGGCAATTTCGGCAAAAGACGTAATGGCGCTCCGCGAAAAGACGGGCGCAGGCGTTATGGACTGCAAAAAGGCACTTACCGACGCTGACGGCGATATGAACAAAGCGGCAGACCTTCTTCGTGAAAGAGGGATTGCAAAAGCAGATAAAAAGGCTTCCCGTATTGCGGCGGAAGGTATCGTTGCTTGTTATATTGAAGGCAACGTAGGCGTTTTGATCGAATTGAACTGCGAATCCGACTTCGTTGCAAAGAATCCTCAATTCTTGGAAATCGCAAACGAATGCGCGAAAGTGGTTGTAAAATGCAACCCCGCAGACGTAGAAACATTGCTTGGCTGCGCTATGGCAGATGGCAGCTCTGTTGAAGAATATTTGAAGAGCAAAATCGCGGTTATCGGCGAAAAGATTGCGGTTAGAAGATTTGTTCGTTACGAATCCAACGGTTTCTTGGAAAGCTATATCCACCTCGGCGGCAAACTCGGCGTTATGTTGGATATGAACGGCGAAGCTACGGCAGAAGCAAAGGAAGTTGCGCACGACGTAACGTTGCAGATTGCATTCACGAAGCCCGTTTACCTTACCAAGGAAGAAGTTTCCGCAGAAGTTGTTGAAAAAGAAAAAGAAGTTTTGAAACAACAAGCGATGAACGAAGGCAAGCCCGAGGCAATCGCTGAAAAGATGGTTATGGGTAGAATTAAGAAGTTCTACGAAGAAAACTGCCTTGTTGAACAAGCGTTCATTAAAGACGATTCCAAGAAAATTGCAGAACTTTTGAACGGCGCAAAGACGTCCATCAACAAGTTTGCATTCTTCGTAATGGGCGAAGGTCTTGAAAAGAAGAGCGAAGATTTAAGCGAAGAAGTTGCAAAGCAAGTTGCGGCAATGAAGAACTAATTTTTGCGAAATAAAAACGAACACCCGATTGTGAAAGCAGTCGGGTGTTTTTGTTTATATAAAACCTATCCTAATATATTTACGATAGGTTTAAACGTTTGTTTTTGGGTTGTCCGTACGCTCCAAAAGATAGTCAATGGAAACATTGAAATAGTCGGCAAAAGCTATCAGAGTTGCGTAATCGGCTTCACGCTCTAAATTTTCATATCTACTGATACTATTTTGATTCATTCCCAAGTCCATAGCTAATTTAAGTTGGGAAATATTTTTTTGTTGTCGTAATAATTTTAAGCGCATAATATTCTCTTGCAAACCTTGACATTATTATACCATATTGGTATAATATAAATATCCCGTTTTGGTATATACCGCTGTGGTTTGAGGTAAATTATGAAAGCTTGCGCATTTTTTGGGCATAGAAATTGGGGAAGCGAAGAACGCAAAGAGGAAATCAAAAACAGTATTATCAATTTGATTGAAAATTATGGCGTTGCGCAGTTTTATTCGGGCGGGCGAGGGAATTTTGACAATCTCTGTTCGCAAATCGTTTGCGAATTAAAAAACGAATACCCGCACTTAAAAAATACTTTGGTGCTTTCGTATATTCCGCGAGAAAGAGAGGGGGTTCCTTTGCCGAAAAAATACGACGATTCGGTGTATCTTTTGGAAAAATGGACGCCCAAAAGGTATGCAATTATAAAAACCAACGAAGAAATTGTAAAGCGCGTGGATTTTGTCGTGGCGGGCATTGTCTATAAATGGGGCGGGGCTTACCGTGCTTGCGAATATGCAATGAAAAAAGGAAAAAGGATAATTTGGATTAAAACGGAGCGATAACGTTCGCTCTGTTTTTTGTCGAAAAAAACTTTGTATTTTCGCCGAATTTTTTTGCAAATAGTATAGCTTTCTTGTCAAAAGTATGCTATAATGATTAAGATAGAATATTATGGCTTTTTATAAGGAGGAAGAATTATCCATGCAGCCTAAATACAAAAGAATTTTGTTGAAGCTTTCCGGAGAAGCGTTGGCAGGAGATCAGCGTTTCGGTTTAAATCACGAAGTGATTTCTCCCGTTGTTGACCAAATCGTACAACTCCACAATATGGGTGTGCAGGTCGGGCTTGTTATCGGCGGCGGCAACTTCTGGCGTGGCAGACAGGGGACGAATATGGATCGTACGACGGCGGATCATATGGGTATGCTTGCAACCGTTATGAACTCGCTTGCAATGATGGACGCAATCGAACAGCGCGGCGTGCCTGTGCGTGTGCAGACGGCGTTGAGTATGGTTTCGCTGGCAGAGCCGTTTATTCTGCGTAAAGCGTTGCGCCATTTTGAGCAAGGCAGAATCGTTATTTTTGCCTGCGGAACGGGCAACCCGTATTGTTCGACGGACACGGCTGCGGCGCTTCGTGCGTGCGAAATTGGCGCAGATATTTTGCTCATGGCAAAGAACGTAGACGGGATTTACGATTCCGATCCCAAAACCAATCCCAACGCAAAGAAATACGAATCGTTGCATTATGCCGATATTATCAACCGTGGATTGAAAGTAATCGATTACGAAGCGGCTGCGAAGTGTATGGAAAACGACGTGCCCACTTTGGCGTTTGGGTTGAACGAAGAAAACTCTATCGTGCGCGCGGTGTGCGGCGAAGAACTTGGAACTATGATTTCCGTGTAATAAAAACAAAACCGTATAAGGAGAAGAATTATGATTGAAAACGAAAAGATTGAAGAAATGATGTTGGAATTGGAAGAAAAGTGCGAAAATTCTATCAATGCATTGGAAAGAGATTACGGTGCAATCCGTACGGGTAGAGCGAATCCCCGCATTTTGGATCGTTTGGAAGTGGAAGCATACGGTGGTATGAGCAAGCTGGTAGAACTTGGTAATGTATCGGCGTTGGACGCGAAATGTTTACAAATCAGCCTTTGGGACAAATCCCTTTTAAAAGCGGTTGAAAAGGCAATTTTACAATCGAATATCGGTTTGAATCCTTCTAACGACGGCAACGTGATTCGTTTGGTATTCCCTGATATGACGGAAGAACGCCGTCGCGAATTGGTAAAGCAGGCGAAGAAGATGGGGGAAGAATCCAAGGTGGCGGTACGTAACCACCGCCGCGAAGCGATGGACGTTATCAAAAAGGCAAAAACGGCAAAAGAAATTTCCGAAGACGAAGCAAGCGGCTGCGAGGCAGACGTAGAAAAAGCAGTTTCGGGATATATGACGAAGTTGGAAGCGATTATCGCTTCGAAAGAAAAAGAATTGATGTCCGTTTAATTTGAGGTCTATTGTGGGGCTTGGTAAGAATAAAATAACGGGGGAGACGAAAATTCCCCGCCACATAGCCATCATTATGGACGGAAATGGGCGTTGGGCAAAAAGACGGTTTATGCCCCGTTCCTATGGGCATAAACAAGGCATGGAACGCATGATAGGCTTGATGGAGCGCGCTTTTGCATTGGGCGTTGATTATATCACCGTCTACGCGTTATCCACCGAGAATTTGAAACGTCCGCAGGAAGAATTAGAGGGCTTATTTAATTTATTCCGCAATCATTTTAAAGAATATATGGCGCGTATCTGTGCGCGAGGCGTGCGGCTTCGTGCGGTGGGCGACGTGTCCCTGCTCCCCGACGACGTGCAAAGGATTTTGCGGCAATCGGAAGAGGATACGGCACATTTTGAGGGAAAAGGTATCAACGTAGCCGTGGCATATGGGTCGCGGAATGAAATCGTGCATGCGGTAAATGCGGCGGTTGAGAAAGGGGAAAAAGTAACGGAAGAAAGTTTTTCTCGGTTGCTTTATACAGCGGATTCTCCCGACCCCGATTTGATTATCCGTACGGGGAAAGAGGTGCGTCTTTCTAATTTCCTGTTGTATCAAGCGGCGTATGCGGAATTGTATTTCACAGATAAAATGTTCCCCGATTTTTCGGATAAAGAGCTGGATAAGGCGATTGTGGAATTTTCCCGCCGAACCCGTCGTTTTGGAAAGACGGACGAACAGATTGAAAAGAAAAAATAATATAAACGATAGGGGCAGGTATGCAACGACGGAGGTTTCGGAGAGCACCGCCCTTGCGTTTTTTAAAAGAGTTTTCCGTTTTGGAGGCAAATACTTATGAAGATTCGTTTAATTTCAGGCACGGCATATATCGCGATTTTGGTTGCGTTTTTTTGCTTAAAAATTTTCGTGCCTACGGTAAATGGCGTACCGTACGGGGATTTTTGTTTCGACGTGTTGATTTACGCGTTTGCGTTGATTGGTACGTTTGAAATGCTCCGCGCAGTAAAGGAAAAAACGGTAAAGGCAGAAAGGGCTATCGTATACGCGTTTGCGGCGATAACCATTCCCGCGGTGGCACTTTGTCAATGGAAATGGGGCAACGGATTAGAAATAATCGGCGTATGCACGCTCATTTTTGCATTGGCACTGTTGTCCTTGCTTGTTATTATTCACGACAAAGTAACGTTGGAAAGTTTGGGCGTGTCATTGTTTTCGGCGGTTTATCCCACGCTTTTGCTTTGTTTGTTGGTATTGACCAACCATATGGGCGGAGTGCCTCGGTTAGATAAATTTGCGTTAGATTCGCGCATTATGATTTTGTTGATTTTCGTGGTTTCGCCTTGTGCGGATTCGATTGCGTACGTATTTGGGCGGTATTTTAAGAAATATTTTCCGAAGAAAATGTCCCCGAATTTAAGCCCGAATAAGACGGTTATCGGGGGGATAGGCGGTCTTGTGGGCGGTATTCTCGGCGCAGTTGCGTTGTACTTTATTTATAACATGCCTGCCTTGGTAGGTTCGTATGACCGTATGGCGGTGGTATTGCCCGTGTATGCGTTAATCGGTTTATCGGCGGCAGTGGCGACGGCGTTTGGCGATTTGGTAGAAAGCAGCGTTAAACGGAAGCTTGGTCTGAAAGACATGGGCAACATTATGCCTGGGCACGGCGGGGTGTTAGACCGTATAGACGGAACGCTTTGGGCGACGGCAGTGGTATACGCTGCGTTTGCCTGCATACATTTTATGTATTGATTTTTAAAAGGTGTGCTATGAAAACCATTTCCTTAATCGGCTCGACGGGTTCTATCGGGCGGCAAGTTTGCTCGGTGGTTCGCCGTTATCCCGATGCGTTTAAAATTAAGAGTATTGTGGCAAACTCGTCTGCGGAAGTATTTTTACAGCAAGTAGAGGAGTTTCGTCCCGAATACGCAGCGTTGGTAAACGAGAAAATCGGAAAAGAGATTGCCGATAAAATTCCCGACGACGTAAAATTTTGCTATGGGCAAGAGGCGGCGGAAGAAGCGGTTGCCTATGGAGAAGTGGCGTTTGTGGCGGCGACGGGTTTCGCGGGATTAAAATATTCGTTAAAGGCGATAGAACTTGGGAAAAATATTGCCCTTGCCAACAAGGAGACTTTGGTGTGTGGCGGGGAACTCGTTATGCGCAAAATCAAGGGGGCAGGTATCGAATTAATGCCCGTAGACAGTGAACATTCCGCACTTTGGCAGGCACTTAATTTCCGTGCGGACGCGGCGTTTCGGCGGTTGATTATTACGGCGAGTGGCGGCCCGTTTTACGGGTATACGGCGGAACAATTAAAAGCGGTTACACCGCAATCGGCTTTAAAACACCCTACTTGGCAAATGGGTGCAAAAATCACGATTGACAGCGCAACGCTTTTGAATAAAGGATTCGAAGTGATTGAGGCGAAATGGCTTTACAACGCTCCGCTAGAGAAAATCCACACGATTGTACAGCCCGAAAGTATCATTCATTCTATGGTGGAGTTTGACGACGGCGGCATTTTGGCGCAATTAAGTTATCCGACGATGGAGTTGCCCATACAGCTTGCATTGACCTATCCTGAACGTTTCGATTGCGGATTAAAACCGTTGGATTTTGAAACGTTGGGGGCGATTCGGTTTTTACCGTTAGAAAGGAAAAAATTCCCGTGCTATGATTTGGCTTTAAAATCGGCGGAAATGGGGGATAATTATTCTTGTGCTCTCAACGGTGCGGGCGAAGTTGCCGTGCGCGCGTTTTTAAACGGGCGGATAGCTTTTACACAAATCGCGGACACTATGGAGGACGTGCTTTTGAGAACGGAGAGAATAAAGCCCGATTCTTACGGTGTGCTTTTGGAAACGGACGGGCGTGCGCGCGCTTTGGCGGAAGAATATATCAAAGGTTTATAAGAGGGTTAGACATTGAACTTAACGGCGAATATTTTAGCAAAATCAAGCGGTGGACAGACGTTTTTCGGCATTCTTTTGGCGATTGCCATTCTGCTTGCTATGATTACGATACACGAATTCGGGCATTATGTGGCAGGGAAAATTCTTGGCTTTAAAATCAACGAATTTTCCATCGGATTCGGCCCCGCTTTGTTTAAAAAACGGAGTAAAAAGACGGGGGAAATCTTTGCTTTGCGCCTTATTCCCTTGGGGGGATATTGTGCGTTTGACGGCGAGGATGAAATAGAAGAGTTTGTAGAAGAAAAGAGGGACGAAGACGGCGCTAAAAACGCTGAAGAGCCTTTTGAAGAAATGCAAGCGGAAGGACTGGAAGAGGGAAACCTTGTGGCAGAAACTGTGCCCGAAGAGGAGTATCCCGAGCCGAAAGGAGAGCGGTTTAACGACCAAGCGCCTTGGAAACGCATTATCGTATTGATTGCGGGCGCAACGATGAATTATCTGCTTGCTTTGTTTTTGATAATCACGATGTTTGCTTGTTTCGGTAGACCCGTGTATCAAGTTGTGAAAAATCCTCCGCCTACGGAAAACCCCACGCAAACGGCAATCGATACGTATAACAGCGGTTTGCAAACGGGAGATATTATTTTAGAAATCAACGGTAAAAATTTGTATTTAATCACCGATTATATGTCTGTTTTGGACGGTAAAAATAAGGGCGACGTAGTAGACGTGCTTGTTATTCGCAACGGCGAGAAACAAACGGTAGAAGTAACCCTTGTAGAAGATTCTAACCCGCGCAACATGTCGGATAGCAATTCTATTTTGTTTCCGCTCGGTTTGGCAACGCGGGAAGAAGTTGAAAACGAGAACGGGGAATTAAAGATGACGGTTACGCGCGGCGGCGGACTTGCGCCTGCGAACGCGCGCGAGGGATTTTTCCCTACCGTAGGCAAATCGTTTGTGTATTCGTTTAAAATCGGCACGACGGTATTGCGTTCGCTGGGAGAATTGGTAACGGGAAAACTCGGTATGGAAGCGGTTGGCGGTCCAGCAACGACCATAACTGTAACGGCAGAACAGGCGTCTAACGGCGTGCAAGAATTCCTTTCTATTGCGGCGCTTATCGGGGTAAACCTTGCTGTGTTCAACCTTTTGCCCGTGCCTGCTTTGGACGGTTGCAAAATCATTTTCTGCATTATCGAATGGATACGCAAAAAACCGTTAAACCGCAAGGTGGAGGCAATTATCAACTTCGCGGGATTGATTGTTTTGTTCGGGTTTGCAATTTTGGTAGACGTGTTGCACTTTCTCCATTAAAATTTTTTGAAAAAACTTTTGCCTGTCAAGTATTTTTGCTTGACAGGTATATTTTTATGAGGTATAATAAGGTACGGAAAACGGAGAGGAGGCGGAAAAATGAAAGACGATTTGCATTTTCTGCGGCTCTGGGACTTGTATTCGCCCCTTTTAACGGCGACGCAACGGGAGATTACCGATCTGTATTTCAATTACGATTTGTCGCTGGGGGAGATTGCCGAACAGAAAGGCGTATCCCGTCAAAGCGTTTCCGATTGTTTGCAGAAATGCCGCAGGCAGTTGGAAAAGTATGAGGAAAAGCTTGGCTTTGCTCGTACGGTGGAAGAAATGCAAGCGCAAATCGAAGCCTTGCAAAAGGGCGTAAACGGCTAAAAAGAGGACGATATGGCATTATTCGGTGGATTAGCGGAACGATTAAATCATATATTTTCCAAGCTGACGAAACGCGGTAAATTGACCGAGTTGGAAATTCGTACGGCAATGCGCGAAGTGCGCGTAGCGCTGTTGGAAGCAGACGTCAATTTGCGCGTAGCAAAGCAGTTTATTGCCGACGTTTCCGAAAAGGCGGTAGGGCAGGAAATTTTAGCTTCCCTCAACCCTGCGCAACAGGTTATCAAAATCGTCAACGAGGAATTGATTGAGCTGATGGGCTCTAAAAATGCAAAGATAGAGGTTTCGCCCCGCTTGCCGACGGTGATTATGATGTGCGGTTTGCAAGGTGCGGGTAAGACGACGCTTTGCGGAAAGTTGGCATTGCATTTAAAGAAGCAGGGAAAACGACCCTTGTTGGTAGCGGGCGATATCTACCGCCCCGCCGCAATTACGCAGCTGCAAGTTGTGGGTAAAAACGTCCAGGTGGAAGTATTTGAAAAGGGTACGCAAACGCCTGTCAAAACAGCAAAACAAGCCATCGAATACGCACGCTCGATGAATTACGATACCGTAATTTTGGATACGGCGGGGCGTTTGCAGATAGACGACGCGTTGATGCAAGAGCTTGAAAATATTAAAAAAGAAGTGGACGTTACCGAAACGTTGCTCGTAGTCGATTCCATGACGGGGCAAGAAGCGGTGAACGTTGCGGAAACGTTTAATACTCGTTTGGATGTTACGGGCGTTATCTTGACAAAATTGGACGGCGATACACGCGGCGGCGCATGTCTTTCCATTAAAGCCGTAACGGGCAAGCCTATTAAATTTATCGGCGTCGGTGAAAAGATGGGGGATTTAGAGCCTTTCTATCCTGACCGTATGGCATCGAGAATTTTGGGTATGGGCGACGTGCTTTCCTTGATAGAAAAAGCACAGCAAGCGATTACGGAAGAAGACGCGAAGAAGATGCAGCAAAAAATGCTTGCCAACACTTTCACTCTCACCGATTATTTGGAACAGTTTGCAATGATGAAGAAAATGGGCGGCGCGCAAGCGATGCTCTCTATGCTCCCCGGGGCAGGGAAGCTGAAAGTGAACGAGGGGGACGTGGACGAAAAACGTATCGAGCGTACGAAAGCGATTATTCTTTCTATGACGAAACAGGAACGGGATAATCCGTCCATCATTGACAGCAAAAGAAAACGCCGTATTGCGGCAGGTTCGGGTACAAGCGTACAAGAAATCAATCAGCTTTTGAAGCAATTTGACCAGACGAAAATGTTGATGAAACAGCTCAAAGGCGGCAAGGGGAAATTCAAGATTCCCTTCTAACAAAAGAAAAACAAACGGCGGCAACGTCGGTTGCAATAAAGAAAAAAAATATTTTAAGATACTTTGGAGGTATTTATCATGGTAAAAATGAGACTTTTTAGAATGGGCGACAAGAAGAACCCTATCTACCGTATCGTAGTTGTTGACAGCAGAAAGGCTGCAACGGGCGAATACATCGATTGCGTTGGTCATTACAGACCTACCTGCGATCCCATTGAATTGGACGTAAAGGCTGACCTTGCGAAAGAATGGCTTGCAAAAGGCGTTCAACCCACCGAAACGGTTAAGAACTTGCTTGTAAAAGCGGGCGTTGTAGAAAAGAGCAACAAGTTGAGCCCTTCCAAGACGAAAGGCAAAAAATCCAACAAATAATTGAAGGTGCGGTTGCGTTTTTAGGAGGCAAACTATGCTTGATTTAATCAAATACATCGTTGGCCAGTTCGCAGAGGACAAAGAAAACGTAGAATATTTCGTTAACGAAAAAGAACGCGTTATCGAGGTAACAGTTGTGCTTTCTCCCTCGGATATGGGCAAGGTGATCGGCAAACAGGGCAAAATTGCGAAAGCAATGCGTACCATCGTGCGTTCGGCTACCCCTGCAAGCAGTAAGAGATACGTAATTGAAATTCGCGAACGCGGCGGCGACGTTGTGGACGCAGAATAATTGCGTACGTCAATAAGCAAAAAAGGCTTTTTTTGAAAGCCTTTTTTTTGACATTTTATCAAAAGGTATGGGGCAGGTATGCGATGAATGATTTTTATCTGCCGATATAATAAAGGAGTAGAAGATGGATCGTTTGATTATAGGCGAAGTGTTAAAGCCGCAAGGGATTCGCGGGGAGTTAAAAATTAAAACGTTCACCGACACACCCGAAAACGTAAAGGCATTCGGCACGGTGTATATTGAAGATAAACCCTATAAGATACTGTCTTTTCGGGTGGGGAATGACGGCGCGGCGTACGTGGGCTTGCGCGGGATTCCTGACCGCAACGCCGCGGAACTTTTTCGCGGTAAAAAAATAGAAGGGGAACGGGAAGACGCGCCTGCCTTGGAAGAAGGGCGGTATTATATCGTGGATATTTTAGGGCTTTCGTGCGAAACGGAAGAAGGTGAAATTTTAGGTACTGTAACGGACGTAAAAAATCTTTCTTCCGACGTTTATACCATAGAAAAAGCAGGAAAAAGCGTACTTTTCCCTGCTGTGAAAGGTGTGATTGTAAAAGTCGATTTGGAGGACAAAAAATTGATTGTCAACAAAGCGACTTTTGATGAAATTGCCGTTTATTGAGCGGTGGATTTGTCCGTTTTTTCACGGTTAATCGCCACAATCGTTTTTACAAAAGATTTTGAAGAGAGCGCAAATACGCCTGCAACGACGACCAAAGCGGCGTCAATAAATACGTAGGCGTTATAGGCAAGGCTGTACGCCCAAACGTTTTGCCCTTCGGCGTACGCCTCAAAGGCAAGAGCGCCTGCCAACACGTGGCAAAGAAAACGCATGCAGCCAGCAAAAACCGCGCCTAAAGCAAATTTTGCTTGCGGTAATTTGCAAAGCATAGGAATCTTTCTTGCCAAACCTGCCAAACCAACCGCAGAAAATGCAATCGGATAATCGAGTAAAAACTGCGCGGGATGAATAATCCAAGGATCTTGCAAAGCTTGCAACGTTCCGTAGACCAGTCCGACAAAAACGCCTTTTTTTGCGCCGAAGATGTAGGCGTAGAGCATTAACGGGAAGAGGCTGACGAGGGTTACCGACCCGCCCGCAGGCATATCCCAGAGCTTGATATACGAAAGGGCATAACTCATAGCGACGCAGATTCCCGCATAGGCGAGGGCGTGGCTATTGAGGGTCAGTTTTTGCTTATCCAGAAAGCTCAAAGCGACGATGGAAAAAGCGGTAAGCGCGGCGGATAAATAAAGGGCTAATTGCTTTACGGTTGCCGATTCCGAGTTGTAATATCCGTCGTTTGCGATTTTTTCTTTATAATAGATTGCCAAACAGATAAGGGTGGCAATCAAAGCGATGCCCGAACACGTTGCGCATATAATACCGACGGCTCTTTTGCGTGCGGGCGCGCGTATAGACAAAACGGCAAACAAAACGAGGGAACAAAGCGCAACGGAAGTTAAGATGATTAACGGAATCAAAACGTACCGAACGAGCATTTGTTTATCCAACCAATTTGTTTCCGTGTACGAATCGCTGTAATTTTTTGCGACGTCGAGTGCGAAAAACGCAATGGCAATGGAAAACAGATAGACGGTGATAAAGAAGAGCGACCATTTAACTGTTTTTGCAAAGGCAGTCCGTTTTAAAATGAAAACGAGAAAACAAGCAAGAAAAGCGGCGGCGATGAAGCCAATGGTCAGCCATTTTGCAACCGGCTCGAATTTTTCAACGGCATAAGTCGTTGAAAGCAGGGAATAGAGAAACATAAAAACCTCCTTTTTCCGCCGCGCGTTTTTAGTAAAAGAAAAAGCCCAACTTTCCGTAGGAAACGGAACAGTGGGCGCGCATATGCTTTTACAGCCGACCCGTGTATTGAAAAATCAAACACAGACGTCGAAAAGAAAAACGTTTATCAATCTCTCGCTCAAGTATTACCTTGCCGATTCTAATGGTATAATCTCAGCCTTTGACAGGCACCCACGACGGATAATTAAATTTTGATACTATCATTATAGAACAGTAAAAAACAAAAGTCAAGCGTTTAAATGAAAAAAGGAGAAAAGTTATGCGATACGATTTTTACGCGTATATGGACAGAATGAAATATATCAAGCGTTGGCAACTGATGCGTTCCACTCGTGAAGAAAACATTATGGAACATTCGCAATCGGTTGCGCTGTTATCTCACGCGCTCGTTACCATTCACAACGAAGTATTTGGGGGAAAAGCAGACGTATTAAAAACAGTGCTGTACGCTATGTATCACGAAACGAGCGAAGTTATGACGGGGGATTTGCCCACGCCTATTAAATATTACAACAACAGCATACACGGGGCGTATAAGGAATTGGAAAGAAGTGCATGCGAAAAAATAGCAGCGACCTTGCCCGAAGAAATGCAAAAGGGGATTGCGCCTTACGTGCTTGCAGACGAAGACAGCGTGGAATACCGCTTGGTGAAAGCGGCAGACCGTTTGGCGGCGTATATTAAGTGCGCGGAAGAACTCCGTTGTGGCAATTCCGAATTTTCCAAGGCGAAAAAGAGCATTGAAGAAGATTTACACAAGAGGAATATGCCCGAGGTAGAATACTTCTTCGAACGGTTTATTCGTTCCTTTGATTTGTCGTTGGACGAATTGGAAAATTTTTAAGCTGGGTATTTATCACGAAAATTTCAAAAAACTATATTAAAACAAACAAAAAAGAGGAATATAATATTCTGCGAATAGAAACGAAAAAGGAAAAATCCTTTGGAAACGGAGGTTATATGAAAAGCATTTGGAAAAGAATGTTATGCGCGTGTTGCGCGCTTGCGGCGGCGTTTTCCCTGACGGCTTGCGCCGAGGGGGACAGCGCGTATAAAATAGCGCAAAAAAACGGATACGCGGGCGATGAAAAAGCATGGCTTTTGAGTTTAAAGGGCGAAAAGGGAGAGGACGGCAAGGACGTTGACGTAGAAGCGGTGTACGAAGCGGCGAAAGCGAACGGATACGAGGGCGATTTTTTGGCGTTTTTGAAAGAATATTTCTCTCTGACCGTAAATGAAGATAACAATACTCGCCAAATTGCCGAAAATATGACTTCGGTTTTAAGTATTCATTGTGGATTTTCCAAAATCGTTTATACCTTTCAGGGTACGTATAGGCAATATTATCAAACGGCTGGCAGCGGCGTGATTTTAGAAATGGACGGCGATACGGGCAGCGCATTGATTGTAACGAATTATCACGTGCTTTACGATAGCGCATCCGAATCGACCACAGGGATTTCCGATTGCATTTATCTGTACCCGTACGGGTCGTTGTTTGATTTCTCGCCGACGGAAAACTTTTACGGCGACGGAATAGAAGCGACGTACGTAGGCGGAGCGATGGATTACGATATTGCTTTGCTCCGTGTTGAAAACAGCGAATATTTAAAAGCGAACAAAGACGTGCTTCGGGCGGCGGAAATCGGCGATTCCGAGCGTATCGTTGCGGGTGAAAAAGTGTACGCAATCGGCAACCCGGAGGGCGCGGGAATATCGGTAACGAGCGGCGCGATATCGGTGGAATCGGAATATATCACGATGAAATCGACGGACGGAAACGAATACGTATCCTATCGTGTTATGCGCACGGACGCGGCGATTAACGGCGGTAACTCGGGCGGGGCGCTTTTTGACGCAAACGGAAAACTGATTGGTATTACCAACGCGAAGAACGTAGCGGAGGAAACGGATAACGTAGGGTTTGCGTTGCCGATAACGCAGGTGCGTTATCTTTGCGATAATATTTTAGAAAACGGAACGGGATATGCAAAGTGCGCCGTGTTGGGCTCGGAAATTTCCGTAAAGACTTCGGCTGCAAAATTTGACGATGAGGGGCATCTTCGCATTGAGGAAGTTTTGTACGTAACCTCTGCGACAAAGGTTGCGACGAGTGCCGATTATGGAAAATTCCGTACGTTGGACGTTTTAGAATGGATAAAGATAGGCGACGGGGAAATTTGTTATTTGACCCGAGAATATTTGCTTTACGATCAATTATTGCGGGTGCGTAAGGACGACACGGTAACGTTCGGTGTGCGCGACGCGGACGGCGTGTTAACGGAAGTGGAAATTTCTTTTACAACGAACGCGCATTTTAAGGCGTACCGTTAAAGCATAGACAAGGTTTTCATTTTATAAAGGGCGTGTTTCGGCTTTGGTCGGCACGCTTTTTTCTTGGAATGCTTGACAATTTTACGTGGGTATAGTATACTTAAAAAGTAAAAGATTTCTAAACGAAAGGAGGGAGAGCCAAATGGATATGGAATCGTTTATCACGTCGATATCGACGGCGTCGGAGGACGAAAAAAAGCTGGAAGAATTGCGTACGGGGTTGCCGTTGGGGACGGACGTGGTAGGCAATATTGTGCTTTCGCAGAAACGGGAACGTCCATTGACGGTACGCCATACCTGCGTAACGGGCGGTAGCCGTAGCGGATTTATTCGCCGTTTTTTGATTGCGGTTTCTTGTCTGTACCAACGCGAAGAGGCTTGCTTTTTTGTGCTTTCGCCGCGCACGGAGTATGGGGAACTTTTACGCTTGAAAAATATGGACGTAACCGTGCCCTATATTTTATCCAAGTCAGACCTTTCTTTGGCGATAGGAACGGTAAAAGAATTGTTGATGCAGCGGGAAAGTGGCAAAGGTTATCCTCATTTGTTTTTGATTTTGGACGGGTTGGAAAGTTTAGACGGCTGTAATGCAAACGGCGATTTGGAAGAATATCGCGATATATTCGATTTATTTACCCGCCGTTCGGACGTCGACGTCATAACGGGCGTGGATTTGATGAAGAGTATTTTCAGCGGATATCCCGGCGCATTCGTTGGGGTAGGGAATTGCCTTGTTAGTTTACGGGAAGAAGGAAAAGCAGACGTAACGTACGTAGGAGACGACGGGGCGTTATGTTTGCCCGTTCCCATTCGTTATCCTGCGCGCCCGTCGGTAACGGAAACGGTCATTTTCTTAAATTCTCTCCCGAAAGCGGAATAAATCTATGGAAAAAACGAACGAATTTGCATTTCATCGCATACCCGCCCCCCTGCTTTCGTGGTATAATGCTTATAAACGAGATTTGCCTTGGCGGAAAGAGCCTACGCCCTATCGGGTTTGGGTTTCGGAAATTATGTTGCAACAAACCCGTGTGGAAGCGGTAAAGGAATATTATCGGCGGTTTATGGAGCAGTTGCCTACGGTAGAAGCGCTTGCCGCGTGTGAAGAGGAAAAACTCTTAAAGCTTTGGGAAGGACTTGGATATTATAGCCGCGTGCGCAATTTGCAGAAAGCGGCGAAGAAAATCGTTGTTGAGTACGATGGGAAGTTCCCCGTAACGTTAGCGGAATTGAAAAGTCTGCCCGGCGTGGGGAGTTATACGGCAGGGGCAATCGCTTCGATTGCCTACGGAATGCCGTGCGCGGCGGTGGATGGCAACGTGTTTCGTGTGGCGGCGCGCTTGGAGGAGAATCCGACGGTGATTTCCGACCCGAAATATCGGCGGTATTTAGAAGAAAAAATTTCAGCCATATATCCGCCCGCAGGCAGGGCGTGTGCTGATTTTACACAGAGTTTATTTGAACTTGGAGCGTTGATTTGCAAACCGCAAAATCCCGATTGCGCCGCATGCCCTTTGCGGGATTTGTGCCGTGCTTATGCGCATGGAACGCAGGCGGAGTACCCCGTGTTGCCGAAAAAAGCGGCAAAAAGGCAAGAAAACGTGTATGCGTTTTTAATTGAAACGCCGCAAGGGATTTGTATTCGCCGTCGGGAAGAGGGTGTTTTGCGGGGAATGAATGAAATTCCTTCCGTGATCGTTGCGGATAGCGGTGAAACGGCGGAAAATATTCTCAATGAGTGGGGCATGTACGAGTTTAAGGAAGTGAAACGCCAAAAATACACGCATATTTTCACGCATATACGTTGGGATATCACGTGTGTTTGGGTGCGGACGGAATACGCGCCGTTCGACGCGTATACGTTAGAAGAAATTGAAGAAACGGTGTCTTTGCCGACGGCGTTTAAACAATGTTTTGCAATTTTGAAAGATAAAAATGAACGATAGGAGAAAAAGAAAATGAAAGTATTACTTGTAAACGGAAGTTACCATGAAAGCGGCTGTACCTATACCGCGCTTGCGGAAGTAGCAAAAGCATTGAACGCAAACGGCGTGGAAACAGAGATTTATCAACTTGGTAAGCAAAAGGTGAGCGGCTGTATGGGTTGTTGGGCGTGCAAAAAGATAAAAAAATGCGTTATAGAGGACGGCGTAAACGAATTTGTGGCAAAAGCGGCAGAGTTTGACGGGTTCGTATTCGGTTCGCCCGTATACTATGCTTCGGCGTCTGGTTCATTGGTCAGCTTTATGGACAGAGTATTTTACAGCGGCGGCAAATTTTTGGCGTATAAGCCGGCGGCTGCGGTGGTAAGTTGCCGCCGCGCGGGCGCAAGCACTACGTTTGACGTAATCAATAAATATTTTACCATCAACAATATGCCCATCGTGGGGTCGAATTATTGGAATGAAATCCACGGAAACACGGCGGAGGAAGCTGCGCAAGACGAAGAGGGCTTGCAAACGATGCGCATTTTGGGCAATAATATGGCGTGGTTGTTAAAATGTTTGCAGCTGGGCAAAGAAGCGGGCATAGAACCCGTAAAAGAACGGAAAATCATGACCAATTTTATTCGATAACGCATATACTGATAAAAGCGGGCGTCGGTTGGGCGCGCTGAAAAAAGGAGAAATTCTTGATGGAAAGTAAAAACATAGGCAGAAGAAAAATTGTTTCGGTAATCGGTAATCATTCCATTGAAAAGGACGGGATTCGGTATAAGATTGCATACGCTTTGGGTAAAGCGTTGATAGATAACGGGTATCGCGTGCAAACGGGCGGATATCGCGGCGTTATGCAAGCGGTGATGGCGGGCGCGCATGCTTCGGAACATTATCGCGAGGGAGATACCATTGCGTTGTTGCCTTGTTTTGATACGGAGGCGGCAAACGAATATGCAGACGTCGTAATTCCGACGGGGTTGGACGTAATGCGCAACGCTTTGGTTGCGAACGCGTATGCGGTAATCGGTATTGGCGGAGGCGCGGGAACGCTTTGCGAGTATGCTTTCGCTTGGACGTTTAACCGTTTGATTATAGCCTTTGAAAATACGGGCGGGTGGAGCGAGAAACTTGCTAATACTCGCATTGCGGAGGACGCTGATCGCTATCCCGATAACCCCGACGACAAAGTGTACGGGGTGTCTACGGTAGAGGACGCAATAAAGATTTTAAATGAAAACATTGGTCGGTATACCAGCCGACATACGCCCATTAAGGCATAAAAAATAAAAACAAAAACCGCTTGTGGAAAAACTCCGCGGCGGTTTTTTTGTATGAAAGTAGCAAAAGGGACAAATACTAAACGGGAAGAGGTTGAAACGCATGTTAAATAGGCGGGAAACGGAGATAATGAAAGTGATATACGGGCTTTGTCATGAAAAGGGCGTAAGCTTGATTTCGCCTGCGGAAATTATCGATATGCTTCCGCCGAAGAAAAAATATACCGAGGAACAAGTAGAGGACATATTGCAAGAACTCGCGTTAGACGATTATTTCGAATTGCTCTCTTCCGAGCGGAAAGGGGAGAAGATGTACGTAATTTCCTTGCGTTCCAACGGCTATGCGTTTAAAAGAGGTTACGTGCAGATGCGGCGGGACGCATTTGGGAAAATTTTTTGGGCAGTGATTTCTGCCGTCGTTGCGTTTGCGGTGGGCGTTATCCTCAAACGGATATTTTGAGAAAATATCCGTTTTTTGTTTACATTTACCGCTGCTTGTGGTATAATATATAGGCAAACATTTGTTTAACCCGAAGGAGGGGTGTTTTATGGAATTTAAATTACACGCGCCGTACGCCCCCACGGGGGATCAGCCGCAGGCGATTGAAAAGTTGACGGAAGGGGTTTTAGACGGCATTCGTACGCAAGTTTTGGTCGGGGTTACGGGAAGCGGTAAAACTTTTACGATGGCAAACGTCATCAAAAACGTCAATCGTCCGACGCTTGTCATTGCGCACAACAAAACGCTTGCCGCGCAGCTTTGCAACGAGTTTCGAGAATTTTTTCCCGAGAACCGTGTGGAATATTTCGTTTCGTATTATGATTATTATCAACCAGAAAGTTATATTCCGTCTACGGACACCTATATTGAAAAAGATTTGAGTATGAACGACGAAATTGACAAACTCCGCAACAGTGCGACGGGGTCGCTTATGGAGCGGAAAGACGTTATCGTCGTGGCTTCGGTTTCTTGTATTTACGGGCTGGGCGCACCCGAAGAATATTTTAGACTTTCGCTTTCATTGCGCCCCGGTATGGAGTGGGAACGTAACGATTTGATGCGCAAGCTTATTGAGTTACAGTATTCTCGCAACGATACGGATTTTCACCGCGCGACGTTCCGCGTTCGCGGCGACGCGTTGGAGATTTTTCCCGCTTCCAATTCGGAAGTGGCGATTCGTTTAGAATTTTGGGGGGATGAAATCGAAAAAATTTACGAAGTGGAGGCGTTGACGGGCAACAAACTGAACGAGCTTTCGCACGTGGCGATTTTTCCCGCCAGCCAATATGCGGTGGGAACAGAGAAACTGCGAGGCGCGCTTGCCATGATTGAAGAGGATTTGCGCGGAGAAGTACGTGCTTTTGAAGAAGAAGGGAAAATTTTGGAAGCGCAGCGTTTGAAACAGCGTACCGAGCACGATTTGGAGATGATGCGCGAAATCGGGTATTGTAGCGGTATTGAAAATTACAGCCGTTATTTTGACGGAAGAAAACCTGGACAACCGTCCTTTACGCTACTCGATTATTTCCCGTCGGGGGAATTTTTGGTGTTTATCGACGAGAGCCATATGACGATTCCGCAGATACGAGCAATGTATCACGGCGATTTATCCCGCAAGAAAAATTTGGTGGAATACGGATTTCGTATGCAGGCGGCGTTCGACAATCGTCCTTTGACGTTTGCGGAATTTGACGCGCGTGTGCCACAACTTGTGTGCGTATCGGCAACGCCCGCCCCGTACGAATTGGAGCAAGCGGGGCAAAAGGTGGAACAGCTTATTCGTCCGACGGGCTTATTAGACCCTGAAATTACGGTGAAACCGACGAAAGGACAAATAGACGATTTGCTTTCAGAGATACGGAAAGTTATTGCAGACGGGGGGCGTGTATTGATTACGACGCTCACCAAGCGCATGGCGGAAGAATTGACGGATTATTTGAAAGAGCATTCCATTAAAGTAAAATATATGCATAGCGACGTGGATACGTTGGAGCGTATCGATATTGTGAACGGGTTGCGTCTTGGTGAATTTGACGTGCTTTGCGGTATCAACCTTTTGCGTGAGGGGCTGGACTTGCCCGAAGTGAAGCTGGTGGCAATTTTAGATGCAGACAAAGAAGGTTTTTTGCGTAGCGATACTTCGCTAATTCAGACGATAGGCAGAGCGGCGCGGAACAGCGAGGGACGCGTGATTATGTATGCAGACGTAATCACGGACAGTATGAAACGCGCGATTGGAGAAACGGAACGCCGTCGTAAAATTCAGGACGAATACAATAAAAAGCACGGTATCGTGCCCAAAACCATCATTAAAGAAGTAAAATCCACTCTGGCGATAACCAAGAAGAAAGTGGATGATGAAATTAAGATGCAGGATATTCCCGACGAAATCGAAAAGCTGAAAGCGTTGATGAAAGTGGCAAGCGGGCAGTTGGATTTTGAACGGGCGATAGAAATTCGTGAAAAGATAGCGGCGCTGAAGATGAAGCTGCACAAAGCCACGCGGAAATAGTGGCAAGAGGAAATAGTATGCAAGAAAATATCGTAATCAAAGGTGCAAAAGAGAATAATTTAAAAAACGTAGATTTGACGATTCCTCGCAATCAGTTGACTGTTTTTACGGGACTTTCGGGTAGCGGGAAATCGACGCTTGCGTTCGATACGATTTTTGCCGAGGGGCAAAGACGGTACGTGGAGAGCCTTTCTTCCTACGCCCGTCAATTTTTAGGACAAATGGAAAAGCCGGACGTGGAGAGTATCGACGGACTTTCCCCTGCTATTTCTATCGACCAAAAAACGACTTCGCGTAACCCACGTTCAACGGTGGGGACGGTAACGGAAATTTACGATTATTTCCGTTTGCTCTTTGCGCGTATCGGCGTGCCTCATTGTCCGAAGTGCGGGCGGGAAATTCGCCGCCAAACGGTAGACGAAATTTGCGACCACGTTATGGCAATGCCGGAGGGAAGCAAGATTCTTGTCAATGCTCCCGTTGTGCGAGGCAGAAAAGGGGAATACGTCAAAGATCTGAACGGGTTTAAAAAGAGCGGATACGGCAGGGTAAAGATTGACGGAATCGTTTACGATTTACAAGAAGAAATTAAGCTGGAAAAGAATATTAAACACAATATTTCCGTGGTGGTAGACCGACTGGTTATCAAACCGACGATACAAAAACGGTTGACTGACAGTTTGGAGGCGGCGTTAAAGCTTGCCGACGGGTTGGTGGTTATCGATTGCGAGGGGAAAGAGGAACTCTATTCCATCAATTACGCTTGTCCTGATTGCGGCGTTTCGTTGGAAGAAATCGAGCCTCGTATGTTTTCATTTAATACCGTATATGGTGCTTGCCCTGTTTGTTCGGGGTTGGGTATGAAACAGTTTGTCGACCCCGATTTGATTTGTCCTGACAAAACGAAGACTCTGCGCGAGGGCGCAATGAAAGTAACGGGTTGGAATTTAGGTTCGGGAACGATGGCGCTTATGGAGCTTTCCGCGCTTTCGAAAGCGTACGGATTTTCGTTGGACGTGCCCGTGAAAGACCTGCCCGAGGGGATTTACGAAATTTTGATGTACGGCAGCGACAAGACGGTGGATATGCATTACCAGACCCGCTCCTTTTCGGGTAGTTTTAAAAAGCATTGGGAAGGATACGTCAACAATATGCAACGGCGTTACGGCACGACGACTTCGGACGGCGTGAAAAGCGATATTGAACGGTTGATGCGGAGTGCGCCTTGCGACGGCTGCGGCGGAAAACGTTTGAAAAAGGAAGCGTTGTCAGTGTACGTCGGCGGCAAAAATATTTGGGAACTTTGTGAAATGTCCGTGGATAAGCTTTGCGATTTTATGGACGAGCTGTTGACGAAACTGACGAAAACGGAACATTTGATTGCGGACGCGATTATCAAAGAAATCAACAATCGCTTGGGATTTTTACGGAACGTGGGGTTGAATTATTTGACGTTGACGAGAACGGCGGTTACTTTGTCGGGCGGCGAGAGTCAGCGTATCCGTCTTGCCACGCAAATCGGCAGTGCATTGACGGGTGTGTTGTATATTTTGGACGAACCGAGTATCGGTTTGCACCAACGCGACAACGAAAAATTGCTCAACTCGCTTAAAGGTTTGCGGGATTTGGGGAATACGCTTATTGTGGTAGAACACGACGAAGATACTATGCGTGCGGCGGATTTTATTGTCGATATCGGGCCGAAAGCGGGCGTGCACGGCGGGGAAGTGGTGGCTTGCGGTACGCAAGCGGATATTATGAATGAGCCCCGTTCGATTACGGGCGATTATCTGGCGGGCAGACGGAAGATTGAAACGCCGCTGGTTAGAAAGCAACCTACGGACAAGTGGTTGAAACTGTACGGCTGCAAGCAAAACAATTTAAAAAACGTGGATATCAAAGTGCCCGTGGGCTTGATTACTGCCGTAACGGGGGTGTCGGGGAGTGGAAAATCGAGTTTTGTGAACGAAATCGTATATCCTTTGCTTGCCAATACGCACAACGGCGCGAAGCATAAACTCGGCGCATACGAGAAGGCGGAGGGCGTAGAATATTTTGACAAAGTAATTGCCATTGATCAATCGCCGATTGGCAGAACGCCGCGGAGCAATCCTGCTACGTATACGGGGGTATTCAACGCTATACGTGATTTGTTTGCTATGACGCGTGACGCGAAGGAACGCGGGTATAAAGCGGGGCGTTTTTCGTTCAACGTTTCGGGTGGTAGATGCGAGCACTGTTTTGGCGACGGTATTATTAAGATAGAAATGCATTTCTTGCCCGATATTTTCGTGCCCTGCGAAGTATGTGGCGGAAAACGGTATAACCGCGAAACGATTGAGGTAAAATACAAGGGTAAGAGTATTGCCGACGTGTTGGATATGACGGTGGAAGAGGCGTGTGAGTTCTTTGCGCCCGTACCTACGATTTATAATAAGATAAAGACGTTAAACGACGTAGGGTTGGGATATATCAAACTTGGGCAGAGTTCTACCACGCTTTCCGGCGGCGAGGCGCAGCGTGTAAAACTTGCTACCGAACTTGCCAAACGTTCGACGGGAAAGACGTTGTATATTTTGGATGAACCGACGACGGGGTTGCACAGCTATGACGTGGATAAGCTGATTAAAATTTTGTTGCAGCTTCGCGAGGGGGGCAACAGCGTTTTGGTTATCGAGCATAATTTGGATGTGATTAAAACGGCGGATTATATTATCGATTTAGGACCGGAGGGCGGAAACGGCGGCGGTACGGTGGTGTGCGAGGGCACGCCTGAAGAAGTGGCGAAAGTAGATGAAAGCTACACGGGACAATTTTTGAAAAAAGTGTTATAAAAATCACCCCTTCCGACAGTTGTCGACGGAAGGGGTTTATTATGCGTATTTGTGGGCGGTAACGCCCTGTTCTTGTATAAAAATACCCCCGACGGATTTCCGTCGGGGGTTGCTTACGCTAAATTATTTTGCGCAGTTTGCTTTCAATATTGCAAGGTTATCCATGATTTCCTTGGGCATCTTGTCGCCGAAGTTTTCTGCGTAGTAGTTGGTGATTTCTTCTGCTTCTGCTGCCCAACGAGCTTTGTCAACAACAAGGAGCTTATCAAGCGTTTCTGCGTCGATATCGCAGTTTTCGATGTTGATATCCTTTGCATAAGGAAGATAGCCGATTGCCGTTTCACGAGCATCTACGTTGCCTTCGCAACGATCCAAAATCCAATCGAGAACGCGCATATTGTCGCCGAAACCAGGCCACATGAAGTTGCCGTTTTCGTCCTGGCGGAACCAGTTTACGTTGAAGATCTTGGGCTGCTTTTCAGCGGGAACTTTCGCGCCCATATCAATCCAGTGCTGGAAGTATTGGTCAACCGAGTAACCCATGAAAGGTTTCATTGCCATAGGGTCGTGGCGAAGTACGCCAACTGCGCCCGTAGCCGCCGCCGTCGTTTCGGAGGACATAATCGTACCTACGAACGTACCGTGGTTCCAATCTCTGGATTGGTAAACGAGCGGGGTCGTCGTTGCTCTTCTGCCGCCGAAGATGATTGCGGAAAGGGGAACGCCTGCCTTCGAATTGAATTCGGGAGAGATGCAAGGGCAGTTTTCTGCAGGTGCGGTGAAACGGGAGTTGGGATGCGCTGCGTTTCTGCCGCAGTCAGGCGTCCAAGGCTTGCCCGTCCAGTCGATAAGTTCTGCAGGAGCTTGCTTCGTGAGCTTTTCCCACCAAACGGTGTTGTCAGCGGGGTTAAGAGCAACGTTCGTGAAGATCGTGCCTTTCATGGTGGAAGCAAGTGCGTTGGGGTTGGATTTTTCGTTCGTACCAGGAGCAACGCCGAAGAAACCGTTTTCGGGGTTGCATGCCCACAATCTGCCGTCTTCGCCAACGCGGATCCATGCGATATCGTCGCCTACGCATTGTACTTGATAGCCAGCGTCAAGATACTGCTTGGGAGGAATCAACATTGCAAGGTTCGTCTTACCGCAAGCGGAAGGGAATGCAGCCGCAACGTATTTCATTTCCTTATCTTGAGGGCGTTTTACGCCGAGGATAAGCATGTGTTCTGCCATCCAACCTTCTTTTTTACCAAGGTTGGTTGCGATACGGAGTGCGAAGCACTTTTTACCGAGCAATACGTTACCGCCGTAAGCCGAGTTTACAGAGATAATCGTGTTGTCTTCAGGGAAGTGCATGATATATCTCTTTTCGGGGTCTACGTTACATTTTGCGTGGAAACCCTTTACGAAGTCGCCGTCTGCGCCAAGTTGATCAAGGCACATTTTGCCAACTCTCGTCATGATCATCATGTTGAGTACAACGTAGATGGAATCGGTGATTTCGATACCGATTTTAGAGAAAGGCGAGCCTACAACGCCCATCGAATAGGGGATAACGTACATCGTTCTGCCTTTGTATGCGCCCTTTGCAATTTCGTTTACCATTGCATAAGCGTCCTTGGGTGCCTTCCACTTAACGATAGAGTGGGGAAGTGCGTCTGCTTCGTTTTCGCAGCAAATGAAGGTTCTGTCTTCTACACGCGCAACGTCGTTTTCTGCCGTTCTGTGATAGTAGCAGCCAGGGAGTTTTTCTTGGTTGAGTTTGATGATTTCGCCCGTAGCGCAAGCTTCTTCGCGAAGTGCGTCGCGCTGTGCATCGCTGCCGTCAATCCAAACCACTTTGTCGGGTTGCGCAAAAGCTTCAACGTCCGCAACAAATTGAAGAACTTTTTTGTTGTTAGTCATAGTGTATCTCCTTTGAAATTAATTTTTTTCTTTTCGTTATTGTCGGCTTGTTCTCGGGCGCAAGTTCGCCCTTGTATGCCAAGTATATTATATCATAAAAAAAACAGAAAGTAAACCCTTTTATTGAAAAAATTTTCCTATTTTGGAAAAAAAGATGTCAGTCCCCTCTTGACAGACTTTTTTTCTGTGCTATACTGCTTTTCCGCCCGCAAAAACGGGTATTTTCTGGAAATTTTTGCACACACTGCCAAAAGGAGGGCGCATTGCATGGAAAAAACAAAATATTCAGACAACCGTCTCGCCGAGGAATTAGACGTAATCGTATTGATAAACAACACTTTAAAGCCGCTTGGGTTTCCTAGCGGGTCGCTTGGCAGACTCACCTATTCGTACACGGGCAGAGGGAGGCGAATGTATGCGTTGCTTTTTGCCAAGGACGGAAAAAGAAAAGAAGTGCCGCTGCGTTTGCGGGATTTTCGCGTGTTGGATGAACGAAACCGACGCGACTGCGCTTTGATGACGCAGCTCCCTGCATTAAACGCCGCAAGCGAAAGTCTTTTGCAGGAAAAAACGGCGGTTTATTAATTTATTTTGCGCGCTTTTTATTTTTTCATGCAAAATTTCCGTTTTTCCCGCTTGACAAAAGATATATTCCACTGTATACTATAATGTATAATCGAAAAAGCGGTTTATCGCCTCGGTTTTTATCGAAAAAGGGAATTATAGAAAAAATGAGATTGGTGATTAAAGTTGGCACTTCTACGCTGGCGCATGAAACGGGAAAATTGAATATTAAACGGACGAATGCGTTGTGCGGAGTGTTGAGCGATTTAAAAAATGCGGGGCACGAAGTGATTTTGGTGTCGTCGGGCGCAATCGGAATGGGGGTTGGGAAACTCGGACTGGTGGAAAAGCCGACGGATATTCCCACCAAACAGGCGGCTGCTGCCGTGGGACAGTGTGAGCTGATGTATACTTACGACCGCACGTTTACCGAATACGGGCATACGGTGGCGCAGATATTATTGACGGGGTCGGACTTTTCCGCCGAAGATAGACATCAAAATTTTACGAACACGCTTTTCCGTTTGTTGGAACTTGGGGCTTTGCCCATTATCAACGAGAACGATACGATTGCTACCGAAGAAATCAAGGTGGGGGATAACGATACTCTTTCGGCATTCGTTGCGGCGAGTGCAAAAGCCGACTTGTTGGTGATTTTGTCGGACGTGGACGGGTTATATTCTGCCGATCCGCATAAAAATACTGACGCGAAATTGATAAAAAATGTACACGGGTGCCCTGAAAAGCTGTTTTCGTTGGCAGGCGGCGTAGGTTCGGCATTGGGAACGGGCGGTATGCGAACGAAATTGAACGCAGCAAAACTGTGCGTGGCAAGCGGCGTGGATATGGCGATTGCCAACGGGGAAAACCCCGAAATTTTATATGAAATCGTAGCCGGAAAGGAAGGAAATTATACAAGATTTTCCGTGGAGTGAGAAAGATATGAAAACGACTTTGGAAATTTTAAAAAGCGCGAAAGCGGCGGCAGTCGGTTTGGGAATACTTTCCCCTGCCGTGAAAAATAAAGCTCTGCTTGCGATGGCAGACGCTTTGGAAGAAAACGCTGTGAAAATTTTGGAGGCGAACGCCGAGGACGTGAAAAACGCTACGGGAGTGTTACCCGACGTGATGATTGACCGTTTGCGCTTGGATAACAAACGCATAGCGGGTATGGCGCAAGGGATTCGCGAAGTGGCGGCTTTACCCGATCCCATCGGGGCGGTTTTGGAAGAGAACGTTTTGAAAAACGGCTTGGTCGTTACCAAAAAACGCGTACCTTTGGGGGTTGTCGGGATTATTTACGAAAGCCGTCCAAACGTAACCTCGGACGCGGGCGCGCTGTGCTTTAAAAGCGGCAACGTTTGCGTATTGCGTGGGGGACGGGACGCGTTTAACTCGTCTTTTGCCATCGTAGAAGTGATGAAAAACGCTTTAAAAACCGAGGGGTTGAATCCCGATTTTATCAATATTGTCGAAGACGTATCTCGGCAAAGCGCAAACGAGATGATGGCGGCGGTCGGGTACATAGACGCCTTAATTCCGCGCGGGGGTGCGGGGTTGATAAAGGCTTGTGTGGAGAATGCAAAAGTGCCTTGTATTGAAACGGGTACGGGTATTTGCCACGTGTACGTGGATAAATGCGCGGCGATGGAAAAGGCGTTGGGGATTATTGAAAATGCAAAAACTTCCCGCCCGTCCGTATGCAACGCAGAGGAAGTATGTTTGTTGCACGAAGACGTTGCGGAAGATTTTTTGCCTATGTTATACGAGCGGCTGTGCGTTTGTCGCGAAAACCGCGGCGTAACGCCTGTGGAACTCCGTTGTGATGACAAGGCGTTGGCAATTTTGGGTAAAAAACCGTTCGTGGTAGCGGCGGGGGGAAAAGATTTTGATACCGAATTTTTAAATTACATTCTTGCCGTTAAGGTGGTTTCGAACGTAGAAGAAGCGATTGCACATATCGGCGTGCATTCGACGGGGCACAGCGATTGTATCGTCAGCGAGGACGCAAATGCGTGCGAGAAATTTGCGCTCTGCGTAGACAGTGCGGCTGTATATATCAATGCATCCACCCGATTTACCGACGGAGGAGAATTTGGAAAGGGATGCGAAATTGGAATTTCGACGCAGAAATTGCATGCGCGCGGTCCAATGGGTTTGGAAGAACTCTGTTCTTATAAATATATTGTGAAAGGGGACGGACAGGTTCGATAAGGAGAAAAAAATATGAAGTACACGCTGGGATTTATCGGTTGCGGAAATATGGGCGGGGCGTTGGTGCAAGCCGCCGCGAAATCTGTGGACGGGAAACGCATTGCCGTTTGCGATTTTGACAAGGCGAAAGTGGAGAAATTTAAAAACAGCCTCGGCGTTGTCGCTGCGACGGCGCGCGATATCGCTAAAAATGCAGAGTTTGTTATTCTGGCGGTGAAACCGCAGGTGATGAAATCTGCTATTGCGGAGTTTTCCGATATATTGCAGGCGCGCGAAGACGGCGTTGTGGTAACGATGGCGGCGGGCGTTTCGATTGCTGCGATTCGGGGTTTTATTGGTGCGAAAGTACCCGTGATACGCATTATGCCTAATACGCCCGTTGCGGTGGGAGAGGGAATGATTTTATACACGACGGCAGACATTTCGGACGCGGCGGAGAAAGATTTTTTGGCGGCGTTTGCCAAGGCGGGTGCGTTTGATAAAATTCCCGAAGATAAAATAGATGCGGGCAGTGCGTTATCCGGTTGCGGACCTGCGTTTGTGTATGCGTTTGCCGAAGCGCTTGCCGACGGGGGAGTGGAATGCGGTGTGCCTCGTGATAAAGCGGCGTTGTATACGGCGCAGACGTTGCTTGGCGCAGCGGCAATGTTGTTGGAATACGGACATCCCGCCGATTTGAAAGATGCGGTTTGTTCTCCCGGCGGAACGACGATTGCGGGCATACACGCTTTGGAAAAAGCAGGTTTGCGCGGGGCGACGATAGAAGCGGTTACGGCGGCGTATAAAAGGACGTTGGAATTGAAAAAATAATCAAGTTTGGGAAGAGAAAGATGAAAAAAGTTTTGATTTTATCGGGCAGTCCTCGAAAGGGCGGAAATTCGGACGTTTTATGCGACGAATTTGCACGCGGCGCGGCGGATGCAGGGAATGACGTAGAAAAAATCCGCGTAACGGAAAAGAAAATTGCGCCCTGCACGGGGTGTTATTATTGCAAGAACAGCGGCGGAAAGTGCGCATTTGACGACGATATGGGGGATTTGTTGCAAAAAATTATCGATTGCGACGTGTTAGTGTTGTCCAGTCCCGTTTATTTTTATTCGATTTGCGCGCAGTTGAAAGCGGTGATTGACCGTACTGTGGCGCGTTGGACGGAGATTGCGAATAAAGATTTGTATTACATAGCTACGGCGGCGGAGGACGAGCGGGATACGTTGGATATTACGCTGTCTTGCTTCCACGGCTTTGCCATGTGTATTGACGGATATGAGGAAAAAGGTACTCTTTACGGCAGGGGCGTGTATGAAAAAGGGGACGTTTTGAAACGTCCCGAGTTAATGACGATTGCCTATGAAATGGGCAATTCCGTGCATTGAAATCAACGCAAGCGCACTGACCAATAGATAGGTGCTTTGCCAAAGACGGCGATATGGATACCCATAATTGCCGTATCGATTAAGATAAGAACTCCTAACGAATAGCCAAGGATTTTTGCGGTTTTTCGGGGGAGTTTTTTTATTTGGCGAAATAGAGGAAAAAAGAGGAGACGAAAGAAGAGATATCCGCCCACTCCGTACAAGATGGTGGTCATAAGGCAGGTATAGCGGGTAAAGCAATAGGAGTGGTTGGTATAATCCCATAAGACAACGCCAAACGCTTTTTCCCAAAACGTGCCGACGAGAAGTTCGCCGAAAAATCCTGCGGCGGTAATGACGAGCAAACAGAGCAGATTGGATAGAAGTTTCGTTTTTCGATTGATTTTTTTGAACACGGGTCGCCCGAAAAAGGCAATACGGTCAGGGTCGCGCAAGGCGGCATACAGTAAAAGGACAAGTAAACCGTATGGAGATAAAAAGGGCAGAAGATGAAAACGGGAATCCATCGTTCTGCTGCCGAAGTATCGGGATATATTTTCCCCTATCCATCCACCGAAAGAAACGAGTACCGACATTACGCAAAGGTAAGGAAAGTCTTTACGGAAAGAGGAGAGCTTTTCGGACTTGTTTTCTGTTTTTTGCATGTAAGATAACTCCGTTTTTTAAGAAGTATATACATGCTCCACGGTTTTTAAACGCAACTATTTACGTATACGAAAGATAACCGCTGAAAAAAGATAACCGCCTCGGAATCTTGCAATTCCAAGGCGGTTACCTATATGATAAGGGGGAAAATGATGAGCTGTTTTATGTAGTCGGCTGTCCACAACCGATTTACAAGTATATTTTAGCACGCACGTTTTAAAAAGTAAAGAAAAAAATAAAAAAAATTTTTTTTCTTTAAAAAGGATAATTATTGTGCAAAAAGTGATAAAAATTCACATTTTCACACTTTTTAACATGGATTTCACGGGAAAAATTGTGAAGTTTACATTATTCTGCACAAAAAACAGCAAAAAACGGTGGAGATTAGATAAGAAAGGACGGCAATGACCAATGCACGGTTTAATTTTTTGCGATTTAATCCTGCGAAGTAGACTGCGCCGATATAAAAAATCGTTTCCGACGAGCCGTACAGCACGCAGGCACAACGAGAGATATAGCTGTCTGGACCGTACGTTTCCAAAATGTCCGAAAGGACGGCGAGTGCGCCGCTGCCTGAAAGGGGTTTGATAAGGAAAAGTGGGGAAATTTCTTCGGGAATACCCGCAAAACGGAAAACGGGGGAAAGCCAGTTTCCTAATGCGTCGCGAAAACCGCTCATTTCCAGTAGTTTCGAAAGCATAGTAACGGTGGCGATATAGGGAAAAATGGAAACGATTAAGGGGATTGCGCCTTTCACCCCTGCGGTGAAAGAATCGTAAATGCGAACTTTTCGAACGAGTGCAAAAAGAAAGGTAAGCAAAAAAATAGAGGGGATAATAAAGACAAATAAATGTGTCATTGCGTACATGCCCCCCTTGTTTTTATGCTTTTCTGTGTAAATTCAGGGCGCTGGTTGCTCGGTTTGCGTGTCTTTTTTCGTTTATAGACAAGCATGGTCAAAAGGACGGCGAAGAAAGTGGAAAAGAGTGTGGCAAGAAAGGTGGGCAAGATGATGTCGGTGGGGTTTACACTGCCTATCGCGACGCGGACGGCGACGAGAGAGGAGGGTAACAGCTGCAAAGAGGTGGCGTTTAAAACGAAAAACATTGCCGAGGCGTATTCGGAGTTTTCCGTTTTGTTTAATAATTGTGCGGCATGCACTCCGTACGGCGTTGCCGCGCCGGAAATCCCCAAAACGTTTACCGATAAATTCATACAAACCGCGGAAAGAGCGGCTTCGTCGTCTGTTTTGAGTAAACGTCTTGCGGCGGGCTTTAAAATTTTGGAAACGCCGCGGGTTACGCCGCTATCCTCCCACAGTTTCATCAACCCCATCCAAACGGCGTAAGTGGCGATAAGGGATACGCTTATGGAGGCAGCTCTACTTGCTCCGTCTAATATCGCCACTAAAAAATTTTCGGGATTGTTATAGAGTAATAAAACTGTGCAAAGGATAAAAATTAAGCTAAAAAAGATATTCATAGCATAAATATATGCGCTATGGTGTATGAAAATGCGGATAGAAGAAAGTGTAAAAAAACCTTTCGGGAGGGGGATCCCGAAAGGTTTTATCCAGACGCACAAATTTAAAGGAGGTTAGGACTTTTGAGCGTCTGCGATAATCTTGTCTACAAGCATGGGAGGCACGTCTTCGTAGCCGAGGAATTCGGAAACGAATTTACCGCTACCGCGCGTCAGCGAACGGAGTTCCATGGTATAGGTTTTAATTTCCGCAAGAGGGACTTCTGCGGTGATAATGGAACGTTCGCCTTCGGTGTCCGTACCCATGATACGACCACGGCGTTTGTTAATGTCGCCCATAACGTCGCCGAGATAATCTGCAGGGATAGCAATCTTCAAGGTGTAAATGGGTTCAAGCAATACGGGTTTCGCATTCTTCAAACCTTCTTTAAACGCGATGGAAGCCGCCATTTTGAAAGAGAGTTCGTTAGAGTCTACGTCGTGATAAGATCCATCGTACAAAACGGCTTTCAAACCCGTTACCGGATAGCCCGCCAAAGGACCGTTTTCCATACTTTCACGCAAGCCTTTTTCCACTGCAGGGAAGTAGTTCTTGGGAACTGCGCCGCCAACAACTTCTTCTTCGAATACGAATTCTTCTTCGCTGGGGGAGAAACGAATCTTAACGTGGCCGTATTGACCGTGGCCGCCCGATTGTTTCTTGTGCTTGCCTTCCGCTTCTGCCTTGCCGCGAATCGTTTCACGATAAGCAATCTTCGGTTCGGAAAGTTTCATATCCACGCCGTAGCGCGCTTTTACCTTTTTCGCCAACAATTCGATTTGGATATCGCCTTGACCGCCGATTACCATTTCGCCCGTTTCTGCATTCTTTTCAATGGAGAACGTGTAATCTTCTTCTTTTAATTTCGCAAGGCCGGCAAACACTTTATCTTCTTCGCCTTTCTTTTCCGCCGCAACCGACATAAAGAGGGTGGGTTTCGGGAAATGAATAGGGGAGAATTTCACTTTTGCATTCATATCGCAAAGGGTGTCGCCCGTGTTGGTATTGTTCAGCTTATTTACTGCGCCGATATCGCCCGCCGCCAACTGGTCTACGGCTTCCATTTTCTTGCCGCGGAGTACGTAAATTTGCCCGATACGTTCTTCCGTTTCCGTGTTGGGATTCCAAACGGTAGTGCCGCTCTTCAAAACGCCGCGGAAGCTCTTGATATAACTTAATTTACCCGAGAACGGGTCGATAACGGTTTTGAATACCTGCGCAGCGAAAGGCGCGTCTTCGTCCGTACGTAAAGAATATACTTTGCCGGGATTATCGACGTCTTCTACCATAGTGTTCAAGCGTTCGCGCGCTTGAGGCATATAGGTAACGATTTCGTTCAAAAGGTTAATAACGCCGCGGTTGGTGAGCGCAGAACCTGCCATGACGGGAATGGTGTTGACGGAAGCAATACCGATGCGGATACCCCGAATGGTTTCTTCACGGGTTAAATCTCCCGTTTCGAAGTATTTGTCAAGCAGAATTTCGTCGTTTTCCGCCGCCGTTTCCATCAGGGAAGCTTTCATTTCTTCCACTTGGTCTTTCATATTTTCAGGGATAGCGATTTCTTGTGGCCCGCCATCCTTAAATAAATAAGCGCGTTCTTGCAAAGCGTTGATACAACCTTGCATTTTGCCGTTTTCCATAATGGGGATTTGAATAGGCGCAAGTTTGCCCGCGTATTTTGCGCGCAGAGCTTGTACCGTGCCGAGATAATCTGCATTTTCTTTATCCATACCGTTGATAAAGATGATGAGGGGTTTACCTAATTTCAAGCAATAATCGACGATGGATTCTGCGCCGATAGGAATTACGCCGTTTGCGCCAATTACGAGCAGAGCGCCGCCTGCCGCGCGCAAGCCCGCGCTGCGTTCGCCTTCAAAATCGTAATAGCCGGGTAAATCGATTAAATTCACCTTAACGTCTTTCCACATCAGGTTGGAACAGGACGCGTAGATGGACATCTTTTTCGCCTTTTCCAAATCGTCGTAGTCGGAAACGGTAGTGCCATCTAAAACTTTGCCCATACGGTCAATCACGCCGCCGTTGAAAAGCATCGCTTCAACAAGCGTGGTTTTACCTTCGCCGCTGTGTCCTACAACCGCAATGTTGCGGATGTTCTCGCCATTGATACTCATAATAAAATCCCCCTTGTGTCGTTGAAGTATTTTATCGGTGGTTTGGGGCGTAAAATTTCGCACGAAACGGCGTTCTCTCCTCGCCGCATAAGCCCGATTTTCTACAAAGAACCGATAATTGCAACCATTATATTATATTTTTTCACAATTTTCAAGGGTTTTTTGAAAAAAATTATAATTTTTCAGAAAAAATATTTTTTCAAGGGAAATACCTTGCGTAAAGAGCTTGCCGCTTGACAAAATCCCGTTGACAAGCTATAATAAAGAATAGGAAGAAAAAGAACGCAAGGCAGAATTTATATGGAACGCATTTATCTCGACCATGCGGCAACAACGCCGCTCGACAAGGAAATATTGGATAAAATGTTGCCCTATCTCACCGATTGTTACGGCAATGCCGATTCTCCGCACGCTTTTGGCAGAAAGGCGATGGGCGGGGTAGATTCCGCGCGGGACAAAATAGCGGACTTATTGAACGCAAAACCGAACGAAGTATACTTTACTTCGGGGGGCACGGAGAGTGATAATTGGGCAATTATCGGCGGTGCGTATGCGGCGAAAGAGCGTGGGCGCGACCATATTATTTTGTCGGCGATAGAACACCATGCCGCGTTGGCGGCGGCGGAAAAGTTGCAAAAAGAGGGGTTTTCCGTCGATTATTTGCCCGTGGATAGAACGGGACGGATATCCGCGGACAGCTTGCGGGCGCGTATGACTGAACGGACGGGTTTGGTTGCCGTAATGGCGGTGAATAACGAAACGGGCGCATTGCAGCCTATCAAGGAACTTGCGAATATTGCGCACGAGGCGGGGGCAGTGTTTTTTACGGACGCCGTACAGGCAGCTCCGCATATGGCTTTGGACGTGAAAGCGTTGGGCGTGGATATGTTGGCGATTTCCGCGCATAAATTTTACGGACCGAAAGGTTGCGGCGTTTTGTATATCAAGAGCGGCGTGAAAGTGAAGCCTCTTGTTGTCGGCGGGGAGCAGGAAAGAGGTTTGCGCGGCGGCACGACGAACGTGGCGGCGGTAGTGGGTATGGCGGCGGCTTTGGAGAAAAACGTGCGTACCATGTCCGCGAATAACGAAAAAATCGCTACTTTGCGACAAGTGTTTTTAGAGGGAATTTCGGGCGTGGACGGTTTGCGCGTATACGGCGGTGCGGGAGATGTTTCCGCGGTGCTTTCCTTGCGTTTTTTGGGCGTGAGCGGAGTGGATTTGGTGTATAACCTTGACCTTGCGGGCGTGAGCGTTTCGGCGGGGGCGGCTTGTGCGAGCGCGTCGGTAAAACCCAGCCACGTAATGATGGCAATGGGCTTGACGGAAAAAGAGGCGCGGGAGTGTATCCGCGTGAGTTTTGGCAAAGACAATACGGAAGAGGAAGTACGCGAGGCGGCGGCTTTGTTGAAAGAAATTGTGGAAAAACTGCGAAAAAGTTAAAATTGGCAGAAAAAATTTGGTCAACTCCCTTTACTAATGAAAAAAAATATGTTATAATAAAGTAGCAAAGCAAAAAATCGGAGGTAACAATTATGGCACATGTAATTACGGATGAATGCGTTGCTTGCGGCGCATGCGCAGATACTTGTCCCGTTGGCGCGATTGTAATGGACGACGCAAAGGGGATTTACGTAATCAACGACGAATGCGTAGATTGCGGCGCTTGCGAAGACGGATGCCCCGTTGGCGCTATCAAAGCAGAATAATTTCCCAAAAGGAAGAAAGAAGAACGGTGCGGAATTGCGCCGTTTTTTCTTTTGTGGATTTTTCGCGGAAATTATTGACGAAAGCAAAGGAAAGTGGTAAAATATATTTATCAATTTTATGGTTGAGGTTTATTATGAAAGCGAAATGGTTAAAAGTATTGTCTTTGCTGACGTGTTTGGCGTTGTCGGCGAGCGTAGTTGCCTGCGGTATGGGCGACGATAGCAGTTCTTCCTCTGCAGGTTCTTCTTTGGAACAGAGTTCTAGCGAAGAAGTTGGCAGTGAAGAAAACGAAGAAACTTCGTCCGAGGAAGTAAGTAGCGAAGAAATTTCGTCTGAAGAAGAAAGTAGCGAAGAGTCCTCGGAAAAAGAGGAATATCCCGACGATTATTATACGGAAGGGTTGATGTTTACTCTTTTGGAGGATGATACATATTCTGTAATGGGGTATAACGGTACGGCAACGGAAGTGGTTATCCCTTCCATTTATGAAAATAAACCCGTAACGAGTATTGGAGAGTATGCATTTTTTGAATGCAGTAATATAACGAATGTCGTAATTTCCGACGCTATAATTTTGATTGACGATGATGCGTTTTTCGGTTGCCGGGGTTTAACGGAAATCGTAATCCCCGACAGCGTAACGAGTATTGGTGAAAGGGCGTTTTTCGGTTGCAATAGTTTAACGGAAATCGTAATTCCCGATAGTGTAACTTCGCTTGGGTTTTCTGTATTTGAGTCTTGTAGCGGTTTAACGGATGTCGTGATTTTTGGTAATTTAACTTCGATAGGGGATGAGGCGTTCTCTGAATGCATTAATTTAACGAAAATCGTAATTCTCGGCAACATAACGAGTATTGGAGTGCGGGCATTCCATGATTGCTGGGCTTTAGTGGAAATCGTAATCCCTAACGGTGTAACTTTAATTGGTACTTCTGCATTTTATAGTTGCAATAGTTTAACGGAAATTGTAATTCCTGACAGCGTAATTTCGATAGGGGATAGGGCGTTTCATAATTGCAGTAGTTTGACAAGTATTACTTATTCGGGTACGGTAGAAGAATGGTATGCTATGGGCGTTAATGCAAGAGCTTGGGAGGGTTGCCCTGCGACGGAAATCGTTTGCAACGACGGCACGGTGGAGTTGTAAAATAAAAAAAAGCCCCTTGGCGGCGGGGAGAGCCAACCAAGGGGGTATCAAAAACGCAATTCTCGGTTAATCGGAAGCGGGGGCAGTTGTCTCCGCTTTTTCTTTACCGTTGCGAGGAAACAGACGGGTGAGGAAACGGTGTACGGCATTCTTCAACGCCGTCAGTTTCTTGGTCACCGCGAGAGCGAGTTTTGCGTACAACGCAAAAAGAAGTACGTCTACCCTGAATACGCGCAATACTTTTAAAATCTTTTCTTTCATATTCTATCCTCCTGTTTCGTTGTGGGGAAGGATAAGGGTGTATTGCGGTAAAAACGGAAGCAAAAACGCTCGCATCGCCCGTTGCGCAAAAGAGTATAGCATACTTTTGCAGATTGTCAAGGGGGTGCTGATAGCTTTTTTTGTGTTTTTTGAAAAAATTTTTCCGTATACGGAAAACGAAACCTTGGTTAAGCGCAAACTACGGCTTGACAAGCGCCGAAAATTGTAGTACAATAGAAATAAGAACATTTATTCGGGTTTTTCGGGAGTACGGTATGACGATTTTGGGCATTGACCCCGGTTTGGCAACTTTGGGGTACGGCGTAATTGAAAAGGACGCTCGCGGGCAGATGCGCGCGGTGGATTACGGCGTGGTCGTTACCCCTAAAAACGAGGGGTTGCCTGTTCGTCTTGCTATGTTGGAAGAGGGTTTACGGCAAATTATTGAGAAATTTCAGCCCGACGAAATCTCTATGGAAGAATTATTCTTTTCCAAAAACATTACGACGGGTATTGCGGTAGCGCATGCGCGCGGCGTAGCTCTGTTGACTTGCGTCAAACATTGCGGAAAACTGTACGAATATACTCCTATGCAAATCAAGCAGGCGTTGACGGGGTATGGAAAGGCAGACAAGAAACAAATTCAATCGGTGGTAACGACGCTGTTGCGTTTAAAAGAAGTACCCAAGCCCGACGACGCGGCGGACGCTTTGGCTATCGCGCTCTGTCATGCGCAAGCGGCGCGGTTTGGGGAATTGTTTGCGGTAGGGAATATGACCCGCACGAAAGGAAACAATACTTTGCCCCCTACCAATGCGTATCAAGAGCTGATGGCGGCGGGGGCGAAAGCGAGTAAACGGAAAAATGCGCGCGGAGGATTTTCGTCCGCGGGCGCGGCTGCGGCGTTGCAAAACGCAACGGGGTTGACGGGCGTTACGGGCGTGGGCAGAGCCTCGTTTGCGGTTGCTTCTGCGGTTGCTCCTAAAATGAAAAAGGAAACGAAAAAGAAAGATTTGGAATAAAAGAGGGTAGATATGATAGCGTATTTGCGGGGAAAGGTATTGGAAACGACGGCGGAAACGGCGATTTTGGACGTGAACGGGGTCGGGTATGAATTGTATTGTACGGGCGGCGCGTTTCGTAAAATGACCGTTGGCGCGGTGGCGGAATTGTACACCTATCTGCAAGTGAAAGAGGACGGCATTACTTTGTTCGGCTTTGCCGAACCGAAAGAAAAGGAACTCTTTTTGAAATTGATTTCGGTGTCGGGGGTTGGACCGAAAATGGGGATATCCATTTTAGCTACGTTGACGGCGGACGATTTTGCGTTGGCGGTGGCGACGGCGGACGTGAAACGGTTGTCGACGGTAAAAGGCTTGGGCAAAAAGACGGCGGAGAAAATTGTATTGGAGTTGCACGGCAAAATTTCCGCGGCGGAGGTGCTGGGCGCAAGCGGCGACGATTTAACGCCGAACGTGGCGGCGGCTGCGCCTGCGAAACTTTCGGCGCGGGACGAAGAGGCGATTGCGGCGCTGATGGGTCTTGGTTTCACGAGAAACGAAAGTGTGCAAGCGGTAAAGAAAGCGCACGATATGGGCGCAACGACGGTGGAAGAGATTATTATGAAAGCCCTGCAAGGGGTGTAAAGCGTGTGTGTAGGGGATAGGCTATGTTTGAAAACGAAGAGTACGGCGAAGAAAGTTTGCTGGTAAGTACGAAAACGGAATACGACGCGGAAGAAAACGTTTTGCGCCCGAAAGCGATGGAAGATTACGTCGGGCAGCAAAAGGTGAAAGAAAACCTCGGGGTATATATTGCGGCGGCGAAAGCCCGCGGCGAAGCCCTTGACCACGTATTGTTGTACGGACCTCCGGGACTTGGTAAAACTACGCTTTCGCATATTATCGCCAACGAACTTGGCGTGGCAATCAAGCTCACGAGCGGCCCTGCCATAGAGCGTTCGGGGGATTTGGCGGCGATTTTGACAAATCTCAACGAAGGGGACGTTTTGTTTATTGACGAAATTCACCGTTTGAACCGTTCCGTGGAAGAAATTTTGTATTCGGCGATGGAAGATTATGCGTTGGATATTATCGTGGGCAAGGGTCCGTCGGCGCGAAATATCCGTTTCCCATTGAAGAAATTTACCCTTGTAGGCGCAACGACGCGGGTGGGTATGCTTGCCGCGCCCTTGCGGGATAGATTTGGCATCATCAACCGTTTGGAAATGTACACCCCTGACGAATTGAAACAGATTGTTGTGCGTTCAGCACGGGCGTTGGATATTGCGATTGCTGATGACGCGGCGGGGGAAATTGCACGCCGTAGTCGCGGTACGCCCCGTATTGCCAACAGACTTTTGAAACGCGTGCGAGATTTTTCTATTGTCAAAGGCAACGACGAAATCACGCGCGAAGACGCACGTTTTGCGTTGGCGCGACAAGAGATTGACGAGCTGGGGTTGGACGAAACGGACAGAAATTTATTGCGGGCGTTGATAGAAAAATTCGGCGGTGGGCCGACGGGGTTGGAAACGTTGGCGGCAACCATTAACGAGGACGCAAACACGATTGAGGACGTATACGAGCCGTATTTATTGCAGCTTGGATTTATTGCGCGCACGCCACGGGGCAGAATTTGTTTAAAAGACGGATACGCGCATATGGGTATGCAACCGGGGGCGAAAGCAAAAAGGCAAATGTCTATTTTCGAATCGGAAGATTAAGAGGGCAAAACGTATAGAAAATTATGGAAAAAGTGCAATATAAAAAGAGCGATTTTTATTATGATTTACCCGAAGAACGTATCGCGCAGACACCTGCCGAGCCTCGGGATTCTTCTCGGCTCTTGGTATATGATAGAAAGACGAAACAAATTACGGACAGAGTATTTCGGGATATTGCGGAATATTTGCAGGCGGGGGACGTGTTGGTGGTAAACAATACGAAAGTAATCCCCGCGCGTATGTATGCTTTGACGGCGCACGGCGGCGTGGTAGAGGTATTGCTGTTGAAACGGCACGATTTAAACACGTGGGAAGTGTTGATGCGACCCGGGAAAAAGGGAAAAATCGGTGCGAAAATGACCATCGGCGACGAGCTTTCTTTCGTTGTAAAGGATATCACGGAATCGGGCGAGCGAATCGTAGAATTTTCCTACGAGGGCGCGTTTGAGGATATTTTATCCCGTGTGGGAACAATGCCTTTGCCGCCGTATATCAAAGAAAAATTAGAAAATCAGGCACGGTATAACACCGTGTATAGCAAAGTGAACGGCAGCGCGGCTGCCCCTACGGCGGGGTTGCATTTTACGGACAGGCTGTTGCAGCAATTAAAAGATAAGGGCGTGCAGGTAGCGGAAGTACTGTTGCACGTGGGGTTGGGTACGTTCCGTCCTGTCAGCGAGGACATTATTACCGACCACAAAATGCACTCGGAATTTTATGAAATTGGAGAAAAGAGTGCGGAAATTATCAATGCGGCAAAACGAGAGGGGCGGCGAGTGATTGCCGTGGGAACGACTTCCGTGCGAACGTTGGAAAGTGTTGCGGACGAAAACGGATTTGTGCGGGCGTGCAGCGGCAATACGGAAATTTTTTTGTATCCGCCCTATCAAATGAAGTGCGTGGACGCGCTGATTACCAACTTTCATCTGCCTGAAAGCACGCTGATTATGTTAGTAGCGTGTTTGACGGGGCGCGAGGAGATTTTGGACGTGTACAAATATGCGGTGGAAAGGGAATATCGTTTCTTCTCTTTCGGCGACGCCTGTTTGATTGTATAACGCGTCGAAATACTGCGTTGACGCTCGTTCACGTACTACTCGGTACGCTCGTTCGCGTCGCCTTGTCTTTCTCGGTTATACAACCAAACATTATCACTCAATTCTGCTTCCCGTAAAATTGGGGGGACGATAGGCGGCGCATCTCGGCGTTGCGCTCCGCTTTTTTCGGGGCACGTACGCTTAAAGAACATATCATAAGGGGAAAATATGAACAACATAAAATACAATCAATCGGAACAAGATTATTTGGAAACCCTGCTTATGCTAGGGAAAACACAAGAAGTGGTACACCGTATCGACGTGGCGAAACGGTTGAACGTGTCGCAAGCGGCGGTCAATAAAGCCGTAAAACTTCTGTGCGAAAAAGAATACGTCTATGAGGACGGAAAACATTTGTACCTTACTGAAAAAGGCAGGAACTACGCGGAAGAAGTGTTTGAAAAACATTGCATCATCCGAGAATTTTTATTGAAAAACGGCGTGAGTGCGGAAAATGCAGAAGAGGACGCTTGCCGTATGGAACATTTGATTTCAGACGAAACCTTTTTGATGATGAAAAATTTTGTTCGCAATCGATAAATCCCATATAATATAGAGGAAAGAAAAGGGTTGACGGTTTGTCCGCCGACCCTTAAAAATTGAAAAAATTTGTAAAAATTTCTTAACTATGGTTTATTTTTTCTTGACAAGGGCATATATTGGTGATATAATATGCTCAAATAACGGCATGGCGAACCGCTTTTTCTTTTAGACAAAAACTTAACCGTGGTTAAGAAAAATATAAAAGCGGAAAGGAGAAAAGATGAAACTTTTGTCGCAGTTAAAAATTGGAGAACAAGGTACGGTGGTGGCTGTAAACGGAGAGGGCGCAATTAGGCGGCGGCTTTTCGATATGGGAATCACGCCGGGGGCAGAAATTTATTTGCGGAAAAAAGCGCCTTTGGGCGACCCTATTGAAATTGCAATCCGCGGATATGAATTGACGTTGCGTAAAGCGGAAGCGGCGCACGTGGAGGTGAAGTAAAATGCAAGAAGGACGTATGTTAAAATTTGCGTTAGCGGGAAATCCGAACGCGGGGAAAACGACGCTGTTTAACGCCTTGACGGGCAGTACGGCGCACGTGGGGAATTGGCCCGGCGTTACGGTGGATAAAAGAACGGGTACTTATAAAAAGGGAAGCGAGCCCGTAGATATCGTGGACTTGCCGGGGATATATTCGTTGTCCCCCTATACGCCCGAAGAAGTAATTGCCAGAAATTTCTTATTGGAAGAAAGCCCCGATTGTATCATCAATATCGTGGATGCGACCAACTTGGAAAGAAACTTATATTTGACGACGCAGTTGATGGAATTAGACGTTCCGATGGTGGTGGCGTTGAATATGACGGACGTTTTGGATAAGCGTGGCGATAAAATTGACGTGCGGTTGTTGGAAAAGCGTATCGGCTTACCCGTGGTGGAAATTTCCGCATTAAAAGGCGCGAATGCCGAATTGCTTATGACCCGTGCGATGGACGCAGCAAAAGAAAAAAGACAGGGTAGCAGCGTCCTGCGGGAATCTGTCTTGGGTTCGGCGATTGCGAATGCGGAAATCGCATTAAAGCTGAAAGAAGTGCCTGCGCCCTTATTCCATGCTATCAAACTCGTGGAAAAAGATGGTATCGAAGTGAAAAATCATCCGCACGAAGCGCGCGCGGTGGAATCGTTTATCCGTGAAAACGTATGCGCAAAGGACGGGTTTTGCGGAGATGCGGAGGCGGAGATTGCCGACGCAAGATATAAATACATAACGGCGCATTTTTCGTCCACTCTTACGCGGGCGAGAAAGCCGAGCTATGACGAACTTTCCAAATCGGATAAAGCGGATAAAGTGCTCACCCACAAAATTTGGGGTTTACCCATTTTCGTTGTGATTTTGTTCGGGATTTTCCATTTGACGTTTGCCGCTGATTTTCTGTATTTGGGTGCGATTGTCAAGCCTTTTGCGGAATTTAGCGCAAGAATGGCGGAAAGTACCGTCGGTGCGGTATTCTTTGGCGAGGGCGACGGTTTGTGCGCGCCCGGGACGATATTATTTAATGCGATGGAGCTATTGACGGGGCAAATCGATACGTGGCTTGCCAACGGTTTGGACGGCGTGGGCGCAAACCCGATTTTGATGGATTTTGTCAGTACGGGGCTGTGGGGCGGCGTTGCTGCAGTGCTTTCGTTCCTGCCGCAAATTTTGGTACTTTTCCTCTTCTTCTCGATTTTGGAAGATACGGGATATATGGCGCGCGTAGCGTTTATGTTGGATAGAATTTTCCGTCGTTTTGGCGTTTCGGGCAGAGCGTTTATGCCTATGATTATGGGCTTTGGTTGTTCTGTTCCCGCAATGATTAACACCCGTACTATGGCAGATGAAAAAGAAAGAGAAGCGACGGTTCGCGTTATTCCGTTCTTTTCGTGCGGGGCGAAGATGCCGATTTTGGTGGCAATCTCTGCCGCGCTTGCGGTGCGGACGAATTTGGACGCAGGGCTGGTAACGTTGAGTATGTACGTTTTGGGTATCACGGTGGCGTTGTTGTCGCTGCTTGTTATGCGCAATACGACGATGCGCGGGGAAGCTTCGCCGTTCATTATGGAATTGCCGACCTATCATATGCCGGGATTTAGAAATTTGATGTTGCATCTTTGGGATAAGGCGAAACACTTTATTCAAAAAGCATTCACCATTATTTTGCTTTCGTGTATGATTATTTGGTTCTTGTCCAACTTCGGTTGGGATTGGAAGCACGTGGGCATGATTACCTTGGAAAACGGGGAAGAAGTTTTAAATATTGAAAACTCTATCCTTGCGTCGGTGGGCAGATTTATTCAGCCGTTCTTCACACCGCTTGGTTTTGGCAGTCAGCTGAATGCAAACGGTTGGGTATTTGCGGTGGCGGCGATTACCGGTTTGATTGCCAAAGAAGACGTTATCGCAACGTTCGGTTCGTTGGCGCTTTGCTTGGGAGCGGTGCTTACTGAAGAGCAGTTGGGCGAAGGGGTAGACCAAGTTACCTACCTCATCAGTCAAACGGGGATTTCTTCGGCGGGGCTGTTGGCGTTTATCGCCTTTAATATGTTGACGATTCCTTGTTTTGCAGCAGTGGCGGCGGCGCGCGGAGAAGTCGGTAAAGGGAAATTTAAATGGACGCTGTTGTTCTGGATTTTCGTATCCTTTGTTGTAGCGTCGATTGTATATTGTTTCTGCTCTATGTTTGCGTCTTGGAGCGCTTGGTCGATTGTTACAAGTATATTATGGGTAGCAATCGGGGCAGCCGCGGTTGTCGGAATTGTGATGTATAACAAGTATATGGACAAAAAGGAACAACGTTTGCGCTTAAATAAAAAACTTTAATAAGTTTACAAGATACCTCATTTTTTATAAAATACCTGCCCCTGCGTCGTGAAGAACGGGGGCGGGTATCACACTAAACAGGAGAAATAGTATGGGAATAGCGGATATTTTGATTATCGTGGCGATTGCCTTGATTGTGGTGGGAATCGTCGCGTACATGCTTTGGAAAAAAATAAAGGGTGAGAAAATCGGTTGCGGCTGCGGTTGCGGTTCTTGCCCGCATGCTAGCGCGTGCGGTGGAAAATCTGCACAAAAAGAAACGGACAACGGCACAGAGGCAACCCCCGAAACAGAAGAAAATTTGGCAGTGCAGACCGAAAACGGAGGAAATGATGACGAAACCGTATAAAATTATGTTTGTCTGTCTTGGCAATATTTGCCGTTCGCCGATGGCGGAGCTCTTATTGAAAGATATGGTAAAAAAATTGGGGCGTGAGGCAGAGTTTTATATCGAATCAAGCGCGACCTCGGACGAAAACGTTTTTAACGGCGTTGGCGCACCCGTGTATTCGCATACCCGCACGCTGTTAGAGGGCAAAGGGATTTCTTGCGCAGGGAAACGCGCGCAGGTTTTGACGGCGGAACATGGAGATGAATTTGATTTATTCTTGTGCATGGATGGGGCGAACGTGCGCAACGCTACCCGAATTTTGGGTGCGAAAAATGCGCATAAAATAAAAAAATTGCTCTCCTATGCAGGGGAGAGCGGAGACGTTGCTGATCCGTGGTATACCCGCGATTTCGAGCGTTCGTATCAAGACGTGAAACGCGGATTAGAGGGCTTGTTGGAAATTTTACGATAAAGCTTACGATAAAAAGGAAGCATGCGGTGCTTCCTTTTTTTATTTACAACAACCAAAATATACCTTGCAAAATCACCAAATGGGCGGGATAAAAAATATAGAAAAAATATTTCAAGTGCCAATTGCCTTTTTTACCGCTGTATAAAAGTAAAATGGGAATGGAGCAAAATGCCCAAGCGGCGATTTTTATAGAGAAAGGATTGTGAAGGGTAAGGAAAAGCAATCCGATTGCCATTGTCAAGATGCGGATGGGCAAACAGTCGGTTTTGCGTAAAAGGGCGGGGGCAGGTATGCGGTGAAAATCAAAAAGTGCAGCAAACACAGGGAGCATACAACCCCAAAATCCGTAATCGACTGCATTAAAATAGCAAAAGACGTAAGTGAACGCAATGACGCCGATAAAAAGAGCGGGCGCACAAAGCCGTTGCCATGCTTTGCTTTGTTTATCTAAAAGGGAACGCTTTAAAAATTGCAGTGCGTATATGCTCAAAACGGAAAAGGAAAAAGTGATTAAAATATTATAATACACCTGCCCTAATGCAAGAAGATAGACCAAAAAACAGCAAACGCCCAAACCGAAAAGCATAATAAAATGTAATGATTTGTTACGGGTGTATCGGCAACCCTCTGCGATGGCGAATGCGAAAAGGGGCATGGAAAGCCGTCCGATTATGCGAAGAGTGCGCCACGCGTCCGCGGAAAGGCGGGGAGCGAAAACATACCCAATATGGTCAACCAGCATCAGCGCCGCCGCGATGAGCTTTAAAAGGTCGGCGTTTATAAAGCGGAGTTTTCTAATCGGCATTTTTCTTTTTGTCTTTTTTCTTTTTTTTGTTTTTCGTTTCGTCGGCTACGGCGATTTCGTTTTCGGGAAGCAACAAGGTTTGCTTGCGTTCTTTTTTTGCCTTTTTTGCCGCGGCTTTTTCTTGTTTTGCCGTCGCTTTGATTTCTAATTTTTGCTCTCTTGCGCTGAATTTGATTTGAATTTTTTCCAGTAGAGAAACTTGCTGTTTTTCCTGCTTTTTCTGTGCGCGCTGTTCTATAATCGGTTCTAATTTTTTATAATGCTCTTCGGCGTTTTCGCTTAATGGAATGGAATCGACTGCATTGGAAAGCTTTTCGCCGATAAAGGGGATTTTTCCCGTCCAAAGCAAGTCTTTGTGCAAGCTATCTAAAAGAAAAGCTTTTTCGATTTCGACCAGCTGAATGATAAAATAGAATAAAAATTCTAAAATCCAGCCGATAATCATTAATAGAGTCATTAAAAAGGAGATAGGGTCGAAATCCGTTTGCGCCAAAGCCAAGCCGTAAACGGCAATTCCTAAAATAGGGAGTTTGATAAGCCGTTTGCACCAACCATAAATAGTTTTTATGCGGCGTTTCATCTTTTTTGCGTTCTGTTTGTTTTCCATTATCAAAAAGAAAACGAAATATGTCGCCGTTAAGGCAAGCAACGCAATATTCGCAATCAAAAATCCCGTTTGCGTAGCCAGGGCGTAAATCAGGTATACGATGGAAAGCAAATGCACGCCTACCGTGATACCGATACGGATTCTCTTAAAATCTCGTAAAATTTTGGAAAGGGCAGCGCCCGTGTATTCAAACATAATTTTCTCCTTTGTCAATCGAGCGGTTTGTCGTTCGCTTTCGGCGGCTTGCCAAAATACGAATAAAAACCACAGGTAAGGTTTGCGTTGAACAGCTTTTTTTTCTTGTCCGCCGTTTTGCCGAACGAACGCTCGAAATCGGGTAACGAAGTTAGGATATAGGCATTCCAATCGGGCAGTTTGCGGAAGGCTTTTCCAAACGCCGACATCAGTGCGCGGACTTCTTTTTCTTCGCTTAAACGCTCCCCGTATGGGGGGTTAGACAGCAAAACGCCGTATTTAAGCTCGCTGGAAAAGCGGGTGGCGTCGGCAACGGAAAAGCAGATATACTTGTCCACACCCGCTCTTTTTGCGTGGTATTTTGCAATCGAAATTGCTTCGGGACTAATATCGGAGGCGAAAATCGTCGGGGTTGCCGTTCGGTTTTCTTGATCGCGTGCTTCCTCTTTTGCCAGTTTTAAAATGTCTTTTTGCGTACACGCCCAGCTTGAAAAATCAAAATCACGGTGCAGTCCGGGGGCGATATGCAGCGCTTTCATTGCCGCTTCGATTGGCAACGTGCCGCTGCCGCAGAAGGGGTCGGCAAAAGGTTTTTCGATGTCCTTGTCAGGATTGTAAAAAGTGCTGTCAATCAACGCGGCGGCAAGCGTTTCTTTGAGCGGTGCGCTATAAGCAAGGGAGCGATACCCTCGTTTGTGCAACCCGTCCCCCGACGTATCCAGGGTTACGGTTACTTCGTCTTTATAAAGCGAAACGCCTATAATAGAGCGTGCGCCCGTTTCCGAAAACGTTTTTCTGTTCGTGCGTATTTTGTCGGAGAGGCGGCGGATAACGGCTTTTTTCGCTACGCCTCCCGCGGCTTTTATTGCCGCAAGAACGCTTTGTACGCTTTTTCCGTCCATTAAAATTCGGCTATCCATCGTCAACCAATCTTCCCACGGAATATTGTAAATGCCCTCGAAGAGTTCGTCAAAGGTAACGGCGTGAAAGCGCGCAAGCACAATTAGTACCCGTTCTCCGCTGCGGAGCAGTACGTTGAGGCGCGCAATATCTTGCCAATCTCCCTCGATTTCGATTCTGCCGTTATCAGCGGGGGCTTTTTCATAGCCAAGAGAAAAAAGTTGGCGTTTTGTGATTTGTTCCAAACCCGATGCGACGGGGATTAATAATTTCATAACGTTTAACATTATATACGAAAACGAGAGTTTTGTCAAGTTTTCTTTTATAGATTGACAACGGGCGGGAAAGGGAGTATAATAGAGGATATGAAACGGAATTTCGATTGCTTGATGCAAGAACAAATGAAAGGAATAGAAAAGGGGACGCCGCTATTGTTGCATAGTTGCTGTGCGCCCTGTTCTTCTGCATGTTTAGAACGTTTAAAAGAGGTGTTCGACGTTACCGTGTTGTATTATAACCCAAATATTGACGAAGAGGCGGAATATGAAAAGCGCAAAGCGGAACAAATTCGTTTTTTAAAGGAAACGGGATGGGCGAAAATTTTGGATTGCGATCACGACGCGGCGGCGTTTACGGAAATGTCGAAAGGCTTGGAAAACGAGCCCGAGCGGGGAGCGCGCTGCTACCGCTGTTATGCGTTGCGCTTGGAAAAAACAGCGGAAGAGGCGTTGAAAAACGGCTTTTCGTGGTTTGGTACTACGCTGACGTTAAGCCCGCATAAAAACGCCGAATGGTTGAATGAAATCGGCGAAAAGGTGGGGGGACGGGTCGGTTTGAATTACCTTTACAGCGATTTTAAAAAGCAGGGCGGGTATTACCGCTCGATTGATTTATCCAAGGAATACGGATTATATCGGCAGGATTTTTGCGGTTGTAAATTTTCCAAGCGGTAAAGAGAAAAAAATTGTTTTTTTTGTAGCCCAACGTATTTTGCGTTGGACTTTTTGTGTGTCAGTGAAAAAAATTCTGCAAAAAAGAAAAATGTCGAAAAAGTGCTAATTTTTTCAAAAAGGTATTGCAATCTTGAAAAAGATGTGATAAAATAATGTAAAATACGTGCATAAAAGCACGCACAGGAGGTTTTTGTTTCATGAACAAGTTTTACAAAAGCTTGGGTTTTGATCCCATAGGGAAAAAGACCAGCGTTAAAACGGAAATCATTGCCGGTATCGTTACGTTCCTTGCAATGTGCTACATTTTAACGGTAAACCCCAACCAAATCCTTTTCGGCGGTACTTTAGTGCCGGAAATTGTCGACGGGGTCGCGACGGGTGAAATGGTTGCAAACTTTGTGCCTACGACCAACGTGTTGTGGCCGTCTATCTTTATGGCTACGGCGTTTGGCGCGGTAATAGGTACGCTGTTGATGGCGTTTTTGTCGAAGATGCCCCTTGCGCAGGCGTCCGGTATGGGTCTTAACTCTTTGGTGGGCGGCATCATCGGCGGCGGCGTAGGCTACATTTCGTATAATTACAATTTCACGATTGGTCAAGCCTTTATGATGGTTCTTATTTCGGGCATGGTATTCTTGCTTTTGTCTGTAATAAAAATCAAAGGGAAGACATTCCGTGAATTGGTTTTCGACGGTATGCCAGTTGCGGTGCGCGGTGCAATTTCCGTTGGTATCGGTTTGTTTATCGCGTATATCGGTTTCCAAAACGCAGGCATCATTGTTACCAATCAATACACGCAAGTTGGGTTGGTTGATTTTACTACTTGGGGAAAACAGCTTATTCAATGGTCGGGTTCGGAAGGGTACGCGGCAAAGACGGCTTGCGTTGCTTTGAGCGGTTTGTTCTTGATTGCTATATTAGATAAATTTAACGTAAAAGGCTCGGTTATTCTCGGTATCCTTGGAGCGACGGTTATCGGTATTCCTTTCGGCGTTACCGATTTTGACATTGTTACGGGCAAAGTAGACGGTATCTCTTGGAAATTCTGGGAAAACTATAAAAACTTCTTCTCGGTTGGAGATGAAAGTGTATTCGGTTCGTTTACGACCACGTTTAAGGACGGATTCCCTAGCGGTTCGCTGTTCACCGTAATCATGCTTATTATCACGATGTGCATGATTGATATGTTCGACACGATGGGTACGATTGTAGGTTGCTGCGGCGGGAACAGAGTTCTGTCCGACGAAAACAATAAGCCTCATAACTACGGTAAAATCATGATTTCGGACGCAGTTGCAACCTGTTCGGGCGCAATCCTTGGTACGTCCACCGTTACGACGTTCGTAGAATCGGGCGCAGGCGTATCGGCAGGCGGCAGAACGGGTCTTACGGCGTTCACGACGGCGTGCTTGTTCTTACTTGCTACGTTTGCGCTTCCTGTGTTCGCTATGATTCCTTCGGCTGCTACTGCTTCGGCTCTTATTTACGTAGGCGTTTTGATGATGAAGGGTAACATTAAGAATGTAGATTTCAGCGACGCGATCAACGCAACTTCGGCGTTCCTTACGATTGTTATTATGATTTCTGCTTATTCGATCACGAAAGGTATCGGCGTGGGTCTTGTTTCTCATACCCTTATGTCGATCATTGCATACTTGGTAGCGCTTGTGAAAGCTGCGATTAAGAAAGAAGAAAAGCCCGTTTGGAACGTTTCGGTTATTTCTATCGTAGTATCCGTGCTCTTCTGTATCTACTTCTTCGTGCCTACCACGATTTAAGCATACGTTTGGATAAATACATAATCACATAAAAAAACAGAGCAAGCTCGTTGCGAGTTTGCTCTGTTTTCATTTTACCGATTTTTTTAATATTCTGCACTTTCGATAACGCCGCCGCCAAGACAGTTGATTCCATCGTATAAAACGGCGTATTGTCCTTCGGTAACCGCACGCTGCGGCTCGGCAAATTCGATATGGAGTGTTCCGTCGCTGCGCACGCAAACGCATACTTTTTGGTCGGGTTGGCGGTAACGGAATTTTGCCATACATTCAAATTCTTTTTTTTGTGAGGGAGAGGGAATCCAGTTAAAGCCCGAAACTTCGCACGATTTCGAATACAGCGGCGTTTCGTCGCCGTGGGAAACGTAGAGTACGTTGTTTGCCAAATCCTTTTTTACAACGAACCATCTGCCGCCCTCGCTGTCGCCTTTAATGCCGCCCAGCTCCAAACCTTTGCGCTGACCGAGGGTGTAATACATCAGGCCGATATGTTCGCCCACTTCTTTCCCTGAAAGGTCGAGGATTTTTCCTTTTTGCGCAGGAAGATAAGTCTGTAAAAACTTTCTAAAATTCCGTTCGCCGATAAAGCAGATGCCCGTGCTGTCCTTTTTCTTGGCAGTGGCAAGCCCGCGTTCCAACGCGATTTTACGGATTTCGGGTTTTTCCATATCCTGCAAAGGGAATAAAACGTCGGCGAGCTGGTGTTGGGAAAGCTGATTTAAGAAATACGTTTGGTCTTTGTTTTGGTCTTTGGCTTTTTGCAAAAGATGCACGCCGTTTTCGTGCGAAATTTTACAATAATGCCCCGTGGCGATATAATCCGCACCAAGCCGTTTCGCTTCTTGTAAAAAAGGGCCAAACTTGATTTCACGATTGCATAAAACGTCGGGGTTGGGAGTTCTACCCGCCTTATATTCGGCAAGGAAATAGGAAAACACGCGGTCCATATACTCTTTGGCAAAATTAACCGTATAGTAGGGGATATCGAGCACAGAACTTACTCTGCGTACGTCCGCATAATCGTCTTCGGCGGTACAGCAGCCGTTTTCGTCGTTTTCTTCCCAATTCAGCATAAACAAGCCGATTACGTTATAGCCTTGTTCTTTCAAAAGCAATGCGGCAACGGAGCTGTCTACGCCCCCGCTCATGCCTACAACAACCGTCTTTTGCATACTGCGCCTCCTTTTTTAGTGTGTTATCACGGTTATTATAGCACAGCCACGAAAAAAAGAAAAGCGAAAACGCGGATAAACGGAAAAAAGCGTCAAAGTATTGACAAATCGGCTGGCGCATAGTATAATATATGGAAAAAACATGGGAGAAAGAATTATGGCAAAAAGAACGGTTACGTTGCAAAGTGCATTCGGCGAGGAGATGACGTTTATCGAAATTGCTTCGATTTCGTGCGGAGAGAGTGTGTTTTTATTGATGAAACCCACAGTATGTCCAGAGGGCATGGACGAGGATGAAGCGGTGGTGTTTGAGGTGGAAACAGTGCAGGGCGAAGAACGTTTGACCGTGGTTTTGGATGATGAAATTATAGACGTCGTGTTTGAGGAATATTACCGTATGGTAGCGGACGCTTTGGAAAAGGGCGTGGAAATAACGGACGAAACCGAAGAGGTTGAAGAGAGCCTTATAGAAGAGAGCGTTGCGGAAACGGAAGCGGTAGAGGAAATCGCCGAAGAAACAGCTGAAGCGGTGGGCGAAGCGGTTGCAGAGGCGGAAGAAACGCAAGAGGAAGAGGAAGCGGCGGAATAAAGAAGAGGGGATAAAGAAAGGTCGAAAAATGACCTAAAAAGGGAAAAGAAAAATAAAAAAACGGTGAATTGGCAGGCGGAAACGCTTGCCAAAAATCCGCTGACATAGTAAAATAGATAATGTTTTTAAGATACGTACTCGTAGTGTAATTGGATAACATTACGGCCTCCGACGCCGTCGAGTTTGGGTTCGAACCCCAACGGGTACACCAAAACACCCCTTGCGGGTGTTTTTTTGTATCCCGTTGTATAGGAGAGAACCCACGGTTCGCGCGAGGAGCGAGAGCGACGACGCTTTCCGAGGGTTCCCTTTTAAGGGTATCGGAACCCCCAACGGGTACACCAAAACACCCCTTGCGGGTGTTTTTTTGTATCCCGTTGTATAGGAGAGAACCCACGGTTCGCGCGAGGAGCGAAAGCGAGGCGGTATAGTCGTAGAGGTTATGCTTGAAGAGAAATTCCGTTTTTCTGCATTTATGGCAGAAAAAGAGAAAAAATTTTTTTGGAAAGTATTGACAGAAAACCTATAAAGTGCTATAATCAAAGGCGTGTGTTTTAAAATGCGCGAAGGAGAAAAAGGTATATGAATTACAGAGAAGAATCGCTGAAATTGCATGGCGAATGGAAAGGTAAAATCGAGGTTGTATCCCGTGTAAGCGTACAGGATAGAGAGCATTTGTCGCTTGCGTATACTCCCGGCGTTGCAGAGCCTTGTTTGGCGATCCACGAGGACGTAGAAAAGAGTTTTGATCTCACCCGTCGTTGGAACACTGTGCCCGTTATCACGGACGGTACGGCGGTGCTTGGGCTTGGTGATATCGGCCCGGAAGCGGGTATGCCCGTTATGGAAGGCAAATGCGCCCTTTTTAAGACGTTTGGCGACGTAGACGCGTTCCCTCTTTGTATTCGTTCGAAAGATACCGAAGAAATTATCAAAACTATTAAATTGTTGGCTGGTTCGTTCGGCGGCGTAAATTTGGAAGATATTTCCGCTCCCCGTTGTTTCGAGATTGAAACTCGGTTGAAAGAGGAACTGGATATTCCCGTTTTCCACGACGATCAGCACGGTACGGCGATTGTTACGGCGGCGGCACTTTTGAATGCGTTGAAGCTTGCTAATAAAAAAATCGAAGATATTCACGTCGTTATCAACGGTGCGGGCGCGGCAGGTATCGCTATTGCGAAATTCTTGATGGCGTTCGGCGTGAAAGACGTTATAGCTTGCAGCAGTAAGGGTATCCTCGTTGAGGGCGACACTCGTTTCAACCCTGCACAGCAAGAGCTTGCAAAAATCACCAACAAGCGCCGTTTGTCGGGCTCGTTAGAAGTGGCAATGAAAGGCGCAGACGTATTTGTTGGCGTTTCCGTTGCGAACTGTGTAACCAAGGACATGGTACGCTCCATGGCAGACAAACCCATTCTGTTTACTTGTGCAAATCCTATCCCCGAAATTTTGCCCGAAGAGGCGTTTGAGGCGGGTGCGTTTATCGTTGGTACGGGGTCTTCGCAGTATGCAAACCAAATCAATAACGTACTTGTATTCCCTGGTTTGTTCCGCGGTGCGTTGGACGTAAGAGCGACCACCGTCAATATGGAAATGATGATGGCGGCTTCCCGCGGTATCGCGGCTTGCGTTTCCGACGAGGAATTAAAACCCGAATATATTCTGCCCTATGCGTATGATCAGCGCGCGCATAATTCGGTTGCCAAAGCAGTTGCTGAAGCGGCAAGAGCTACAGGGGTTGCAAAGAAAGCATAAATCTCTGTAAACAAGTTTTAAACGGGGCGGCGTGGGAAACGTACGCTCCGTTTTTGTATCTCGAGATGATTTTTTGTATCAATGGATAAAAGAAATTGACTTTCTTGATTTCGTAGATATAATAAATAGTATACGAAAGGTTTTTCCGTGTTAGGAGGGAACAGACTATGGCGACGGTATGTAAATTCGGCGGCACATCGCTGGCGGCGGCAGAGAATATACAAAGATGCTGTAAAATTGTACAAGCGGACGAAAATAGGCGTTTTGTGGTCGTTTCTGCACCTGGGAAAAGGCATAAAGGTGATAGAAAAGTTACTGACCTTTTGCACGATTGCTATGTAAATCGATTTGACGAGGCGGTTTTTAACGCTACCTTTTCCGCAATAGAAAATATTTTTTCTGAAATTGCGGCAATCGTACCGACGTTCCCGATTGCTGAAGAATTGCAAATCATTCGTGCGCAAATCCGTTTTTCGGAAGCGAATTTGGATTTTGTTTTGTCGAGAGGGGAATATCTCAACGCAAAGCTGATTGCGGCGTATTTGGGCTATGAATTTTTGGATGCTACGGCGTTTATCCGTTTTAAAAACGGGGAATTGGATATGTTAGCAACACGGGCGGAGGCGTGCGCATTGGACAAAAATAAGCGGTACGTGATTCCTGGATTTTACGGCGTTGACGAGCGTGGGCATGTGAAAACGTTTAGCCGCGGCGGCAGCGATATTACGGGATCAGTAGTGGCGAACGTATTTGGGTGCGATTTATACGAAAATTGGACGGATGTGGACGGTATTTACGTCAGCGACCCGAAATTAATGGAAAATGCGAAAAAAGTATCCCAAGTTTCCTTTAGAGAATTGCGAGAAATGTCGTATATGGGCGCGTCCGTTTTACACGCGGAAACATTGCTGCCTATTTACGAAAATCCCATTCCTATCGTCATTAAAAACAGTTTCAACCCCGAAAAATGTGGCACGCAGATTTTAAAGAAGCGTACGGAAGTTTCGGATAAAGAAGCGATTACCTGCATTACGGGGAAAAACGATTATACGTGTATTCAAATTTCCAAAATGATGTTGGATAAACAGCTCGGGTTTGTGAAAAAAGCAACGGCGGTATTTGAAGAATATCATATTAACATTTCGCATACCCATTCGGGGTTGGATAATCTTTGCTTTTTTGTGGAACATTCGCAGTATGCGGAAATTTCCTTTGCTAATTTTTTAAAGGTGCTTGCCGAGCGCGTGGACGCAGATGGAATACAAGGGCATGAAAAAATTGCGCTGCTAGCCGTTATCGGACACAATTTGTCGGGGAAAATCGGGGTACTGGCAAAGATATTCAACGCTTTGAAAAACAGCGGTGTAAACGTAAAAACTATCTATCAAAGCATTAGCGAATGTAACATTATTATCGGGGTGGAAGACGAACATTTAACAAGTGGGATTCAGGCAATTTACCGCGATTTAATAGAAGAGTAAAAAAACGCTCCTTTCAAAGGAGCGTTTTTTTTATGCAATTTTGCTAAAAATTAACCCAACACGACGTCCATAACAAGCATAAGGCAAAATCCGATTAAAAGAGCGTACGTAGCGCCACGCTGACTGCCGTGGGCGTGGGTTTCGGGGATCATTTCATCACTGATGACATACAGCATCGTACCGCCAGCAAAAGCCAAAGCAAAGGGCAATATGGCATGGGCGATACTCACGGCGAAATAGCCGATGAACGTGCCGACTACTTCTACCAAGCCCGTCAACATAGCGATAAAAAAAGTTTTCTTTTTGGATACCCCTGCGGCGAGCATGGGCGCAATAATGACCATACCCTCGGGGATATTTTGCAAAGCGATACCGCCCGCGATAAGAAAGGCTTGCGCGTTGTTTCCTGAACCAAAACCAACGCCTGCAGCAATCCCTTCAGGGAGATTGTGGATAGCGATTGCCATCACGAACAGTAGAACTTTGTTCAGATTTGTATTGTGGTGTTTTTCCGTTTCCGTGCCCATAAGTTTATGCAAATGGGGAACGAGTTTATCGGTAAGATTTAGGCAAATTGCGCCGATAAAAATTCCGCCTACCGTGTACAATAAGCAAAATTTTCCGCCGTATTCCAAGGACGGAAGAATTAGCCCAAAAAAGGCGGCAGAGAGCATGACGCCCGCTGCAAACGAGAGTACGATATCGGAAAAACGGTGGGATATATTTTTAAATAAAAATCCAATCGCTGCGCCGAAAACGGTTGCACCGCCGACGCCGAGAGCCGTTAATAATACTGCTTCCATAAGATTAAAGCTTTATTTTGATTAAAATTTTTCTGACGGGAGCGGAAACGCCGTCTACGCGCATCGCGGGGCGGTGTATGTCGTTGGGCATAAAAATTCCGTATTCGCCCGCCGTCCAAACGCCTTTCCAAACTTTTGCGTCCGTTTGGAAAAATTCTACGTCCTTTTCTTCGTTGTATTCGGTAATCGAAGTGCATTTTTCAATATCGACAACCTCAACAGCCTCTTGACCTGCGGCGATATATTGAATGTCGATATATTTTTTGTGTCCCTCAAAGCGTGCTGTTTGCTCTTCTTTGGTGTTGTATTCTTGTACGGAAGCGTAAAGATTTTTGCCGTCTATTTCGTATTTACCGACGGGTAAATTTTCTGCTTCCGCCTTTTGAATGAAAGCGAACGCTTTTTCAAAATTTTCGTATACGTTAAAATAAAGTTTGCAATTTTCTATTTTATCAATAATCATAAAAAACTCCTAAAAGATTTTAGTATTCCTATTATAGCATATTCCAAAAGGAAATGCAATGGGGAAAACTTTATTTTAGAAAATTTATTAGAAACGATTATGAAAACTATATTTGTCCAAAAAAAAGAAAACCACCCAAAGATGGTTTTTATGGTGGAGCAAGTTAATGTAAACTGAACCGTTAGAGTTCTTCGCCTAAAAGAACATTGACGCTAACGTCTAAGGCGGTAGCCAACGCTTTCAAATAACTTGCTTTGGGCTCATTGATATTATTCTCCCAAATCGAAATCATTCCCTTGGACACACCGACAAGTTTAGCAAGTTGCGGTTGCGTCAACCCTTTTTCTAACCGCAAGCATTTAATTGTTTCGCCTAATCCTTTCATAATTATATTTATTTTATCAGAAAACTAAGAATGATACTTGGTTTCTTAGAAAACTAAGAATATAATGTTGATAAAAGGAGAAAAAAATGGAATACACGGAAGCAGTAGGTAAGAGGTTGAAGGAATTATTAAGCGAACGACATTTTACGCAAACGAAATTTGCAAAAGGAAGTAATATATCTCGGATGACAATCAATCGAACGATAAACGGTAAAGTTCGTATAGTAACATTTGAAACGCTAATTGTGTTTTGCAAAACCCTAAATATTACGTTGAGAGATTTTTTCTCGTCCGAATTATTTGGTGAAGACATAGAATTTTACAAGAAGAAAAAGGGAAGACGTATCAATTAAATTTACTAAAAAATGCAATAAAAATATTCGTCAAAAAAGAAAACCGCCCTCTTGGACGGTTTTCTTTTTTGGTGGAGCGAGTGTAACGTAAATTGAACCGCTTTAAATATTGCGATATTTTGTATTAACTGTGATATAACTTCCATTGCCTTGACTTCTATGTAAAGCAACAATCCCCGCCCAAGCAAGAACACCTGAATAATACGTAGAACGGCGAGTAATTTTTGTTCCGTCTAAAACGTATAACAATTCGCTTGCAATAAATCCCTCCATGCTATCGTGTGAAATTTCTTCGCCAAGCTTACCGCTATTCATTGCAATAATATCTGCTCGATACATTTTTCCACCTAATGCGTTTGCTTTTTTGACTATTTCGTCAAAATGCTCCCATTCTAAAATATAGCCAGGCAATTTATCCGTTTCAATTCCCATACCAGTAGGAGAAATCCAAAAAGCAATGGGCGCCCCACGTAAAGTAGGCATTAAAGCTTTTCCGTTATTTGCTTTTAATTTTTCTTTAATAATATTACTAATTTGATTTTCTTTCTTAAAAAACCCCATAATATTTACTCTCCTTAATATAAATTTCTTTCAAATGTTACGTTTTTATTTTTCACATCTACTTTTGCTTTATAACCAAGAGCCAACCAGCTTTTAGCATATGGATGGTATTCCGTGTTCGCCCAATAAGAGTGGGGAATATTGTATGCTGTTGCAGGTAACGCAAAACCTAAAATATCTTCTAATTTCTCATAAGATATTACAATTCTTTTTTCCCAACTTTCATATAAAAATTCCGATAACGCCCTATACTTACCGTTTGAACATTCTACTGGAAAAGCAGGACGCCCTGCATAGGACAAGTTTTCAGTTTGTTGCTCGTTCATCTTTTCTTCCAAGTGCGCAACTCTCTTTTCTAATTCATCAATACGATTGTACAACTTTACAAAATCGGCAAATTCTAACTGCATATGAAACTCTCCTTTTGTTGTATATTTCAGTTTTTATCAACTGTAATTATAGTATAACACAGTTTTCAACAACTGTCAAGTGTTTTTTTTCTGTATTTTTCAGTTTTTTTGATAATTGTTGTCGCAACAAAAAACCTAAACCGAACCATAGGTGGTTCAATTTAGGTTTACGGCACTATTTTTCAATTTTCTTTTCTATCGTGACACACGAAGCGGTTAAAATTCTTCGTATTCTTCCGCAAAGATTACGTTTTTCTTTAAAAATTCCTTCGTTTATTTGCCCTGTGGTAAATAAAAGTTTTAGCCAACTTTCCGTTTCAAAACATTCTTTTCTAGCAATTTTTAATTTTGAAAGCATATCGGGTAAGCTTTGCGGATATTGTGCTTCCGTAATATTTGCAAAAACGCTTGACGAAGATTTACGGATTTGTAAAACGGTATTTGCGCAATCTTTAATTTTGGATAACGATTGACAAAGCAATTCGATTTCTACCGCTAACTGTTCGGCATATTTCATTAGTAAGTTTTCTGTCATAATTTATCCCTTGTGAAAAAATCACAACGATAGTTGTGTATGTAATTCGCGATAGCGATATGAAATCAATTTTAATTGTATGTAATCAAGACGAGGGAAATGACATACGCCTAACGGCGAGGACATACATTGCTACGCAATGATTGCATACCAACCCTTCGGCTTGAATAAACAACCTAAGTTGAGGTTCAATTTAGGTTGTTTTTGGTGGAGACAACAGGACTTGAACCTGTGACCTCTCGCATGTGAAGCGAGCGCTCTAACCAACTGAGACTATGCCTCCATATATTGCCTTGCCAAAAAGCAAGGCGTTTTTTAAGTGTGTTTCATTATAACATTGCAAAAAAAAGCTGTCAATTCTTTTTATGCCTTTGTAAAAAATTCTTGAAAATCTTTTTCAGCAGATTATTTTTCTTCGTTAGTCGGTGCGTTTTCCGAAATTCCGACTACTGCATCTACGGGCATGGAAAAAGCAATGCCTTGCCCCGCTGAATCCAAACCGACTTCTTTATATAATGCGTGTAAAACGTCGTCTTTGATTTTTGCGGGAACGAGAATCATTACGATTTCCTTTTCTGGTTGAATGGTGATATGGAAAAAAGTTTCTGCTTCCTTTCCCGCCGTGCCGCGTGCGTTGATGACCGTGCCGCCGCGCGCACCGAGTTTTTTCGCTGCGTCCATAACCGCTTCACTAAAACCGCTGTTCACAATACAAAAAATTGCTTCGTGTTTAAAGTCCATAATTATTTGCTCCTTTAACCCGCTCTGTGGTTGCTCAAAAACCGATAAATTGCTACGCCGATTACGCTGGAAAGGGGAATCGTAAAAGCGATACCCTTGCCGTTTTTCAACGCGTGGAATTTATCCTCTAACGCCTGCATTGCCTCTTGTGCTTTGTCCTCGCGCAGAATGCTGAAAATTACGCTCTTGTCCGAATCTTCTAAACCCAGCATATACAGCATATCGCTGTGCGCCGTGCCTTGTCCTAAAACCGAAGTTTGGAAATTTACTTCGTATGCCGTTAAAAAATCCATGTAAAATTCCGCTTTGCTTCTGTTAACGACAGTTACCAGTAATTTTAATTTTTTAAAGCTGTCGGGCGCAGGTTTTTTCTGGGTTTTCGGGGTTCTTGTTTTTGTCATTTTTTTTGTTAATTCCATAGTTACCCCCTTGTTACATAAAGTTGATAATTTGTTCGTCGTCTGCGTCCAAAATGCGTTTCATAGCAATTTTTTCCTTCACGTGTTTGCTGACAACGGCTCTGAAACCGAGCGTTTGAATGGTGATAAGCGGCGTCATAGCAACCATTGCCACCAAGCCGAATGCGTCCAAAAGAATTTTATCCGGCTGTAAGACGGCGCAGATGCCAACCAAGAACGGCAGGATAAACGTGGAAGTCAGCGGGCCGCTGGCTACGCCGCCCGAGTCGAATGCAATCGCCGTATACAGCTTGGGAACGAAGAACGACAGCCCAAGCGAAAGGAAATAACCGGGAATCAAATAATACAAAATACTGAAGTCGAAAATTACGCGAATGACGGAAAGTCCGATAGACGCGCCCACGCCGATTGACAGAGCAATGAGCATAGAACGTTTGCTGACAGCGCCGCCCGTTACGCTTTCGACTTGTTTGTTTAAAACGTGGATAGCGGGCTCGGCAAGTACGACGGTAAAACCGAGGATAAACGCCATAATTACGGTAACGGCGGATTTTGCTTGCGCAAGCTGTACCCCCATTTCATAACCGATTGGCATAAAGCCGATATGAACGGAGGCGAGGAAAATCACCAAACCGAAAAAGGCGTAGAAAATACCGACGGCAATCTGTTGCAGCTTTTTCTTAGGTAAACGCAAAAAAATCATTTGCAGAATAAAGAAGAAAAGCACGATAGGCAAAAGCGCGATTGCAACTTCCCCGGACGTGGATAAAAACGATTTGGCAATATCGTAAAAATCCGCGTGCATGGGATAGGTGGGCGTTTCGTAGTTGATTTCACCTCGGGAGAACGTACCCAGTAACATAACGGCAAGGATAGGCCCGATGGAACAAAGTGCGATAAATCCGAAATTATTTTCGCGGTCTCGCTTATCGCCGAGGGTCGTCGCTACGCCCACGCCGAGCGCCATAATAAACGGTACGGTGATAGGACCAGTCGTTACTCCACCCGAATCGAATGCAAGGGGAAGGAATTTTTCCCCGCCGCCTGCAACCAATACTAACGATACCAGCGCGAACAAAAGCATATAAAAGAAAGTCAGCATTTTAGAAAGGCTGACGCGGAATACGATTTTTAAAATGCCGAAAACCAAAAACAGACCGACCCCAACGCCAATCGTAATTTTCAATAAGGTAGAGTTGATAAAGCTGGAAACCTGCTCTGCAAGTACGGACAAATCGGGTTCGGCAATCGTAATAAACAGACCCATTATAAAGCAAATCAGCAAAAGCGTTTTAAATTTGCCGGTTTTGGCAAGACCCGAACCAATCTGTTCGCCCATGGGAGTCATGGCAATATCCGCGCCAAGGTTGAATAGCGCCATTCCTATAATGAGTGCGAATGCCGAACAGCTGAAAACGACGGATTCCTTTAAAGTAAGATTTAATAACGGAGTTGACGAAAGCAATAGAACGATCGCCGTTACGGGTAAAACCGAAACGGTGGCTTCCGATATTTTTTTCAAAAGGGCTTTTAACATTTTTCTTTTGCTCCGAAATCTTTATCTTATTGATTTTGTCCCAATATTCGACGAATTACCGCAAACAGAACGTAAGTGATAATCCATCGCTTTTTGGGACGTTGTAATTTTATTTTACCGAGAAACGGTAAGCGGTGAGCTCGTGATAGGTATCCCCTGCCTTTAAAAGGGTGGAGGGGAAGTGCGGCACGTTCGGGGAATTGGGATAACTCTGCGTTTCCAAACAGAGCGCGCAATGGTTTACATAAGGCGCGCGTTTTTTGCCCTTGCCCTTGAAATTGCCTGTCTTACAAGCCGTGTATAATTGCACCGCGGGGAGGGTCGTATAACAATCCATCCGTCTGCCGCTTTCGGGGTCGTAAACGTACGCGCAATGTTCCATGCCCCTGCCTACGCGGTCTAAACAGTAGTTGAAATCGTAGCCGTTGCATTGACGAATGAGCGGCTCGTCCGAGAAAAGGTCCTGACCGATAGGCTTTGCAGGGAGGAAAGAAAGGGGCGTACCCGTAATATCGATATAATCGCCGTGAGGAATCAATCCTTCGTCTACCGCCGTGATTTTTTTGGAGTTAATCATAAGCTCGTGGGAAAGCACGGTAGGTTGACCGCCTAAATTGAAATAAGTATGGTTTGTGAAATTGCAAACGGTGTCTTTATCCGTCGTCGCTTTATAATCCAAAAGCAATTCGTTTTCATCGGAAAGACTGACGGTGAGGGTTACGGAAAGGTTGCCGGGGAAACCGCCTGCACCGTCGGGGGAAAAATGACGGAGTACCAAGCTATTTTTAACGATTTCCGCATCCCAGACAAGTTTGTCAAAACGTTCGGTGATGCCCCCGTGCAAGCAATTTTCGCCCTCGTTTGCCTCTAAAACGTATTTTTCGCCGTTTAAGGTAAAGCTAGAACCGCCGATACGGTTTGCAAATCTGCCTATCGTTCCGCCGAAACAGGGATTTTCCTCGTAATAATATTCAGGTTTTTTACAACCGACGACAACGTCGGCGAATTTTTCTTTGCGGTCGGGCACGGAAATACGAATAATGCGTGTGCCATAGGTCAAAATATCCACTTCCATACCGTTGGCATTGGAAAGCGTATAAACGTCGTTGGTCTTTTTCTCTTTGGTGAACGAATAAGTCTTTTTAATCATAAAAATCCCCACTAAAAAAGTATTTTTCGTGCTCTACATTATATTATAACATAAAGAGCGGGAAAAAGCCAACAAAAGACTTCGAAAAAAAACGAAAAAAGAAGAAAAAAGCAAAAAAGATTGTGAAAACGGGGTGATAATCGTTGACAAGGCGATTTTTTTTGTGTTATGATAGTACCCAAGCAAATGCTATATGAAGATTGCAGAAGATGGACGTAAGTTCAACCGAAGGAGTGAATCTCTCAGGTGACCGCAAGGTTAGGAACTGTAATTGGATAGCACTCCGGAGAATCTCGTCAAGAGCGAGTGCCGAAGGGGCAAAGCGGACGAATGTGCCGCCAATCTCTCAGGCAAAAGGACAGAGGCAAGCTTTTATTTAAATGGGTATGTAAGGGGTAATTTTTGTTTTCACCGCATACCTGCCCTATCCATTTTAGGGAAAAGTTTTGTTTTTTGAACACGGAGTGATATTGTTTTGCTCCGTGTTTTTGTTTTACACGGAGGACGGGCATAGCGTGGATTAGGAGAAAAAAATTTTTTTAAATGCCTGAAAGGGCGGGAGGTATGTTTTATGTGGAACACGATGTGGCTGTCCTCGTTTTCGGATAAGATTGTAGGAGCAGTCGAAAAGGGAAATGCAAAGCTGAACGAAATCGTTTGGGGCTTGCCTATGGTCATTTTGATTCTTGGTGTGGGTTTGCTTTTGACAATCTTGACGAAGTTCTTGCAGATTCGTAAATTTGGTACGTCTGTAGACAAGACGTTGGGGGATACGTTCAGAAGTATGAAAAAGAAAGGCAAGCACCTTTCCAAAAAAGAAAATTCGGTTTCCCCTTTTGAAGCGTTCTCCACCGCTATTTCCGGTACGGTAGGTACGGGTAATATCGTTGGCGTAAGCTCTGCAATTATGACGGGCGGCCCCGGTGCGGTATTGTGGATGTGGGTATCCGCATTCTTTGGTATGGTAACGAACTACGCGGAAAACGTTTTGGGTATGTTCTTCCGTAAGAAAGAAAAAGACGGAGAATTTTCAGGCGGTCCTGCGTATTATTTGTCAGAGGGCGTTGGCAGAAACGTGCAAGGGAAACTTGGTACGTTTTTGCGTGGATTTGGTAAAGTCCTCGGCGTAGCGGCGGCAGTGTTCTGTACGTTTGCGGCAATCGGTATGAGCGGCGTGCAGACGACGAAAATGTCTGAATCAGTGCAAGCAGTTGTTGGTAGCGGTAGCGAAAAAGTAAACCTTTGGATTGCGTTAATTGTCGGTATCGTGGTGGCAATCGTTTTAGCGCTTGTAATTCTCGGCGGTATCAAAAGTATCGGTAAGACGGCTTCTATTTTAATTCCGTTCATGTCTTTGCTGTTTATTATCTTGGCACTCGTCATTATCTTCATGAATATAAATATGGTTGGTACGGCGTTTGCGCTTATCTTTAAAAATGCGTTTAAATTTAAGTGTGCGGTTGCAGGGTTTAGCGGATACGTGTTTGCGCAAGTTATTCAAAAAGGTTTGGCGCGCGGCGTATTCTCTAATGAGGCTGGTCTTGGTTCTTCCGTTATCGCGCACAGCGCGTCGGAAACGCGTGAACCTGTAAAACAGGGCCTTTGGGGTATTTTTGAAGTATTCTTCGATACGTTCGTTATCTGTACGTTGACGGCGCTTGTGATTTTGGTAAGCTTCGGTACGCAAAGCGGCATGGAAAACATATTGTATGCAGGAAAAGAAGTAAACGGTGTTTGGGTTTCGGCGATTCCCGATACGACGGTTTCCATGATGGCGTTTGGGGAAGCGTTTGGTAAATTTGGCGAAGTGACGTATTCGATTATCATTCCTCTGTTTGCATTTACTACCATTTTGGCGTGGGCGTATTACGGGGAGAAATCGGTGGATTTCCTCTTCCGCAAGACGGGCGAAAAGGGCAGAAAAATTTCCCGCTTGATATTCAAAATTGCATACGTAGTATTGGTTTTCGTAGCGGCTTGGTTGTCCACACAAGGCGGCAAGGGTGCGTTGATGTGGGCGATTTCGGATACGGCGAACGGCTTGATGGCGTTGCCCAACCTTATCGGTTTGATGTTTATGTGTACCTTGGTTGCGAAAATTACCAAAAACTATTTCGACCGCAAAAAGGGCAAAGACGTAGCGCCTATGCTCTCTGCTTACGACGAACAAAATGAAATGTTTAGGAAAGAACTTGAATTTGAGGAAGATGCGGAAAATAACGTTGCGGAAGAAGCGGCGGCAAGCGACGCAGAATAAAAAATAAAAACGAAAAGAGCGGACTTTTTACAGTGCGCTCTTTTTTGTTGCAGGAAAATATACGTTTTTTTCTAAAAAAGGCGCATTTTCCATAAAAAAAGCGTTGACTTAATCTATGGTTTGTGTTATCATTATATCATTATTATAAATTACGTGCACGCGTATAATTCGAAAAACGAATAAACAAAAAGGGGGAATTATGGAAATTAAAATTACAAAAACGACGACTCCCCAAACGATGCCGCCGGAAGAAAAATTAGGATTTGGTAAGGTATTCACTGACCATATGCTGCTTGTGGATTGGTCGAAAGAAAAAGGCTGGTACGACGCAAGAATCGTACCGTTTGGCAGAATTTCTTTGCACCCTGCGTCCACGGTGTTGCATTACGGCGCGGAAATCTTCGAGGGGTTAAAGGCGTATCGGCGCGAAGACGGCGGCGTGCAGCTGTTCCGCCCCATGGAAAATATTAAGCGTATGAACCGCTCGGCAGAGCGTATGAGCTTGCCTGAAATGGACGAAAACGATATGTTGCAGCTTTTGACGACGTTCGTCAAATTGGAGGAAAAGTGGGTTCCTAAATCGTTTGGAACTTCGCTCTATCTCCGTCCTTTCCTGTTCGGCAACGACGAGGCGCTTGGCGTGCACGCAGTGCATAACGCTACGTTTATGCTGATTGCGTCCCCCAGCGGAAGTTATTATGCAGAAGGAATCAATCCCGTCGGTATTATGATTGAAAACGAGGACGTAAGAACGGTGCGCGGCGGTACGGGTTACGCCAAATGCGGCGGGAACTATGCGGCGAGTACGCGCGCGGGGGAACGTGCGGCGAAAAAAGGCTATTCGCAGGTGCTTTGGTTGGACGGCGTAGAGCGGAAATATATCGAAGAAGTAGGCGCGATGAACGTTATGTTCAAAATCAACGGTGAAATCGTAACGCCTATGCTTACGGGATCGATTTTGCCTGGTATTACCAGAAAGAGCTGTATCGAAGTGCTGAAAGACCTCGGTTATACGGTAACGGAGCGATTGCTTTCGGTGGACGAATTGCTGTCCGCATTAAAGAGCGGGGCTTTGGAAGAGGCGTGGGGCTGCGGCACTGCGGCAGTCGTTTCGCCGATTGGAAAGCTTGCATTCGGAGAAGAGGAATACGTAATCGGCGGGGGTAAAATCGGCGAAGTTACGCAAAAACTGTACGACGTTTTGACGGGGATACAGTGGGGAAAACAATCCGATCCGTACGGTTGGGTATACAAGTTGTAAGAAAAAAAGGAAATATTTACACAAATTTCCGCTGAAATCCTTTAAAAATCAAGCAAAATGCGTGATTTTTCGTTGACAAAAGGGGAAATAATCAGTATAATAAGACATACATTATATATAAAGGCAATGACGGGATAAAAAATCCGTAAAGAGCGATTGACAGAGAGTCGGCGGTAGGTGCGAGCCGATACGGCTTACGGAATATAGCTCCTCCCCGAGCCGCCGAGAGAACGGCGAAAAGCCAAGTAGATTCGGACGGGTTTCTCCCGTTACAGAGAACGCTTTTTGAAAAACAAAAAGCATAAGCGGGTGATTTTATCACCAATCGGAGTGGTACCGCGGAGTTTCTTCGTCTCTTATCGTGCGGCGTTTTTGCGCCGTGATAAGGGACGTTTTATTTTAAGAAAAAGTTAAGATAGGATAACGGATATGAAAAACAGCAAAAAATACGTAAAGCAATATTTTGCACCGCAAGGCGTTACGATGGACTGGACGAAAAAGACCGCCATCGACAAACCGCCCGTCTGGTGCAGCGTCGATTTGCGCGACGGAAATCAGGCATTGATTATTCCCATGAGCTTGGAGGAAAAGTTGGAGTTTTTTAAACTCCTCTGCAAGGTCGGATTTAAGGAAATTGAAATCGGTTTCCCTGCGGCAAGCGAAACGGAATATGAATTTTGCCGTAAGTTGATTGAGGAAAATTTGATTCCCGACGACGTAACGATACAGGTTTTGACGCAATCGCGCGAACATATCATTGCGAAGACTTTTGAGGCGTTGAAAGGCGCGAAAAGAGCCATTGTGCATTTGTATAATTCCACCTCGAAAGCGCAGCGCGAACAGGTATTCAAGCGCGAGAAAAATGAAATTGTCGACATAGCGATTGCGGGCGCAAAACTTTGCAGAGCGTACAAGGAAAAAGCGGAGGGAAAAATCTGGCTGGAATATTCCCCCGAAAGCTTCACGGGAACAGAACCCGAATTTGCGGCGGAAATCTGTAACGCAGTGTTGGATATTTGGCAGCCTACGGCAGAGGACAAAGCGATTATCAATTTGCCCGTAACGGTGGAAAATTCCATGCCGCACGTGTACGCGAGTCAAGTGGAATATATGTGCAAAAATCTGCACGGCAGAGAAAACGTCGTCATTTCGCTTCACCCGCACAACGATAGAGGATGCGCGGTGGCGGACAGTGAGATGGGATTGCTTGCAGGGGGGGATCGTATTGAAGGAACGCTCTTTGGTAACGGCGAGAGAACGGGTAACGTAGACGTCATTACCCTTGCGCTGAATATGTATTCGCAAGGTATCGACCCGCAACTTGATTTTTCCAATCTGCCTGCTATTACCGAGGTGTACGAGCGGGTTACCCGTATGAAGGTGAGCGAACGGCAACCGTACAGCGGCGCGCTCGTGTTTGCGGCGTTTAGCGGTTCGCACCAAGACGCTATCGCCAAGGGTATGAAATACCGTGAGGATAGAAGTTCGGAAACTTGGACTGTACCCTATCTTCCCATCGACCCTGCCGACGTCGGCAGAGTGTACGAAGCGGACGTTATCCGCATCAATTCCCAATCGGGTAAGGGAGGTATCGGGTATATTCTGGAAACGCAGTTCAAGCTGGTGTTGCCGCCGAAGATGCGCGAAACGTTCGGCTATCACGTGAAGAGTATTTCCGACCATGCACACAAAGAACTTTCCCCGCAAGAAGTTTATGAAATATTCATGAGAGATTTCGTCAACGTACAGGATAAGCTGAAAGTGGCGAACGCGAGCTATGAAACGGTGAATGCGGAAAAGGTGATTGGCAAGGTGGAAATCGAATATCTTGGCAAGACGCAGACGGTAGAAGTAGAGGGTAACGGCAGACTCGATTGCGTGAGCAACGCGATAAAGAAAGTTGTCGGTAAGGAGTACCTTTTGGAAAGTTACGTACAGCACGCGCTGGAAGAAAAATCTTCTTCGAAGGCGGCGTCGTACGTATGTATCGTAGCAGACGGAAAAGCATATTGGGGCACGGGTATCCATGCCGATATAATGACTTCGTCGGTAAAGGCGCTTGTTACTGCTGTGAATAAAACGCTTTAAAAGCAAGTGAGATAAAAAGGAGAAAATTATGAAATTAAACGGCGCACAGATTTTAATTCAGACCTTGATTGAACAGGGCGTAACCGACGTATTCGGTTATCCGGGCGGTCAGGTTATCAATATTTACGACGCGCTTTACGAATACAAGGATAAAATCAACCACGTATTGACGGCGCATGAACAGGGTGCGGCGCATGCCGCAGACGGGTATTCCCGCGCGACGGGAAAAGTGGGCGTTTGTATCGCAACCAGCGGTCCGGGCGCAACCAACCTCGTTACGGGTATCGCTACGGCAATGCTGGACAGTATCCCGATGGTAGCCATTACCGGTAACGTACCTTGTTCGCTTATCGGTAAAGACAGTTTCCAAGAAATCGATATCACGGGCGTTACGCTTCCCATTACCAAACACAATTATTTCGTAAATAAAATTGAGGATTTGGCGGATACGTTGCGCGAAGCCTTTGCTATTGCAAAATCGGGCAGACCGGGACCCGTCCTCGTCGATATCCCTAAGGACGTGCAGGTGGCGAAATACGATTTCGAACCGCAGTCGGTGGTGGAAAAAATGCCTTTGCCTAAAGTTAAGGAAGATTTGATTGACAAGGCGGTAGAACTTATCAACGGCGCGCAGAAACCGTATATTTACGTAGGCGGCGGCGCGGCTGGTTTGGGTATGGGCAGCGATATCGTTGCGTTTGCGGAAAAGATAGGCGCGGTAATCGGCTGTTCGTTTATGGGGCTTTCCTCCGTACCGCAGGACAACGAACGTTTCCTTGGTATGCAGGGTATGCACGGACATTACGCATCCTCTATGTCGCAGAACGAAGCAGACCTTATTTTGGGTATCGGCGTTCGTTTCTCGGACAGAGCGACGGGCAACGTTGCTAAATTTGCAAAGCAAAGCAAAATCATTCAGCTTGACCCCGACAGTGCGGAAGTAAACAAAAACGTACGCGTAGACCTCGGTTTGGTCGGGGACGTAGAAGATTCGTTCAAGCGTATCGCCGCGAAGTGCGCAGAGAGCGCAAAACCCGATTGGTTTGCTCGCGTTAAACAATTAAAAGCAGAAGAAGTACAATTTGAGGCAGAGATTGCGGAAGCAAACGACGCTCCGCTCACTCCCAAGCAAGTATTTGAAATTATCAATGCGGAAAAACCTGCCAATACGGTGATTGCAACGGACGTAGGACAGCACCAAATGTGGACGGCGCAGTACGTAGAATTTGACGGACCTCGTCGTTTCGTGTCGAGCGGCGGTTTGGGTACGATGGGCTTTGGTTTGGGCGCGGCAATCGGTTCGTACGTGGCGACGAAAGACCCCGTAGTATTGATTACGGGCGACGGCAGTTTCGGTATGAACCTCAACGAACTCGCAACGGCGGTCAGCTATAAGATTCCCGTTGTAATCGTTTTGATGAATAACGGCGTGTTGGGTATGGTAAGGCAGTGGCAAACGTTGTTCTTTGGAAAGAGATATTCTAATACAGTGCTTTCGAGAAAGACAGATTTCGTAGCGCTTGCAAAATCGTTTGGCGCGGAAGGCGTTTTGGCGGAAACTCCCGTAGAATTCAAACGTGCGTTTGCGGCGGCGGTAAAAGCGGGGAAACCCACGGTTATCGACGTGCGTATCGACAAGGATGAGATGGTATTGCCCATGTTGCCTCCAGGTGGCGCAATCAGCGATATCATTACCAAAGTGTAAGCGGGCGTAAAGGAGAAAATTATGGAAACAAACAGATTCGTAATAGCAGTATACGTAGATAACAAAGCAGGTGTTTTGACGAGAGTTACGGCAATGTTTACCCGTCGTAATTTCAATATCGATACCCTTACGGTTGGCGAAACGGAGCGCAGCGAATATTCCCGTATTACGATTTCCATGCGCGGGGACGATTATGTAAAAGAACAGCTTATCAATCAGTTGAAAAAGCTGTACGTAGTGAAAAAAGTGGAAGTATTGGAGGACGAGCCCATCAAGCGCGAACTGATGCTTATCAAGGTACAAAACGCGTCCGAACACAGAAGCGATATCATGACGGCGGTGGACGTTTTCCGTGCAAGCGTAATTGATTATTCGTCCGAAGGTATGTGTATCGAAGTAACGGGGAATCCCTCTAAAATCGACGCATTCATAAAATTGATGCAGCCGTTTGGGATTTTGGAAATGTGCCGTACGGGTGTGGTTGCTCTTGAACGCGGCGCAAATACGTTGTTCACCGATTAAGGAAAGATTGCGAAATAAAAATTAGCGGAGTTCATTCCGCAAAAACAAAAAATAAAAAAATAAAAATATCAATAAAAGGAAAGGAAAAACATTATGGCAAACAGAATTTTTTATCAGCAAGATTGCGATTTGAACAAATTGAACGGCAAAACGGTAGCGATTATCGGCTACGGTTCGCAAGGACATGCGCACGCGCTCAACCTTAAGGATTCGGGTGTGGACGTTATCGTAGGTCTTTATAAGGGCAGCAAGAGCTGGGCAAAGGCAGAATCGCAAGGCGTTACGGTTATGACGGCGGCGGAAGCTGCGGCAAAAGCCGATTTGATTATGATTTTGATCAACGACGAAAAGCAGGCGAAACTCTACAAAGAAAGTATCGAACCGAACCTTACGGAAGGCAAAACGCTTGCGTTTGCGCATGGCTTTAACATTCACTTCGGTTGTATCAAACCTCCGAAGAACGTTAACGTTATCATGGTTGCGCCCAAAGGTCCCGGCCATACGGTACGCAGCGAATATCAGGTTGGTAAGGGCGTTCCTTGCTTGATCGCGGTAGAACAGGACGCAACGGGCGACGCTTTGGAAATCGGTCTTGCTTATGCAGCGGGTATCGGCGGCGCAAGAGCGGGCGTTTTGGAAACGAATTTCCGTACGGAAACGGAAACCGACCTTTTCGGTGAACAGGCAGTGCTTTGTGGCGGCGTTTGCGCGTTGATGCAGGCAGGTTTTGAAACGTTGGTGGAAGCAGGTTACGACCCCAGAAACGCATACTTTGAATGTATCCACGAAATGAAATTGATCGTAGACCTTATCTATCAGAGCGGTTTCGAAGGCATGAGATATTCCATTTCCAACACGGCGGAATACGGCGATTATATCACCGGACCGAAGATCATCACCGAAGAAACGAAGAAAGCGATGAAGAAAGTATTGAAAGACATTCAAGACGGTACGTTTGCAAAAGATTTCTTGCTTGATATGTCTGATGCAGGCTCGCAGGTACATTTCAATGCTATGAGAAAGATTGCTTCCGAACATTCTTCCGAAGTAGTCGGCAAAGAAATCAGAAAGCTGTATAGCTGGGCAGACGAAGAAAAATTCATCAACAACTAAGCGGAGAAACCCCGCAGATAAACCGAGCGTCTTATCTCTCTTGCTTACAAATGCGTCCGCGCATATCTAAATAGGCAAGAGGAGAGAGGACACGGGTAGAGTAATATAAAAAAGTTTAATCGAAATATAAGGTAAAACTATGATTAAAGAAACGATAGTAGACGGATTTCATAACGCCCCGCACAGATCTTTATATCACGCGCTGGGCTTGACGGACGAAGAACAGGCTCGCCCGTTGATTGGTATCGTATGCTCGTACAACGAAATTGTGCCTGGGCATACCAACCTTGATAAAATAGCGCAGGCAGTAAAGCTTGGCGTAGCAATGGCGGGCGGTACGCCCATCATGTTCCCCGCAATCACCGTTTGCGACGGAATCGCCATGGGGCATACGGGTATGAAATACTCGCTCGTTACCCGCGATTTGATTGCGGATTCCACCGAAGCGATGGTGATGGCGCACGGTTTTGACGGGTTGGTTATGATTCCGAATTGCGACAAAAACGTACCCGGCCTTTTGATGGCGTCGGCAAGATTGAATATCCCTACCGTGTTCGTTAGCGGCGGCCCGATGCTTGCGGGTAGAGTAAACGGTAAAAAGCGTTCGCTTTCCAGTATGTTCGAGGCAGTCGGGGCATATAAGGCGGGTTCTATCAACGAAGAACAGCTCACCGAATTTGAAAAGAAAGTATGTCCTACCTGCGGTTCGTGTTCGGGTATGTATACTGCAAATTCTATGAACTGTCTTACTGAAGTGCTGGGTATGGGTTTGAAAGGTAACGGTACGATTCCCGCGGTGTATTCCGCGCGTATCGAGCTTGCAAAGCACGCAGGTATGCAAGTAATGGAACTTGTGAGAAAGAATATCCGTCCCCGCGATATTATGACGGCGGCAGCGATTAAAAATGCGATTACGGCAGATATGGCGCTTGGTTGTTCAACGAACAGTATGTTGCACTTGCCTGCGATTGCAAACGAGCTGGGCGTTCCGTTCGATTTGGACGAAGTAAATGCCATCAGCGAAAAGACGCCCAATTTGTGCCACCTTGCGCCTGCTGGTCCTACGTATATGGAAGACTTGAACGAGGCGGGCGGCGTACATGCCGTATTGAAAGAGTTGGAAACGCTCGGCTTGCTGGATACTTCGGTAATGACGTGCACGGGCAAGACGATGGCGGAAAATTTGGAAAATATCGTCAATTTGGACGAAGAAGTTATCCGTAAGCCCGAAAATGCATTCGGTAAAACGGGCGGTATTGCGGCGCTGAAAGGAAATCTTGCCCCCGACGGTTGTGTAGTAAAACGTGCGGCGGTTGCACCTGAAATGTTGGTGCACGAAGGACCTGCCAAGGTATTTGAAAGCGAAGAGGAATGTATTGCGGCAATTTACGGCGGCAAAATCGTCAAGGGCGACGTAGTGGTTATTCGCTACGAAGGTCCTGCGGGCGGTCCCGGTATGCGCGAAATGCTTTCGCCTACTTCGGCGATTGCAGGAATGGGCTTGGATAAAGACGTAGCGCTTATCACCGACGGACGTTTTTCGGGCGCAACGCGCGGTGCTTCGATTGGGCACGTCTCCCCCGAAGCGGCAAACGGCGGTGTGATTGCTTACGTGAAAGACGGCGATATCATTTCCATTGATATTCCGAACTATTCGATAAAACTCAACGTTTCCGATGAAGAACTTGCAAAACGTAAAGCGGAAATGCCCATAAAGAAGAAAGAAGTAAGCGGGTATTTAAAACGTTACGCGGCGCAGGTCAGCTCGGCGGATAAAGGGGCTATCATCAATAAATAAAAATCAAAAGGCGTACTATGTACGCCTTGAATGCATAAAAAAGGAAAAGAAGAAAAATGTCAATGACGATGACGCAAAAAATTCTCGCGGCGCACGCGGGGCTGGAAAAAGTGGAAGCGGGACAGCTGATTTTAGTGAATTTGGATAGAGTATTGGGCAATGATATTACCTCGCCCGTAGCCATTCGCGAATTTGAAAGCATCGGCGCAACTTCCGTTTACGATAAAGACAAAGTAACGATGGTCATGGACCATTTTGCTCCGAATAAGGATATTAAAGCGGCGACGCAATGTAAAATGTGCCGCGATTTTTGCGATAAGCACGAGGTAACGCATTTTTACGACGTTGGGCGTATGGGTATCGAACACGCTTTGTTGCCCGAAAAGGGATTGGTTGTCCCCGGCGACGTCGTAATCGGCGCGGATTCCCATACTTGTACGTACGGGGCGCTCGGCGCATTTTCGACGGGCGTCGGTTCGACGGATATGGCGTGCGGAATGGCAACAGGTAAGGCTTGGTTCAAAGTGCCCTCTGCAATCAAATTCGTGCTCAAAGGCAAGCTGAATAAATATGTGTCGGGTAAGGACGTCATTTTGCATATTATCGGCAAAATCGGCGTGGACGGCGCGTTGTATAAATCGATGGAATTTGTCGGCGAAGGGGTGAAAGCTCTTACCGTATACGACAGATTGACCATTTCGAATATGGCGATTGAAGCAGGTGCAAAGAACGGTATTTTCGAGGTGGACGAACAGACGGAAGCATACGTCAAAGCACGTTCCAACCGTGTATTTACGGCGTATAAAGCAGACGAAGACGCCGTATACGACGAAACGTACGAAATCGATTTGTCGCAAATCAAACCGACGGTTGCATTCCCGCATTTGCCCGAAAACACCAAAACTTTCGACGAGATTGGGAATATTCCCATCGACCAAGTCGTAATCGGTTCTTGCACCAACGGACAGTATAAAGATATCGCCGAGGCGGCGGAAATACTCAAGGGCAAGAAGATTGCAAAACGTGTTCGCGCCATTATCATACCCGCAACGCAAGATATATATATGCAAGCGGTAGAGAACGGTTTGGTAAAGATATTTATTGAAGCGGGCTGCATAGTTTCTACCCCCACGTGCGGACCTTGTCTTGGCGGGTATATGGGCATTTTGGCAGCGGGTGAACGTGCCGTAGCGACAACGAATAGAAACTTTGTCGGGCGTATGGGGCACGTAGAGAGCGAAGTATATTTGGCTTCGCCCGCAGTAGCGGCGGCGAGCGCGATTGCAGGTAGAATTGCTTCGCCCGAGGAGGTATTGTAATGATTTTTAACGGAAAATCCATAAAATACGGCGATAACGTGGACACGGACGTTATTATTCCTGCGCGTTATCTCAATACCATTGATAAAAAGGAACTTGCGTCCCACTGTATGGAAGATATCGACAAGGATTTCGTCAACAAAGTAAACGACGGCGATATTATGGTGGCGGGGTACAACTTCGGTTGCGGCTCGTCCCGTGAACACGCGCCCATCGCTATAAAAGCAAGTGGCATTTCGTTGGTAATTGCGCGCAGTTTTGCACGTATTTTCTATCGGAACTCTATCAACATCGGGCTGGCTATCGTAGAATGTCCGGAAGCGGTTGACGGAATTGCGGACGGGGATAAGGTAGAAGCGGATTTGGATAACGGTGTTATCTATAACCGTACGACAGGGGCAAGTTTTAAAACGCAACCCTTCCCTGCTTTTATTCAAAAAATTATCGAAAACGGCGGATTGGTATCGTCCATTCAAAAAGGCGTTATCCAATAACACCGTATCGGAGAGGATTATGAAAAATTATAAAATCGGTTTATTGAAAGGGGACGGTATCGGTCCTGAAATCGTAGAAAGCGCAGTACGTGTTTTGGAAGCGGTGGGTAAAAAACGGAATATTTCCTTTACGTTTACCCCCTATCTTATCGGCGGTGTGGCGATAGACGCATGCGGTAAGCCTTTGCCCGAAGAAACGGTAGAGGGATGTTTGGCGTCGGATAGCGTATTGCTCGGCGCGGTAGGCGGTCCGAAGTGGGATACTCTGCCCGGGAACGTTCGTCCCGAAAAGGCATTGCTTGGAATCCGCGCGGCGATGGGGTTGTTTACCAATCTCCGCCCTGCAAAGCTGTATCCCGCATTAAAAGGGGAATGTCCTTTGCGGGAAGATATCGTAGCCAACGGATTTGATATCATGATCGTGCGCGAATTGACGGGCGGTATCTATTTTGGAGAAAGAGGGTATCGTGAAGGAAAATACGGTGAAGAAGCGTATGACACCGAAGCATACAGCCGTATGGAAATTGAACGAATCGTGCGCGTGGCTTTTGAAACGGCGAGAAAACGCCGCAAAAAATTGACGAGTATCGATAAGGCGAACGTGTTGGAAACGTCTCGGCTTTGGCGCAAAATCGTGCACGAAATCGCGGCGGAATATCCCGACGTAGAGGTTTCGGATATGCTTGTGGACAATGCGGCAATGCAACTTGTGCGCAACCCGTCGCAATTCGACGTGATTGTAACGAGCAATATGTTCGGGGATATTTTATCTGACGAGGCATCGCAAATCACCGGCTCAATCGGTATGTTGCCGTCGGCGTCTTTGAACGAGGGTAAACGCGGATTGTACGAACCGATTCACGGTTCTGCGCCCGATATTGCGGGACAAAACAAGGCAAATCCCATTGCAACGATTTTATCGGCGGCAATGATGCTTTTGTATGCGTTTGACGAAACGGCGGCAAGCGAAGACATTGTAAACGCAGTGGATAAAGTGTTGGAAGCGGGATATCGCACGGCGGATTTGGCGCACGGAGCGCCTGCGCTTTCGACAACGCAAATGACGGATAAAATTATTGAAAATCTTTGATTTTTGGGATAGATTATGGCAAAAAAGAAATTAAGCGAATTATATGCAAGGCTTTGCCTTTGTACGGTTTTTCGCAAAGTAACGGAAAAGCCTTTGTTTAAGGATTTTGAGCAGTATTGTATTGCGGAAAATCCAAACGAAAAACGCAAAGCGTATGCGGCGTTTGTAGAACGGATTTACGAGATGGGCGGCTGCCTTACCGAAAGCGTAAGCAGGCTAGTTGCGGAAGATGAGAACGTGTACGTAAAAAGCGTTGCACAAGGAAAAAAAGCGGATAAAAACGTGGAAACGGCGGCAAGGAACGAATTGTCGGCGTTTGCCCTTTTCGGTGCATTGACCCGCAAGGATTTTGCCGAGGATATGGGCGAAGAGGCAGAGATACTTCCCGATTTTTCTGTAAATGAAGCGGATATGCACGCGCTCTATAGCGAAAGATTGCAAAATTTGCACAAATACGGTTATGGTATTTTTTCTTCCCGCTGTATGTTCCGTTTGTCGGACGAAAAGGAGATTGAGCCGATTGTCAGCGCAGACAAGACGAAGATGACGCAGTTTATCGGTTACGAAGCAGAGCGAAAAAAAGTGGTGGAAAATACCCGTGCTTTTATCGAAAACCGTCCTGCGGCGAACGTGCTTTTGTGCGGGGACGCTGGCACGGGGAAATCTTCTACGGTGAAAGCGGTAGCAAACGAGTTTTTCAGCGAGGGTGTGCGGCTTATCGAACTCCGTAAAGACCAACTTCGTTATTTGCCCAACGTAATGGCGAAAGTCAGCGGCAATCCTTTAAAATTTATTATTTTTATCGACGATTTATCTTTTAATAAAAATAACGACGATTTTAGTATGCTGAAAGCGGCGTTGGAAGGCTCGGCAAGCGCAACGGCGGAAAATGCGGTGATTTACGCGACGAGCAACCGTCGGCATATTGTTAAAGAAAGTTTTGGCGACAGAGAGGGGGACGACGTACATAGAAACGACACGTTGCAGGAAACGTTGTCGCTGTCCGAACGTTTTGGATTGACGGTTTTGTTTTCCAAGCCCGATAAAAAATTATTTCTCTCCATCGTACACGAACTGGCAAAGAGGAACGGCGTTACGATGGACGAAAAGGAATTGGACGTGCAGGCAGAGGCGTTCGCGCTTCGAAAAGGTAGCCGCTCGGCGCGTTGTGCGGAACAATTTATCAACAGTTTATTATGAGGTGAAATTATGCTTACGATTGACAACATCTACCGTGCGAGTAACGTTTTAAAAAACGTGGTGAGAAAAACGGACGTCATATATGCCCCGAAACTTTGCCCCGACACGGAATTGTATTTAAAAACGGAAAATTTACAGATAACCGGTTCGTTTAAGGTGCGTGGTGCATATTACAAAATGACGAAATTGTCCAACGAGGAAAAAGAACGCGGCGTAGTGGCTTGCTCGGCAGGCAATCACGCGCAGGGCGTTGCTTTGGCGGCGCAAAAGAGCGGGATTAAAGCGGTGATTTGTCTGCCTGACGGCGCGCCCATTTCCAAAGTGGAAGCAACCAAAAATTACGGGGCGGAAGTATGTCTTGTGGAAGGCGTTTATGACGACGCGTATCAAAAAGCGTTACAGCTTCGCGACGAAAAAGGGTATACTTTTTTGCATCCTTTCAATGATGAGGACGTTATCGCAGGACAGGGGACGATTGCTTTGGAGATTGCAGAACAAATCCCCGATTTGGACGCGATTTTAGTGCCTGTCGGCGGCGGCGGTTTGATTTCGGGTATTGCGTATACGATAAAAACCCTCAACCCCAACGTAAAGGTAATCGGGGTGGAAGCAAAAGGCGCGTCGTCTATGAAAAACTCTATTGAACACGGCAGCGTGGAAGAGTTGTCTTCGGTATCGACGATTGCAGACGGTATCGCGGTAAAGAAACCCGGAGATATTACGTATGAAATTTGTAATAAGTATGTAGACGAAATCGTTACGGTAACGGATGATGAAATTTCGGCTGCGATTCTTGCGCTCATGGAACAACATAAGCTTGTAACCGAGGGCGCGGGTGCGGTAAGCGTTGCGGCGGCAATGTTTCACAAAGTAGACTTAAAAGGCAAAAAAGCAGTTTGCTTGCTTTCGGGCGGGAATATCGACGTAACCATTCTTTCCCGTGTTATCAAACGCGGACTTTTGATGTCGGGCAGAAGCTGTCAGCTTATGATAGAGCTTATGGATAAGCCCGGACAACTGAAAAACGTATCCCGTATCATTGCCGATCTTGGCGGTAACGTTACCAGTGTGCATCACGAGCGTGCAAACGAGGGTTCGGACGTCAACGGTTGTTATCTGCGTATTGTTTTGGAAACGAGAAATTACGAACATATCGCGCAGATTCGTCAAGCTTTGACCGATTACGGTTTTAAATTGTTATAAAGGGGATTTGAAAATATGGAGATTAAAAAAGTATCAACGGAAAAAGCGCCTGCGGCAATCGGACCTTATTCGCAAGCGATTGTATGCGGCAATATGGTGTTTACGTCGGGGCAGATTCCTATCAATCCGACAAGTGGAAACGTGGAAGCAACGACGATTGAAGCGCAGGCAGAGCAAGTAATGCAAAATCTTGGCGAAGTGTTAAAAGCGGCGGGAAGCAGTTTTGAAAAAGCTGTAAAGACCACTTGTTTCTTGGCGGATATGGCGGATTTTGCAGCGTTTAACGGCGTATACGCAAAATACTTTACGACAAATCCTGCGCGCAGTTGCGTAGCGGTGAAAACTCTGCCGAAAAACGTGCTTGTGGAAGTGGAGGTTATAGCGACGCTTTAAGTATAGAAAACAAGGGTGCTATTCATATGGTAAGGGTATCAAATTTAACGAACAATTAAAAAGCGGGAGCGATTTTTCGCTCCCGCTTTGCGTTAAAAATCTATTAAATAAAAGGCCGTTCTACCTTAATAACGCAAAAACAATTCGGTTTGTATTCTTGGATTTTTTCTGCGACTCTGTTTTCTGCCTCTTCCGCCTCCATTTTGCAGTCGGTAGGGAGCAGTAAATCAAAAATGACGTTGACGTTCGTTTCGCCTATCGTCATACGGAAATCGTGAATGCTAAACCTTTCGTCCACCGATTTTGCCGCCTTCACCGCTGCGTCGTGCATTTCATTGACAAGCGGGTCATTCATAACCAGTGGGTCGAGGTGAATGGTAACGATACAGCCAAAGCGTTCGTGCATATCCCGCTCCATTCTATCTACCTCTTCGTGGGCAATATTAATATCCTCTTCCGAGTTTACTTCGGCGTGGAAAGAAACGATTTGTCTGCCCGGACCGTAATCGTGTACCATAACGTCATGAATACCGATAATGCGTGGATAATCTTTCGTGAAAGCATAAATTTGCTTGATAAAATCGGGGTCGGGGGGAGAACCGAGTAAAAGGTCGATGGTTTCCTTTGCGGCTTTTATGCCCGTAAACAGAATAAAAACGGCGACGAGGATACCCGCGTATCCGTCGATACGCCAACCCCAAACACGCGCAACGACAGAGGAAACGAGTACGAGCGTCGTTGCAATGCAATCGGTCAAACTGTCGAAAGCGGCGGCTTTAAGAGGGGTTGAGTTGATGGTTTTTGCAATTTTGCCATAGAAGAAAAACAGCCAAACTTTGACGAGAATCGCCGCACCGAGAATTATCAGCGTCGCAATACCGACGGTGGGCGTTTGCGGGTGCATAATTTTATCCGCAGAGGAGGTCAAAAGCTCAAACCCGACCAAGATAATAAGCATATCGACGATAAAGCCCGTAACGTATTCTAAACGTCCGTGGCCTAAAGGGTGTTCTTTATCGACAGGCTTGTTCGCGAGGCGGAACCCGATGAGCGCAACGACGGACGAGCCCGCGTCCGAGATGTTGTTAAAGGCGTCTGCAATGATGGCAACGGAATGGGCGATTAAACCCATGGTCAGTTTTCCTGCAAAGAGCAGAACGTTTAAAATAATGCCCGTGATGCCGCCAAGAGCAGCGTATTTACCGCGTACTTTTGGGTCGCGCGGGTCTTTATTTTTGCCGATAAAAATTCTAGTGAGTAAATTCGTCATAAAATCCGTCCGTAAAAAGCAATGAGTACGTATGGCATGTACACAATGCTATTATATGCAAAATGGTAAAGTTTGTCAAACAAAAAAGCCAACCACGTGGGTCGGCTTTTCCAAATATTTTCCGTTAATTGGAAACATCGTTATCGGGATTTTGGTTTTCCGCTTTCTTTTTCTTATACTCTTCGCATTTTGCGATGACGAAAGAGGTCAATTTTACAGCGATGATAATCAAAGCGATTACGACGAAGATTGCAAGAAGTCCCTGCCAAAGGAATTTCAGTGTGGGCTTGATAACTTCCCAGTTCATCGGGTCGAGATTTTTAAATGCTAATAACATATTCCACATAATACTACCTCCTTATACCGTTAGAACAAGATTCCAAGAATCAAACCGCCGACAATTGCCGAGGCTATTTGTCCGGACACGTTTGCGCCGACTGCGTGCATCAAAAGGTGGTTGGACGTGTCTTCTTTAACGCCCATTTTTTCTACGACGCGCGCCGCCATAGGGAATGCGGAAATCCCTGCTGCACCCAGCATAGGATTGATTTTTTCTTTGCTAAACAAATTCATAAATTTCGCACACATAACGCCGCCGATTGTATCGAAAACGAATGCGAACAAGCCGAGCGCCATGATAAGCAGCGTTTCTATCGCAAGGAAATCTGAACCTTGCATTTGGAATGCAATCGTGATACCAAGAAGCAAGGTGATGATGTTCGAAAAGGTCGTTTGCGCTGTTTCCGAAAGAGAGCCTAAAACACCGCATTCACGGAGCAGGTTACCGAACATTAACATACCGACGAGAGAGAGCGAATCGGGCGCAATCAACCCCGAAATTACGGAAACGATAATCGGGAAGAGAATACGCGTCAAGCGAGAAACTTGCTTCGCGCTGTATTTCATTTTAATAAGACGTTCCTTTTTCGTTGTGCACATTTTTACAACGGCGGGCTGTACGATAGGTACGAGCGCCATATACGAATAGGCAACGACCATAATAGGACCAAGGTAGTTGGACGCAACTTGTTGCGCTACCAAAATAGCAGTAGGACCGTCTGCCGCGCCGATAATACCGATAGACGCCGCGTCGTTTAAGGGGAAACCAAGCATCGCTGCCAAAATAATGGTGATGAAGATACCCAGCTGTGCTGCGCCGCCCAAAAGGAAGAGTTTCGGATTTGTAAGAAGAGGCCCGAAGTCGATCATACAACCGATACCGATAAAGAGCAATAAAGGCATTGCTTCACTTGCGCTGATGCCCACCTTAAACAGGGAAGCCAAAATACCGAGGTGCTCGGGGTCTTCACTGATAACGGGGGATAAGGGCAGGTTGACCAAAATTGCGCCAAAGCCCATAGGTAATAAAAGGGCGGGCTCCATATCCTTTTTGATGGCAAGGAAAATAAGTAAGCCGCCGATAAGCCACATTACGGGCTGTTGCCACGTGAGAGCTTTAAAGCCTTGCAAGAGAAAGTCCATAAAAATCTCCAATATTATTTTTCGTATTTATTATAAAATAATAAAAAATAGATGTCAAGAAAAAAAAGGAAAAAAGGAAAGAAAATCAAAAAAGAAAATAAAAAATAGGAAAAATCGGTAAAAAACGCTTGCCTTTATCGCTAAAATTATATATAATAGTTGTCGACTTCGAGCGTTCCGCTGCCTTTTTATTGGGCGTGATGAGGAATCACGCAGCGGGTTATGAACGTTTCGTAAATAACGGAGGTAAAGTCTAAAATGAAAGGAATCATCGAAGCTATCAACGCTGAAAGCATGAAATCCGAAGTTCCCGCATTCAACGTAGGCGACACGATTAAGGTTGGTTACAAAATTATCGAAGGCGGCAAAGAACGTGTACAGAACTTCGAGGGCGTCGTAATCGCAAAGAAAAACGGCGGCATTTCCGAAACTTTCACCGTGCGCCACATTTCCTATGGCGTTGGCGTAGAAAAAACCTATCCTCTTCATTCCCCGAAGATTGCATCCATCACGGTTGTTAGAAAGGGTAAAGTTAGAAGAGCGAAGTTGTATTATCTGCGCGGTCTTACCGGTAAAGCGGCAAAGGTTAAGGAAAAAATTTAACAATCGGATACAAAAACCGAAAGAGTGGATTCGCCCAAAGTCAAAGGCGAATCTATTTTTTTGTAAAAAAACAAAAATCCCCCCTCTAATTCGGTTTACTTTTTCGTTCGATTCCTTTATAATGAAGAACAGGAATATATAAGGAAGGGAGTTTTTCTTTTCCGTACAACGGAAAGGGAAAGAAGAACAACCGAAAAGGACTTGGTATGAAAAATTTTTTCAAAAAAATCAAAGCGTATACTTGGGCGTTGATTTTACTCGTCGTTGTGTATTTTACGGCGGGTATGTTTACCCTCGGCAGTACGCAAACAGAGGGAAAAGCATTTTATTTAGAGGCGAATAAAACGGCTTATTTTAGCATTTCCCGCGGCGAAACGGGCAGAAAATTAGATGATATTTACGTCAATATCGGTAGAATTTATACGGTAGACAGCGGCATTGCGAAAGTGGACGTAAAATACTACGCAGGCGATGAAACCAATCCTACTTCTACCAGTACGAAATGGACGGCGTTAAATACCGTTTATTTTGCAAACGGTTACAGCGTATCTTCTGCAGTGAAAGATAAAGACGCGCAGTTTAACTGGTCGCCGTTGGCTTTGGATGCAGCCAAGAGCCGTGCATTCTTCTCGATTACGTCCGACGTCGCTTTGGAAATCAACGAAATGGTTTGCCTTGACCAAAACGGGGAAAAATTTGTCATTCGTTCGCATACGCCCTCTACGGGGTCGCATTACGAATCGGCAGAAAAACTGTACGTTTGCGACGCACAAGATACTTTTTCGCTGAACAAAGAGTTTAAATATAACTTTACGCAAGAGGAAAAACATTATTTAAATTCTGCGTTGACGGTTATGAGTGGAAAGACGATTTTGGACGGAGCAAAATATTCAATCGACGCCGATTATAATTTCTTGGCGACCCTTCTTTTCGTGCCGACCCTTTCTATGTTCGGCGTAAATACGTTTGCGCTTCGTTTGCCGGTGTTTATCGCTTCTTGCGTGTTGCTTGTGTTTGCGGCGTTGCTTATTCGCGATTTGACCAAGAGTGAAAAACTTTCCTTTGCGTTTGCAACGGTGCTTGCATTCGGCGGAATGTTAACGACGGTAGGTAGAATCGGCGTTCCCTATATGTTTGTAGCGAGCGCGTTGGTTGCAAGTTTGTATTTCATGCATCGTTTCTTTGCACGCGGCATTTCTTCCAAGAAAGTTGTCAAGGGCGCTACGAACGTATTGCTTTCGGGCGTATTTGCAGCATTGGCAATGTCGATGGACGTTACGGCGGGGTTACCCGTGGTAGGAATCCTCGTGCTCTTCTTCTTCGGGCTTCGCCGTCAGAAAGCGGCGTACGCTTTGGAAATGAAAAAGACGGGTACGGCGGATGAAAAAGCAGTAAAACTCGTACGGGAAAAATACGAAGAGAAAAACCGTATTGCTTTGGGTTTTGCGGCGTTGTCGTTCATTGCTTTGACTATATTTACCGTATTGATTTCGGGGGTTATAAGCTATTCTGCATACGTAAAAGCGCGTAACGCGGAAAATATGGGATTTCTTACGATTTTGTTTAAACAGACGGTTGGCTCTGTGCGCGGATTTGTCAACACCGAATACTTGGCGGGGAACGCCTCCAACGTATTGGCTTGGTGGCTGCCCGTAAAACCCGCAACGTTGTATAGCGCTTGCGCTTGCAATAAATATTTAGCGGTAAGCGTTATTCCGAATGCGATTGCAACGTACGCGGCGTTTGCTTCGTTTGTGTTCGTGGCGGTGAAAGTCGTGCTCGGTTACGTGAAAAAATATAACGACAAACAAACGCTTCGTCTTCGCAGAAACGCAATCGTGCTGTTTGCGGGTATGCTGTGCGCTATGGTTACGGCTACCGTTCGCGGTGGAGTAACGGCGGAAACGGGGATACTCTTCCACGTGTTCTATCTTGGGTTTATCGCGTTGGCGGCGACGCAGTTGCCCGCGCCTGAAACGAAGAAAGTAAAACTTCTTTCGAACGTGGCGATTTGGTCATTCGTTGGATTGGTTGCGGTGAATTTTATTTTGAGTTTGCCGGCCATCTACGGATTTGCCGCTCCTACAGGTTGGGCGAAAGCGTTCGGTTGGACGGCTTGGCTGAACAACGGATTCTTTAGATAATACAAACGGAAAGACGGAATCTGATGGGCGCGCGCCTGCGGATTTCGTTTTTCGCCTTTCAACGCCGTGTTTTTTCGGCAAGGTTATTTCGAGGGAACAGTATGATAGCAAAGGTACAGAGTTACGCGCTTTCTGGGTTGGAAGGCGTATGCGTTACGGTGGAAGCGGACGTTTCCAAGGGCTTGCCCGCTTATGAAATGGTGGGATTGCCTGACGCAGCGGTAAAGGAATCGAAAGAGCGTGTGCGCAGTGCAATCAAAAACAGTGCGTTGGAATTCCCCGCGCATAAAGTTACCGTAAACCTTGCGCCTGCGTACGTAAAAAAAGAGGGATCGTCATTTGATTTGCCCGTGGCAATCAGTTTGCTGTTGGCGTACGGGGAATTGCAAGCGGACGCCAGCGGATACATTTTCCTTGGAGAGTTGGCATTAAACGGTGATCTGCGCCCCGTTTCAGGGGTTTTGCCGTCGATTATTTCCGCGCGGGACAGAGGTTTTGTAAAATTTATCGTACCCAAGGACAATGAGAAAGAGGCGGGATATATCGAGGGCGTCAGCGTCTATGCGGCAAAAAATTTAAAAGAAGTAGTAGATCATCTTTCGGGGTTAACGCCTTTAAAAGCTGTGCCTGCGGCGTCTTTCGCTGCGGCAACGGCACAAAAAGAGACCTCGCACGATTTATCCTTTGTAAAAGGTCAGGCGATTGCAAAGCGCGCGCTAGAAGTGGCGGTTGCAGGCGGGCATAACGTGCTGTTTGTCGGCCCGCCCGGAAGCGGTAAAACGATGTTGGCACGGGCTTTGCCCACCGTTCTGCCCGATATGTCTTTTGAAGAAGCGTTAGAGATTACAAAAATACACTCGGTAGCAGGGACGCTGGGCGAGGAGGGTATCGTTACCGTTCGTCCGTTCCGTAGCCCCCATCATACGGCAACGACGGTTTCCCTTTGCGGGGGCGGTAATAAGACGGTGCATCCGGGGGAAATCAGTCTTGCGCACGGCGGCGTTTTGTTTTTGGACGAATTGCCAGAGTACAAGCGTTCGTCTTTGGAATCTCTTCGCCAGCCGTTAGAGGACGGCGTTATCACGATTTCGCGCGCAGGCGGTACGGTAACCTATCCTGCGTCCTTTATGTTGTGCGCTAGCATGAATCCTTGTCCTTGCGGGCATTTCGGAAGCCGTAAGCGGCGTTGTCATTGTACGCCGAACGATATCAGAAAATACCGTGCAAAAATTTCCGGTCCGCTTTTGGACAGAATCGATATTCAGGTGGAAGTGGACGGTGTGGAATACGCGGATTTGGTGGCGAAAACCAAAGAGGAAACGAGCGCGGCGGTAAAAGCGCGCGCCGACAGCGCTAGAAGAATTCAGCGTGAACGCTTTGCGGGCAGTAAGATACAGTCCAATGCGGAAATGGGCGAAAAGGAAATGCGCGAATACTGTCGCTTGAATAAGGAATGCGAAGAGGTGTTAAAAGAAGCCTTTGAGCAGTTGCATCTTTCCGCGCGCGCCCGTTCGCGTATTTTAAAGGTTGCGCGTACGATTGCCGATTTGGAACTTTGCGAAGAAATCACAGCGGAACACTTATACGAAGCAATTTCCTATCGTACGTATGGAGCAGAACTTTCCGATTTAGACTAAATGGGGGTTGGCGCGTTGTTGCATTTTATAAAAGACAATCTTTTTTTGAGCGTTTACATAGGATATATCATAGCAGTATCGTTGACGGCGTTTATTGCATATGCGGCGGATAAAAGAAAAGCGATACGGGGCGCGTGGAGAATCCCCGAAGCGACGCTTTTGGGCTTATCCTTTTTCGGCGGCGCGTTGGGCGGATACTTTGCTATGCAAACTGTTCGGCACAAGACGAAAAAATGGTATTTTCATTTTATCAATATCATAGGCTTGCTTTGGCAAATAGGTGTTTTGGCATTATTGCTGGTACGGAGATAGACAAGGAGCAGTATGTTATCGACGGCAGAACAAATCAAAAAATACGTCGTGGAAATTCCTCGCGGAGTACGGGAATATCCCAAAGAATGGGAAAATCTCCCCGATTCCCCCGAAATTTTGTACGCCATCGGGGACGTTTCCTTGTTGCGCCGTAGGAAATTCGTGATAATCGGCTCTCGCAGGACGCCTTCTGCGGCGATAAAACTCGGTGAAACGATTGCGCGTGAACTTACGTCGTCTTTCGCAATCGTTACGGGGACGGCAGACGGAGGGGATACGGCAGCGATAGAGGGCGCTTTAAACGGCGGAGTGATTTGTTTGTTGGCGGGCGGATTTTCCGCTGTTCCGCAAGGAAATTTGCCGCTTTTAGAGCGCGTGGCAAAAAAAGGGTTGCTTTTATCTGTGCATCCGTTTGACGCTTCGGTTCGCACGTTTTCTTACGAATACCGCAATAAATTATTGGCGGCGATTGGCGAGGGAGTGTTGGTGCTCGGTGCAGGAGAAAAGAGCGGTTCGCTGATTACGGCGAAATACGCCGAGAAGTTTGAAAAACCGATATTTGCGTTGCCCTATCCACCGAATACCGCGACGGGTGCTGGCTGTAACGATTTGCTTAAAAAAGGTGGGCGGTTAACGGAAAATGCGGAAGATATCCTTTCTTTTTACGGATTGAATGGGGCGTCTTGCCGAGAGAAACCGTCGCTTTCTTCCGACGAAGAAAAAATATACCAAGCCTTGCAAGAGGAAACGGAAAGCCATATCAGCGAACTTTCTCTTAAGACGGGAATTCCCGTATTTAAGCTTCGTGCCGTCTTGTCGGCGTTAGAGGTAAAGGGATTGACGGTGTCCTTGGGCGGGAATCGTTATTCTGTGGTATAAACGGAGAAAAAATCGCGTATAAAATAACAAAAAAACTAAAAATTTAAGGAATAGAGAATGGATTTAATTATCGTAGAGTCGCCTTCCAAGGCAAAGACCATTACCAAATATCTGAAAGGAAAATATCGTGTAGACGCTTCTGCGGGACATATCCGCGATTTGCCCGTGCATACGCTCGGCGTGGACGTAAAAAACAATTTTGAACCCAAATACGTTAACTCCGAGGAGAAAGAGGACGTTATACGCCGATTGATAGACGCGACGAAAAAGGCCGAACGCGTTTATCTTGCAACCGACCCTGATAGAGAGGGTGAGGCGATTGCTTGGCATTTGCAAACGGTGTTGGGCTTGGACGAAAAGGGGGAAAATCGCATTGAATTTAACGAAGTTTCCCAGCGCGCAATCGAAGCGGCGTTGAAGACTCCCCGTCAAATCAATTACAGTCTTGTGGACGCGCAACAAGCGCGCCGTGTTTTGGACCGTTTGGTGGGGTATAAACTTTCCACGTTGTTAAACCATAAAATTGAAGATAAAAAAGGGAATGGAAAACGTACCCTTTCGGGCGGACGGGTACAATCGGTTGCCCTTCGTTTGCTTGTGGAAAGAGAACGTGAAATTATGGCGTTCGTACCGCAGGAATATTGGAATTTAACGGCGGAATTGCAAGATATGCCCAAGGCATACGCGCCGTTCAAGACGTTGCTGGAAAAAAAGGGAACAAAGAAATATAAACCCGCATCCGCAGAGGAAACCGCGCAGGTTTTGTCGGCGATTGAACAGGGCAAATTTGTTGTTTCCAAGGTAAAAAAGACGGTAACGAAATCGCATGCGCCCGCTCCGTTTACGACGAGTTCTCTGCAACAAGATTCGTCGAATAAACTGGGCTTGACTGCCCCTGAAACCATGAGCCTTGCACAACATCTTTACGAGGGTATTGCAACGGAAAACGGCGACCATATCGCCTTTATTACCTATATGAGAACGGACTCTGTCCGCGTATCCAAAGAAGCGCAGACAAAAGCGTTAGAGCGTATTCGCGCGGTATACGGAGATGATTACGTACCAGAAAAGCCCAACTATTATGCGACGAAAAAGGGCGCGCAAGACGCGCACGAAGCGATTCGTCCTATCGATTTGGCGATGACGCCCGCAAAGGCGAAAGGGTTGCTGGATAAAAAGCATTACGCGTTGTATAAATTGATATACGAACGGTTCCTCGCTTCGCAGATGGCAGAGGCGAGATACAACAGTATGCAAATGGAAATTGACAACAGCGGCTACGTATTTAAGGCAAGCGGTAAGGTGTTGCTTTTTGCGGGATTTACGGCAGTATATCAGGATTTCAACGCCAAGAAAGATGATGAGGACGAAATTAGCAGCGAAAAGTTGTTGCCCGATTTAAATGAGGGGGACGTTTTGAATCTTGTTTCAATGAAAAAGGAACAGAAATTCACCAAACCGCCCATGCGATATACGGACGCTTCTATCGTAAAAACTATGGAAGAAAAAGGAATAGGTAGACCGTCTACGTATGCGACGATTATTTCCAAATTGATGCAAAAATACGTCAAAAAAGACGGCAAATATATGGTTCCCACGCCCATTGCGTACGACGTAGTGGATATGCTGGTAAATTGCTTTAAAGACGTCATGGACGTTGGTTTTACGGCGGGAATGGAAAACAGACTGGACGATATTGAAGAGGGCGGTGTGGATTGGCGCGCGGTCATCGGCGATTTTTATCCCGGATTTGAAAAGAATTTGCGTGCGGCGTCTACCTACGGCGATCAGCTTACCGAAGAAGTGTGCGGCAAGTGCGGACATTTTATGCTCCGCAGAGTAGGCAAATTTGGGAAATATTTGGCTTGTTCCAACTATCCCGAATGTCAAAATATCATCAGCGAAAGTGCGGAAGAAGTTTCCGCTGTTCGTTGCCCGAAATGCGGTGAGAATATGGTGGTCAAGAGCGGGAAATTTGGCAAATTTTTGGCTTGTCCTAGCTATCCCGACTGCCGTTCTACCATGTCGATGCCTTCTGACGAAGCGCCCAAGCTTGCGGGGAAATGTCCCGAATGCGGCGCAGCGATGACGGTGCGCAAATCCAAGCGAGGCAAAACCTATTACAGTTGTTTGGGGTATCCCGATTGCAAATTTATGAGTTGGGACGTGCCTACGGGGGATAAATGCCCCGAATGTATGAACCCGCTTGTATATACGGCGACGGGGAATATCAAATGCAGCAATAAAGAATGTTCGTATAAGCTGAAAGCGGAAAAGACGAAGGGTGTGCGTGCGGCAAAAATAGAGGACGATTTTATGCTTCCTCCGCCCGAAGAACCCAATTATTTTGACGATTACGAGGGATATTTCCCTGCGGATTACCAAGATGAAAACTGACGCGAAAGTCCTGGTGGTAGGCGGCGGTTTGGCGGGTAGCGAAGCGGCGTATTATCTTGCTTCCCGCGGAATAGAAACTACCCTTGTGGAAATGAAACCGAAAAAATTTACCCCCGCGCATGAAAGTGAAAATTACGGGGAGTTGGTTTGTTCCAATTCGTTAAAGAGCAACGACGTATACGCCAATGCGTGCGGATTACTGAAAGAAGAAATGCGCTTGCTTGGTTCTATGGTCATAGAAGCCGCAGACGCAACGAAAGTGCCCGCAGGGGCGGCGCTTGCGGTGGATAGAGAAAAATTCTCTGCGTATATTACCGAAAAATTAAAAAATTGTCCTAATCTTACCTTGAAAAACAAAGAGGTCGTTTCGTTGCCAAAAACGGATAACGAGAGGGGCATGTACGCGATTATTGCGACAGGTCCTTTGACAAGTGAAGCGTTAAGCGAAGATATCAAGGCGAAAATGGGCGGCGGGTTACATTTTTACGACGCGTCTGCGCCTATCGTTTCGGCGGAGAGCGTGGATATGGAATGCGCATTCACGGGGGACAGATACGGCAAGGGCACGGGCGATTATATCAACTGCCCAATGAACAAGGAAGAATATTACGCTTTTGTGGACGAGTTGTTGGCAGCGGAAAAAGCGGAACTGCATGCGTTTGAAAAGCGAGAGATTTTCGAGGGTTGTATGCCCGTGGAAGTAATGGCGAGTCGTGGCAGAGATACTTTGCGCTATGGTACGTTAAAGCCCGTAGGACTTTATTGTGAGGACGGAAAACGTCCGTACGCCGTATTGCAGCTTCGAAAAGAAAACGAAGCGGGTACTTGTTATAATCTTGTCGGATTTCAGACGAATTTAAAATTTCCCGAACAAAAACGGGTGTTTTCTATGATTCCTGCTTTAAAGAACGCAGAGTTTTTACGTTATGGTGTGATGCACAGAAATACGTATATTCAATCGCCGGACGTTTTAAATCGTGATTTTTCGTGTAAAAATAATAGAAGACTGTTTTTTGCAGGGCAAATTACGGGCGTAGAGGGATACGTGGAAAGCGCAGCGAGCGGGTTGTTGGCGGCGATACATATCGCGGACGAAATTTTAGGCAGAACCCCGCATACGTTTGACGAAAGGACGGTATGCGGCGCGTTGGAAACGCATATTTCCACCCCGAATAAAAATTTCCAACCTATGAATGCTAATTTTGGCATATTAGCGCCGCTGTCTGTGCGTATCAAAGACAAAAAGGAACGTTACAGAACGTTGGCGGAACGCGCAATAGAAACGGTAAAGACGGAAATAGCAAAAAATCAGCCAAATAAAAGTGAGGAATAGTGCATTATGGAATTTAGAGGAACGACAATTTGCGCAGTGAAGAAAAACGGCGTTACGGCGATTGCCGGCGACGGGCAAGTTACTATGGGCGAATCGGTTATTTTTAAAAACTCGGCGGTAAAAGTGCGCCGTATTTTCGGGGGCAAGGTTATTTTGGGCTTTGCCGGCTCTGTAACAGACGCTTTCGCATTGACCGAACGTTTTGAGGGAATGCTTAATAAATTCGGCGGCAATTTAATGCGTTCAGCGGTGGAGCTTGCCGAACTTTGGCGCAGCGATAAAATCGGCAGAAAATTAGACGCAATGATGATAACGGCAGACGAAAGCACGCTGTTGATTCTTTCGGGTACGGGGGAAGTGATTGAACCCGACGAAGGCGTTTGCGCGATTGGCAGCGGTGGCAACTATGCTTTGGCGGCGGCGCGCGCGCTGTATCAAGAAACCGATTACGACGCGGAAACGATTGCAAGAAAATCGTTGAAAATCGCGTCGGAAATTTGCGTGTTTACCAACGACAACATTCGTTGTGAAACGGTGGGAATGGCAGAAGAAACCGCTAAACCCGTGAAAAAGAGCGTTAAAAAAGCAAAGAAGGAGGACGAATGATGGATTTATCCCCCAAGCAAATCGTTTACAAATTAGATAAATATATCATCGGTCAGGACGAGGCGAAAAAGGCGGTGGCGATTGCACTTCGTAACCGTTATCGCCGCGCGCAACTGCCCGTGGAAATTCGCGAGGAAATCACTCCGAAAAATATTATTATGAAAGGCCCTACGGGTGTGGGGAAAACGGAAATTGCAAGAAGACTTGCCAAGCTTGTCAAAGCTCCGTTCGTGAAAGTGGAAGCGACCAAATATACCGAAGTGGGATACGTAGGCAAGGACGTCGAGGGGATGATTCGCGACCTTGCGGAATGTGCTTACCGCCTTGTAAAAGCCGAAAAGGCGGATGAAGTAAAGGCAAAAGCGACTGCGGCGGCGGAAAGACGGCTTGTGAAAGTCCTTTCGGATGCGAAAAAAGAAGAGCGGGACAAACTCGCCAAAGAAGTATTCGAGGCAAACCTTTTGGAGGGCTTGCGCAGAGGCGAATACGACAATTTTATGGTAGAAATGGAAGTGATGGACGAACCGCAACCCATGGAGCTTGTACCTGGCGGCGCGGCAATTTCTATCGGCAGTATTTTTGGCGATATGTTCCAAAACAAAAAGAAAAAACGCCGTTTAAGCGTTCGGGAAGCTTTCCAAATTTCCCTTGCGGAAGAATCGGAAAAGCTGATGGACGAAGACGCGATTAAAGCAGAAGCGCTCTATCGTGCGGAAAACGACGGTATTGTATTTATCGACGAAATTGATAAAATTGCGGGAAAAGGCAACCGCGGCGGCGCGGACGTATCCCGAGAGGGCGTACAGCGGGACATTTTGCCCATTGTGGAAGGCTCGACGGTGGTTACCAAATACGGACCCATTAAAACGGATTTCATTTTATTTATCGCAGCGGGCGCATTCCACGTTGCGGCGGTAGAAGATTTGATTCCCGAATTGCAAGGGCGTTTCCCCGTTTCGGTGGAATTGCAAAGTTTGACGAAAGAGGATTTTGTTAAAATTTTAACGGAAACGGAAAATTCTCTCACTTTCCAATACGGACAGTTGTTGAGCGTCGACAACATCAATTTGGAATTTGACGGGGGCGCAATCGAGCGGATTGCCGAAATTTCCGTAGAGCTGAATCTCACGTCCGAGGATATCGGCGCGCGTCGTTTGCATACGGTAATGGAATATCTTTTGGAGGATATTTCCTTTAATGCAGGCGGAGATTATCCGATGTTTACCTTAAAAATTGACAGAAAATACGTGGACGAACATTTGCAGAAATTGACGGGAGACCGCAATCTTAAAAAATATATTTTATAAAACGGTTAGGAAAAAGATATGATCAATATTCCCAAGGGGACGAAAGACGTTCTGCCCCAAGACAGTTATAAATGGCAATACGTGGAAAGTACGGCGCGTGAAGTAGCGGCGTTGTTTAACCTGAAAGAAATTCGTACGCCGACCTTTGAACACACCGAACTTTTTCAGCGTGGCGTTGGCGATACCACCGATATCGTAACGAAAGAGATGTACACTTTTAAAGATAAGGGAAATCGTTCCATTACGCTTAAACCCGAGGGAACGGCGGGCGCAGTGCGTTCGTTTATCGAAAGCGGATTGGCTGGCGGCGTTTTGCCGGCAAAGATGTATTATATCACGCCGGCATTCCGTTATGAACGTCCGCAAGCGGGACGACTTCGCGAATTTCATCAATTCGGCGTGGAAATTTTTGGGGCAAAGGGCGCGCAGACGGATGCGGAAGCTATCGTAATGGCGGATACGCTGTTGAAAAAACTTGGCTTAAACGTAAAGCTGTATATCAACTCGATTGGCTGCCCTACTTGCCGTGCGGCGTTCAATAAGGCGTTGAAAGAATTTTTCGAACCGAATTTAGAGAACTTGTGCTACGATTGCAAGGCGAGATACGGAAAAAATCCTTTGCGCTTACTGGATTGTAAAGAGGAAAATTGCAAAAAAATCAATGCAAACGCTCCCTCTATTTTGGATTATTTATGCGAGGACTGTTCGGCGCATTTTGAAGAATTAAAGACGTGCTTGACGCTTGCGGGCGTAGAATACGAAATCGATCCCCGTATAGTGCGCGGGTTGGATTATTATACCCGCAGCGTATTTGAATTTGTTTCCACCTCTATTGGTGCGCAAGGTACGGTTTGCGCGGGGGGAAGATACGACGGCTTGATTGAAGAGCTTGGTGGAAATCCCATGCCTGCCGTCGGTTTTGCAGCGGGAATAGAACGTTTGCTTATCGTAATGGAACAGACGGGCGTAGAAATTCCTGCGCCTGCTTGCCCTACGGTATATATCGCAGGTATGGATGCGGAGTGCCGCAAAAAGGCGTTTTCGTTGGCGATTGCTTTACGGGCGAAAGGAGTATTTGCGGAGATTGACCATATGGAGCGTTCCATTAAAGCGCAATTTAAATATGCGGACAAGCTGGGCGCGAAATACGTAGCGGTCATCGGCGGGAACGAACTTGCCGAGGACAGAGCAAACGTAAAATGTATGGCAACGGGTGAAAGCGAGAGTGTAGCTTTTGCGGATATGGCGGCATATTTTTTGACGAAATAATGAAAAATAACAAAAGAAATAGGAGGGAAAAAATATGGTAAAATATGTAAATGCAGCGGGATTGGAAGAATTGATTGCCACCTCAAAATTGCCTGTATTTTGTGATTTTTGGGCAAGTTGGTGTGGTCCTTGCAGAATGCTTGCGCCCGTGTTTGAAGAAATTTCGGATAAGTACGAAGACGAAGCGGTGTTTGTAAAAATCGACATTGACGAGGAAGACAGTGAAGCGGCGGCGATCCAATACGGCATCTCTTCTATCCCGAATATCCTTGTGTTTAAAGGCGGAAAGGTAGCGGCAAGCAACGTTGGGTTCGTACCCGAAGCGGCGTTGGAATCTTTTGTGAAAGCAAATCTTTAAGAAAATAAAGTAAAAACCCGACGGGGCGTCCGTCGGGTTTTCTATTATATTGTTTTATCGCATTCCCCGTTTATATACAACGGGGAACGTGATTTTTGTGGAGCAAATTAATAATTTTCCGCTCTTACCTGGAAGTACGCTTGAGGATGCGCGCAGATAGGGCAAACTTCGGGTGCTTTCTTGCCAACTACGATATGGCCGCAGTTGGAACACTGCCATACAGCGTCGCCGTCCTTGGAGAATACAAGGTCGCCCTTAACGTTCGCAAGAAGTTTTCTGTATCTTTCTTCGTGTTCTTTTTCAATTGCCGCAACGCCTTCGAACAACTTTGCGATATCTTCGAAGCCCTCTTCATGCGCAACTTTCGCGAAACCGTCGTACATATCCGTCCATTCGTAGTTTTCGCCCATAGCCGCTTCCAAAAGGTTTTCCGCCGTAGAGGAGATTTCGCCGCCGTTCAAAAGTTTGAACCAAATTTTAGCGTGTTCCTGTTCGTTTTTCGCAGTCTCTTCAAAAATTGCAGCGATTTGTACAAAACCTTCTTTTTTTGCTTTGCTTGCAAAATAGGTGTACTTATTTCTTGCCTGCGATTCGCCTGCGAATGCCGTCTGCAAATTCGCTTCCGTTTGGCTGCCTTTCAAAACGGGGGTCTTTACAAATTTGCCGCTCTGCTTGCAAATGGGGCAAACTTCGGGTGCGCTGTCGCCTTCTACTACGTGGTTACATACCGTGCATTTGAATTTCATAATAAATACCTCATTTTTATTTTTTCGTTTTTTATAAACTTATTAGGATTAAGTTTCATTAACTGTTTATAGTATAATATAAAAAAAATCATTTGTCAATAGTTTTTCTAAAAAAAATTAAAAAAATTTTTCGAAATTTTTCAAGGGGAGCAGCGTAGTATTTTTTACAATTTTTTAACTTGATTTTCGCAAAAGCAAAACAATAGCGTATTAGAATATCATTTATAGATACGCGCGTATGTAGGAGTAGTTGACAAAAGAGAGGAAAATTGATAAAATATTTTTGTCGGCGTGGCGTATACTGAATTGTAAACGGTAGGGGAACGCATGAAAAGACTCAATGCAAGAAAAAAGAAATGGATCGAGCGTACGGTGTCGAATAACCGTAGTTATAAGTTGTATTTATACAATCGTTTTTTTATCTTTTTGATTTTGGTGTTGTTGCAAATCGTCGCCTACGTTTTTGCAATTTATTTAATCGTGTACGATTCGCCTTTGGCTGTCGTTTTGCAAACGTTGATGTTTGCGTTGGAATTGGCGATGTTATTGTATCTTATCAATAAAAGTGAACGGGCAGCGTCCAAATTGAATTGGATATTGTTAATTTTAATCGTACCTGTGGTCGGTGTTCCTGGGTATTTGTTATACGGCGAGGGGAAACCCACCAGAAGGATGCAAAAAAAGATAGCGCGCGCCCGCGCAGAGATAAAAGCGGAACGCGAAACGGCGGGGGTAAAAGAATTTCCCGAAACCGAGGGGCAAACTCGCGCCGAGGGGCTGGAACGCTTCCTTGCTTATAAGGCGGGATATCCTGCGTATACGGGTGGGGGCGTAATCTATTACGAAAGCGGGGAAAAGGTATTTCCTGAAATTTTGGCAGAGCTGGAAAAAGCGGAAAAATACGTGCTTTTGGATTATTTCATTATTGCGCATGGAAAAATGTGGGGGGAAATATTAAAGCGTTTGCTGAAAAAAGCGGAAGAAGGTGTGCAAATCCGCATTATCTACGACGACTTTGGCTGTATGATGACGCTTCCGCCGAAATATGACCGATATTTAGAAGGTTTACACGAGAATATCCGCTGTATGACGTTTAATAACGTCGTGCCGATTTTTGCGGTGCGTATGAATAACCGCGATCACCGTAAAATTTTGGTGATAGACGGAAAGACGGCGTTTACGGGCGGAATAAACCTTGCAGACGAATATATCAACGAGAAAAAAAGGTTCGGCTATTGGAAGGATACCGCCGTGAAAATCACGGGGAACAGCGTGTGCTCGTTTGTGGAAATGTTCTTTTGCATGTGGAATGCGTTTCGTAAAGATAAGGAAAGCGTCAACGCATACCTGCCCCCCCGAAACGGGCAAAACAACGGTGATTTTGTGATACAGCCGTATGACGACTCTCCGTTGGACAAAACGAGCGTCGGCGAAGTGGTTTACGCAGATATCATTCAGCGTGCCAAGCGCTACTTGTATATTTTTACGCCCTATTTGATATTGGACGATTTTCTTCGCACGGAACTGCTTTTGGCGGCAGCGCGCGGGGTGGACGTACGTATCGTTACGCCGGGAGTACCCGATAAAAAGACTATTTATCGGATAACGAGGGCGAACAGTGCGGTATTGATGGAGGCGGGGATAAAAATTTACGAGTATACGCCTGGATTTCTCCATGCTAAAAGTATGATCAGCGACGACGAATGCGGCGTAGTGGGTACAATTAATCTCGATTATCGCAGTTTATATTTTCATTTTGAAAACGCAGTATATTTTACGGAAAAAAACGCGATAGCGGCAATGAAACGGGACGCGGAGGAAACGTTTGCCGTTTCTAAACTTTGTACAAGCGAAAACAGCAAGCGTTCTTTGTTTGGGCGGTTGATAGATTCGTTGTTACGGGTATTTGAAACTTTGTTTTAAGGGGATAGTTTATGGCGAAGAAACAAAAGAGGAACAGGCGGGAAGAAGAACGACGCATGATTGCGGAGATGGAAGCCGCGATGTGGGAAAGAAAAAGCCCCGCGGAACAACAAGCCGAGCAGCAGAAAAAGGCGGAAGAACGCAAAGGACGAGTAAAAAGCAACGAAACGGAACAGAAATTGCATTGTCCGCGCTGTAAAAGCGTGATGGAGAATGGAAAATGTTCCACTTGCGGGCATTATATCTACGTGCCGATGGACGAAGCGAAGCGAAAGAAAATCCGTTTGGCGGTAGGAATCGTATGTACGGTTGGATTTGTGATTTTATTCGTTTTACTGCAAATTAAGAATTAGAAGACGAAAGAGGCGACAAAAATGCGTCTCTTTTTTATTTAATAAATAAAAAAATATGGAAAATTATTGCAATTAAAAAAGAAAAGTGGTAAACTATAATAGGAAAGAATAAAACTTCGCGAAAAGCGCAGGAGGTTTTTTATGTTGAAACGGAAATTATTGGTGTTATTTTCTCTGTGTTTTTGTGTGAGCGCGTCAGCTGCGGTGATGACGGGCTGTAATAAAGACGGATTAAAAAGCGAAATTGAAGAGATTTTGGAAGAGCAGGGCTGGAGCTTGGGTGAAGTGCGCTCGGAATTGGCAAAGCAAGGCTTTAATATTTCCGCAGACGAGATTCTTACAAGATTGAAAAAATCGGGGAAAGTGGAAGCGCACGAAGTGGACGAATGGAAAGACGGACACCGCAAGGGGCACGGCCCGAACAAAGGGAATAACGGTAATGGTAACGGAAATCAAAAGCCCAACGAGGAAAAGGGCTTGTGGATAGAAGGCGTATACATAAATTCGGATGGGGATATTATACTTATTCTTGGCGACGGTACGCGCATAAATTTGGGAAATATCGACTTCTTTGACCCGCCCGCAGAGGAATCTTCTTCGGCGGAAGAATCGTGGGGAGAAATTTCAAGTGAAACGGAGCATTCCTCCGTTATAGAATGGGGTTCTTCGGAAGAATGGAATTCGTCTGAAAATTGGTGGACTTCGTCTGAAGAAGAATGGAGTGAAGAATCGAGTGTTATTATGCCCGAATTTAGCGAAGAGGAATCATCTGAAGAAGAAAGCAGCGAAGAAGAAAGTTCGTCCGAAGAGGAGGAAAATCCTGAAGATTTTGACCCTGCAATCCCCGAAGAGGCGGTAAGGATTTCCGAGTATATGATGGATTCCGATAGGCTGCTTACGCAATGGAGTGGGGTTGAAATTAATACGGATTTGAACGGCGTAGCTGTACCCAACGGATTTTCTTCTGTAACACGCTTTGATTCTAAAACAGAGGGGGATTATGCATGGACGTCTAGTGCGTTGCTATATAATAATTTTAACCGAACCGATCTTTCTAATTACAGCGAAGTTTGGTTTGCAACAAAGATGGTAAACGGAAGATTGTATATTACTCCAGATGCGAGTTATCAAAAAGATAGTTGGATATATTTCCATTTGACACAGACGGGCGAAACGCTTTGGACGATTGAGGTAACGGTTGACGGAGAAGTGTTGGCTAAGGTAGAAAATCAAAACGGCGAAGAACTTTCTACACACCAATCGATAAACTCTCTTGCGCGGATTTTGTGGGATAATGCGTGGAGCAGTGAAGACGGCAGCTCTGTTTTGTTCTATCATAACAACGAGGGAAAACAAGTAAGCCTTTACTGTACGGAAGTGCTCGGTTTGCATGTATGCAGCTTTGAAAAATACGTATCTTTAGGCAACGGTTATTTGCAGCTCGGCTGCGTATGTGGCGCAACTAGCGGAGATTTGATTCCTTTTGATTATGTAATCCCCGAAGATGCTGTATATGTACGCGATAGCATTTGGCGGGATGATAAATATGCGTTGAGTGTAACGACGAACGAACCTGCGCCTGTTGGCTTTATCAATGTTGTAGAATTTGATTGGATGTATAATCATATGGGCTATGCTACAACGCACAGAGATTTTCCTGTGTTCATATTGAGCGACCAAGATTTAAGCGGGTACAGCGATATTTACTTTGCAATAAAAATTGAAAACGGCAAAGGTTTCTACGTGCGCTTAAAGGGCTTTATTGAGTGTAGCGATTGGATGTACGTACATTATCAACAAGCAGAAGATGGCACTTGGTCGTTGTCGTTGCAATCGCCCGACGGATATGCGGCGGAAAACGTGCAAACGGGGCTTACGGGCAACGATATAAAAACGTGGATGCAATATAGCCAGACGAACGGTGTAAACGGGAGCGGTTTCTATCCGCAAAGAATGGACGAAACGCAAGAATCGATTGTGTATATGACGGAAGTTTTGGGCGTTGTGAAAGAGGAAGTTGTTGACCCTGAAGATCCCGAGGACAGCTCTTCGGACGAGGTAAGCAGCGAAGAAATATCTTCGTCGGAAGAGGTTTCCTCTGAAGAAATCAGCAGTGAAGAAAGCTCTTCTGAAGAGCCCGAAATCCCCGAAGATTTCGATCCTGCAATCCCCGAAGAGGCGGTGAAAGTACGCGATAGCATTTGGCGCGATAATAAATATGCGTTGAGTGCAACGACAAATGCATCTGCGCCTGCGGGCTTTACCAACGTAGTAGAATATAAGTGGAACCACAACACGGCAAATAACGGTTCTCCTTGGGGAGCTTCGATGAAAGATATGTCCTTGATCTGCTTGGACGAAGCCGTGGTTAGCGATTACGGCGACGTTTACTTTGCAATGAGGAATTATGGCGGTACGGGTTTTTACGTGCAATACGGCACTAGATACACGGGGGATAATTGGCTGTATTACCATTACCACCGCGAGGCAGACGGAACTTGGTCGCTTTCCTTGCGTTCTCCCGATGGCTACGAAGCAATTAACGTGCACACGGGTCTTACGGGCGAGACGTTAAAGGATTTGATGTCTTGGACTTATTCCGACAGAACTACTGGTAGAGGTTGCTATCCTACGAAGACAGATGGCGACACGACTTCGGACGTAAGAATTTACATGACGGATATGCGCGCAATCAAGAAAAAGCAAATGATCGTAGTAGATGATTTGGTTACGAGTTATACGAACGAAAGTGGCGCGGTTTGCGTTGACTTTGAACATGAGTTGATTGCCGCAGGTAGATGGAAATTAACGTTAGAAGGACAAGAACAGGCATTATTCGTAGACGTATTGACGGATTCGCGCAAAATTGTACTTGCGAATATCAACACGGAAAAATTATCGGGGAAATTGGGCGTTATCACCATACAAAATAATGAAGTAGTGATACAATTTACGAACGTAGTTGTAATATGCGACGGTTTGGTGTTTGAGCTTTTAGCGGATGATACGTATGCGGTAACGGATTATACGGGCACGGCAACGGAAGTGGTTATTCCGTCTATCTATCAAGGAAAACCCGTAACAAGTATTGGTGGTTCTGCGTTCTCTAATTGCAGAAGTTTAACGAAAGTTGTAATTCCCGACAGTGTAACTGCAATTAATCTTTATGCGTTCTATGGTTGCTTTAATTTAACGGAAATCATAATCCCCAACAGCGTAACTTCAATTGGCTCTTCTGCGTTCGAGAGTTGCGATAGTTTAACGGAAATTATAATTCCAGATGGTGTAACTAAAATTAGTGGTTATGCGTTCTATGATTGTAGAAACTTGACTAAAATCGTAATCCCTAACAGCGTAACTGCGATTGAGGATGCTGCTTTTTATTGGTGTGGTCGTTTAACGGATATTGTAATCCCCGACAGCGTAACATTGATTGGTGATGAGGCGTTCTATGAATGCCAGGGTTTAACAGAAATTATAATTCCTGGCAGTGTAAAAACGATTGGTTATGGGGCGTTCTATCGTTGCAGCCGCTTGAAAGAAGTTGTAATTTCCGATGGCGTAACAAGTGTTGGAATGGATGTGTTCTATGGTTGCAGTAGTTTAACAAAAATCGTAATTCCCGACAGCGTAACTGCAATTAATCTTTATACTTTCTCTGGTTGCAGTAGTTTAACGGAAGTCATAATTCCCGACAGCGTAACGAGCATTGGTGATTGGGCGTTCGAGTCTTGCAGTAGTTTAACCATTTATTGTGAAGCGGAAAGTAAGCCCGCAGGTTGGAGTACGGATTGGAATATTTCCAACCGTCCCGTATATTGGTACAGCGAAAGCGAACCTGCGATAGAGGGCAATTATTGGCATTACGGCGAAAGCGGGGAAATTATTATTTGGGAATACGTGCAAGAACCGTACACGGACGGTTTGGTGTTTGAGCTTTTAGCGGATGATACGTATTCGGTAACAGATTATACGGGTACGGCAACGGAAGTGGTTATTCCTGCAAGATATCAAGGAAAACCCGTAACGAGTATTGGTGTCAGTGCGTTCTATGATTGCAGAAGTTTAACGGAAGTGATAATTCCCAACAGCGTAACCACGATTGGACAGGGCGCGTTCTATGGTTGTAGCAGTTTAACGGAAATTATAATTCCCGATAGTGTAACTTCAATTGGATCTTCTGCGTTCTGTGGATGCGATAGTTTAACGGAAATTATAATTCCAGATGGTGTAACTAAAATTAGTGCTTATGCTTTCTATGATTGCAGTAGCTTGACTAAAATCGTAATTCCTAACAGCGTAACGGCAATTGAGGTTGCTGCCTTTTTTTGGTGTGCTCGTTTAACGGATATTGTAATCCCCGACAGCGTAACATTGATTGGTGATGAGGCGTTCTATGAATGCCAGGGTTTAACGGAAATTATAATTCCTGGCAGTGTAAAAACGATTGGTTATGGGGCGTTCTCTGGTTGCAGCCGCTTGAAAGAAGTTGTAATTTCCGATGGTGTAACGAGTATCGATGATTCTGCGTTCGAGTCTTGCAGTAGTTTAACAAAAATCGTAATACCCGACAGTGTAACAGAAATTATTTTCGAAGCTTTCTATGGTTGCAGAAGTTTAACGGAAATCATAATCCCCGACAGCGTAACAAGCATGGGCTCTTGTGTGGTCTCTAATTGCGATAACTTGACAATATATTGCGAGGCGGAAAGTAAGCCCGCAGGTTGGGTTGGGGATTGGAATATTTCCAACCGTCCCGTATATTGGTACAGCGCAAGCGAACCCGCGACAGAGGGCAATTATTGGCATTACGGCGAAAGCGGGGAAATTATCGTTTGGCATAAGCATGCTTGGGTTGAATCGGAAAAGAGCGTGGACGTTACGTGTCTTGAGAATGGAAAAACGGTGTATGAATGTGCCTGCGGGGAAGAATACGAAGAAGAAATCTATGCGTTAGGGCATAATTACGTAGACGGGATTTGTGATCGCTGTGGTGAGGAAAAGCCGAGTGAGGGATTGAAGTATACCTTGAATAGTGACGGTGAATCGTATTCGGTTACAGGATTAGGCACTTGTACGGATACAAAGGTGGTTATTCCTGCGGCTTATGAGGGGAAAGCTGTAACTAAAATTGGCGATTCTGCGTTTAGTGAGCGCACGGTTTTAGAAAAAATTGTAATTCCTGATAGTATAACCACGATTGCATCTTCTGCGTTTATTAATTGCAGTAGTTTGACAGAAATAACAGTAAAAGAAAATAATAAAGCGTATCAATCGATAGACGGAAATTTATATAGTAAAGACAAAAAAACATTAAAACAGTATGCCATAGGTAAGATAGATAGTTCTTTCATGATTCCTAACGGGGTAACAACGATTGGTAGCGACGCGTTTTATTATTGTCGAAACTTAACAGAGGTTGAAATTCCCGATAGTGTTACAATTATTGGAAGTAATGCTTTTGAAAATTGTATTAATTTAACAAATGTTAATATAGGTAATAAGGTTGAAACAATAGGTAAAGATGCTTTTCGTTGTTGCAATTTAATGGAAATTGTAATACCTGAAAGTGTAACAATGATTGGCGGTTGGGCGTTTGCTTTTTGTGAGATAACAGAAATCATTATTCCCGAAAGTGTAACGTGGCTTGATGAGCATGCGTTTTATGCTTGTGAAAGTTTGGTGGAAATTTCGATTCCTGGCAGTGTAAGAATGATTGGGAACGGTGCTTTTGGGGCTTGCTATAATTTAATAACGGCAAAGATAGAAGAAGGTGTAACTATGATTGGGGGGTGGGCATTTGAAGAATGTTTTAACTTGGAGAGAGTTGTAATTCCCGACAGTGTGATTGCTATTGACTATGGAGCTTTTATCAGTTGTAATAAATTACAGTATAATGTCAAAGAAGGCTTACAATATTTAGGGAATGAAAATAATCCGTATTTATATTTGAAAGACTACGAAGCTGGGGCTGTAGTAACATCAGCAATGATAGAAAATGGTTGTAAAATTATTGCGGGAGAGAACTTTAATGGCAATGATGCTTTTGAATATAATGTAAAGAACGGATTGAAATATTTGGGGAATGTTAATAACCCGTATTTATGTTTGATAGGAGTTGAAAGTACATCTATAACAGAAGCAACAATAGAGAATGATTGTAAAATGATTGCACCAAATGCGTTTGTTGATTGTACGGCATTGACAGAAATTTTAATTCCTGGAAATGTAATTTTTATTGGTTATTCAGCGTTTAAAAATTGTAGCGGATTGACCACTCTAACAATAGAGGAGGGGGTGCTTTCGATTGCTGATATGGCATTTAATAATTGTAGTCATTTAGCTAAGATAAAAATTCCCGATAGCGTAATTTCAATTGGCGATGATGTTTTTACGGGTGGTTATAATTTAAAAAGTATATCAATAGGTAATAGCGTAGTTTCAATGGGAGGGGGCTTTCTTACCAGTAGTACTTTAAGGGTTGCTATAATTCCTAAAAGCGTAGAATTTATCGAGGGTCATTTATTTACATTTTGTAATTATTTAGTATTTTATTGCGAGGCGGAAAGTAAGCCCGCAGGTTGGAGTACGGATTGGAATAGTTACAACCGTCCCGTATATTGGTACAGCGAAAATGAACCTGCGGCAGAGGGCAATTATTGGCATTACGGCGAAAACGGTGAAATTATTATTTGGTAAAAGATTGTTCTAAAAAAGCAAGACGGGCGGCGGGGGAAACTCTGTCGCCTATATTTTAGACTTTACATACTTTTCCAAAAAAGCGCAAACAAATTTTCGGGATTTTTGTTTACATTTGCCGTCTGCTGTGATATAATAAAAGCGGAAGAAAAAAACGGGAGAAAAACGGCGTGAAGATTATACATACGGGGGATATCCACCTTGGCTCGCCTTTGCGTGGGTTGCCGACGGACAAAGCCAAACTTCGCCAAGCGGAAATCGTAGACGGTTTCCGCCGTTTGTGTATGTATGCGCGCGAAAACGGCGTGCAAGCCGTACTTATTGCAGGGGATCTTTTCGACGAAAACCAAACAACGGCGTCTTTGCGCGCCGACGTGCTTTCGGCTATTTCGTCCGCCTCGCCCGTTTGTTTTTTCTACGTATCGGGTAACCACGACGGAGCGTTTTCACTTGACGACAATGCTTTGCCGCAAAATCTGTACGTATTTTCTAAAAATCACGGCTGGCACAGCTATGAATTGCCCGAAAACGTGTCCATCACGGGTATTGACGCGCGGAATTTGCGTATGGAGAGCTATGCTGCGTTGCAACTTTTACCCAACCGTTTCAATATCGTTATGATGCACGGGGATATTGCGCGGGCGCAAGGTACGGACGGGATTTCTTTGGCGCATTTGCAAAACAGGCATATCGATTATCTTGCTTTGGGGCATATCCACGTTCCGACGATGCAGGCGCAGCGTTTGGACGGGCGGGGGTATTACCGCTATTGCGGTTGTTTAGAGGGCAGGGGCTTTGACGAGTGCGGCAGACGTGGATTCTTTTTGTTAGAAGTGCGTGGCGGCAGATTGGTCAACGAGCAATTTGTTTCTCTTTCCAAGCGGGAGATTTGTCTTTGTAAGGCGGATATTTCGGCGTGTCGCAGTTATTACGACGTGGAGACGGCGGCGCTTTCGGCTTTAAACGGCGTGAAACGGGAGAATATGGTCAAGTTGGTGCTGTATGGCAATCATACAGCGGGATTGCGTAAGGATATCGCTTTATTGTCTGCACGGCTTTGCGAACAGTATTTTTACGTAAAGGTAGCCGACGAGAGCCGCGTGGCAATCGATTATGCGCAATATAAAAACGACCTTTCCGAGCGAGGAGAATTTGTGCGGGAAGCGTGCAGAAGTTCTTTATCCGAGGCGGAGCTTGCGGAAATTTTGGACGTGGGATTAAAGGCGTTAGCGGGGGAGGATATCGATTTATGAAGATACTTTCTTGCTACATTGCGGGATTTGGGAAATTCAGTAACCAAAATTTCGTTTTTCAGAACTTGACGGTGATAAAAGAGGATAACGGTTGGGGGAAAACGACCCTTGCCGCCTTTCTTCGCTGTATGCTTTTCGGCATGGAAGCAGGCAGAGGTAAGGGGATAGAAACGAACGAACGGGCGCGTTACGCGCCTTGGCGGGGCGGTGCATACGGCGGTTCGCTCACGTTCGTTTGCGGCGGAAGACAATACCGTGTAGAACGGGGTTTTGGGCGAACGCCCGCGCAAGACGTGGCGCGCGTTTACGACCAAAACAATATGCAAAGTTTTGATTTCGGTGAGAGAGCGGAATTGTTGGGTGAACGCTTATTCGGCGTGAACGCAGACAGTTTCAGCCGCAGTGTATACGTTCCGCAAGGGGAGATAGAAACGGGCGGTTTGCCAGAGGATATGAAAACTCGCTTATTGGCGCTTTTAAGCAACGGCGGTTCGGGGGAAACAAGCGCTGAACGCGCTTTGCGGAAGTTGGAAGAAGCGGATAGGGCTTTGCGGGCGAAACGCCGTCCTGCAAAGGGAAAATTGGACGAAATTGACGAACGGTTGTCGGAAATTCTGTTGCAAAAACGGGAAGCGGAGAACTGTGCTCATCAAGCAGCGGCGTTACGTGCGCGCGTAACGGAGTCGGAGCGGGAAATTGTCGAGTGTAATCAAAAAATTGACGAATGGAGCGTAAAAATAGAGCGGCTTTCGCGTAAGAACGAATTGGAGGCGGCGCAGACAATGTACAGCCGTTTGCAGGGATTGCAAGCGGAAATGTCGGAACTGCAACGTTTTTTTGGCGCGCACGAGCCCGAGTCGTTAAACGTAGAGGGGATAGAAAGCGCCGTGGCGGAATGGTCGCGTTTGAAAGAACGTTACGAGGCGTTGGAACGTGCGCTTCGCGCTTCGCAGACGGGGGAAGAGGGAATGATTCGCGCGCAAATTGCGGGCTGTGAACGAACGCTCGCCTCGTACGACGGGATTTTAGCGAAGAAAGGTGGGGAAAACCCGCCGCGTAAGGGCAAAAAAATTGTTCCGAAAGTTACCCGTCGTATGCGTTGGTGGCTGATTTTATCCGTTGTCGTTGCGTTGATAGGCGCAGGGCTGGTGGAAAGCGTGCAAGGCTTGGGATTTGTGTTGTTGATTGTCGGGGGGATTGGAATGCTCGGCGGCTTTTTGCGGATACTCCCGCGGCGTGAAAAAATCAAAAAAGATACCCGCGCGGAGGATATGCAAGACGAGATTTCTTTGCTATACGACAAGACGTATGCGGAATTGACCGAACTTCGGAAACATTTGGCGGAAATTACGACAGTGCAAACCGACGGAGGGGCGGTTACGGACGAAGAATACGCACGTTTAAAAACCGAAGTGGAAACAAGAGGACAGAGCATAGAAAAGTTTTTGCGAAATTTTGCTTTTGCGGAACTTTACGATTATCGTGCGGCGGTGGCGCAACTGAAAGAAAATGTTGTGCGGTTTCGTGCTTGCGGGCGGGAAATTGCCGATTATGAAGCCCGTTTGCGGCAATATAGACCCGAAGAAATATTAGAGAGCGGCTGTGAGGAAGGGGAAGATATTTCTTCTTTGAAAGCAAAAAAGCTGGCGTGGGAAGAGAAGAAAAACGAATGGCTTAAAACGCGGAGCGACGGAGTGAGCCGTGCGGAAGATTTAGAGGGGAAAGGGAACGTTTCCGCTTTGGAATCGGAAGAAAGTTTTCTTTTGGAAGAAAAGGAGCGTTTGGAAAAACGCCATCGCGCCATCGTATCGGCGAAAGAAATTTTGTTAAAAGCAAAAGAGAATATGGCGTCGCGTTATCTCGACCCTGTGGAACGGGGCTGTCAGCAGTATCTTGGTTTTTTGGGTTACGGCGGTAATTTACGGTTTGCGGCGGACGGCGCGCCCGTTTTTGAGGAGCAAGGCGCGTTCCGTGCTTTGGGATATTACAGCGTCGGCTCGCGGGAACTGGTAGGGCTTTGCACCCGCATTGCTTTGGTGGACGCCGTATTTAAAAAAGAACTTCCCGTGTTGATATTCGACGACCCTTTCGTGAATTTAGACGACGGAAAAACGGAGCGGGCAAAAGCGCTGTTGAAAGAGCTTTCCAAGCGTTATCAAATTTTATATTTGACCTGTAAAAGTGAGCGAAAAATATAAAATGAGAAATTTCCGTGAAAAACACGGAAATTTCTTTTTTAGCAGTTGACTTTATTTGTGAAAAGGAATAAAATGATACCGTAAAACAGAACGAGGTAAAAACTATGGAGAAAGGAAAAAAGACGGGGACGATAAAAACGTTGTTAAAAAGCGTACGGCAATATAAAAAGCCATCACTTATCACGCCGATATTTATGGCGGTGGAAGCCTTTTGCGAATGTTTGATTCCATTCTTTATGGCGATGATGATTACCAAAATCGACGTGCAGAATATCGGTTCGAGAGATGCGATATTACAAATTTTGAAATACGGCGGAATTTTGATAGCGCTTGCGATATGTTCTATGGCAAGCGGGGTTCTCGCCGGACGGTTTGCGGCGACGGCAAGTTGTGGGTTTGCGGCAAATTTGCGCCACGATTTATTTTACAAAGTGCAAAAGTTTTCCTTTTCCAACGTAGATAAATTTTCTACATCCTCGTTGGTTACCCGTTTAACGACGGACGTTACCAACGTACAGCAATCGTACCAAATGTGTTTACGTATCGTTATCCGCGTGCCGTTACAGTTCTTGTTTGCAATTATTATGAGTTTTACCATCAACCCCAAGCTCGCTTGGATATTCTTGGTGATTGTGCCGTTCTTGGGGGCAATCATTTTCGGAATTATGCGCTACGTAATGCCGTTTTTCCGTAAGATTTTCAAAAAATACGATGCCTTGAACAATTCGGTGCAGGAAAACGTAGGGGGTATCCGTGTGGTAAAATCTTTCGTGCGGGAAGATTATGAAACGGAAAAATTCCAAAAGGCAGCGGGGAGTGTTCGAGACGATTTCACCAAGGCGGAAAAGATTCTTGCGCTCAACAATCCGTTTATGACGTTTTTTATTAATTTTGCGGCGACGTTAATCGCATTTTTTGCGGTGTATGCGATTGTGGACAATACCCATTGGGCTGCGTACGACGGGTTCGGTAAAGGACAACTTTCCGCGTTGATTTCTTACGGAATACAAATGCTGTCTTGTCTTATGATGTTTTCCATGATTTTCGTTATGCTGTCTATGTCTATCGAATCGGCGCGCCGTATCACGGAGGTTTTGAACGAAGAATCGGATATCGTCAGCCCTGCAGACGGGGTAAAAGAAGTAAAAGACGGTTCTATTCGTTTTGAAAACGTAAACTTTAAATATTCCGCAAAGGCGGCAAAATTTGCTCTTTCGGATATTGACCTTACTATCAAATCGGGGGAAACCGTGGGTATATTAGGAGGCACGGGCTCTTCCAAGACTACTTTAATACAGCTGATTCCTCGTTTGTATGATACGACGGAAGGGGCGCTTTACGTCGGCGGCGTAAACGTAAAAGACTACGATTTGGAGGTGCTTCGCCGCGAGGTATCTATCGTTTTACAAAAGAACGTACTCTTTTCGGGGACAATCAAAGAAAATTTGCGTTGGGGAGATGAAAATGCAACGGACGAGGATATCGAACGGGTGTGCAAGCTGGCGCAAGCGGACGAATTTATCCGCGCTTTCCCCGACGGGTACGATACGTATATCGAAGCGGGTGGAACGAACGTTTCGGGCGGACAAAAACAGCGGCTTTGTATCGCACGCGCATTGTTGCGAAAACCCAAAGTATTGATTTTGGACGATTCGACTTCGGCGGTGGATACGAAGACGGACGCATTGATTCGTTACGCGTTTGAAAAAGAAATTCCGCATACGACGAAGATTATTATTGCCCAGCGCGTTGCATCGGTGGAAAACGCTGATAAGATTGTGCTGTTGGACGCTGGGGAAATTATTGCTTGCGGTAACCATACCGAGCTGATGCGCGACAGTGAAATTTACCGTGAAATTTACGAAGCGCAAACCAAGGGGAAAGCCTCTGAAACGGAAGAAGGAGGTGAAGTGTAATGGCACATCCTACAGCAAGAAGACCCATGGGTAAAGGTCCTATGCGGGGCAGAGGTATGCCCGTGCCCAAAGGCGCAATTAAAAAAGGTACGTTCAAGCGGCTTTTCAAAATGGCGTTCCGCCATTATAAAGTCCATTTGATTGTATCCCTGATTTGTATTTTATTGAGTTCTATTGGGAGTTTGGTATCTTCCGTGTTTATGGTATCCTTGGTGGACGAAGTCATTACGCCCGCTTTGAATATCGGCGGTATGAACGGCGAATTAAAAGAAAAACTTATCGGGTTGATTATTATGATGGCGGCGGTGTACGGCGTGGTAATTATCGCTTCGTTTTTGTATACCCGTTTGATGGCAACGGTAACGCAAGGCACGTTGTATCATTTGCGGACGGATATGTTTGCAAAAATGCAGAAATTGCCCATTAAGTATTTCGATACACATGCGCATGGGGATATTATGAGTACCTACACCAACGACACGGACGCAACCCGTCAGCTTATTGGACAGAGTTTGCCGACGGTATTAAGCAGTTCGCTGACGTTGATTACGACGGTAATTTTGATGTTGCGATACAGTTTTTGGCTGTTTTTAGTGGTAATGGTGTCCACGTTTGCTATGACGTTCGTGGTAAAGAAAATCGGCGGCGGCAGTGCGAAGTATATGGTGGCGCAACAGACGTCCCTCGCAGAAGAAGAGGGATTTATGGAAGAAATGATGAAAGGGCAAAAGGTGGTCAAAGTCTTTACGCACGAAGAAAAGGCGAAAGAGGATTTTGAAAAGCTGAACCAAAAATTGTTTAAGGATAGCGAGCGCGCGCATATTTACGGCAACGTATTAGGGCCTATCCTTGGTAATATCGGCAACATCACCTACGTATTGATTGCAATTATCGGTGGTGCGCTTTTTGCGTTGGAAACGGTAAATATCAGTTTTGGAACGCTCTTATTCGGCGATGCAAAACTCGTTACAGTGGGCGTTATCGTGGCGTTCCTTGGTATGTCGAGAAATTTTACCCAAGTTGTCAACCAAACTTCGCAGCAGGTATCCATGATTGCCATGGGTTTGGCGGGCGCAAGCCGCGTCTTTACGCTGATGGACGAATCGCCTGAAGAGGATGAGGGATACGTTACGTTGGTGTATGCGAAATATGATGAAAACGGCGAACTTACGGAAACGGCGGAACGCACGGGGCTTTGGGCTTGGAAACATTATCACAAAGCAGACGGCACGACGACGTATACCGAATTGAAAGGGGACGTTGTGATGGATATGGTCGATTTTTCGTACGTACCTGAAAAACAAGTTCTTTCCGACGTTACTCTGTATGCAAAACCTGGGCAAAAAATAGCGTTTGTAGGCGCGACGGGCGCAGGGAAAACGACGATTACCAACCTCATCAACCGTTTTTACGATATCGAGGACGGAAAAATCCGTTATGACGGAATCAATATCAATAAAATTCGCAAAGAAGATTTGCGTCGTTCATTAGGAATTGTTTTGCAAGATACCAATCTGTTTACGGGTACGGTAATGGAAAATATCCGTTACGGAAGATTGGACGCAACGGACGAAGAATGTATTGCGGCAGCGAAGCTTGCTAACGCAGATGATTTTATTTGCCGTTTACCCGACGGTTACAATACAATGTTGACGAATAACGGCGCAAACCTTTCGCAAGGCCAAAGACAGTTGCTTTCGATTGCGCGCGCGGCAGTGGCGGACGCGCCGGCTATGATTTTGGATGAAGCGACTTCGTCCATCGATACCCGTACGGAGGCGCTTGTCAACGACGGTATGGATAAATTGATGCAGGGCAGAACGGTATTTGTTATTGCGCATCGTCTTTCGACGGTACGGAATTCTAACGCCATTATGGTTTTGGATCACGGCAGAATTATCGAACGCGGTACGCACGAACAACTGTTAGAACAAAAGGGTACGTATTATCAGTTGTATACAGGTGCGTTCGAATTGGAATAAGCAAGATAATTTTACAGCCGAATTATAGGAAACAAAAGAAAAAAGCAAGGCGTTTTGCCTTGCTTTTTTCTATGCGGTTTACATTAACACTTTAGACAAGAAATCTTTTAATCTTTCGTCCTTGGGATTTTCAAAAAATTCCTTGGGGGAATTTTCTTCTTTGATAACGCCGTTGTCAATGAAGATAACGCGGTTTGCAACTTCTTTTGCAAAACCCATCTCGTGGGTAACCACGACCATCGTCATACCCTCGTTGGCAAGTTCCGTCATTAAGTTGAGAACTTCGCCTACCATTTCGGGGTCAAGCGCGGAAGTGGGTTCGTCAAAGAGCATTACATCAGGTTCCATTGCCAAAGCGCGAATGATGGCGATGCGTTGTTTCTGCCCGCCCGAAAGAGTGGAGGGATATACGTTTGCCTTATCTTCCAAACCGATACGTTTGAGAAGTTCCATGGCAATTTTTTCCGCTTCTTCTTTCGTTTTTAATTTTAATTGTACGGGAGCAAGCGTGATGTTTTGCAAAATGGTAAGGTGGGGGAAGAGATTGAACTGTTGAAAAACCATACCGATTTTTTGACGGTGTTGATTGATATGCTTTTGCACATATTTTTCAGTTGCCTTTTCCTTTTTGCGTAACTCTTTATAAGAAAGTTCCGCTTCTTTTACCGCATTTTCGTCGTATTCCGTCGTGCCTTTCTTTGTCAACAGAGTTTTCCACTCTTTTTTCCATTCGTTCCGTTCTTTTTTAAAAACGGTTTCGCCTTTGAATTCGATTCGCCCCGAGGTGGGTTCTTCCAAACGATTCAAACAACGCAAGAAAGTGGATTTGCCGCATCCGGAAGGCCCGATAACGGCAACCACGTCCCCCTTTTGAATGTCGATATCTATTCCTTTGAGAACTTCTAATTTTCCAAAATATTTATGCAAATTTTTAACGGAAAGGATAGGGGAGGTTTCAGCGCAAAATTCCGTTTCGTTTTTTGCCATATTATCGTTCACTTCTCGCCAACCTCCTTTCTATGAATTTTTGTATCTGTTGCAAAATCAAAACCAACGTCAAATAAATAGCCGCAATGATAAGCAAGGGCGTGAAAAGTTCAGTGGTTTGGAACGTTACGTACGATTGAATCTTGGTAAGATCAAGGATTCCAACGTAACCGGCGACAGACGTCTCTTTAATAAGAGTAATAAATTCGTTGAACATGGTGGGGATTGCGCTTTTTAAGGTTTGTGGTAAAATAATTTTTACAAATGTTTTCGCCCAACTTAACCCAAGCGAACGTCCCGCTTCCATTTGCCCTTGGTCGATGGCATTAATGCTTCCACGCATAATCTCTGCCATATATGCGCCGGAGTTTACGCCGAACGTAATGATGGCAACGAAAATGGCGTCCGTTTGTTTTATTCCGAAGAAATCCACGTACCGCAAAAACATCAAAAATCCGAAATAGCTGATAAATAGTTGTAAAACAACGGGCGTGCCGCGAATAATCGTGATATAGAAACGACAAATGCCGTCTAAAATTTTTATGATAGGATTCTTTTTTGGCGCAATACGGATACATGCTACGATAATACCGATAATCAAACCAATCAAACATGCGCCGATAGCAATGATTACGGTATTTCGTAACCCCGTTAAATATAATCTCCACATGTCGTGCTCGATAAAGCACTCGTAGAGTTTTTCACCAAAATTATCAAATAATGAATTCATAGCGTTTTCCTTTTACAATATGCGCTCCGCAAGGAAGCGGAGCGCATGGTTTCATTATTCTGCTTCAATAGCGGAATATTCTTCGAACCATTTGTCGATTTGGGTTTTGCCGTTTTCGTCTTCTACGAGAAGTTCTTCAAGGGCTGCGTTTACTTTCGCAATCAAATCCGTATTGCCTTTCTTTGCGATAATGCCGTACTGTTCCGCTTCCAAACCTTCGATAGGAGCGCAGGAAATGCCGTCGTTTTCCGCTACAAGCTGCGCCGCTACCTGCGAGTCTACGATAAGGTATTCTTCAATGGAAGCCGTTTTCATATCTTCCAAAGCCACCATAACCTGATCGAAACTTTTGGTGTTGGTGTTATCGTAACCCCATTTTCCCGCGTTTTCTTCAATGGTAAATTGGCTAGTCGTACCTGTTTGGCAAACGAGTTTAGAATCTGCGAAGTTGGAAATAGCAAAGCTGCCGTCTATCAACGTGGGGTTGTCGCTCGTCTTATAAACAACCGTTTGGTAAGCGTCGCCCCAATAGAAGGTGGAGAATTCTACGTCTTCTGCACGGTCTGCGCTGTAAGAGATACCTGCGATACCCAACGCGTTATCTTCCGCGATACCGGCAACGATTGTATCAAATTTTCCGTTAACAACTTTCAGTTCCCAATCGTATTTATCTGCGATATATTCTGCGATTTCCATATCTACGCCGATAATATCCGTCGTACCGAGAGCGGTAAATTCCCAAGGGGCAAACCCTGCTTCGGTGTAAACGATTAAGGTGTCTTTTTCTTTTCCGCAACCCGTAAAACTCAAGGTCGCAAACGCTGCCGTCGTTGCCAAAGTGCATGCCAAAATTTTCTTAATGCTCATAATGTTTATCTCCTTTTACAATATGTTTTTACATTTGTTATGTCTGCTTATTTTATAATGTAAATAAAAATAAGTCAACCGTTTTTCTAGTCAAAACGAAAAATTTACGTTTTTTATAAAAACCGTATTGCATAAACGTATAAAATTTGTGAATATACTGTATAAAAACATAAAAGAGAGTCGGCTTTGCAATAATCGGCAAAGTGGGTAATCTTGCTTGCCTTTCCAAAAAAATTATGGTATAATAGCAAACGAAAAAACAAAAAAGGGCAGGTAGGTACTTTGAATAACGAGTATTTTTCCTTTGAAGTGATAAAAACGGACGAAGAAACGGGGGCGCGTGCGGGCGTTTTGCATACGCCGCACGGCGATATTGAAACGCCCGTTTATATGCCCGTCGGGACGCAGGCGACGGTAAAAGGGGTATTCCCGCGGGATTTGAAAGAGGCGGGTTCGCAAATTATTCTTTCCAACACCTATCATCTGTATATGCGACCCGGCGACGGTATCGTGAAAAAAGCGGGCGGTTTGCATACGTTTATGAATTGGGACAAGCCTATTTTAACGGATAGCGGCGGTTTTCAGGTTTTTTCGCTTGGGAATTTAAACAAAATCACTGACGAAGGCGTGCAATTTTCTTCTAATATTGATGGTAGTAAGCATTTCTTTACGCCTGAAAAGGCGATACAGGTGCAACAGAATTTGGGCGCGGACATCATTATGGCGTTCGACGAATGCAGCGAATACGGCTATAACCATGCGCAAGCAGAGGCGGCAATGAAACGTACTTCGGCATGGTTGGAACGCTGTTATAAATTCCACGATAAGCCCGAACAAGCGCTTTTCCCCATTGTGCAAGGGAATATGTATAAAGATTTGCGTGGGGAAAGCTTGCGCCGTACTTTGCCTTTTGTAAAACACGGCATAGCTATCGGCGGGCTTTCCGTCGGAGAACCGAAGCCGATTATGTACGAGTTGCTTGATTATTTGCAACCGCAGTTGCCTACGGACGTGCCCCGTTATTTGATGGGGGTGGGTTCGCCCGATTGCCTCATCGAGGGAACGCTTCGCGGGATTGATATGTTCGATTGCGTGTTGGCGACCCGTATTGCCCGTAACGGTACGGCAATGACTTCGCATGGCAGGGTAGTGGTACGTAACGGGAAGTATAAAGAGGATTTTACGCCTTTGGATGACGAGTGCGATTGCTACTGCTGTAAACATTATACCAAAGCGTATTTGCGGCATATGATTAACACGGGTGAAATGTACGGGGCAATGTTGCTCAGTTTGCACAACATCACGTTCTTGCACAAGCTGATGAAAGGCTTGCGGCAATCGATTTTGGGCGGATACGTCAAGGAATACACGCAAGAATTTTATCGCAAGTACGGCGGCGAGGGAAAATGGTGAGAAATCGCCAAAATTCCGCAAGGTTTTCTTGTTGTATAAATGAAAAATGTGCGAAAAATTGAAAAAGAATGTTTTTTTGCGGTAAATTGCTTGCCAAAAAGGAAAAAAAAGGATATCATTATACTACGGAATTAAGAAAGTAACGCGATAGACGCGTGAAGGAGAAAAGATGTTTTTATTAAAATTATTATCAAGTTTGGAAAGTTCAAGCAGCGCGGCTTCGGGCGGGTCGACGAAGAGTAAAGTGATGTCTTACGTGATGATTGGCGGATTTATTTTGCTTATCGTAGTATTTTTCTGGTACAGCTCCCGCAACCGTAAAAAGCAGCAACAGCAGGCGATGGATATGCTCAATTCCATCAAGGTTGGTACGAAAGTGGAAACCATTGGCGGCGTATTTGGCGTAGTGGTAGAAATTTGCGACGAGGACAACACTGTGGTATTGGAAACGGGTTCGGATTCGCTTGGCAAAACGTATATCCGCTTTGACAAAAAAGCAATCGGTAGAATTGAACCTGCTCCCGACGCCGTACAGGCAGCGCCTGTAGAAGCAAAGGACGAAGCTCCCGAGTTTGAAAAAGTGGAAACCGCAGAAGAAACTTTGGAAGAAAAAGCGGAAGATTCGGCGAAAGAAGAGAAATAATTTCCTTTTTCTACAACAAAAAAGTTCTGAAAAATAAACGCCTTCGCATAGGATAAAGCGGAGGTGTTTTATTTTATGCAAAAAGATTTTTCCAACGGAAACGGGTTGTTTTCCGTTATAAAAGGCGTAGCGTTTGCTTTGCTTGCGTCGGTGTTGTTCTCCATTTTATTTGCGTGCGTTTTGCGCGCCGCGCCTGCATTGGCAAACGTCGTATATCCCGTAAACCAAATCGTGAAAGTGTTGGCTGCGTTTTTGGGCGGTTTATTTTTTGTTCGCGGTGAGAAAGGTTGGTTGAAAGGGCTTGGCGTGGGGGGCTTGTTTTTTCTGCTTTCTTACCTCACGTTTTCGGCGTTCGGCGGTAACTTTTCGGCGTCGTGGCTGATTTTGGTGGAATGTATCGTAACGGTGCTGGGCGGAATTATCGGCGGAATATTCGGCGTGAATTTACGGCGTTAAAGGTGTTTGGCGGAATAAAAATGCAAAAAATATAGGCGCGACGGGGAAAAGGTGAAAAAAAATGAAAAAACCGCTTGCAATTTGTCGCAAAGTGTATTATAATGAGTGTATCAAAATTCAAAATTATTCAGGAGGACGCTATGATTAAGACAATCGCGAAACCCGCAGATAAGAAAGTGACCGCTTGCGGCGAATGCAGAAGCACCTGTCAGTCCGCTTGCAAAACGAGCTGTACGGTAGGCAACCAGTCCTGCGAAAGAATTACGCGCGAAGAAAAAATCGAACGTAAATAATTCTTTTAAGCGAGGCGGGTTTACCGCTGTGTAAAGTAGGAAATTATCGCAAAAAACGGCGTATTGTTACAGTACGCCGTTTTTAACCGAGTTTAGATTTAAAAGGGAATGTTGACGTGATACACGTATTTAATTACAGAGATAAAAATTACATTTACGACGTGGGCAGCGGGTCGCTACACGAATGCGACAAGCCCACGGCGGATTACCTCCAAGCCAAAGAGGAAGGACAAGCCGTGGATATTACCTATCTCACGGACGAGCAGATTGCAGAAATTCTTTCCGACGTGGAGGGATTGAAAGCGCAGGGCTTGCTTTTCAAGGAAGAAGTAAAAGCGTATCCCGTAAAGAGCAACGAAGTAAAAGCGCTCTGCATTCATATTTGCCACGATTGTAATTTCCGTTGTCGTTACTGTTTTGCGGACGAGGGTGCTTACCATTCCAAGCGAGAAAGTATGTCGTTTGAAACGGCGAAATCAGCGGTGGATTTTTTGATTGAAAACAGCGGAAACCGCAAAGTTTTAGAGATGGATTTCTTCGGCGGCGAACCGTTGATGAATTTGGACGTTTTGAAAAAAACGGTATATTACGCCAAGGAAGCAGGGGCAAAAGCGGGCAAGAAATTTTTATTTACGACAACGACCAACGCGTTGCTTTTGAATGACGAAACCATTCAGTTTTTCAATGCAGAAATGGAAAACGTCGTGCTTTCTTTGGACGGACGAAAAGAGGTGCACGACGCCATTCGTACGACGCTCAACGGCAAAGGCACGTTCGACCTCATTATCGACAAGATAAAGAAATTCATTTCTTTGCGCGGAACGAAGAGTTATTACGTGCGCGGCACATTTACGGCGAAAAATCTCGATTTTTCCAAAGACGTACTCTTTATTGCAGACCAAGGGGTAGATTCTATTTCTATGGAACCCGTGGTAACGGATATCGACGATTTGCAAATCAAGGAAGAGCATCTTCCTGCGATTGCTGCCGAATACGAAAATCTTTGCGAGGCGTATTTGGAACGGTATAAGAACGGAGAAGGATTCAATTTCTTCCATTTCAATATCGATTTGGAGGGTGGACCTTGTCTTTCCAAGCGGGTATCGGCTTGCGGTGCGGGCAACGAGTATTTTTCGGTAACTCCCAACGGAGATTTGTATCCTTGCCATCAGTTCGCGGGGAATGAAAAATTTAAGATGGGCAGCGTTTTTGAAGGAATCACCCGTGCAGACACGCGGGAGCTGTTTAAAAATTCCTGCTTGTTTACTCGCAAAAAATGTGAAAATTGCTTTGCGAAATTTATTTGTTCGGGCGGTTGCAGCGCGAATAATTACAATTTTAACGGGGACATCAACGACCCGTACGAAGTAACCTGCGAAATGATGAAAAAACGCGTGGAATGCGCTATGCACATTTTGGCAGAGAAAAAATTGCTTGGCAAATAAGAAAAAGAAAGAAAAAAGAGCGGATTTTTTTCGCAAAACCTTAAAAAAATGCCGTACAGTCCGTGTTATGGCTTGACGAGTCGGTTAAAAATAAGGTATAATAAATAAGTATTCATTGTAAGCTTCGGAAGAATGAATCCGAAACACACAGGAGGCTATTATGGGCAAAAAGAAATCGGTGGTACTCATAACTTTGCTTACCATCGTTATTGCCGTGTTGTGCGCGATAACGGCTTTCCCTACCTTCCGTTTGCCTTGGAGTGCAAACAAGAAGGATAGTTGGAATCCCGCCGTATTGCAATACGACCTCGGCAGGGACTTCGGGGACGGGTACTATACCTACTATTATCCCAACGGCGTAATTTCCGAAACCGAGTATGAAACCGAAGTTGCGGCTTTGAACGACGCAGCAGCGGCGTTGACAGGGGAAAAGAAGGCGGAAGCAGAGGAAAAGTTGGCGGATTATGTGGCCGCTTACGTTCATGTGGACGGTATCGACGGTTTGTATTTCAGTACGAACGAGGACGACGCGGTTTTGAAGAGCGTAAAAAATGACGCAGGCGAAGAAACGTGGGTTATTTCGGAAGACTTCGACGCGGCTTTCCAAAAAGCAGCGAACGAAGTGAAAAACCGTTATGCGGCGAAGGAATACGAATATCATACTGTTTCCGTGGTAAACCAATATATGCTTCGCATCGAACTTGGCGCAGGGGAAAAGACGGAAACGGATAACGCGAAAGACCCTTCGACCAACGCTTCGCAAGCGTTTACGTTGTTCAATATGTTCGGCGAATTTACCTTTATGCAGGACGGCGCAAACGTTTCGGCGTTTGACGGCGAGACGACGGTAAAGGATTTAATTAAGAAAATCGACATCAAAAAGCAGTATGAAGTGGCGCATCTCCGTATTAAATTTACGGGCGCGGGCAAGTCGATGTTGAAAGCGTTTAAGTCTTCGGGCGGTACGTCGTTGGATATCGCAATCGGCGGCGAAAAGATGTTGAGTATTTCTCCCGATTACATTAACGATAAAAACGAAGTGGAATATCCGCTTGCGGAACAAGGGGATATCCGTTATGCAGAAACCATCGCAGTTCTTTTGAATTCCTTGAAAGATACGGGGGTTATCTATATCGGAGAGGAAGATGCGAACACGCCTATACAATTTGCGTTTAGAAAATTGGACGGCAGCTCGGTTCGAAGCTTTACCAACGATTACGGTAGCAACGTTTTGTATTGGGTATTCGGCGGATTGTTGACGATTATGGTTGCGCTTATGGTACTTGCCGTTGTGAAGATGGGCAGATTCGGTATCGTGAACGTATACACCAACTTGAGTTACTTCATCATTACGGCGCTTTGCTTCGCATTCATTACCGAGGGCGTTTTAGAATTGTCGGCGGCGGCGATTATGATGTTCCTGTTCGGTTTGGTGATGGTAAATCTTTTCCACAACTATACCTATTCCGCAATCAAGAAAGATTTTATGCAAGGTAAAACGGTGCAATCTTCCGTGAAGGGCGGTTACAAGAAAACTTTGTGGAATACGATTGACGTGTACGCAGTGTTGATTTTGGCGGCTTTTGCCTTGTTGATTGGTGTAGCAAACTTGCACACGCTTGCAATCCACGCATTGATCTGTCTTATTTCGGCGGCGTTCTGTAACTTGCTTTGGGGTCGCGGAATCAATCACGTATTGTTGTCGGCAAGCAAGAATAAGTATAAATATTTCCGTTTCGTAAGGGAGGATGACGACGATGAAGATTAAGTTTTGTTGTAAAGCTCCCAACTTGAAATTGACGAAGAAATTGACGGCGATTTTGTCTGCGGTTCTCGGTGTGATTTTGGCGGTAGGTATCGTTCTGTGTGCGGTGCTTGGGTTCAATAACAGCGTAAAGGATGTAAAGACGGTTTCCGTATCTATGGACGAGTTCTATTATAGCAACTTCTGCGGCGAGGACGTGGAAGACGTTTGCGAGGACGTATTTGCGGCGTTGGGATTGGAAGTACAAGACAAAGACGTTGGCAGAGTAAAGAACGATTTGTGCGAGGTGGTATATTCCTTTGATAAAGACGCCTCCACGAAAGATATTCGTGATGCGAAAAATGCAATCGACGGCATTGTATCCCTTTCGGAAGAATGGAAGGACGCTGACATAAAAGTTACCACGGGCGAAGTGGAAGTTGTCGGCACAATGGCGAAACATTATATTCTTCGCGGCATTATCGCAGCGGCTGTGTTTGCGGTGCTTGCATTGGTATACGTTTGGATTCGTTACAAGTTCCACGTAGCAGCGTTCGTAGTATGCGGCAGCATTTTGGGCGTAGCGTTGACGACGGCGGTTCTTGCCATCGTTCGCATCCCCGTAACCCCGGCTATTGCAGCGGTTTTGGCGGCTTCTGCACTCTTCACGGCGGTGGCGTTGTTGTTTAATTTCAATAAGCTCCGTATGGCGCAAAAGGAAGAAAACGTAGCGGAAAAATCGACGGAAGAGCTTGTATCTTCGACGATTGCTTGGAAAGAAACGCTTTCGCTTACTGTGGCATTGGGAGTATCCTTGCTGGTGATGATTTGCGTAGGAAAAGCGGCGATTGCTTGGTTCTCGTTTGCGGCGATTATCGCATTGCTTGTATCGGCGTTTTTGGGTCTTGTCTATGGACCTGCGCTGTACGTATTCGTAAAAAAATACGCGGATAAGGTCGCGGCTTCGAAATCGTCCGATTATAAAGGCGCAAAGAAGACGGTAAAAGAAAAGAAAGAAGAGAATACGCCTGCGGTTGCGGAAGAAAACGCAGACTGATTCTAACAAAGTCAAAAAAACGGGCGGGAGGGGGATTTCTTCCGCCCGTACGTTTTATTAATTACGGATAAAAGAAACGAAAATTCACAACGAATGGATTCGAGATAGGTGTTTTTATGAAAAAAATTGTTCCCGAATATTCTTTTTCGGAAGAACAACTGCATATCATCTCCGATTTGGCTGCGCAAACGGGCTTGACGGAGCAGATTACGCGGATTTTGTATGCGCGCGGGATTGACGACGCACAAAAAATCCGTCGTTTCATGCACCCCTCGGAAAAGAATTTTCTTTCTCCTTATTTAATGAAAGGCATGAAAGAGGCCGTTGCGCTTATTACGCAAGCGCGAGATGAGGGGCGGACGGTAGCGGTTTTTGGCGATTACGACGCAGACGGCGTTTGCGCTTCGGCGATTATGTATCACGCATTGCGTGATTTTGGAATAGAACCGCACGTATACGTTCCTGAACGCGTAGACGGATACGGGCTTTCCGTGGAGGTAATTGACCGTATTTTCGAAGAATGCAATCCCGAACTCTTTATTACGGTGGATTGCGGTATTTCTTGTGCGAAAGAGGCGCAATACATCTACGAGTTGGGTTCGGACGTAATCGTAACCGACCACCACGAATTGCCGTCTTTGTTACCCGATTGCGTTATCATCAATCCAAAATTAGAAGACGATTATCCCTACGATAATCTCTGCGGCGCGGGGGTAGCGTTTAAGCTTGCTTGTGCGTTGATTGGGGAAAAAGCCTATCAATATTTAGATTTTGCGACGCTTGCGACGGTGGCGGACAGTGTACCATTGTTGGGTGAAAACCGTGATATTGTAACGGAGGGATTGAAACGGTTTAATACCAACCTTCGTTCCTGTTTTTCCACGTTGCTTGGAAAAAACTACGATGGAATTACCGCGCAGACTTTGGCGTTCACCATTGCGCCCCGTGTCAATGCGGCGGGAAGAATGGGCGACGCGCGTTCTGCCTTTCAACTGTTCGTTTCCGAAAACGAATCGGAAATTTATGATTTAGCAACAAAGCTTTGCTTATACAATACGGAACGGCAAAGATACTGCGACGAATTATACGCTTCTGCCAAACGGAAACTCTTGGAAAAAGGCGCATACGGCAACGTGATTATGCTTTCGGATGAAAGCTGGAATACGGGATTTGTAGGAATCGTAGCAGCGCGTATTGCCGAAGAATATAACCGCCCGACTTTGTTGTTCGTGCGTAACGGCGATATGTTGAAAGGAAGCGCCCGCAGTATTGAGCGAATCAACATTTTTAACGCATTGAAAAACTGTTCGGAACACTTGGAAGAATTCGGCGGGCATGCGCAAGCGGCGGGTATCAATATCCGCGCGGATAAATTTGACGATTTAGAAAAAGCACTTGGCGAGGAAATCGGAAGAACGTATTCAGCGGAAGATTTCCAGCAGCTGATTCCTGTCAGCGAGGAGATTACGGCGCAATTTTCCGAGAAATTTGCGCGCGAGTTGGTGGCGATGGAACCTTACGGGGTTGGGCATAGAAAACCGCTGTTTTCCATCTCGGCGGGGGCGTGTCAAGCGCGCTCGGTCAAGCCGATGTCGCCCCATTTGTCTGTGAAAAGCGAGTATATTGATTTGATGTATTTTTCGGGGGCGAAAAACCTGAAAATTATTGAAAGCGACGTCAAGAAACAGTTTGTTTTTGAAATTAATATTTCCAAATACAAGGGCAGAGAATATATAAAAGGGCACGTGCGCGATTTGCTTTACGACGGAAAAACGGGAAGGAATGCGGCGGAAAGCATTTTTGCAAACGCGATTGCGCGTTCGTATGCGGACGGAATAGAAATGGAAATAGAGGAGCTTTCGACAGAAGAAATCAACGCTTTTATCGAAAGAAAAAGTAAAGACTGTCCATACGGACTGTGTTTAATAGCTTCGGATAGAAGAACGTTGCGAAAATATCAGGGGTTAGAAAAATTCGGTTGCGATTTATTTTACCCGTCTTCGCGGAATCTTGCTAATACTTTGGTGGTTTCCCCCGCAGCAGACGCAGACCTTTTGGGCTTTCGGGATTTTGTGTTTTTAGACGTGCCTTCCGATTTTAATATTGCGGCGTTGCGCGACAAAAAAGTGTACGTCAACCGCGACGTTTGCGGCTATCAAATGTTTGAAAATTTGGACGTAACGCGCGAACGTTTGTTGGAAGTATTTTCTGCGCTTCGTCGGGGTGTAAATACTCTGTATGGCGAAACGGTGGAAGAATTGGCGTTTGCTTGCGACGGCTTGGGTTTTGATAAAATGGAGTTCATCTTTGCGTTGAACGTCTTTGAAGAGTTGGGGTTGGTTGCGTTCGACAGCGGAAAACTGATGGTGTACAGAGGCGTAAAGGCGGAATTGAACGATTCTTCTATCTATCGCAAAGTTTGCTTGTTACAAAAAAGTTAGCTAATCGATTTTGTACGGAAGAGGTGAGCGTATGGAAACGGAAAACACTTTAAAAAAAATAAATGATATATACGTTGACAAAGAGCGAGAAACTCTATTAAAGGCGTATCAATACGCAAAGACGGCGCACGCAAATCAAAAACGGGCTTCAGGTGAGCCGTATTTCATTCATCCTTGCGCGGTGGCAGATATTCTTATTGATTTGGGGTTAGACTGCGCAACGATAGCGGCGGCGCTTTTGCACGACGTAATAGAGGATACCGATTCTACCGCGGAAGATATTAAGCAGGAATTTGGGGAAGAAGTCCTCACGCTGGTAAGCAGCGTTACGAAGCTGGAAAAAATCGTATTCAAATCGAAAGAGGACGAAAACGCGGAAAATTTCCGTAAGATTTTTGTGGCGATGGCGAAGGACGTGCGGGTTATCATTATTAAACTTGCCGACCGTTTGCACAATATGCGTTCGCTCAATTTCCTTTCGCACGAACGTCAACAGCGTATGGCAAGCGAAACGTTGGATATTTTTGCGCCGCTTGCAGGTAGATTGGGTATTTCGCAAATTAAGTGCGAATTAGAAGATTTATGTTTAAAATATCTCGACCCCGATTCTTTTGATTACCTTGTATACAATATCCGTGCGCAACTGTCTGAACGCAAAGAATTCGTCAACGATATTGTGGAAGAACTTAAAGAATTGATGGCGGCGGATAAGGTAGAGGGGGAAGTTTTCGGACGACCCAAACATTTTTATTCCATCTATAAGAAAATGAAGAATAAGGGTAAAACGTTGGACGAAATTTACGATTTGACGGCGGTACGCGTTATCGTAAAAGACATCAACCAATGTTATACCGTTCTGGGAAGAATCCACGAAAAATGGAAACCGATTCCCGGAAGAATCAAGGATTATATTGCTACGCCGAAGCCAAACAAATATCAATCGCTCCACACGACGGTTATGACCAAATACGGACAGCCGTTTGAAATTCAGATCCGTACGGAAGAGATGCACCGTGTGGCGGAATTCGGTATCGCGGCGCATTGGAAATATAAGGAAGGTAAGTCGGAGGAAACGGCAAATAATTTCGAAAGCCGTTTGGCATGGCTCCGCGAAGTGATGGAATGGCAGGGGGATTTAAAGGACTCCAAAGAATTTATCAGCGCGTTGAAAACGGAATTATACAGCCACGAACTGTTGGTGTTTACGCCGCGCGGAAAGGTCATTTCTTTGCCTCCCGGGGCAACCCCCGTGGATTTTGCATATGCGATTCACTCGGAGGTCGGCAATCATTGTACGGGTGCGCGCGTTAATTCGAAAATCGTACCGCTGACGACAACGTTAGAGGTAGGCGACGTGGTAGAAATCATCACTTCGCCAAATTCCAAAGGCCCTTCGCGCGATTGGTTGAAATTTATCAAATCATCCAGCGCAAAAGCGAAAATCCGTCAATTCTACAAGAATGAATTAAAAGAAGAAAACATCCGTATCGGACAGTTGAAATTGGACGAAGAAGCGAAAAAGAAAGGATATTCTCTTTCTTCGCTGTTAACGGGAGAAAGCTTTAAGCGTATATCCGAACGGTTTTCGTTCAACGAACAGGACGAAATGTTTGCCGCAGTGGGTTACGGCTCGATTTCCGTCAACCAAATTCTGTTTAAATTGATTGATTTTTACCGAAAAGAAACGCCCATGGCTGCGTTTGAAGTGAAAGGCGGTACAGACAGTAAAAACCCCGGCGGTGTTCTTATCAACGGGCAATCGGGTATGTTAGTGCATTTTGCGGGTTGTTGTTCGCCTGTTCCCGGCGACGGAATCGTGGGGTATACTTCCCGTGGTCGCGGGGTGGTCGTACACCGTGCGGATTGCCCCAATTTAAAAGGCGTCGACCAACAGCGCTTGTTGCCTGCGGCTTGGCAGATAGCGGCAGGGGCGAAACAACGCTTCAACGCAAATATTTCCATTCGCGCGGTGGACCAGGGCGCGGCGTTATCCGTGCTTTCTTCTGCGGTATCGGAAATGAAATTATCCATTACGGCGGTCAACGGCAGAATTGATAAAAACCACGACGCTGTTCTAGAAGCGTCCATTTCCTTGACGGACATTTCCGAAATCGATTTGCTCTTGAAAAAGATACAATCGGATAAACGAATCTATAACGTGCACCGTATTACGTCATTATCTTAAAATGAATTGTGTCGTCAAGGCATAAATTATTTGGAGAAAATTATGCAGATAATTACCATTTCGCCCCGCGGATTCGGGGCGAATACCTATATAATAACCATGGATAATCAAACGGCAATCGTAATAGACCCCGCGCAGCCTCGTATCGCAGACGAGCTGGAAAAACGGGGGCTGGCGGCGACGCACGTATTGCTTACCCATTGTCATTTCGACCATGTTTTCGGCGTGCCCGCGTTGCAAGAACAGGGCGCAAAAGTGCTCTGTTCAGAGCAAGAAAAGGGGTTGATTGGTACGGATGCAGACGTATTCGATTTGTTCGGTGCGCCGCGCACGCCGTATTCTGTAGACGAAACGTTTGCGGATGACGAAGAGAAAATCTTAAACGGAATTCCTGTAAAAGCATTGCTCACTCCCGGGCATACGTCGGGAAGTTGTTGCTATCTGTTCACTGCAAAGGACGGGGGACGGCATTTATTTACGGGCGATACGCTTTTTTTAGACAGTATCGGCAGAACGGATTTTCCGACGGGCAGTATCGCGCAGATGCGCGCGTCCTTGCGTCGACTTGCCGCTATGGAAGATATGCCCGTTTATCCCGGACATAATGAGGCGACAACCATTGCCAACGAAAGAAAATACAATCCGTTTATGTTAGACGCATAGGCGGAAACGGAGTAACGTATGACCTTTGTTACCGATTGTTCCTTTTTGGAAAACGAGCTTTTAGATGTCGTGCGTTTATTTAAACGCAGACCTGAAATGTTGACGCACTCTTTTGTTTATGAGGAGGGCGTTTTTCGCAACGTTTTTTCTGTGGACGGAAAGGAATATTTCTACGAGGACGGGGATACGGTACGCGATGAATTGGAGTTCAAACGTTTAGAACGGCGGTATGCAAAGCTCCGTTTGTATCAAATTTTAAGTCAAACGTACCTTGAAAAAATGCCTTGGGGAGCGTTGACGGGGATTCGCCCGACCAAGCTTGCGTACATGGAGCAGGAGCAAGGGAAAGATTTTGCTGCGTTGTTTCGGCAAATGGGGGTGCAAGAAGAAAATATCCGTTTGGTGGCGCAAATTTTAGAAGCGCAAAAGGGGATTTACGAGAAAAAAGACGGAAACACGGATTTGTTTGTGTCCATTCCCTTTTGCCCGACAAAATGCGCTTATTGCTCGTTTATTACCGCGCCGATAGAAAAGACGAAGCATTTTTTGCCCGCCTACCTCGATTGTTTAGAAAAGGAACTGGCTGCGGCGGAAGAGAGTGTGAAAAATCTTCGCAGCGTATATATCGGAGGGGGCACGCCTTTTGCTTTGGACGTGTCTGAATTGGAGCGGGTTTTGCAGGCAGTCGAGCCTATTTATACAGCGTATTCTTCCCGCGTCGAATATACGGTAGAAGCGGGACGTCCCGACGTGTTCAGCGAGGAAAAATTGCGTTTATTGAAAGATTACGGCGTAACCCGTATCTGTATCAATCCGCAAAGTTTTTCGGACGCGACGTTGCAAAAAATCGGCAGGAAGCATACGGAGGCGGACGTTTATAAAGCGTTTGCTATGTCGGAAAAATACGGTTTTTCGGTGAACGTGGATTTGATTGCGGGGTTGGCGGACGAAACACCCGAAATTTTTGCGCAAAGCGTGCAGAAGGCAGTGGAAACGGGCGCGGATAATATCACGGTGCATTGTCTGTCTTTGAAATCGGGCGCGAAGCTGAAAGAGGAAACGGACTATTTGGAAAACGAGCATATTTCGAAGATGGTATCTTTTTCGCGGGAACTTTTGGGTGGAAGAGGCTACGTTCCCTATTATATGTACCGACAGAAATATCAGGTGGGAAATAATGAAAACGTGGGCTGGACAAAACCGAACAAAGCGTGCGTATACAATATAGATATTATGGAAGAAATTGCCGATAATTTGGCGGTGGGCGCAAACGCCGTATCCAAGAGAGTGTATACTGAAAAAGGGTTGATTACCCGTTGCGCTTCGCAAAAAGATTTGCCGACCTATATCGCGCACGTGGACGAAACGATAGAAAAACGAAGAAAATTTTTCTTATAAAAGAGAAAAAACATAAAAAAGAGCGCATATTTGGTTTACAATTAAAAAAGAATGTGCTAAAATAGTAATAACGGCTGTCTGGGCGGAACGATTCTCCACGTCCGACTCTGCGGCACGTGATATAATTTTCCAAAACACAGGAGGATAAAGAAATGGAAAAGAACGAAATCATTGCGAAATTTGCAACCCACGAAGGCGACACGGGTTCGCCCGAAGTACAGATTGCTCTGTTGACGCAGAGAATCAACCACCTCAACGAACATTTGAAACAACACAAGCAGGATAACCATTCCCGCCGTGGTTTGTTGAAAATGGTAGGTAAGCGTCGCGGCCTTTTGGATTACCTCAAGGCAAAAGATATCGAAAGATACAGAGCGATTATCGAAGCGTTGGGATTAAGAAAATAAGCAAGCACGAAAGGGCGGGTTATTTTAACTCGCTCTTTTTTGTGGATAGGCGGAAAGTGGCAACAACGGATACGCGGCAAAAGCGCGGACAAGCTACGGCATAGGTTTGTGAAACGCGCTCCGTATCGAACCCCGTCTTCGTCGGGCGACGCAGGCGGACAAGAACAAAAAAGAATTCAAGTATAAGGAGATTTAAGATGCCAGATTTAAACAACAGCAGAGTATTTAAAACGAACTATGCAGGCAAAGAACTGATTGTAGAGATTGGTAAGTATGCAGAACAAGCAAACGGCGCGTGCTTGGTGCGTTGCGGCGATACGGCGGTGCACGTATCGGTGTGTATGAGTGAAACGGCAAGAGAGGGTATGGATTTCTTCCCTCTGTCCGTAGATTATGAAGAAAAGATGTTTGCCGTAGGTAAGATTCCCGGCGGTTTCAAAAAACGTGAAGGCAGAGCGTCCGATAAGGCGATTTTAACAAGCCGTTTGATTGACCGTCCCATTCGTCCTTTGTTCCCGAAGGGAATTTTCAACGACGTAGTGGTGGTTGCAACGGCATTGTCTGTTGACCCCGACATTTCTCCCGAACCTTTGGCAATGGTAGGTTCGTCTATCGCGCTTTCTATTTCCGATATTCCTTGGGCAGGCCCTACGGGTTCGGTAGTGGTTGGTTGTGTTGACGGCAAATACGTTATCAACCCCAACGTAGAAGAACGCGCAAAGAGTACGATTCACCTCAACCTCGCGGGTACGTCCGACGCAATCTTAATGATTGAAGCGGGTGCAAACGAAGTTACCGACGCGGAAATGGTTGGCGCAATTATGTTCGGGCACGAAGAAATTAAGAAAGTTTGCGCTTGGATTGCAGACGAAATCGTGCCTGCTGTGGGTAAACCCAAGAAGGAAATGGAACTCTACCATATTCCCGAAGATTTGGACGCAGCGGTAAAGGCGTACGGTTACGACAAATTGTATGCGGCGCTTGATACGTTTGACAGACAGGAAAGACAGGCAAAACAAGCGGAAGCGGAAGCGGAAATCGTAGAACATTTCAAAGAAATCTATCCCGACCAAATTCGTGAAGTAAAGGATTCCATTTACTATATCGTAAAGGGTATCGTTCGTGCAAAGATTTTCGACGGCGTTCGTCCCGACGGCAGAAAGCTTGACGAAGTTCGTCCTATCTGGTGCGAACACGGCGTTCTTCCCCGCGTACACGGCTCGGCAGTGTTCACGAGAGGACAAACGCAGGCGCTTACGACCTGTACGCTTGGTATGTTGGGCGAAGCACAGCGTATGGAAGGCCTTGACGAGGAAGAAGAAAAGAGATATATGCATCAATACAACTTCCCTGGCTATTCTACCGGTGAAGCAAAGGCATTGCGCAGCCCTGGCCGTCGTGAAATCGGTCATGGTGCGCTTGCAGAACGTGCGCTTGTTCCCGTAATTCCTTCCCCTGAAGAATTCCCGTATGCAATCCGCGTGGTATCCGATATTATGTCCTCGAACGGTTCTTCGTCGATGGCTTCGGTTTGCGGTTCTACGATGTCGCTTATGGACGCAGGCGTTCCCATCAAAGCGCCCGTAGCAGGTTGCGCAATGGGTCTTGTAAAAGATCAGGAAACGGGCAAGTACGTTATCATGACGGATATCCAAGGCTTGGAAGACTTCCTTGGCGATATGGACTTTAAGGTAGCGGGTACGGACAAGGGTATTACGGCAATCCAGATGGATATCAAAATTAAGGGTATTTCCGAACAAATCATGCTTGACGCAATCGCAAAGGCACAGGACGCAAGAAAGCACATTTTGGGTAAAATGCTCGAATGTATCCCTGCTGTAAATGAAGAGTTGTCCGAATATGCTCCCAAAATCATCACTTTCAAAATCAATCCCGAAAAGATCGGCGACGTTGTTGGTAAACAAGGTAAAGTTATCAACAAGATTATCGAACAGACGGGTACGAAGATTGATATCGAAGACGACGGTACGGTATGTATTGCTTGCTACGGCGACGTTGCAAACGCAAAACGTGCAAAGGCTATCGTGGAATCGATTGCGCACGATCCCGAAGTTGGCGATATGTTCGTGGGCGTAGTTGTTCGCGTAATGTCCAAGCTTGGCGCATTTGTAGAATTTGCACCCGGTAAAGACGGTATGATTCACATTTCCAGACTTTCTGAACAAAGAGTAAATCAAGTGGAAGACGTTTTGAACGTTGGCGACAAGGTAAAAGTGGAAATTATCAAAATCGGCGAAAAGGGTATCGATTTGAAATTGCTTGAAAAAATGAACTAATCCTTTATAAAGGGATAACCCCGAGCCGTTTGGCTCGGGGTTACTTTGTTTTTCCGTAGGAAAAAATATTCCAAACGGGTTGACAAATACTTCCCCGTATAGTATAATAAAAGCAGTACGGACAACCGTACAAAAGAAAGGAAAGGAAAGTGTAATGGAAAAAATATCTTTGATTATTCCGTGCTATAACGAAGAAGAATCGTTGCCTTATCTTTTTGCCGAATTGAAAAAAGTAACGGCGGAAATGAAGGAATATGATTTTGAAATGCTGTTCGTAGACGACGGATCGAAAGATAAGACAATACAGCTTTTGCGGGATATGGGAAAGGAGGACGCGCGCGTCAAATATATTTCTTTTTCCCGTAATTTCGGTAAGGAAGCGGCTATGTATGCAGGTTTTTGCAACGTAACGGGCGATTACGCCGCCGTTATGGACGCCGACATGCAAGACCCACCCTCTCTTTTGCCTAAAATGATGGAAATTATCAAAACGGGCGAATACGACAGCGTGGCAACTCGCCGTGTTACCCGCCAAGGCGAACCCAAACTCCGTTCGTTCTTTGCTAGAACGTTTTATAAGCTCATTAACAAAGTGTCCGACGCAGATATTGTGGACGGGGCGCGGGATTTCCGTTTGATGAAGCGTTCTATGGTAGATTCTATCGTCGCCATGAGCGAGCGGGATCGTTTTTCCAAAGGTATTTTCGGGTGGATAGGGTTTAGAACGTATTGGCTGCCGTACGAGAACGTGGAACGGGTGGCAGGAGAAACCAAATGGAATTTTAAAAAGCTTTTCAAATATTCCGTGGACGGTATCGTGGATTTCTCTGACGCACCCTTGAAAATATCCACGGGCTTGGGGGTTTTCTCTTTGCTTGGATTCTTGGGTATGCTGATATTTGCATTAGTGCAAACGATTGCGTATGATTATCCTATTATGGGTTGGCCTTTGCTTGTGAGCATTATTTGTCTTTGTACGGGTATGATTCTCTGTTGCTTGGGCGTTGTGGGTATCTATATATCCAAGATATTTAAAGAAACAAAACACAGACCACAATTTATTATCGGTGAAACGAATAAAGAGGACGCCGTAAGTAAATAAAAAATACAGACGGCTGCGAGAGATGCAGCCGTCTTTTCAAAAGGGTAAAAGGCAGGAAACGGAATGCAAATGCAAGGAAAGGAAAAAATAAAAACGCTGTTGGGAAAAAGCGGCTGGATTTTATATCTGGCGGCAATTTCCGTCGTGATTGCATTGTTTGCATTCGGCGGGTCGCCTTTTTATCCCATTAACGAGTGGTCGGACCCGAACTGCTTTTTGACGGTAGGCAGAGCGATGTTGGACGGCAAAGTGATGTATCGGGACATCTACGAACAAAAAGGGCCGTTCGTGTATTTTTTGCACGCAATCGCAGCGCTCATTTCCGGCGATTCCTTTTTGGGTGTTTGGATTTTTGAAATTATCAACCTCTTTTTTGTGCTGTTGCTACTCACAAAAATTGTAGGATTATACGGGTACAGCCGACGGATTTGTTTGTTCGTGGCAACGATGGTGAGTTTGTCTGCTTGTTTCTCGTATGCGATGTCGACGGGGGACAGCGTGGAAGAATTCGTTGCGCCGTTGTACTTATGGCTGTTATACGTTACCGTAAAAAATATAAAAGAAAATGCGAAATTTACCATTGGACAATACTTTTTTATTGGCTTGACGTCGGGTATTGTTTTTTGGAGTAAATTTACGGTGGTGGGTATTTACGTCGGTTGGTTTGCGTATTTTATTTGGCGGAGTGTACGCCGCAAGGAAAGCAAAGAAATCGGTAAAGCCATCGGGTGGATTGCCTGCGGTGTATTGGTGGCGACGTTGCCTTGTTTGGCGTATTTTTTGGCTACGGGCGCAGTGCGAGATTGGTTGCAAGTGTATTTGTACGACAACTTGTTTTTGTATTCTGCCGAGGGGAACATATTGCAAACGTTTGGCAATATGGTAAAAAATATTTGCGTTTCTTTGGTACGTAATCCGCAATATAACTTGTTTGCTCTGTTTGGAATACTTTGGTTTATTGTAAAGAAACACGGGGAAGAGCGTTGGTTTTTGCTTTGGATATTCTCACTTTTGACGGTGGTGTTGTTTGTGGGCGGCAGAAATTATCGATACTACGGCTTGCCTTTTTACGTATTTGCGGTATTCGGTTACGTCGCTTTGTTGGAATGCGTGGGTGGGAAACTGATAAACATATGGAAACCCGCCAGCGCAGCGTTTTGTGCGGTTATGATAGGGGCGTCGGTAGGATTTTTCTACCAAAACGGGCACGACCATTATATTTTCCGCGAAAAGGAAGACACGCTGTTTTATCAGGTAGCCGAATATATTGAAGAACACGGCGACGGTACGCCTACTCTTTTAAATTACGGTGGATTGGATAACGGATTTTATTTAGCGGCGGAACAAGTGCCAAAATTCCGTTTTTTTGCGGAATTGAATATTCCCATGGAAGAAATGAAAGAAGAAATGGAAGAGTATTTAGACGAAAAACAAGCGGATTTCGTAATTATAAAAAATTGGCAGAATTTAGAAGAACCTATCGACCACCCGAACTACGAGGAGGTGCTCCGTATGGAAGAATGGTCGAGAAATGAAGAAGTTGAATACGTTTTATATCAAGTTGTAGAAGAATAAGAAAATCCCCTCGCAAAAATTGCGAGGGGATTAATTTATCATTTTACCGTTGCCAGGTATACCATCAAAACGGAGATGTCGGCGGGGTTTACTCCTGAAATTCTACCTGCCTGTCCAAGGTTAAAAGGCCGAATTCTATCCAACTTCTCCCGCGCTTCCAAGCGCAAGCCTGCAATCGAGTGATAATCGATATCGGGCGGCAAAAGTTTATCTTCTAAACGTTTTGCTCTTTCTATAATATCCAACCCTTGCTTTAAATAGCCTTCGTATTTCACGGTGATTTCCGCAGTTTCCAAAACGTTTTTGGGGTATTCGCTAAATACGCCGAAACGAGCCATAATATCTTTTAAAGGGATAGAACGTTTAATCATATCCGCATAGGAAACGCCGCCGCTTGGTTCGCTGTAACCGTATTCTGCCAAGAACGTTGTCGCTTCTTTTTGTGGAACGCGCGTTTGCAACGCCTGCAACAAAGCTTCGTATTTTTCCTTTCTGTCAAGATAACGGGCGTATCGTTCCTTGGTTACAAGCCCCACTTCTTTTCCTTTTTCCGTCAAGCGGAAATCGGCGTTGTCTTGACGAAGACAAATACGGTGTTCGGCGCGCGAAGTCATCATTCGGTAGGGTTCGTCCGTGCCTTTGGTTACAAGGTCGTCGATTAAAACGCCGATATAGGCTTCATCGCGTCGGAGCGTAAAAGGAGGGAGTCCGCGCAGCTTTAACGACGCGTTTAATCCTGCCATCAAACCTTGCGCCGCCGCCTCTTCATAACCCGACGTACCGTTGATTTGTCCTGCTGTGTAAATGCCTTCTATTTTTTTAAATTCTAACGTAGGAAGAACGTCTAAAGTGTCGATGCAATCGTATTCGATAGCGTAGCCGTAACGCATGATGTCGGCGTGTTCCAATCCTGCGACAGAGGCGTACATTGCCCGCTGTACGTCGTGTGGCATAGAAGTAGACATACCCTGTACGTACACTTCCAATGTGTCCGCGCCTTCGGGTTCTAAAAAGATTTGGTGGCGTTCCTTATCCTTAAAACGTACCACTTTCGTTTCGATAGAGGGACAATACCGTGGACCTGCCGACAAAATCGTTCCGTCGTATAAAGGAGAGCGGTCAAGGTTGTCCATGATAATACCGTGCGTTTCCAAGTTGGTGTAGGTCAAATAGCAGGGCATTTTATTTTCAGGGGGATTGTCGTGCATAAAAGAAAAAGGATAGACGTCCGTATCGCCGTTTTGCACTTCGCATTTCGAATAATCTACCGTACGCCCGTCTACGCGCGCAGGCGTACCCGTCTTGAAACGGCGAACGTTAAAACCGAGTTGTATCAGGTTTTCGGTTAAATGTGTTGCAGGGGCAAACCCGTTCGGACCCGATTTTTGCACAACGTGTCCTGTAATTGTTTCACCGTTGAGATATACCCCCGTGCAGAGGATAGCCGCTTTACAGGAAATGACGCCGCCGTAACTTGTTTTGACGCCCGTGCATTTTCCGTTTTCGACGAGAATTTCCGAAGCTTCCGCTTGGATAATACGCAAATTTTCCGTGTTTTCCAACACTCGTTTCATTTCCGCATGATAAGCGTTTTTATCCGATTGTGCGCGCAGGGATTGCACTGCCGCGCCTTTTCCAACGTTCAGCATACGGATTTGCAGTGCGGTTTTGTCAGCAACAATACCCATTTCGCCGCCCAACGCGTCAATTTCGCGTACCAAGTGCCCTTTCGCTGTGCCGCCGATAGACGGGTTGCAGGGGAGAAAAGCGATACTGTCTAAATTGAGCGTTAACAGCGCAGTTTTGATACCCGTGCGCGCTAAAGCCAACGCAGCTTCGCAGCCTGCGTGTCCTGCGCCGACAACCACGGCGTCAGCGGTATATTCTAAAAACTCGTTCTTCATGGTCATAATCGTTCACAATAATCGACGAACGCGGCGAGCGCCGCGTTGAGAAATCGGTATATTTTTTATTTTTTCAGCACAATATTTTTAATATCGTCAATTTCCTTTTCAATGCGGGAATTGAGTTTCTCCAAATCGCGCATTTTATCGCGGGCGTACATAATGGTCGTGTGGTCTCTGCCGCCTAAATGTTCCCCGATAACGTCGAGGGGAATGGTCAGCATTTCACACATCAGATAGGCGCAAATCTGGCGCGCTTTTACAAGGTCAGCCTTTTTGCTTTTGCCAATCAAATCTTCTTTTTTCGTTTTAAAATATCCGCACACAGCGGCAATGATTTTTTCGGGCGAAACGTCTTCTTCCTCTTCCGCTTCGCTTACCGATTCGTTCAAAGCCTGCTTTGCCAAAGCGAGCGTAATGGGTTGTTCGTGCAGTTTGCTTGCAAAAATAACCTTATTCAGTCTGCCTTCCAAGGTACGTACGTCGTGCCCAGAATCGTTTGCCAAAAACTCTAAAACGTCTTCGGAAAGAGAGTATTTTTTATCCATTGCCTTGCGTTTTAAGATGGCGATTTTCGTTTCGCTGTCGGGCGGTTGGATATCGACAATCATACCCCCCTCGAAGCGTGTGCGAAGTCTGTCTTCCAAAGTTGCAATTTCTTTGGGCGGACGGTCAGAGGTGATGACGATTTGTTTGTTTTGTGCCGACAGCTCGTTAAAGGTGTGGAAAAGTTCTTCCTGTAACTGCGTACGTGCTTTTAAAAATTGAATATCGTCAATCATCAACACGTCCACGTTGCGATAATGTAAACGGAATTTTGCACCCGTTTTTTGGGTGATAGAATCAATTAAATCGTTCAAAAAATTTTCGCTGGTGGTATAAAGAACCTTTTTTTCGGGTGCAGTTTTTGCCAAATGGTTGGCGATTGCGTGCATAAGGTGCGTTTTGCCCAAGCCCGATTCCCCGTAGATAAACAAGGGGTTAAAGGTTTCACCGGGGTTTTCCGCAACGGCTTTTGCCGCGGCGTAAACGAATTTGCTTCCCGAACCAGCCACAAAGGAATCAAAAGTGAAATTCTTATTGATGGGGGAAGTGCGGAACGCTTCGGAAACGTCCTCTTCAAAATCGAGAGGATAATTCAAACTGCCGTCTACAACGATACGGAAATCGGCAAGACCTAAATCGCATTTCACAATAGCGGAACGCAAAGATTCCGCGTGCTTTCTTTCGATAACGCCCGCAGCCATATCGGTATGAGCTTTGAGTACGATTTTACGCCCTACGACGTCAATCGGCTCTAATTCTTTTATAAACGCGTTAAAAGAGGACGGATTGATAAGCATCTCCGCCTTTTCCAAAATTTGTTTCCATAAAAACTGCAACTGCGAATTTTCAGGCATTTTTTACCCCCGTGGTAGAATTGTTTACGTACGACCCCTCGTAAACTTGTTTTTTTCAAAATTATTTGATATAATTATAATACAAAATGCGACGAAAAGAAAGCAATTTTGACGGGTTTTTTGAGGATTATGCAAATAAAAAAATTATTCCTTCAAAATTTCAGAAATTACGAATCGGAAAAATTTGTCTTTTCCGAGGGTTTAAACGTGTTGTTTGGAAAAAATGCGCAGGGTAAAACGAATTGCGCCGAGGCGGTGTTTTACCTTTGTACGGGTGCTTCCCTGCGTATTCGTCATGATAAACAACTCATTAAAATCGGCGCGGAAAGCGCAAAAATCGTTGCGGAAGCGGAAAATCGCTACGGAAAAGTTACCATTGAGGCAGATATTTACGAAAACAAGCGGGAAATTCGGGTCAACGGCAGTAAAATTGCAAAAAATGCCGATTTGATGGGGCATATTAACAGCGTTTTCTTCTCGCCTGGGGAACTTCGTTTGATTCAGGACGGCCCAGACGAACGGCGTCGGTTTATGAACCTTTCCATTTCGCAAACTTCGCCTGCTTATTACACGGCGCTTTTGCGGTATAACAAAATTTTAGACCAACGCAACACGCTGTTGAAAAACCGCGATGTTTCCTTGGTTTTAGATACGTTGCCCGTTTGGGACGAACAACTTTGCAAATACGCGTCCGTTATTGTAAAAAGACGCGCGGAATTTTTAGAAAAATTAGCGCCTTTTGCCCGAAAATATCATGCTTTTTTGACGGACGGAGCGGAGGAATTGATTATAAAACCCGAACGCGTTTACGGCGGGGACGAAGATGAAATAGCAAAGACGCTTTTGCGCCGTTTGGCAAATAATTACGAAAAGGATTTGCGGCTGGGCTTTACGACGGTAGGACCGCATCGCGACGACTTGGACGTGTTGATTGGCGGCATAGATGCAAAAGCATATGCTTCGCAAGGGCAAATGCGTACAGCTGCGTTGGCATTGAAACTGTCAGAGCTTGATATTTTTAAAGCCCTTTCTGGGGAAATGCCCGTACTCGTATTGGACGACGTCATGAGCGAGTTGGATTTAAAACGCCGCAAAAAATTATTGCAATGCACACAAAACGTACAAACCATTCTCACTTGCACGCACACCGAGCGGGTATTGTACGGCGCGGATTGTAACAAAATCCGTATTGAGAATGGTCGGATAAAAAATTAGCGATTGTAAAATCTTGTTTTTATTCGTATAAAAAAACCTTATTCGTGTATACTAAAAAAGAAAAATGCCCTACCCATGTCCGCAACGAATACGTACATATCGATTAGGACGGGGAAGTTATGCAAGGAAAAATACCAAAGAAAATAAAGACGCTCCTGATTGCGGGCGTTTTTTTCTTTTTCGGGACGGCGAAATTGTATGCGTGCGCATTTTCAAACGGCTTTTCAAACGGATTTTTAAACGAGTTGCCCGTTGCAGCGGCAAGCAGTGAAAGAGAATCAGAGAATCCGTACGGGTGGGAAAAACTGTCTTCCTACACGACTTATTACGACGAAAAAGAGCGGGGCAGAGCGGAGAATATCAAAATCGCGGCGGAGTTAATCGATGGAATTACCATACAGGCGTACGGGGAGTTTTCCTTTAACTCTACCGTTGGACGGCGCACGGCGGAAGCGGGGTTTCAGCAGGCGAAGATAATCGTGAACGGCGAATACGTGCAAGGGGTGGGCGGCGGTGTGTGTCAGGTGAGTACGACGTTATACAATGCTGCGTTGAAATCGGGGTTAAAAATTACAGAATTTCATCCGCATAGTTTGCGCGTAGGATACGTGCCGCCCTCTCGCGACGCTATGGTGTCCACCCAAAGCGATTTGCGTTTTTTTAATCCATACGCGCATCCCGTGCACCTTTCCGCACAAATTTTCAAAGGGGGAATCCGCGTTGTGTTTTTTGGGAAATCGGACGGTTGTCGTTATGAAATCGTAAGTGCGGCAACGGAAGAAGTTCCGCCCCCGCCTCCCATTGTAAAAGAGGGGGAAGAGGACGGAATATTGCGTGCGCCAAAAAACGGAATGCGGAGCGAAGCGTATTTGGAAATCTACCGTGGGACGGAGTTGCTTTCGCGGGTGAAACTGCGAGCGGACGAATATCTTGCTACGCAAGGGATAATCGTCAAAAAAATTCCGCAGGCGACAAATTACGGGCAATAAAATACATTCCAACGCTTGTCTTTTTTTTGAAAAAATGTTATAATAAAACCGTATAAATAAAAGGAGAAACGGGTACGCGTGCGTCAGGGGTAAAAACTTGGCGAAATCACAGCGCAGACCCTGAAAAAAGGCAGGTTATTATGCAGAGAATTCAGCTTAAAAATCTCAACGAAAATTTGGCGAGTTACGGCGGAAAAACGGTAACGGTAGCGGGCTGGGCGAAGACCATTCGCGATTCCAAGGCGTTTGGTTTTATCGAACTGAACGACGGCAGTTGTTTTAAAAATACGCAAATCGTATTCGAACGCGCAAATCTTGAAAATTACGACGAAATCGCAAAGGAAAACGTAGGTTGCGCGTTGATTGTTACGGGGAAAGTGGAGCTCACCCCCGAAAACAAGCAACCGTATGAAATTAAAGCGACGGAAATCAAGGTAGAGGGCGAATCCACCCCCGATTATCCCTTGCAGAAAAAACGCCACAGCGTTGAGTTTTTGCGTGAAATTGCCTATTTGCGTCCGAGAACGAATCTGTTCGGGGCGGCATTCCGTATCCGCAGCGAAGCGGCAATCGCTATTCATAAATTCTTCAATGACCGTGGGTTTGTGTACGTGCACACGCCTATCTTGACGGGGAGCGATTGCGAAGGCGCGGGCGCTATGTTCCAAGTAACGACGTTGGATTTGGACGAGGTTGCAAAATCGGGCAAACCCGTCGATTATAAAAACGACTTTTTCGGGAAAAAGGCTTCCCTTACCGTATCGGGGCAGTTGAGTGCTGAAACCTACGCAATGGCGTTCGGTAACGTATATACGTTTGGACCTACGTTCCGTGCGGAACACTCTAACACTGCCCGCCACGCATCCGAGTTTTGGATGATTGAACCAGAAATGGCGTTTTGTGATTTGAGCGGGGATATGGACGTTGCCGAAGCGATGGTGAAATACGTTATCGATTACGTTTGCGAAACTTGCGCGGACGAGCTCAATTTCCTCAATCAATTTGTGGATAAAGGGTTGTTGGAACGTTTGAAAAACGTATCCGAAAACGCGTTCGTGCGTTTGACGTATACGGAAGCTATTGAAATTTTGAAACAAAACGCCGATAAATTCGACGATAAAAACATTTTCTGGGGAAAAGATTTGCAGAGCGAACACGAACGCTTTATCACCGAGCAAGTATACAAAAAGCCGGTGTTCCTTACCGATTATCCAAAGGAAATCAAGGCGTTTTATATGAAACAAAATCCCGATGGAAAGACGGTTGCGGCAGCGGACTTGCTTGTGCCCGGTATCGGGGAGCTTGTCGGCGGTTCGCAGAGAGAGGATGATTATGATAAGCTTGTTAAGCGCATTCAAGAATTGGGCATGAACCCTGAAGATTATTGGTGGTATTTGGATTTGCGTCGCTATGGTGGAACGACGCACAGCGGTTTTGGCTTGGGTTTTGAACGTATGGTAATGTACTTGACGGGGATTGCAAATATCCGCGACGTGTTGCCGTACCCTCGCACGTTTGGCGATATGAAATATTAATAGACGCGGGTTCAATCGATAGGAGAAGATTATGACGAGAATTGTTATTGACGCGATGGGCGGCGACTATGCTCCGAAGCAACAGGTGCTTGGCTGTGTGGAGGCACTGAAAAAAGATAAAGATTTATACTTGATTCTCTGCGGAGACGAGGTGCAAATCAAAGCGGAACTCGCACAGGCGGGAGAATACGACGCAAGCCGTTTGGAAATCGTACATACAACGGAAGTTATTACGATGGAAGAAATTCCTACCAAAGCGGTAAAGACGAAAAAGGATTCTTCGACGGTGGTGGCGTTCCGTTTATTGAAAGAGGGCAAGGCGGAGGGCTTGGTTTCGTCGGGGTCAACGGGTGCGGTGCTCACCGCAGGCGTGTTGATTTTGGGTAGAATCAAAGGCGTATCCCGTCCGGGGCTTTGTCCCGTGATTCCCAATCATCGGGGTACAGGTACGTTGATTTGCGATTGCGGCGCGAACGTAGAATGCAAACCCATCAACCTTGTGCATTTTGGTTTGATGGCATCGGCATATGCGGAAGCGGCTTACGGAAAGAAAAATCCGAAAGTCGGTTTGCTCAATAACGGTACGGAAGATCATAAGGGTTTGCTGTTGCAACAAGAAGTAAACGCATTGCTGAAAAAGGTAGAATGTATCAATTATGCGGGTAACGTTGAGGGCAGGGATATCATGTACGGCGACGTAGACGTGGTAGTTTGCGACGGCTTTACGGGGAATATCGCAACGAAAGCCATTGAGGGTTGCGGTAAAGCAGTTGGTGCAATTATGACAAGAGAATACAAACGCAATCTTTGGGCAAAGATTCGTGCGGCGCTTTCGATGGGGATTATCAAACGCATTAAAGGCGGTTTGGATTACGAGGCTTGCGGCGGTTCGGTGTTCTTGGGGCTTTCTAAAACGGTAGTAAAAGGGCACGGGAATTCGCGTGCGCGCGGGTTTGCGGTTTGTATCGAGCAGGCGGCGAACGCAGTACGCGGCGACCTCGTCAATAAAATCAAGACGTTGGTGGATGAAAACGCGGAACTGGTCAATGCAAATCTTGCAACAGAGAACTAATTGGGGGCAGAATGAAATTTCCCTATGCAGAAATTGAAAATAAAATCGGTTACGCTTTTCAAAATCGCGATTTGCTGAAAACGGCGTTTACGCATAGCACGCACGCAAACACTTTTGGCGGAGAGGACAACGAACGGTTAGAATATTTGGGTGATGCCGTATTACAGCTTGTCGTTACCGAGTGGCAATACGAACGCTATCGGCAGGCGGACGAGGGAACGATGACGCGGGTCAGACAAAAGCTCGTCTGCGAAGAGGCGCTTTTGGATGCCGTGCGCGATTTGGAAATTGAACAGTATTTATTGATTGCGGGAAGCCGTGCAAACGTTGGAAAAAAGACGGTGTCCAGTCTGTTTGAAACGGTAACGGCGGCGATTTATTTAGACGGCGGATACGCCGCTGCGAAAGCTTTTATTTTGAAGCACGGATTAGATCACGTGCAAGCGCAATCGGAAAACGCAAAAGGCGAATTGCAAGAATATTTACAAGATATCGGTGAAAATCCGCCCCGTTATGAAACGGAAAAAGTAGGAAAAGACAACGACCCGATTTTTTACGCGAAAGTTTTTGCTTTGGGGCGTACGGAAATGGGAGAGGGGAAGAGTAAAAAACAAGCGGAACAAGCCGCAGCGGCAAATTTGCTTCGCGAATTGAAGAAAAACAAACGATAAAAATAACGAAAAGATATATAGGGTATCTAAAAGGAGTGCACTTTGGATTTAAAGGAGATACAATTAAACGGTTTCAAATCCTTTGCGGATAAAACGACGATTCGTTTTGAAGAAGGGGTAACCTGTATCGTTGGCCCGAACGGTTGCGGTAAGAGTAATATTGCTGATGCCGTGCGTTGGGTTTTGGGTGAAAAGTCGGCGAAAAATCTGCGCGGTAGTAATATGCAGGACGTCATTTTCGGCGGTACGGTAAACAGAAATCCGCAATCGAGCTGCGAAATCACTCTGATATTTGACAATACAAAGCGGATTTTCCCAGAATATGCGCAAGACGAAGTTTCAATGACCCGTCGTTTGGACAGAAAGGGGGACAGCAAGTACTTAATCAACGGTATGGTCAGCCGCCAAAGGGATTTGGTGGCGTTGTTCCATTCTATCGGGTTGGGTAAAGAAGGTTATTCCATTATCGGGCAAGGGCAGGTAGAGCAAATTATGAACGCACCGCCCGAAAAACGCAGAGTCATTTTCGAAGAAGCGTTGGGACTTTCTAATTACAAAATCCGTAAAGAGGAAATCGAGCGCAAAGTTGCCGATTCCGAAGCCAACTTGTTTATTTACAGTCAACGTATCGACGAAGTGCAACGTCGGCTTGGGCCTTTGAGCAAGCAGGCGGAAGCGGCGAGAGAATATAAAGAATATTCCGACTTGTTAAAGGTAAACGAGGCGAATGCGTACATATACCGCTATGAAAACGCAGAAAGCGAAAAGAGCGTTTTCAAAAGGGACGTCGCGGCGATTTCCGATCAAATTATCGATTTAAACACGAAAATCGAGCTTATCAACCGTAAAATAGAGGAAAACCGTGAAAAAATTAGCCGTGCAGACGCTCGTTTGAGCGAACTGAACGAACGTCGCGTTATCCTTTCCGTTGGTAACGAAAGAAAGGACGGCGAATTGCGTTTGGTGCAAGAGCGCATCAAAACTTACCGTTCGCAGTTGGAAGCGGCGGCGGAATTTTTGCAAAACAGTAAAATCCGCATAGGCGAAATTGACGACGATATAGCGGCTACGGGTAAGAAAAACGCGGAAAACGCAACCCGCATAGCCGATCTGGAAACGCAAACGGAAGTGCTCCGTTCGGCGGTGGCGTCGTTGGATAAAAAAATCGAAGTATTTGAAAAACTTTCGGACGCAAGCCGAATGTCCCAGCTTTCACACGCGGACGATTTGGCAGAGATGAAGAAAAACCTCGGCACGCTTGCGGCGCGTATGGAAGCGGCGAAAGACCGTATTGCCGAAATCAACGACGCGTACAAAAAGGCGATAGAGCGCAAAGAACGGCTTTTAGATGAATTAAAATCAGTACAAAAGGATATGGCGGCGCTTCGTGCGCGCAACGCTTCCGACATGCGCGAGTTTGAAGAAAAGCAAGAAGAAGCGCGGGAAATGCAGATGACGGTGAACGATTTTAACCAAGAATTGTTCAACGCCAACGGGCAGATTGCTTCTTTGCGTGAAAACTTGGAAATGTACGTGAGTCTGAAAAACCGTTTCGAGGGATATAAAGAATCCGTTCGCCGTTTACTGTCTGTGGCGAAAACCAACACCGACCTTTCGCGGCATATGCACGGTGCGTTGGCGGATATCGTATCCACCGAACAACGCTATGAAACGGCAATCGAAACGGCAATTTCGGGGGCAATGCAAAACGTTGTAACGCCCACTGCGGACGACGCAAAATATCTTATTGAATATTTAAAGCGTACCAATGGGGGTATCGTTACGTTTTTACCCGTTGCTAGTATGCGTCCCCGTCCTGATTCCCGCGAGATTCGCCGCGCGTTAGACGAACGCGGTGCGATGGGGCTTGCTACCGAACTTGTTAAATACGACGAATATTATTATAACGTAATATCGAACTTACTTGGAAATACTTTGATATGCGATAACATTGCCAACGCCACGGCAATCGCGAAAAAATACGGGAACTTGTTTAAAATTGTTACGTTGGACGGCGACCTTGTCGCAACCAGTGGTTCGATGACGGGCGGTAGCCGCAGAAGAGAATCGGGCTCGTTGCTTTCCAACGAACGCAAAATTCAAGAATGCAAAGAGAATATCGCCAAGAAACAAAAATATATTGAAAAATTGAAAACGGCGATTGCAGAAAGCGAACGCGCCCGCAAGGAAGCGGAAGCGGAAGTGGAAAAACTTCGTGAAAAATACCAAGACGCCAACAGTGAAATCGCTGGGTTGACCCAACGCGAATCGGCGTTGCAACAACAAATCGACGAGGCGGAAACAGGAATTGCTACGTACGGCGAAGCGTTGGAGGATTTAAAGAGAAAACTGCGTGATTTGGAAGACGAAGAAGCGAATTCTTCTTTGAGTGAGGAACAGCTTGCCGCACGCAGAAAGAGCGCCGCAGAAGAGTTGGAAACCCAACGCGAACAGTGTGAAAAATTTAAAGAAGAACGTGCCGAAAAAGCGGCGAAACTCCGCGTTGCAGAAATGGAGTATGCAGAATTACGCTTGGAAATTGAACAGCAAAAGGAAAAAATCGAGCGTATTACAGCGGAAAAAGAGGAGCTTATTAAGCGCATTTTGGACGTGGAATACGAACAGACGGAAACGCAGACCCGTTTGAACGGTTTGGAAGCGGAAGCGCAGGAAAAGGAACTCACCGACGAAGAAAAGGCGGCGGTGCAGGCAATCGTAGAGGAAATTTCCGCAATTTCCAAAGAAAAAGAGGAAACGAACGCCGCACAGATAGCCTTGGAAACGGAAAAGACTTCTTTGCAGGAGACGTTATCCAAGAAGACGGATAAACGGTTTAAATGTGAATTGGAAATCAGCAGAATCGACACCAACTTGGAAAACACTCGTCTGCGCATGGAAGAGGCGTACGGGCTGGATTACGAGGGCTGCTTGACGTACCGAAAATCCGATTTTAACATGGAAGAAGCGACGCAAACGATTGCGGCTTTGAAACGGAAAATTACTTTGCTTGGCGCGGTAAATCCCAACGCCGTGGAAGAATACGAATTTGAAAAGGGACGCTGCGAAGAAATGCTTGCCCAGCGCGAAGATTTGCAAAAGGCTTTGGACGATTTGCAGGCGGCGTTGGACGAAATTCGTGGGGAAATGTTACGCATTTTCAACGCAGGATTTGAAGAAATCAACGAGAATTTCAAGATAACGTTTAAAGAACTTTTCGGCGGCGGTAAAGCGGAATTGCAAATCGATTACGAAGAAGTGGAAGATCCGTTGGCGGCGGGCGTGGAAATTATCGCTTGTCCTCCTGGTAAGAAATTGACGAAGATTTCCTTGCTTTCGGGCGGTGAACGCGCATTGACGGCAATAGCCATTCTGTTCGCAATTTTGAAAGCACGCCCGATGCCGTTCTGTATTTTAGACGAAATCGAAGCGGCGCTTGACGACGCGAATGTAGATCGTTTTGCATCCTACCTTAAGAGATTTGCGCAGGAAACGCAGTTTATCGTTATCACGCACAGAAAACCGACGATGAACCAGGCGGATACCTTATTCGGCGTTACGATGCAAGAAAAGGGCGTTTCGAAAATCGTTTCCGTAAAGCTTGCCGAGGTGGAAAGCAAACTTGGCGCGGGTACGGTAGAATAAAAACATAAAATTACCGCAATAAATTATCGAGGAATAACGGATATGGGTATATTTGGAAAACTTTTCGGCGCATTGAAAAAGACGAAAGACAACTTCTCGTCCAAACTGCGTATGCTGTTTTCAAAAAATAAACTCGGCGACGAGTTTTACGAAGAATTGGAAGAATTGCTAATCGCTTCGGACGTTTCTTATGCGACGGCGCAAGAAGTTGTATCCCGCGTGAAGAAGCAAGCATTGGACGAACGGTTAAAGGACGAGGAGTACGTAACGAATTTACTCCGCAATATTTTGACGGATATATTGGAAGAAAGCGAGGTAGAACCTCCGCAATATCCTTGCGTAATTATGTTGGTGGGTGTAAACGGCGTAGGAAAGACAACGACGGTAGGGAAGTTGGCGCATTATTTTCTTTCGCAAGGAAAGACGGTTACGGTGGCGGCGGCGGATACGTTCCGCGCGGCGGCAAGCGAACAGCTTTCCATCTGGGCAGAACGCGCGAAAGTGCGTATCGTAAAGCATGAAGAGGGTAGCGACCCGTCGGCGGTTATCTTTGATGCGGTTGCTTCGGCGAAAGCGAAAAAGACGGACGTTGTTATTGTGGACACGGCGGGCAGATTGCACGTTAAAGACAATCTGATGAACGAGTTGCGTAAAATGGACCGTGTTGTTACGCGTGAATATCCCGAAGCGGATTTCTTAAAATTGTTGGTATTAGACGCTACTACGGGTCAAAACGCCGTTAACCAAGCCCGTGTTTTTGACGAAGCGATAGAATTAGACGGTTTGGTTTTGACGAAATTAGACGGTACGGCAAAAGGCGGTTTCGTGTTCTCGTTAGCGCAAGAATTATCGTTACCCGTGGTTTTTGCGGGCGTGGGCGAAAAAATGGACGATTTGGAAATGTTCGACAGTACAGCGTTTGTGGAAGCGATTTTATAAAACGGATTCATCAACGGAAGAATTATGAGAATAGACATATTGACGTTATTCCCCGAAATGTTTTCGGCGTTGCAAGAAAGTATCGTCGGCAGAGCGCAAAAATCGGGGAAGATACAAATTAATATTGTAAACATTCGAGATTATACCGAAGATAAACATCTCAAATGCGACGATTATCCCTTTGGGGGCGGAGCGGGAATGGTAATGATGGCGCCGCCTATCGGCAATGCAATCGAAGCGATTGACCCTGAACACAAAGCCCGTCGTATTTATATGTCTCCCAAGGGTCAGGTGTTTCGCCAGCAAAAAGTGTTTGATTTGTTGCAATACGAGCATTTAATTTTGCTTTGCGGACATTATGAGGGTGTGGACCAGCGTGCCTTGGATTTGTTTATTGACGAAGAAATTTCCATCGGCGATTACGTATTGACGGGGGGCGAATTGCCCGCGATGGTCGTGGCAGACTGCGTTTCGAGGTATGTGGACGGGGTAATTAGTAATTCCTCTTTGGTAGACGAAAGCTTTTCTGAAAATCTGCTGGAATATCCGCAATATACCCGCCCGCAGGAATACAAAGGTTTGGCTGTGCCCGAAGTTTTGCGGAGCGGCGATCACGGAAAAATTGATAAATGGCGCAGGGAACAGGCGATAGAAATCACCAAACGTTGTCGCCCCGATTTATTGAAATAAGAGCAAAAAGGAAAAAAGAATGAAAACGATTCAATGGTTTCCGGGGCACATGACGAAAGCCATGCGCGACATGGAAAAAAAGCGGGATTTGTGCGACGGGGTCATTTGCGTATTAGACGCGCGCGCTCCCATTGCAACCATCAATAAAAATTTAAAAAAGATTTTCGGGGAAAAGCCGATTTTATACGTTTTAAATAAAGCTGATTTATCCGATCCAAACAAGGTGGACGGCTTTATGAAATATTTTGAAGCGCGTGGCAAATACGTTGTTAAGTGTGATTCGACAAATATATCGACGAAACGGGTATTGTTGCAAAAACTGAACGCCATCACCGAAGAAAAACGAGAACGCGCGTTGGCAAAAGGGTTAAACCGCACTTTCCGTTTTATGGTTGCGGGAATCCCCAACACGGGTAAGAGTACTCTTGTTAATTTATTGAGCGGGCAAAAACGTGCCAAAACAGGCGATAAAGCAGGTGTAACGCGGGACGTGCGTTGGTTGAAATGCGGGGCATTCGATTTGTTGGATACTCCGGGTACAATGCCTCCGTCCTTTGAAAATCAATATCACGCTCGTCATTTGGCGTATATCGGCAGCATTAACGACGATATTTTGGATATGGACGACGTGGCGTTGGAGTTATTAGGCGAACTTGCCGAAAAGTATCCGCAGTGTCTAACAGACCGTTACGGCATTACGGAATTTGAAGAAAAATTGGCGATGTACGAGGCGGTTTGCAAACGGCGCGGGTTTATTTTCCGCGGCGGAGAGTTCGATTACGAGCGGGGGGCAAAGGCGATTATCGACGATTTCCGGAAAGGCAGAACAGGAAAAATCTGTTTGGAAAGTGCGGCAGATTACGTGGATTTTGAATTTTAAAGAAGACGGGGAAAAATGAAAAAAGTTTGGAACGCAGAAGAAAAGTTACAATACGAGCGCGCGTTACAAAAACAAGGTCGGCAATGGATAGCAGGCGTTGACGAAGTGGGCAGAGGACCTTTGGCGGGACCCGTGGTATGTGCGGCGGTGATTATGCCGTTGGAAGAAGAACGTTTGATTGTCGGCGTAGACGACAGTAAAAAACTTTCGGAAAAGAAACGGGAAGAGCTTGCAGAAGAGATAAAAAAACGCGCGATAGCCTATACAATCGTGGAAATTGACGAGAAGACGATTGACGAAATCAATATTTTGGAAGCAACGAAAATCGGCATGAAAAAGGCGATAGAAAGCTTGTCCATTACTCCCGATTGCGTGTTGACGGACGGAAATATGACCATTGATATCGCTATGGAACAGCACAGCGTCGTGCACGGGGACGCGCTTTCGTATTCTATCGGCGCGGCAAGTATTATTGCCAAGGTCTACCGTGATAAAATGATGGACGAATATGCAAAAATCTATCCGCAGTATACCTTTGAAAAGAACAAAGGCTACGGTACGGCGGCGCACATTCAAGGGATAAAGGAGTACGGCTTATGCCCGATTCACCGCAGGACGTTCACAAAAAAGTTTTAGGAAGAAAGGGCGAAAAATTGGTCGCCGCCTATCTGAAAAAACAACGTTGTAAAATTTTAGAGCGGAATTATAAAACTCCGTTTGGCGAGGCGGATATTATCGTGCAAGACGGCGATGAAATTGCCTTTGTCGAGGTAAAGACGAGGACGGGAGATAGGTTTGGGACGCCGCGCGAAGCGGTTGGAACGGTGAAACAGCACCGCTATTATAAAATTGCGGAATGCTTTTGGTTGAAAACGGGGGAAGAACCTAATGCGCGGTTTGACGTGGCGGAGGTCTACGAAGACGGACGGATAGAATATTATAAAAATGCCTTTTAAAAAAGAAGAACTTGCGGTAAGCAGTTCTTCTTTTTTTTGCTTTCTTCGCTTTCGACAAGATAAATTCTGCTTTTACAAAACCCCTTTTTCTTTGAGGTTACTCGTATGTTATAATGGCGGTAAGCCTTTCGGGAAAGTATCGATTATGACGGTGTATATTGAATATGCATTATTGGAAAATTTTATATACGATGGCGTACTTTTACAAATTGCATTTTGGACGGCGCGGGTAAAAACTCGTTGGTATCAGCTGTGTTTATCTGCACTTTTGGGGAGTATTTTCGCGGTGATTTACCCGTTTATTGTCTTGCCTGCAGTTCTTTCATTGACGTTGAAAATTGCCGTGGGAGGATTGTTGTGTCTATTGCCGTTCGGTGGTTTAAAAACTAAAAAGGCATGGGGCAGGTATGTGTTTACGGTGGGAACGTTCTTTTTGTGGACGTTTGCATTTGGAGGCGCATTGCAAATTTTTTCCAACGGAAAAACACCCTCGCCGCGAGTTGTTTTTATCGGGTTTGCGGCGTTGGCTGTTTTTTTGGGGTTATGGGTGCGAAAATATTATGAAAAACGGGAATTACACGCCTTTATTTATCCCTGCACTATCGATTATAAGGGGAAAAGTGTATTCGTGCTCGGGTATTATGACAGCGGAAACTGCGCAGAGCGAAACGGCGTGCCGATTTGTTTTCTTTCCCCTGAACTGATATATGAAATTTTTGGAGAAGAAATTATAAACGGAAGGGGGCAGGTATGCGATGAAACGGAAATTATCACAATGTCGGGGGCAAAAAATATTCCCCTTTATCGTGCGGAGATTTCCGTGAAAACCCCAAAAACAAATTGGAGCGGCGAGGTATATTTAACGCCGTCAAGGAATATGATAGCACGGGAGTATAAAATATTACTTAACGCGCGGATTTTAGAGGGATAGGGCTATGAAGATTCAAGAGGTTTTGTGGCAATTTTTACAAAAGATGTTTTCAAAAAAGGAAAACGTGGATTATGTTTGCGGAGGCGGAGAGGCGTTGCCATTGCCTTTGACGGCAGAAGAAGAGGGAGCGGCGTTAAGGCGTTTAGACGATGAGGCGGAAAAAGAACAAGCAAAAGCGTTGCTCATACAGCATAATTTGCGTTTGGTTGTATATATTGCCCGCAAATTTGATAACACGGGCGTAGAAAACGACGATTTGATTTCTATCGGTACAATCGGGCTTATCAAAGCGATTAATTCCTTTCGTGCGGACAAAAACATCAAGCTTGCGACCTATGCGTCCCGTTGCATTGAAAACGAAATTTTGATGTATTTACGTCGCACGGCACGATTAAAAACGGAGGTCTCTTTCGACGAGCCGCTCAACACCGATTTTGAGGGAAACGAATTGCTGCTTTCGGACGTTTTAGGCACTTCTGCGGATACCGTATATGGGGATATTGAGGCAAAAGCGGAAAGGGAACAGCTGAAAGAAGCGTTGAAAAAATTAAACGAACGGGAAAGAAAAATTATGTTTTTGCGCTTTGGTTTAGGGGGCGGCGAAGAAATGACGCAAAAGGACGTGGCGGATTTGTTGGGGATATCTCAAAGCTACATATCCCGTTTGGAAAAGAAAATTATTTTGCGTTTAAAAAAAGAGATTGCAAAAATGGAATAAAGCATTGCAAAAATTATGATTTTTGCCAAAGACAGGAAAAAATAAATTTAAGAATTGACATAAGAGGATCGCTGTGGTATACTAGATTATGACAAAAATAAAAATAGGAGCTTAAGATGAAAACTTTTGCACAGAAAGCACGCGAAACATTGTCCCGCGTACGAGATTTTGAAAAAAGCGAAAATAAAGAAGGCAAGCGTTTGCCGAGTGATTGTTATTTTTTAAGCGAAGACGACGTGCTTTGTTATAAGCGCAAATTGGGGGACGGCAGATATCCCTACGCAGCCGACGGGCGTACCCTTTGGGCATATTCTTCTGGGAATATTTCGGTGGAAGAAAGTTTGTACAATATATTCTTGGATTCGAGAGAGGGAAAAGAACCGTTCCTTTGTTTCTTCACGGGGGAAAAGAAAGGCGAGGGAGAATATTTCCCCGTATCGCTGTTGGGTGTGGCGCGTCAACCCGTGGAAAAGGACGTAAAACGTTACACGGTATTTACGCCGCAGGCGGTATATTATTGCACGGAAACGCCCCGTTTTGACAGCGTTGTACGTGCTTTTGTGGACGGGGACAAGCGTCTTTGTTTCTCGGTGTACGTAGAAAACGTAAGCAGAAAAGAGGAAGAACTCTATATTGCCGCGTACTTTAACCCGTTTATGCGTTATGCCGCTGCCGAGGGTTTTGAAAATAAATGGTACAAGGCGTGTGAAGCAACGGAATACGGACATTGCTTTAAGGTTACTGAATACATCAGCCGTGAAAGCTGTTTGACGCATTATATGGCGCTTGCCGCAAGCAACGCAAACCGCAGCGCGACAACTTCCCGTTTTGAATACACGGGTGGCATGAACGAGAGTTTGAATTGCGCTACTTCGTTACACACGGGCACGTTAGAATCGAAGACGTACAGCGGATTTACGGATATGGCGGTTATGGCGGATATCTGTCCCCTTGTTTTGAAATCGGGTGAGAACCATTGTCAACATTACGTAATGGCGGTAAGCGACGATAAGGCAGAAGCGGAGAATCTTGTAACCAAGGATAAAGACGTTGGTACGGCGTTGGACGAATACGTTGCAGCGGCAGAAGAGCAGGCAGCGTATGCGGAAGCGAAAACGCTGGGCTTGCGTTTAAGCGGTTTAGAGGGCGAACTTTGCGGTAGGGACGAAGTCTTTAACGACTTTATACGTAACGTGGTACGCCAAGTGGAATTTTGCGCGCGTGCCAAGAATTATGCCGGACCGTTTATCGGTATCCGCGATATTTTCCAACAAGTAGAAGCGGCGATTGCTTGGATACCGAAATATTGTCGCGGAAAGATTGTAGAAGCGTTGAACTTTATTGGCGAGGATGGCAGACCGCCTAGACAATATTCCTATCCCGCAAACGAAAAAACGGCGCCGCAGATGGACTTGCGCGCGTTTATCGATCAAGGGGTATGGATAATTTCTACGGTATATACCTATCTTACGTATACGGGCGATTATTCGATTTTAGACGAGGTTTGCGGCTATTATAAATTTGTGGGGAACGAAGTGTTGCTCTGCGATAAAAAGGACAGTGTTTTGCAGCATTTGATTACAATAACCGACTATCTGCTTTCTAATGTGGACGAGAACACGGGGTGCTTGAAAGCGCTTTACGGCGACTGGAACGACGCTTTAGACGGACTTGGGAAGACGAAGAAGGCAGGACGGGAATTTGGTAACGGCGTATCCGTAATGGCGTCCTTGCAACTTTTCCGCAATCTTGGCGAAATGTCGGAAATTCTCTGTACGGTAGGGAAAAACACGGAAAAAGCAAAAGCTTATGCGGCGGCGCAGGAAAAACTGAAAGACAGTTTGGTGAAGAATGCAATCGTATCCGACGGAAACGGAAACCGCAAAATTTTACACGGTTGGGGCGATGACCGTTCTTGGTTTGTCGGCAGCTATCAAGACAGCGACGGATATAGCCGCGACGGCTTGACGACAAACGCATATTGGATTTTGTCTGGTATGCATAAAGAATATGCGGAAATATTACCTGATATCTTAAAAGCGTACGAGCGCTTGGATTCGAAATATGGATTAAAGACTTTCGAACCGTATTTCCCGCCCGAAAACGACAAGGTAGGGCGCATTAACCGTTTGCCGAAGGGGACGGCGGAAAACGGCGCAACGTATATCCACGCTACGTTGTTTGCAATATGGTCGCTGTTCCATATCGGAGAAGCGGAAAAAGCTTGGGAACAGATATATAAAATTTTACCCATCACGCACGATTTCATTTCTACGACGCCTTTCGTAATGCCCAACTCTTATCTGTATAACGAGGAAAAGGGTTTCGACGGGGAATCTATGAGCGATTGGTTCACTGGTTCGGGCTGCGTCTTGGTAAAAGCGTTGATTGGAGGCGCATTCGGGGTAAAACCGAGTTTGGATGGCGTTACGGTTCAAACGGCTGCATATATGCCTTGCAAGCGTGCGGAAGTAACGCTAAACATCAAAGGCACGCCTGTACGGATAGTTTATAAAAAGACGGGCGCAGGGAAACGGGCGTATGCAATCGACGCGGAAAGCGTTGCGCTTGAAAACGGCATATTTATACCGAATTCCTCGTTGGATGGCAAGACAATAACGGTTGAAATTACCGATTAATAGACAGAATAAGAGCGAGCAGAGCGTTTCGCTCTTATTTTTTGCAATGGTATAAAAACTTTTGCAATGGCGCATACTTTTTCAGCAGACATTACAAAAATGCGTTTCATTGCATACCTGCCCCCTTGCTTTTGTTTTCTACATACGCAAAAGGAGGTTCTCAAAAGTATGCAAAAAGTGGAAATTTGCGGCGTGGATACGTCGGGGTTGCCGAAACTGACGGCGGCGGAGAGCGAAGAATTGATGAAACGCTTAAAAGCGGGGGACAAAAAGGCGCGGGATAAATTTATCGTGGGGAATATGCGCTTGGTACTCTCTTTGGTGAAACGTTTTCGAATTAAAAACTTGGGCGTAGACGACGTTTTTCAAGCAGGGTGCGTGGGGCTTATCAAAGCCATTGACGGATTCGATTTGCGCGTGGGGGTAAAATTTTCCACCTATGCCGTGCCCATGATTATCGGGGAAATAAAGCGATATTTGCGGGACGGAAATTCGTTGCGGGTATCCCGAAGTATTCGCGATATGGCGTACCGCGTGTTAAAAGCGCGCGAGACGATTGAGGGACGCGACGAAGAGGCGAGCATTGAAAAGATTGCAAACGAACTCGGCGTGGCAGAGCGGGAAGTTGTGTACGCGTTGGACGCAATCTCCGACCCCATTTCGATATACGAACCCGTATACAACAAATCGGGGGATACGTTGCTGTTGATGGACCAGCTTTGCGACGAGAAGAACACGGACGAAATTTGGACGGAACACGTAGCCCTTTCCGAGGCGATGGAAAAGCTAGGGGAAAGAGAAAAGAAAATTTTGTTTTTGCGATATTACGAGGGCAAAACGCAGACGGAAATATCGGAAGAAGTGGGTATATCGCAGGCGCAAGTGTCCCGTTTAGAGAAAAATGCGTTGCAAAATATCCGTTTGAATATTTCGTAAAAATCCGCACACACAGCATCGCGCTTCGCATATACTGTAATAAAGAGTATTTTGTGGGGACGGTGCTATGGAATTAAGTTTTTCCGATTTAAAAACGAAAGAGGTCATTAATACGCAGGACGGAAAAAAATTAGGGAAAGTCTGCGATGTCGTGCTTTGTTATCCCGAAAACCGTTGGCTTGGTTTGGTCGTACCCGGTGGAAGAAGTTTCGGGATGCGGAAAAATACGGTATTTATTGATTTAAAACGTATCGTAAAAATCGGCGAGGACGTCATTTTGGTAGATATAGGATTGCCGAAAGGCTCGCAGGGGAATAAAAAATGCCCATCTGCTCCGCCTGTCCCTCCTCCCGCACCGCACCGCGGCGAACGGAATTTTGATGATTTTGAATAACGCGCCAACGCGATACGGAGAGCTCGGTTTTTGCCGAGCTTTTACTGTATGAAAGGGTAAAAAGGAGGGACGGCAGCGCTTGACAAACGGAAGAAAAAATGCTATACTGTAAACAAAGGAAAAGATGTATGCCCATTTTTTGTGGATAAATATGCGCTTTCACTCATTTTTCACCGTTTTTTGCTTAAACAATAACAAAAAACGGGTATAGTTAAGTATATAGCATTTTCCACAAAAAGGAAGTTTAAATACAGCCAAGGGGATTTACAGAGTATGAAAATTTTAATTGTAGACGACGAAGAAATGATAAGGAACGTTCTGCGGGAGTACGTGGAATTTGAGGGAAACGAAGCGTTTGAATCGGAAGACGGTATGCAAGCGGTAAAGCTTTGTCGTGAGAACGATTACGATTTGATTTTGATGGACGTTATGATGCCGCATTTGGACGGCTTTTCCGCGGTAAAAGAGATAAAAAAAATCAAGGATATTCCCGTGATTATGCTTTCGGCGCGCGGGGAAGAATACGATAAATTATTTGCTTTTGAAATTGGGGTAGACGATTACGTGACCAAGCCGTTCTCGCCCAAAGAAGTGATGGCGCGCATTAACGCCGTTACCAAGCGCCACGCAGCGCGTACGCCCAAAAACGGCGTTTTGAAATTTGAGGGCTTGGAAATCGATATGGCGGGCAGAAACGTATACGTGGACGGTGTGAAAGCTGAACTTACCCCCAAAGAATACGAACTGCTTTTCTATCTCGTACGAAATAAGGGAATTGCGCTCACGCGTGAAAAACTTTTGTACGACGTATGGGGCTTTGATTTTTACGGTGATGACCGCACCGTGGATACGCATATAAAAATGCTCCGCGGTAACTTAAAGGAATATCGTAAATTTATCGTAACGTTACGCGGTTTGGGGTATAAATTTGAAGAATAACCAACGAAAAACGCAGAGGGAAACAGAGCTTTCGGCGGACGGCAAGAAAGTGGAAAGAGCGATAAAACGCAAAAGAAATACGATGCCGAAATTTCGGCGAAGACAACGTTCGACAAGTATTTTTTTCTTGATTTGGGCAGTATTTTCTGCGTTGGCGTTGGCAGTCGTTTTGTTTTTTAGCATTCCCCAACAATGGATATTTTTCCGTTCCTACAAGCGGGAAGCGTCCGAAAGCGTTTCTGCAAAAGGAAAAGTAATCGAAACGGAGATAAACGGCGGACTGCCCATCGGCTGGAATAGCGGTTGGAGCGCATACGTACGCCGATTATCCTATGAACATCAGGTTCGTATTTTTATTTTAGACGAGAACGGCGTTCTTCGTTTTCCAGAAGAATCTACTTCGCAAGCTCCGTCTGCGGAAGATAGCGATTGGGCGGATTTTGCAATCATATCGCAGGAAATGGCGGAAGCGCATTTGGAGAAAATCATTCGCGCCGACGGCGAGTACACGGTTTACGAAAACGGAGAAGAATTCGTTTACGGCGCAGAGGTAACGCTGGATAAGCAAAACCGTGTAACGATGTATCTATACGTCGGGCAATCGTTGGAATTGATGAATACGGCGTTAAAGGGTATGACTCTGCGGATTATCTTGTTGGCTGTATTCGTATTTTTGCTTTGTTTTGCCGTAAGCAGCGCGGTGGCGGGGTGGTTGGTGAAACCGATTACCGAAATCACACAAAAGGCGAGGCGTTTGGCGCAAGGCGATTTCGATATGGATTTCCATGGTAACGATTATGGAAAAGAGATGGTAGAGCTTGCCGACGCGCTAAATTTTGCACGGGATGAATTATCCAAAACGGACCGTATGCAAAAAGAACTTATCGCCAACGTTTCGCATGATTTTAAAACACCGTTGACGATGATTAAAGCGTATGCGTCTATGATAATCGAAATATCGGGGGAAATACCCGAAAAGCGTAATAAGCATGCGCAGGTTATCGTGGACGAAGCAGACCGTTTGACGTCGCTTGTGAGCGACGTGCTCGATTTGTCGAAGATTAGTTCGGGAATACAGGCGTTGGAGTGTAAACTAACGGATATGTCTGCGTGCGTGCACGAAGCGTTGCAAAGATTTGAATATTTAAAAGAAACGCAGGCATATATCTTTGTGACGGATATAGAAGAAGGATTGTTTGCGTCGGTGGACGAACTCCGCATCGGGCAAGCGTTGTATAATTTGATAGGCAACGCCGTGAATTATACGGGCGAAGATAAAAAAGTGTACGTGCGTTTGAAACGCGAAGAAAATGGTTTCCGCTTCTCTGTAACGGATACGGGGAAGGGGATCAAGGAAGAAGAGCGAGGCGAGATTTGGGAACGGTATTACCGCTCTAAAGACGCGCACAAGCGACCCGTAAAAGGAACGGGATTGGGTTTGTCTATTGTAAAAACCGTTTTAGAACGGCACGGATTGCCCTATGGTGTAGAGAGTAAAGTGGGTGAAGGAAGTACTTTTTACGTATTTTTCCCGACGGAAGTTTAAGGGAAAAGGGTGAGAAAGCTGCAAAGATAATTAAAAAATTGTAAATGGAATGGAGGAGAAGCATGGAAACGAAGCAAGAAAAGCTTACGGCTGCGTCAGAAGAGAAAACCGCGGAAAAGAAAACTCCCGCAAAAAAGACGACGGGTAGCAAAACGACGACGGGCAGCAAAACGACAAGAAAGCCGTCGACTGCTAAAAAACCCGCTGTAAAAGCGGAAGAAAAGGAAACAAAACAGGAAATCGCCGTCGCCGAAGCGGAAAAAGCAACGGAAAAGCTGGTAGAAAAGCCTGCGCCTGCTGCGGCAGAACCTACGGCGGCAGAAGTAAAAGCGGAGGAGAAGAAAGAGCCCGCCTTTGTTCCCGATGGCAAGGAAAAGAAACCGAAAGGTTTTGGAGCATATTATCAATTATCCGCCCGTTATTCTGACGAGCAAGCGCAAAATATGCTTCGTAAAAAGCTGTATCAATACAAAGAAGTGCATCCTCGTTTTATCCGCAAGGTAGAAGAACAAAATGCGTTCTATATACAAAAGACTTACGTGGCAGTATATTGCGGAAAGGCAGACGTGCGGTACGAATGGAAAACGAAAGTAAACAAGGAAGAAATTCTCCACGAGGAAATCCGTTTGCAAGAAAAGCAGTTTACCGACGCCAATAAAGATTTGGACGCGCTCAACTTCAAAACGGAAAAATTGCCCGAAGTGAAAGAAAAGAAAAAAACGGAACTTTTCGGAGAGGGAAAATACAACTTTAAAAAAGTAGCGCAGGAATTTAACAGTGGTTTAAAATCCGTTGCGCCCGCTAAACGCGTAGAAATTCAGAAACGCAATGAAAACTATTGCGTGGTATACGTTCCCGTAATGAAAGCAACCTGCACGTTAGACGGCGAAAAATACGTTGGATACGTAAATCTTTACAACGGAGCGTGCTATTCCGAATATAAGGTATCTGACCGTGTGGAAAAGGCGGCGGAAAAAGCGATGGTATCGGGTCGTCTTGCACGCCGTTCGCTGTTTGATACTTTCTTCTTTACGTTTGCGCTTTGCTTGTTGGCATTTTTCAGCCAATTATATCTGTTGGATTGGAAATTTGGCGCTTTGACGATGAAATCTGCTTGGGTTTCCTTGGTGCTGTTCGGGTTGTCTTTACCTTCGCTGATTTTGGCAACGGGTATTTCCGCATTGAAAAAGCAAGCTTTTATCGAGCGTTCTATAAAAACGGGGAAATTGCCGGGGGTTGCTTGGGCAAGATTTGCGTCTTTGTTGGGTACGCTTTGCTGTATCGGCGCAATCATATTGTTCTTCTTCCAAGTTTTGGTATAAAAAGCCAAGGAATAAAATTATAAATAAAGCTCGCGTTTGTCGGCGTTTTCGTTGACAGATGCGGGCTTTTATAGTATAATAAACGAAAGTGAATATTCTTTGGGGCGGGGTGTAATTCCCCACCGGCAGTAAAGTCTGCGAAGGACGGGGCGTTTGCCGCCGTCCCCGAATCGGCGAAATTCCGATACCGACGGTATAGTCCGGATGGAAAAAGAAAAGCATATGCGTTAAAGCGTTGGTTTTTGCGCCCCGAAACAGCGGGGCGTTTTTTTACGGAAGAATATTTGCAAAGAACCTATTCGAGGTGCAGTATGCAAGAAAAAAAGACTTTTAAACAGGAAATGAAAACTCGTTTTAGCGCGAAACGATTGTCTTTTATAGCGGTGTTCGTAGCGCTCAGTTATGCGGTCAGTTTTTGGGAAATTCCGATTTTTCCCGCGACGCCCTATTTAAAATTGGACTTCGGTAACGTATTTATTTTGCTGGTTGCTTTTTTGCTTGGCCCAGTGGAGGGGATTGTCGTTTGCGCCTTAAAAGAGGCGTTGCGAATGATAGGTTCGTCTTCGGGCTGCGTGGGGGAACTTGCGAATATGGCGGCGACTTCTGCGTTTATTCTTTTGCCATCTGTCGTATACCGCTTTCGCAAAGGGTTAAAATGGGTGATACCTTGTCTTTTCGGGGCGTGCCTATTGGGTACGGGCGCGGCGCTTTTGACCAACCGTTTTATTACCTTTCCGCTGTATATGGGGGGAGGCGCAGCGAAAGTGTTTGCCGACGTTTTTTGGTTTATCGTAGCTTTTAACTTAATCAAAACGGCGTCCGTCAGTTTTTTAACGGTGTTATTGTATAAAAGGTTGTCCGATTTCTTAAAAAAAATGAAAATTTAAGCGTGTGGCGGGCGAAATATTTGCAAAAAAAATAAGAAGGTATTATAATAAAGTTATGGCGAAACGAATTACGGCTTCGCGCGAAGAAACGGAAGCGTTCGCGCGCGAGTATGCAAAAACTTTACATGCGGGCGATGTCGTACTTTTAGACGGTGATATGGGCGCGGGTAAGACCGTTTTTTCCAAGGGCATAGCCGCGGGGCTTGGCATTGAAGAAGAGGTTACCAGCCCTACTTACGCATATATGAACGATTACGACGGACGGCTTTTCCACTACGATTGCTACCGTATTGAAAGCGTAGAGCAAGCGGAAAATTTAGGGCTTGCCGATTATTTTGATATGGGCGGAATTTGCCTGATCGAGTGGGCGCAAAATATCGCGCCGCTCTTGCCGCGCAAAGTGAAAAGGGTGGTCATCAAAAAGCTGGACGAAAACACGCGCGAAATCGAATATTGATTACATGGGGTGGTTATGAGTAATTTTTTAGCTGTGGACACAAGCGGAAATCATTTGCTTGCGCTCGCCTGCAAAGAGGGTAAAACGAGTTCTGTTTTTATTCCCGATTGCGCTATGAAACATTCCGTTTCAGTGATGCCTGCCGTGGACGAGGTTCTTAAAAAAGCGGATATGACTCTTGGCGATTGCGATTTTTTTGTGGCGGTTGTGGGCGCAGGTTCTTTCACGGGTATCCGTATCGGCATTTCCGTAGTGAAAGGGTTTTGTTTGGCATACGGAAAGCCTGCATTGCCCGTAACTTCCTTTGACGTGGCGGCATATAATAGGATAAACGGCAAGATTTTATGCCTTATAGACGCGTTACACGATTGTTATTATGCCTGCGGATACGAGGACGGAAAAGTCGTTTTTGAACCGTCGTATTTAATGGAAGCGGAAGTTCTTTCGCTGGAATCGCAGGGGTATAGGCTTTGCAGTGTGTTCGATTTACCGGTTGCGCAAAAAACGTCGGTGGAACGGGTGGACGCCGCGCGGGGGTTGGAAAATGCCGTAAAAGCGCTTGCAGAGCAAAATAAATTTGGCGAATTGACGGCGCTGTACGTGCGGAAAAGCTCGGCAGAGTTGAATTTGGAAGAGAAAAAATGATAACGATACGGGATAGTACGGAAAAGGATCTTTCGAAATTGATGTTATTGGAACGGGAATGTTTTGACGACCCGTGGACGATAGAGATGATGAAAGGAGAATTCTCCCGCGTGGGCTTTTGCGGCGTTTTGGCAGAGTTGGACGGAGAAGTTGTCGGATATGCTTGCGGATTTTCGCTGTTTGAAGATTCCGAACTGTTAAAAATTGCGGTGCGCGACGAAGTTAGAGGACGGGGAATTGGCGGTTTGATTTTAGACGGACTTACCGAAAGAGCAATGGCTTTGGGTGCACAACGAATGTTTTTAGAGGTGCGTGCCTCCAACGGATCCGCCATTCGTCTGTATGCAAGCCGTAATTTTGCAAAAACGAGAATACGTAAACGGTATTATGCGGACGGTGAGGACGCATTGGAGATGAAGCGAGATTTCTATTTGGAGAGCTAAAAACAAGGAGGTGCGCGTTCACGGTTAAACTTTCCGACGTTTCGTATATACAAAAGGGAAACGGAAAGGATTTGGTACTGCTGCACGGTTACCTTTCCTCAAAAGAGGCGTTTGTAAAACAGATAGAATATTTTTCCCGTTTTTATCGGGTAACCGCCATTGACTTTTTGGGCTTTGGGAAAAGCGCGCCGTTGACGGAGGGATATTCCGTTGCTGATTATGCGGCTTGGACGCGGGAAGTTTTTACGTTGCTTGGCGTAGAGAATGCGCACGTCATCGCCCATTCGTTCGGTTGCCGCGTGGCGGTAAAAATGGCGGCGCAAGACGCCCGTGTATTTGATAAGATATTGCTCACGGGTGCGGCGGGCGTAATTTTAAAGCGTTCGCTCGCTTATAAAATAAAGGTAAAAGCCTATCGGATTGCGCGGCGTTTTGCGCCTCGTTTTGCTGAAAAACATTTTGGTAGCACGGAATATAAAACGTTGCCGCCGATTATGAAAGAAAGTTACAAAAAAATTGTAAACGAGGATTTGCGCGGGGAAGCAAAAAAGATTGAAAACCGCGTATTGCTCGTGCAAGGAGCAAGGGATTTCGTAACTCCTAAAAAAGAGGCGGAAGCCTATTTAGAAAATTTAAAAAATGGCGGGTTGACCGTAATGCAGGGCGGACACTTTGCATTCGTAGACGACCCCGTTACGTTTAATCTTATCGCAGAGGAATTTTTTTTATGACGGAGTTTTTACTCAAAGTGGCGGCAAGCGCCGCGTCGGCGTGCTTATTTAGTGCGTGTACGTTCAAGATGTTGGGAGCGATGCAACAAGCTGGGTATAAAAACGGCGTGTTTTTGCGTTGGTTAAAACGCAAGGAGAATATGCAGTTTAACCGTTTGGCTGTGTTGTCCCTTTGTCTTGCTTTGTCCGTGGCAATCGTTTCTTTGTGCTTTTCGTTCTTGGGTGTAATCGAGGCGTTGGCTGTTTCCGCTATACCTTTTGCGGTTTTGTGCATGCTCTTCATTTGGGCAGACAGAAAATACGCTTTAAAAGTAAAAACCGTATACACGGGGCGGTTAAAAAGGCTTGTTATTGGCTACGGATTCACTTTGGGGGTAATAGGATACGTTTGGATTGCATTTCTGGGCTTTTTAAAGGACTGGAACGGTTCGGAACTGTACGGTTTGATTGCGTACGTGCCCTTTGCCGTTATGCCGCTCTTATTGCCTGCGCTGTTGTGTTTGGCGAACGGAGTATTGTCTATTTTTGAAAATATCCGCAACGAAAAATTTGTAAAACTTGCGGGGACGGTATTAAACGAAACAGAAATTTTGCGCATCGGCGTCGTAGGCAGTTACGGAAAAACGTCGGTAAAGAATATTTTAAAAACGTTGTTGTCGGAAAAATATACGGTGGTGGAAACGCCCGCCTCGTACAACACGCCCGTTGGAATAGCCAAAACGGTATGCTCGCCCGAATTTGCACACAAGCAAATTTTTATTGCGGAGATGGGCGCGCGAAAAGCGGGGGATATTGCCGAACTTTGCGGGTTGGTAAAACCCGATTACGCCGTGTTTACGGGGATTTGCGAACAGCATATTGAAACGTTTGGTTCTTTGGAAGACGTTTGGCGTGAAAAGAGTGAAATTTTCCATTGCGGGGCAAAGGCGGTTGTTTGCGGCGACACTTTACGCGGCAGAATAGAAGAAAGCGAAAGTATAACGTTTGCCTGTGGGGTGAAAGACGTTGTAACGACGTTGACGAACACGGAATGCACCCTTATCCTCGGCGGGCAAGAAATTAAAATTAAGAGTAAATTGCTTGGCGCAAGCGCGGTAGAAAATATTCGTTTGGCGGCGACGCTTGCATTTGCATTGGGTATGACGGCGGAAGAGATTGCGCAGGGGATTGCAAAATTGCAACCCGTTCCCCACCGTTTACAGCTAATCGAAAACGGCGGCGTGTATATTTTGGACGACGGCTACAACTGCAATATCCAAGGCGCAAAGGCAGCGTTACAACTTTTGAGCACGCATACGGGAAGAAAGTGCGTAGTTACTCCTGGTATCGTAGAATGCGGTGTGTTAGAAGAGCGCATCAATGGGGAGTTGGGCGTGCTTTTGGCTACGGCAAACGTAGACAAAATTATTTTGGTTGGGCAGACGCTTGTCGGGGCGGTAAAAACGGGATATTTGCAAGCTGACGGCGGGAGTGAAGCGATAGAACAAACGCCTACTCTTGCGGCGGCGCAAACGCTGTTAAGCGAATGGACGCAACGCGGCGACGCGGTATTGTTTTTAAACGATTTGCCCGACGTGTATTGACGGGCTTAAAAAAACGAAAGAAACACCAAAGCGGAAAAATCGAAACGCGGAGGTGTTTTTTTGTGCGAAAAGTAGCGGTAGTGTTTGGCGGTAAGTCGTGTGAAAACGAGATTTCCGTGTTAACGGGAGTCTTTGTAACGAAAGTGATGGAAGGGTCGAATTACGAAGCGATCCCCGTGTACGTGCATAGGGACGGAACGTGGTATGTCTCCCCGAAATTAAAAGAACTTTCCACCTTTCAAAAGGGAAAGTTCGATGGGTTGGAACGGGTGATTTTATACGGCAAGGCGTTGTATGCGGTGCAGCCGCAAAAGCGTAGGATGAAAAAACTGACGGATTTAGACGTAATGCTGAATTGTTGCCACGGGGGCGTTGGCGAGGGGGGTGGATTGGCGGCGTTGGCGGCTTGGAACGGCATTCCTTTCGCTTCGCCCGATATGACGGCTTCGGCTGTGTTTATGGACAAAGATTTTACCAAAACGGTGATGCAGGGTTTGGGTGTGCCCGTCGTGGAATTTATACGCGTCAGCGAACGTGATTACGAAAAGCGAGGGGCGTTTTTATTGAAGAGCATACAACGGCGAATCAAATACCCCGTGATTATAAAACCCGCGCGTTTGGGCTCGTCAATCGGTATCGTAAAAGCGGAGAACGAAGAAGAAGCAAAACGGGGGATTGAAGAAGCGTTTGCATTAGACGAACGCCTGATTATCGAACGGTATTTGCCCGATAAAACGGACGTGAACTGTGCGGCGTACGCCCTAAACGGGGAAATTTTCGTATCCGAGCCCGAAAGCGCGTTCAGCGGGGGCGTGTATTCGTTTGAGGAGAAATACGTCAAGCGAAAAAAGGACGGAGAAAAACCCAAAGGCGAAAAATTGCAAAGCGAGGTCGCTGAAAAAATCCGCAGTTATACGAAGACCATATACAAGCGAACGCAGATGCAAGGGGTGGTACGTATGGATTTTCTTGTCAGCGGCGGGGAAGTATATCTTTGCGAAGTGAACACCGTTCCAGGCTCGCTTGCGTATTATCTGTTTTGCGAAAGAATGATAGAAGCGCGGCAGTTTTTTTGCGATTTGCTGACGGACGCTATCGAGCGAAACAAAAAGGAGAAAATGCCGTTGACGACGGGGATATTGCAAGAAGTTACGTGGCAGAAGAAATAAGAAAAGCCCGAACGCGGTTTGCGTTCGGGCAAAATTTTCATTATAGAGAGTTAAGTTTCGTTTGAAGGGTCTGCCGCGGGGGCAACTTCTTCCAACACTGCCTCGGGTTTGGCGGGGGCGTCGATTGCGACAGGTTTTTCCACGGGCACGAAAACGAATTTCTTTCCCTTTCCGACGATATAGATAACGGTATAGATTAATGCGCCCAACGTTTCAATCAACATATCGTGCATACTGTCGATTAAGCCGATATCCAAATATCCCATTTTTTCATAAATTGTTATACCGTTAGCGTCCGTAACGATGGTTGTGATAGTGGTATTGCCAGCGGAAGCAAGTGCGCCGTCGGGCAATCCGATGATTTTACCTAAAAAATAGGACGGGCGTGTGCTAGTCAACCAAGTATCCTTTTGCATATCCGTATCGAATATCGAATCCATGCCGAATTCGATAAATTCCCAAACGCCTGCAACGGCAAGGGAGAAAACGAAGCCCATCAACGCGCCGAGTGCAACGCTGGGTTTTGCGTTTTTGTGAAAAACGCGGGGCAGATACGCGCCGAACATAGCGAAAATAACGCCTGCAAACCCGTGCAGCATATCGTCCCACCAAGAAAATATCAAATAGAAATTATAAGAAGAGCCAATCAGTGGGCATACCGTATATATCAAAATAAAAATATATAAAACGGGCTGAATACGGAATTTAAAAAGCCGTTCCACAGCGATAGGAATTAAAACGTACGCTATTGTTGCAAAGGAGAGCGCCATATCGTCCCACTCTGTTTGCGTCGCAAAAAAAATAATAGAAAACAAAGCGAATAAAAGCCCCAAAGCCGTGGTTACCGCTTTGATCCAATCTCCCTTTGTAAACGTTTTCATTTTTGCAATCGCTTTCTGCATAGAACCGCTCCGTGAAAATACTGCTGTGATTTTACAGCTCAACGAACAGTATAACAGCTTTTAAAGAAATTGTCAATCGCTTGAAAGGATTTTTAGGTGTGCGGAATGTTAAAATTATGTAAAAAAACAAGAAAAGAGATATTGACAATGTTAGAAAATAATGGTATAATAAATAACACCTAAAAACAGAGAGGTTTTAATAATGAGAGCGAAAAAGACGATAGCAATGTTGTTGGCGGTTGCGCTTACGGGCGGAACGGCGTCGGGTTTGGTCGGCTGCGGCGATTTGTTGGGCGATAGTTCGGGGTCGTCGGGCGGAAAACAGAGCTCGGAAAGTGGGGTTTGGAATGAAGAAGATTATTCTTCGTGGTTAGAAGAGATTCTTGGCGGTTCGTCAAGCGAAAGTTCGTCCGAGGCAGAAAGCAGCTTCGAAAGCGAAAGTTCTTCCGAGATAGAAAGCAGCTGGGGAAGCGAAAGTAGCGCATACGATAGTAGTTCGCAAGATAGTAGTTCTTCCGAAAGCGGCGGGGAAAGTATTGATGCCACCAAAACGATGCTTCAGGTATATTTTTACGACGCAGGGTACGGTGAGACATGGATAAGAGAGCTTGCCCAGCGTTTTGAGGAGGTATATCAAGACGTATCTTTTGAAGAAGGGAAAAAGGGCGTGCAGGTTATTATCAGTGGCGATATGAGAACCCGTACAGCGGAGGCTTGGAGAGCAGAAACCTATGACGTAATGTTTTTGGAAAGTCCTTCGGAATTTTATCAGATGATGCGCGACGGCGTTGTGGAAAATTTGGATTCCATTATGAAAACCCCCAACGTAGAGGATAACAATCAGACCATTGAAGAAAAGATGACGGAACAGCAAAAAGCCGCATATACCTACGACGGACATTATTACGGAATTCCGCATTATGCAGGCGGGTACGGTATTGTCTATAATAAAGACTTGTTTGATGAATTTAATCTCTATTTGGCGGCAGAACCTGATGAATATGGGTATATTTTGATTACAGAAAATAACCCCGTTAAAAGCGTAGGCCCTGACGGTGCTTACGGAACGGAAGACGACGGTTTGCCCAGAACGTACGACGAGTTTTTCAATCTTTGTATCGAAATTAACGCAAGTGGTATCGATCCCATTTGTTGGCCCGGTATGTATAAAGAACAGCACCTTATCAATTTCTTGGATACGTTGGCGGCAAATCACGAGGGCGCGGAACAAATGAACCTTAATTACACCTTTAACGGCGTAGCGGAAAATCTTATCCAATTTGATGAATACGGAGATATTATCTACGATTTCGACGAAAACGACAATTTTGTGCCCGTTACGGAAAGCCTGCAAATTACCGATGAGAATGGATACGAGCTTGCCCGTCAAGAGGGTAAATATTACGCAATGCAATTTTTGGAAAGATTGCTTACGGAAACTGACCACTACAACGAAAAAGATGGTTTGACTTACTCTTGTAGCCATCTTGAAATGCAACAGAAATTTTTGGAAAACCGTGTGTATGGATATAGGGAAAACGCAATGCTTATCGACGGTGTTTGGTGGCAGACGGAAGCGGCCGCTGTGTTTGACCATATGTCCCGTGCGCACGGCGAAGAATATTCGGCAGAAAACCGACAGTTTGGTTGGATGCCTTTGCCGCAGGCAACGGAAGCAGAGGCGCAAAAGGTGGCGAACGGTGAAAAGAAATCGGTATACAACGATTATCTCCGCGCGGTTGCTTGTGTGAAAAAGGGTCTACCGGACAATAGAAAAATCGCGGCGCTTGAATTTTTGAAATTTGCGTATACGGACGAAGAACTTGCAAACTTTACCTACGCGACGAATACGACGATAGGCGTAGATTATTTGGAAACGATAGATCGTGAGAGATTGACGCCGTATGGAAACTCCCTTATCGATTACATTGAAAAATCGGATACGCTGTATCACGTTTCGGATAACGTGTTTTATACAAGCTGTGTAAATATGTTTGGCAATGCGTGGAATGTTTACGGTTCCTATAATTATCATGGCAATATCATCAACGCGATACTTGACTATAACGTAAGCGCGGACGAGTATTTTGTTGGGCATAGGGATTATTTCAGAAGCCTTGCCTGGGCATAGGGATTATTTCAGAAGCCTTGCCTGGTAGAATAAAAACAAAAAACAGAAAGGGCGGTTGTGTGAAAAGCACAGCCGTTCTTTTTTTGTATGTAGGGCGTAAGGGAGGAAAATTAAGTAAACCGCGTTAAAAATTATTGATTTTTACGTAAGATTTTGCTATACTGTTAAAAATAAAGCAGAAACAGAGGTTTTTATGGCTACGGGTGAATTTACCGATAAAGTGCGGATTTTAATAAAAGCGGGCGACGGCGGCGACGGTATGAATTCCTTTAAGGCGTACAAAGGAAAGCCTGCGTGCGGACCGGATGGTGGCGACGGCGGTAAGGGCGGCGACGTGTATTTCGTTGGGGATAAAGATATGAACGATTTATTCCCGTTCCGTTTCGTGTCGAAATATTTTGCCGAAAACGGCGAGATGGGCGGCACACAAAAATGCTTTGGCAAAAGCGGAAAGGATTTGTTTATCAAGGTGCCTTTGGGTACGCTTGTGCGCGACGAAGAGAGCGGCAGATTGATTTGCGACGTGTTTGAGGACGGACAGCAGGTGTTGGTGGCGCGCGGCGGCAACGGAGGAAAGGGGAACGTACGTTTCACCACTGCCCGTCGGCACGCGCCGAACTTTGCGCAAAAGGGCGAAAAGGTAAAACAGCATTACGTTATTTTGGAAATGAAAGTGATTGCGGACGTGGGCTTTGTGGGCTTTCCCAACGTAGGCAAGAGTACGCTGCTTTCTAAAATTTCCGCGGCGAAGCCGAAAATTGCCAACTACCATTTCACGACGTTATCTCCCAACCTTGGCGTAGTGCGCTATTATGAAAAATCATTTGTGGCGGCGGATATCCCCGGTCTTATCGAGGGGGCAGCGCAAGGCGCGGGCTTGGGACACGATTTCCTGCGCCATATCGAACGTACCCGTATGCTTTGCCACGTAGTGGATATTTCGGGGTGCGAAGGGCGCGATCCGATTGACGATTTTAAGAAAATCAACGAGGAATTGAAAGAATTCAGCGAAGAACTTGCTTCTCGTCCGCAGATTATCGTCTGCAATAAGTGCGACGTATACGGCGCGGAAGACAATTTGAAAGCGTTTAAGAAAAAATACGGCAGAAAATATAAAATTTTCCCGATTACCGCCGTAACGGGCGAGGGTACTCGGGAACTTATCGAGGGCATTTTGGCAGAGCTTGCCGAACTTCCGCCCGTAGAACCTATGCCGATTGAAGAAGAATTCGAATACAAGGCGAATGACGATTTGAATTTTGAAATTTTCAAGGACGAGGACGGCGTATACGTAGTTGTGGGCGGCTTGGTGGATATGCTTTGCCGTAACGTTGTTTTGAACAATCCCGATTCTATGCTGTATTTCCAAAAAGTATTGCGGCTTCGCGGCGTCATCAAAGAACTTGTAAAAATGGGTTGCCAAGAGGGAGATACCGTATCCATCGGCGAGGTGGAATTCGACTTTATCCCTTAATAAAAGGAAGAAAAAGGAAGTATTATGATAGTAACCAACGAAAATATTACCAGTAAGCAGAGAAGTAAATTAAAATCGATAGCGGCGAATCTTTCGCCCGTAACGCAGATCGGCAAAGGCGGCGTTACGGATAATCTGTTAAAAACTCTGTCCGACGCTTTGGACGCGCACGAAGTAATCAAAGTAACTGTTTTGGACAACGCCGAAGATACGCCGCGCAATATTGCGGAAAACGTTGCGGAGCTGTTGGAAGCGGTATGTGTTACGGTTATCGGCAGAAAGGCGATTTTTTACCGTTATTCCCGCAGAGATAAATTTGCGCATATTGAATTGTAAAAAGGAATTGTAAAAAACTGTTTAAAATTGAAAATTTTGCGTTATAAATAGAGCGAAAGGAAAATTTCGGAGAGAAAAAACTATGGAAAACGAAGAATTGAAACAGGAAGAGACCATGCAGGAAGAGCCTTGCAAGCAGGAAGAAAGCAAGAAGAAAAAATGCAATAAAAAGCAAGCGGAAATTGACGCAGCTTTAGCGGAAGCGGAAGAGAGTAAACGCAAGTGGTACGCAGTTACGGCAGAATACGAAAATTACCGTCGCCGTACGCAAAACCAAGCGGCGCAACGTTATCAAGAGGGCAGAAACGACGTAGTGGCTTCCCTTTTCCCTATCGGGGATAATTTGGAACGGGCAATGGCGGCGTGTGCGGACGAAAATACCAAGCAGGGCTTGGATATGATTTTGAAATCGTATAAAAAAGTGCTGGAAGGCGAGGGAGTAGAGGAAATCGAGCCCGTTGGGCAAGCGTTTAACGCAGACACTATGGAAGCGATTATGGCAATGCCTGCCGCAGAGGGCGAAGAGAGCGGTTTGGTAAAGCAAGTGTACGTCAAGGGCTATAAAAAGGGCGATAAAGTGTTGCGCTATGCCCAAGTAATCGTTACGCAATAAATTCAATAGAAGGAAATCCCGATTGTTTCGGGATTTTTTTGTCTGAAAGCGGTGAAAAGTATTAAAAATGGCAAAACGGAATCTTGACAATTTCTGTAAAATACGCTATAATGAAAAAAACAATAAAAAACTCATGCATAAGGAGAAAAAATTATGATTAGTTTAAAAGATAAAGTCGTTATCATCACGGGCGGCGGCAGAGGTATCGGTTTTGGGCTTTCGACGGCGTTTGCAAAAGCGGGCGCGAAAATCGTTATCACGGGCAGAACGGAATCCACTTTGCTTTCCGCAAAAGAAAAATTGGAAGCGGCGCACGGTTGCGAAGTGCTTTGCGTAACGGCAGACGGCGCGGATGAAGCGGCTATTCAAAACGTTATCGACAAGACGGTGGAAAAATTTGGGAGAATCGACGCCGTTATCAACAACGCGCAGGCTTCCGCTTCGGGTAAAATGTTGATTGACCATACCAAGGAAGATTTGGATCTTGCGATTTATTCGGGTATTTACGCAAGCTTTTTCTATATGCAAAAGGCGTTCCCTTATCTTAAGGAAACGAAAGGTTGCGTAGTGAATTTCGCAAGCGGCGCAGGCTTGTTCGGGCGTATTGCGCAATCGTCCTATGCGGCGGCGAAAGAGGGCATCCGCGGTTTGTCGCGCGTGGCGGCAACGGAGTGGGCGCCCTACGGTGTGCGTGTAAACGTAATCTGTCCTTTGGCAATGACCGAAGGTTTGCAAAAATTCAAGGAAGAATATCCCGAGCGTTACGAACAGACGATCAAAGGCGTGCCCATGGGCAGATTTGCCGATCCCGAACAGGACGTTGGCGGCATGTGCGTGTTCCTTTGCTCTGATTTGGCAAGCTACGTAACGGGCGAAACGATTACGTTGCAGGGCGGCAGCGGTTTAAGACCGTAAAAAATAGGCAATATTATAAAAGAGAAACGGCGGCAGAAGTCGCCGTTCCTTTTTAAGGAGAGAATATGACGGAATTTGAAAAAATGCGTGCAGGGAAGTTGTACGATCCTTCGGAAAAGGACTTGGCAAAAGCGCGTTGCAAGGCGCATAAGCTTTCCAAGGATTATAACGACACGTATGAAGACGAGGAAGATAAGCGCGCGGCGATAATAAAAGAACTTTGTCCTAATTTAGGCAAAGGCTCGTACTTGCAAGGACCTTTGCAGTTTGATTATGGGGTGAATTTTTATACGGGGGAAAATTGCTATACGAATTTCAATTTTACCGTGTTGGATTGCGCGCCCGTAACCCTTGGAAACGACGTATTTATTGGCCCGAACTGTCAGTTGGTAACGCCCGTACACCCGTTGCTTATCGCAGAACGTAAAATGTATTTCAAAGAGGACGGAACGCCGTATGATAAGGAATATGCCAAGCCGATTGTGATAAAGGACGGAGTTTGGCTGGCTTCGGGAGTAACGGTATGCGGCGGTGTAACGATTGGGGAAAACAGCGTGATTGGCGCGGGGAGCGTCGTAACGAGAGATATTCCCGCAAACGTATTTGCGGCGGGGAATCCTTGCCGTGTGATACGGAAAATTACGGACGCGGACAGCGTATATTTAAAAAAAGAATTATTTTAAAGAAAAATAAAAAACGGCGAGGGGTTTATTCCTCGCCGTATTAATTTGTGTTATTATTTCAATCCTAAAATTTCGTCTGCGGAAACATCTAAAATTTCGCAGAGATTTGCAAATGTGTCAAGTGCGGGAAATATATCGAGCCTTGTATATTTGCTAATGGTTGAGGGATTAATTCCCAACTTTTCCGCAATTTCCTTTTGGGAAAGATTGCTGTATTTGATTGCTTCACGCAAACGTTTTTGTATTTCTTCCGCTTTAATCATAATATTATAATAGCATATTATGCCTTTTTTGCTTGACAAAAGGCGTAATATGCCTTTATAATATTTGCATATAGAGGTAAAACTATGCAAAACACGAAGAATAATGAAAAAGAGAAAATAATAGAAATATTCCTAATATTATCTGTTGTATGTAATTTTTTATCGGGAATCACTCTGTTTTTTGGGTTTATGGTCTATATAACGGCGCTTGAAAATCTTGAAATATATAAGGGACTTTGCTATTGGATATTTACGGCTCTATTTATAGCAGTGATAGGGACGATTTTGTCTATAATAGCGTTTGTTTTTGAGGGAGAAAAAACGGAATGGAGAATGTGGACATTTGTAGGACTATTAAAAAATTTTTTTATAGTAAGTATTTGCGGAATAGGGTTAATTGTTTGTTTTTTGCAATAAACAATAAAAAGGGTCGGCGGGTAAAATCGTCGGCTTTTTTGTTGCGGATTTATCTTAAAAACTCTGTGGAAAAATTTTTTTGAAAAATTTGTTTAAAGGCGAAAAGGTTTGGTTACATATAATTGTAAATAAAAACGAACGCCGCAAATAAGCGGCAAAAGGAGTGTTATTATGGCAGGTAAAGTTATTGGTATTGACCTTGGTACTACCAACTCGTGCGTGGCGGTTATGGAAGGCGGCGAACCCGTCGTTATCGCAAACGCAGAAGGTTCTAGAACGACTCCGTCCGTCGTTTCTTTCCAGAAAGACGGTTCGCGTGTGGTCGGTCAGGCGGCAAAGCGTCAGGCAGTTGCGAATCCTGATAAGACGATTATTTCTATCAAACGTCATATGGGTTCGGATTATAAAGTAAATATCGACGGCAAGGGATATTCCCCGCAGGAAATCTCCGCAATGACGCTTGCAAAATTGAAAGCGGACGCGGAAGCATATCTTGGACAGACGGTTACGGAAGCCGTTATCACGTGCCCCGCATATTTCTCGGACAGTCAACGTCAGGCGACGAAAGACGCAGGTAAAATTGCGGGCTTGAACGTTCTTCGTATCATCAACGAGCCTACGGCAGCGGCTTTGGCTTACGGCTTGGATAAGGACAAGGGCGGCAAAGTGATGATTTACGACCTCGGCGGCGGTACGTTCGACGTTTCCATTTTGGAAATTTCCGACGGCGTATTTGAAGTGTTGGCGACGAACGGCGATACGAAACTCGGCGGCGACGATTGGGATAACAAAATCATTAGCTACTTGGTAGACGAATTTAAAAAATCCCACGCAATCGATTTGTCCAAAGATAAAATGGCGATGCAGCGTTTGAAAGAAGCGGCTGAAAAGGCAAAGATCGAACTTTCGGGTATGACTTCGACAAACGTAAATCTTCCGTTTATTTCTATGAGCGCAGACGGTCCTCAACACCTCGACGTTACGCTTACCAAGCAGAAGTTTGAAGCAATGACGGTGGATTTGTTGGAAAGAACGGTTGCGCCTATGAAAGCGGCTATGCGCGACGCAGGGCTTTCGTATAGCGATATCGACAAGGTAATCCTTGTTGGCGGCTCTACCCGTATGCCCGCTGTTGTGGCAAAGGTTAAGGAAGTTACGGGAAAAGAACCTTTCAAGGGCATCAACCCCGACGAATGCGTTGCAATCGGTGCAGCAGTACAAGGCGGCGTTTTAACGGGCGAAGTAAAAGACGTATTGCTTTTGGATGTAACTCCGCTTTCCCTCGGTATTGAAACGCTTGGCGGCGTGTTCACCCGTATCATTGACAGAAACACGACGATTCCCGTGAAGAAGAGCCAAATCTTCTCGACGGCGGCAGACAATCAGACGAGCGTAGATATCCATGTATTGCAAGGCGAACGTGAATTCTGCAAAGACAACAAGACGCTTGGTAACTTTATGTTGACGGGCATTGCGCCCGCTCCCCGCGGTATACCGCAAATCGAAGTTACGTTTGATATCGACGCAAACGGTATCGTGCACGTAACGGCGCAAGATAAGGGTACGGGCAAATCTACGGATATTACCATCACCTCTTCCACCAACCTTTCGGAAGAAGAAATCGATAAGGCAGTGAAAGAAGCGGAACAATTCGCAGAAGAAGATAAAAAGCGCAAAGAAAAGGTGGAAAACAAGAATAAGCTTGACGGTATGATTTTCTCGGTGGAACAGACCATGAAAGAAGCTGGCGACAAGCTGGACGAAAATGATAAATCGGCGTTGCAGGCGGCAATCGACGCGGCAAAGAGCGAACTTGCTTCCGAAGACGACGACCGTATCAAGGCTGCATACGACAAGTTGATGCAGGACGTTCAGCCCGTGTTTGCAAAGTTGTATCAGCAGGCAGGCGGCGCGCAGGGCGCTCCCGATATGGGCGGCGACAACGGCGACACCGAATTCCATCAGTAATAAACAATAAAACCAGCGTAAATCGGGTTTGGCGAAAGCCAAGCCCGCATACGCTATATAGGTAACTACTATGGCAGATAAGAAAAATTATTACGACATACTCGGCGTGGACAAAAAGGCGACCCCTGACGAGATTAAATCGGCGTATCGGAAGCTGGCAATGAAATACCACCCCGACCGTAACCAAGGCGACGAGGAGGCGGCGGAAAAATTTAAGGAAGTCAACGAGGCGAACGAAACGCTGTCCGATCAGCAAAAACGCGCGGCGTACGATTACGAGTTGGAACACCCTGGTATGGGTGGATTCGGCGGCGGATTCGGCGGTTTTGGCGGCGCGGGCGGCTTTGAGGATATTTCCGATATTTTTAGCAGCTTTTTCGGCGGCGGTTTTGGAGGAGGTTCGGGTGCGCGCGCGCAACAATCTCGCGTGGGGGAAGATATTCAGCGGGAAATGACGCTTTCGTTTATGGATGCGGCGAAAGGTTGCAGAAAAACGTTTGCCTATACCCGCAATGAACCGTGTACAGCTTGTGGCGCAACGGGCGCAAAGAACGGTACGGCATTTGAAACTTGCGGAAAGTGTCAAGGCAAGGGGATTATTCAGCAAGTCCAAAATACTATGTTCGGGCGCACGATTCGGCAAGTGGTGTGTCCCGATTGCGGCGGTTTGGGTAAGAAAATCCGCGAAAAGTGTCCCGACTGTAAAGGCAAGGGTACGCAACGTAAGGAAACGGAGGTTACTATCGATATTCCTGCGGGCGTGGACACGGGCAGTTATATGAAAAAACGGGGTATGGGGCAAGCAGTGCTTGGCGGTACGCCCGGTGATTTGATTATTTTATTCCGTGTAGAACCGCACAAAATTTTCGTGCGGGACCGCTTCGATTTGCGGGTGGATTTGCCCATTTCCTTTATGACGGCGGCGCTCGGCGGAACGGTGCAAGTGCCTACGATAGACGACACTTTCGAATTTACCATTCCCGAAGGAACGCAAAGCGGTACGGTGTTTACCATTCGAGGTAAGGGGATAAAATCGGCAAGAAACGGCACGGGTAATTTGATTTTGCGGGTCATTGTCGAAGTGCCCTCCAAGCTTTCCAAAGATCAAAAAAAGGCGTTGGAAAAATGGGAAAAAGACGTGGATTTAAAGCAATGCGAACGTATGAAACGATATTCGGATAACGTAGAGAGTTTGTACGGAAAAAATCCATATGCTAAAAAATAAAAGGAATAAAATGCGGCTGATTTAAAAATCAACCGTATTTTTTTTCTTGAAAAGTATTGACAAAATACGAAAAAGTGATAAAATGGATACAATACAAATAAAATTTCCGTGTTGGGAATAAAAAAGGAGAAAAAGTATGAAGATGTGGAAAAAGACGATGGCGCTTGTTATGGCTTTCGGTATGACGTTTGCGATGGCGGCATGCGGCGGTGATGACGACGGCGGTAACGGCGGTGTGCCCGGTGAAGACGTAAAAGGCGAAGTGGCGGCAACGCAAGAAGATTGGAATGCGGCTTGGGAAGCTACCCTTTCGGCAACCAACTTTACGATGGATTTTGTAAAAACGTACAGCGAAGTTGGCGAGGGCTCTCACGATTGGCGCGAAATGGAAGAAGAGGGCTTTATTAAGGTCGCAGACGGCAAACAATGGTCGAAATATGACTATTCGGAAGCTTGGGATTACAGCGAGTACGAAGCCGACGATAAAGGCGAAGAAACGGGCGTATGGGAAGAATATTACGGCACGATAGACGGCGTTGCGTACCGTTGGTTTTATGAAGAAGACAAGTGGAATAAGGTCGAGTCGGGGGAGGA
>JAFTHU010000034.1 GCA_017457215.1 Clostridia bacterium
CCGTGGCTTGCGCCGATTTATTCTAAGTTCACGTCGTCTTTTTACGACCCGATTAATCAAACGTACGCAAACAACGTGGCTTCGTGGTATGCGGTAAGCTCAAACGTTTACGTATGGATATACGGTACGAACTTCTCGTACTATATGTATCCGTACAACACGTGGAGCGTTGCGCCCGAGACCTACCGTTATTTGCGCGAATGTGGAGTAAAATACGTGTGGAATCAAGCGCAGGAACGAAACCAATCGACAGCGTTTACCGATTTGAAGGACTATATCGACAGTAAATTTCTGTTTGACGTAAATGCCGATTACGCGCAAGTGTTGGATGATTATTTCAATAACTATTTCTTGGAAGCGTCGGCGGAAATGCGCAGCTTATTTGAGTTGATTCAAGCGCGTAGCGCATATTTGGAAGAAACCGTGCCAACGATTTCGGGCGGTATTTATGATGAAATCGGGGAAGCGGAGTATTGGCCGAGATTGCTCCTGGAAGAAATGATAGGAAAGATTGATAGAGCGTATAAGGCGGTAGAGAAATATAAGGTGACGAATCCCGAACTATATACAAACTTAGTAAAACGCATTAAAAAGGAAAGTATCTTCCCTCGTTACGCGCTTTGTACGCATTTTGGAGATTATTATTCAAATATCCAAGAAATTCGAGCAAAATTCCGTGACGATTGGAACGAATTGGGGTTCTCGATTTACAAAGAAGCCAACGGCGATATGCAAGCTGTATTCAATAGCTGGGGAATCTAAAAAAATCATATCATTTAGGAACAATGAATAGGAGGGGTACATGAAAGATTATATTACACCGATTATAAGACTACTTATTTACGAAGAATCAGACGTGCTTACCGCGTCGGTGGGAACGGAAAACGACAATAACTACAGCGATATTGATTGGAAGGTTTAAGAGGAGGCGAAAAATGAGAACGAAGACAATGAGAAACGTTTTATTGTGGATCGCGGGTATATTCCTGTTTGTTGTTTTGGCTGGCATATGCTTGGTGGAATCTATGCAAAAGAAGAGTGCGCGTGCCGCAGAGGCAGAGGTTTGGCAAACTGGCGTCTTTGAAATGAACGACGGTGTTTCCCTGCGTTTTAGCGATGAGAACGGCTTGCGTTTTATTGTAAAAATGGACGAAGACGTAGCGAACTTTGTGACAACCACCGAAGAAGCGGAAATGGGCTTTATCATTGCGCCCGAATCGCTTATGCTTAAAGCCAACGGCGATTATATCAATATGGCGCAGAAAATTGGCGGTGCAATCGATAAAAATAAGATTTATCAAGAGGGAGACTACTATCAAGCAAACGCCTGTATTACGGGCGTAAAATACAATAATTTTGAGCTTGATTTCGTAGCTGTTGCTTATATTCAATATGGCGGTGAAATCCGTTACACGGAATATAATAACAAAGCTAAACTCAATATGTACGATCTCGTTAATATGGCATTCTTGAACGGCTATGCGGAAGCAATTCAGGAGTTTAGCTATTTGAAAGTAAGCGATGAGATTGGTTGGTACGGCTCTGATAAATTTCCGATTGTAGTAGAAAATACGGACGAATATAACGCGCTTGTAGAGGTTGTCAACAAGACAGAAATTGACCTTGAAAATAATTACGTAGTCGTTGAAAACAATGCAACGCCGAGTGAAAGTTTTACGGATGAAACGCCTATTATTATGTCGGCTGCGGTTGATAGGATCAATAAATTGATTGAAAATCTTCCGGATTCCGTAACGATGCCTGACGCAATCGGTCAAATCGGCAGAATCCGTGACGCAGAAGAACAGTATGAGGAGCTTTCGGCGGCAGAGAAGTTGGAAGTGGAAAACTATGCGAAGGTAGAAACTCTTCTGGAATTGATTCACGGTTATGACCGCGTGTATAAAAACGACGCGACGGATGGCACGGTAATTCCTTCGTACGTACCCGGCGGGTTTAGTTCTACGATTGGCGGTAGTGCAACGACGAGAACGGATGACCTTTACGGCAACGTATTGACGGTAACGTCGGATGCAGACGGCAGGGCACAGCTCTATTTTGAAAACTTCCCTTCCGTTACAAAATATGCAAAAATCTATTTCTACGTAAAGGTTGACGTTGGATGCGACTTGTATATTTCCGATGGTATCACCCACGACGGTTGGGGAGAAAATTGGAAGAATACGTGGTCAACCAGCGGGTTCTGGTGCAATGCAAATACGTGGAAGTTGGTAGAATTGTACGTTGCAGACGGATATATCGGCACAAATTTTGCTATCGGTTTTAGAACGGATACGACGGGCTTTACTTTTGAAATTTCCGATATTTACGGTATTGTTAAAGAAAAGGTGAAAATGCCTGCGTCCTTGGCGTTTGGTGAGATGACGGATACTGGTACGACTAACGAATACGGCAAGGTATACAACTTGGCAACGCAATGGGGAGGCGATACGGACTTCCAATCCTTTGAAGTGAATGCATTGAGCAGTGCGTTAACGACAGGACACGATAGTTTCTATTTCTGGATTTATAACCCCAACGCAAACGACGTTACGATGGAACTCGTAAATACGGTTTCGTGGAAGCATTACGACGTTACTACCTTAACGGCTGGCGCTTGGACGAAGTATACCATTTCGGCGGAAGCGATTGAAGCGAATAAGACGGGCGGTACGGTTTGTTGCGTATCGAGCGGTGCGTCTACCGCAGGTTGGCAGATGTCGGCAATTTTCAAGGGACCGGAGCCTGTTCAGGCTGAAATCGTATATCTTGACCATGCGGACGTGAAGAATGTAATCGCTTTGATTAACGCGATTCCCGAATTCTTAACGATGAACGACGTGGCGACGATTGAAAAGGCGCGTGCGGCTTACGATAATTTGTCGAGCAGCCAGCAGGCACTTGTTACAAACGTTGCAAAATTGACAAACGCAGAAACATTTATCGTAGAGAACGAAAAGGCAAGCGAAGTTATAGCGATGATTGACGCTATCAATCCCAGGGCGGTAGAAAAATCGGCGGTGGAAGCAGCGCGTGCGGCTTACGATAACTTAACGGATACGGCAAAGACGTACGTAACGAATATTGCAACCTTGGAGGAATACGAAGCGCAGTTGAGCGAAGAAAGTGAAGTGCAAGCCGCGGCAAATAGCGTAATCTCTAAGATTACCGCCCTTCCCGATGAAGTTGTTATGCCCGATCATCTTGTGTTCGTTTCTAGAATTGAGGCTGCTCGAGATGCATATAACGCGCTTTCCGACGAAGGAAAAGAATTGGTTACGAACTACGCAAAACTGAGAACGTTAGTTTCTGCGATTAGAGGCTATGAAACGGTACACGTCCAAACGTTGGACGGCGTAAACGTTGTTCCTTCGCACGTTCCTAATTATACGTCTACAATCGGCGGTACGGCGTCTATGGGTTACGACGGTTATTACGGCGATTATTTGCGCGTAACCCCCAACGCAGGCGGTAAAGTGGCGATTCAATTTAAGAATTTCCCTGACGTAAGCGAATATTCCAAGATTTACTTTAATATCCGCGTGGTCGGTGAGTCTTGTGACCTTTATCTTTCCGACGGTATTACCAACGACGGTTGGGGCGACAACTGGCATAATACGTGGAGTACGAGTGGACTTTGGGCGAACAACGGCAACTGGATTCAAAAGGAACTTGCGGTTTCTACGGGTATCTTCTCGTCGAATTGGGCACTCGGTTTAAGAACGGATCCGACAGACGTTTCCTTTGAAATTACGAATATCGTCGGGGTTAAACTTGACCTTGGCGAAAAAACGAATACGTCGTTTGGTAATATATCAGATACCGGTACGAAGAACGAATACGGCACGGTGTATAATTTTACGCAAGGTTGGTCGAGCAACACCGACTTGGGTGCATTCAATATCGGTATTTTGAAAGCCGCGCTTAATGAAGGACACGATTCCTTACGTTTCTATATTTATAATCCTCAACAAGACGACGTTGGTTTCTATTTTAATGAAAATGAAACGTGGATTCAAACGGAAGTAGCAACGTTAACGACACAAGCTTGGACGGAGGTTATCATCACACCTGAATTGATTACGGCAAACGAAACGTATTTGTTGTACGTTTGCGTAAGGAGTGGGGCAAGCACTTCCGGCTGGCAAATTTCTCCGATTTATTCGTTCAGCTCGGGCGATTTGATTGCGCAAGTACAAGCGCGTATCGATACCTTAAACGAGAATAGTTCTAAAGCAGCAATTGACGCGGCGCGTCAGGCGTATGAAGAGCTTCCCGAAACGGAAAAGCTTCTCGTTAATATTGAAAAGTTGATTACCCGCGAAACGGCGTTGTATGGCGATATGGCAGAAAATGCTCCGTTTATCGTGAACGGTGGCACTAGCTATAAGATTTTGTACAATGCAGAGGCTAAAGAAGCGGCAACTTTCTTGCAAGAACAAATAGAGGCGATAACGGGAGTCAACGTAGAGTTGGTATCCATCAATCCTTCAGCGGTTGACAAATACAGATACGCAATTATGTTCTGTGATCGTACTTTGGCGACGGATGTGATTGGTACAGGGGCGAATATTACGGCTTGGTCGGGTTATGCCATTAGAAGACCGGCAAGAGCGGTATTTATCGAAGCAAATAGCGCGGACGGCTACCGTATGGCGGCGTTGGCGTTCTTGCGCGAAATGTACGGCTACGATATGATTAGTGAAGATTGCGTAGTTTACGGCGACCGTTTGGATTCTTTCCCTGCGTTTGATTTGGTTGAAAATCCCTCGTTTGATTATCGCCAACAACAAACGTATATGACAGAGGATGAAGTGCTGGGTATGGGTTTGCAATCGCACACGGATATTTGGGTTCACTCTAATCAAGGCTGGGATATGCACAATGCGCTGCATTATCTTCCCGTAGCGACTTACGGTACTTCTCACTCGAATTGGTATACGTCGGATAAGACGCAAATTTGTCCTACGGCAGGCGGCAATTCGGCAGAATTTGCAGCGATGGTAGATGCAATCGTTGCGAATATGATGGTACAGATTAACGCGCAGCCGAATAAGGAGAATATTTCTTTCTCAATTATGGATAGTGTAGGCGGCGACGATTGTACGTGTGCGCGCTGCACGTTGTATGATACGTTGTACGGCGAGGGCGGTTTCTCGGCGGCTTGGATTGACTTGATGAACGCGATTAACGCGAAGATTCAGGCGCAAATCGGCGATAGAAAGCTGAATATCGCATTCTTGGCATACCGCTCGACGGAAAATGCACCTGCAAGTATCAATGCAAACGGCGAAGTTACGTTGATGAAACGTTATCAAATCAACGACGACGGTAGTTACACGCAGACGAATGAAAATCTTAAATGCGACGATGGCGTTATGGTATGGCTTGCACCAATCGAAGGCAAGTATGCAGAAAACTTCAATCATACGGACAATGCGGATACGCTTGCTTTGATTAAGAAGTGGTGTGCGCTTTCCGATAACGTATATCTTTGGATGTACGGTACAAACTTCAAAAATTATCTGTATCCTTATAACACTTGGCAGGCATCTGCAGAAAACTACAAGATTTTGGCGGAACTTGGCGTAAAGGGCGCTTGGAGCCAGAGCAATGAAACGGAAGCGACGGCGTTTAGCGATTTGAAGGCGTATATCGACTCTAAATTCATGTTCAACGCCAATGCGGATTACGAAACGGTTTTGGATACTTACTTCACCAACTACTTCGGAGCAGGCGCAGAAAAAATGCGTTCGATGTTCGATGCAATCGTTGCAAAATGTGAAGAAATCGAAGCAAACTACGATGGTTTGGGACGCGGTATTTACGACGAAATCGAAAATGTGAACGGTTTCATGGGGATTGGCTCAAAGACGTATTGGTCGAAAGATTGGCTGAACTCTCTTGTAACCCTTTGCGACGAAGCGAAAGCTTTGGTTGATGCGGATACAAATCTTACGGAAGAGCAAAAGACGGCGATTAAAAATAGAATCACCAAGGAAAGCTTGTTCCCCCGCTACGTGCTTTGCACTTCGTTTGCATCGAGCTATTCGAATAGTAATAAGAAAGCGATGCGTCAAGCGTTTAAGGCGGACGCGACGGCGCTGGGGCTTACGCTCTATAAAGAAGCAAACGGTTTATTGTCCGATTTGTATGATGATTGGGGCGTTTAATTGAAAAACAAAATAAAAAGAGGTCTAAATGAAAAACAAACATCTTGTTTTGTTGACAATTTTATCAGCATTATGTCTTGTAGGTTGCTCCAAAGCCAAGGGGCAACCTCAAGGCGATAGTACGGGCAGTTATGATCCGCCTACTTCGTCGGAAGATATTGTAGAAGTAATCCCCGGCGCGCCTGTGATTTCGGTAAATCAAGAATCTGTTACCATTTGCGTAGGCGAAAGCTACACACTTAAAGCGTCGGCTGAAAATATCGACGAACCCGTTTTCGTGTGGTCGATTGATGGGGACTCCTCCTTGGACGTAGTTTCTGTTGCACAAA
>JAFTHU010000022.1 GCA_017457215.1 Clostridia bacterium
CCCTGATTTTCGTCCACGGATTTGTAGCAAGCAAGAATTTCGTCACGAAGAGCGTGGTACGCTCTGTTGTTGGCTTCGCAGAGCTTGCTGTATTTGTTTGGCACGCCGGCATACTCCGCTTCCTTTGTCTCCATTTTCGTGACGAAATTTCTCAAGACATCGATCAGTATCTCGGCGTGAATGCCGATGGGTGCAGGTGGCAGTTCCCGGTTTTTGCGTATGTGCTTGCGGATGATCTTGACCAAAGTGGATTTAATTTCGCCCTTGGGAATTTTCGCTACGAAATTCAGAGCCGCCCTGTCGCGGATAACTAACCTACAGCTTAAATGCTCGTCCTCTTTTGCGGACGAAAATTCGTGCGGGATCTTTCTGATCTTGCCTAGGCTTTCGGAGGATAAAATTTCGTTCACGGTGTGGTTGATCGTGCGTGACGGCAGCGACCGCATCCACCCGATCACGTCGGCTCCCTCTGCGCCGAGTTCAATATGAAGAATTCTATTTTGCTTCATTTTTAACTTCCTTTCTTGATTGAATTTGTTAATGTGTCGAGCATCGCGTTAAATGCCCAGCGGTATTCTCTTTGCACCCGTTCGTTTTTATCGCGGCGGCCGTCCAGCATCTCGCCTTTTTCGGATATACGATGGAAAGCTTCGTCAAATGCCGCCGTAATTTCTGCTGACGAAAATCTTTTTACGGACGAAATTTTTAAGTTCTTTCGGATGCACTTGCGGATCTCGATTTTGATACCGGTGGAAAAGTTACCTTTTTTGTATCCAAACTTTTCTTTGAATCTTTCGGCCAGCTTCTCGGGGAGCGAAATTTTCGTGGGTATTTTTTCGTCCAGAGCTTCGATCGTGAATTGCATCGGGATGTCGGCTACCCGATCTCTCATCGCAGCGTTCATGATCTGCACCACAGTCTTACTCCACTCGCCTTTGGGCAGGGACATTTTGAATGCAGCGATATCCGCATCCTTTTTGGTTAGGTCAATACGAATCTTCATTATTTGTGCCTCTCTTTCTTTTTTAGTAATATAGTTGTTTTCGCTTCTGCTTCAAGAAAACTTACTTTTCGAGACCAAAGTGGTTTCTTTCAACGTATATAATGTATGTGAGATATTGGTTGCGTTTCAAGAAAACAATAACGGCCTGCGCTTTTTTCACGCAGACCGTCGTCTTTATGGGAATATTTTTTTAAATGAGTGTCATTTGAAAATGCCGCCGCCTTTCATTTCAAAATGACAGATGATCTTCATTTCGAAATGAGACTCATAGATTTATTTTGGATTTATTTTAGATTAATTTTAGGCAAAACTGTCGTTTTGAAATGAGTGCCCACTGTCGTTTTGATATGACCGATCTTCTTTTCGATATGATAAGATGACCGACATTTCGAGATGATATATTACCTCTCGTATCGAAATGATGAGGAGACTTTCCTTTCGACAAGGATTAGATTTTTGACCCTCTGTTTACTCTCGATATGACAGTCATTTTTCTTGTCATAGAAGAAAGAGAGCATGACGCTCACATCATATCGAAGGGAACGTCATAGAAAAAGTGAGCGTCATTTTTTGCTCACGGAAAAGAAAGAAAATATCGATATGAGAGTTACCGCAAAAAACTCTCGAAACTCTATCATTTCAAAAGGAGTGTCATTTTTATAGTTTTTGTATTGATGTTGCGTTTTGAAACGAAAATCATAGATAATAGGGGCTTTTAAGCGATGCATTCCATTTTTGATAGGCTTTTTGCCTTCTGCCATAACTTTAGAAACGTTTTGTATTGATAAATCAATAATTACCCTATAAGGGGGAACAGATTTCTGCGAAATGGAAATTTACTATTTTAATATCTAAAGATTTATTCTTTCGGGGACATTGCTTATTACATCATACTTGCCGAAAATGGTAACATCGCTTGTTACATTAACGGAGCACCTTATGGGGACATTCATTATCCCATAAGTGCAAAAGGAATTTCATCCCGGATAAAAAACACGGGTTCGTCGCTTGTTACATCAATGGGACATCCGGTAGGGTTCATTTCTTGTTACAGCCACAAGTTGTTAAATGGGATACCACTGATTTGGGCAGAGCCAATACAGTGGGTACATTGGTTATCCCATTGTGCATGCAAGACAGGTTCATCGGTTATTACATAAATAAGGGGACATTCGTTATTACATCAAAATATTTTTGCTTCAAACGGCACTTATCTTCGGGTAGGTGCCGTTATTGTTTTCTTGAAACGAGACCAATAATTCACATACATTATATACGTTGAAAGAAAACACTTTGGTCTCGAAAAGTAAGTTTTCTTGAAACTTTATTATTTTCACATATATTGCTATGTGAAAAAGATTTTCGACCCGCACTTTGTATTGCCCGCAAAGTTCCCGGAACGAAAATCTGCGGACTCGGATCTGAGACCGGCAGAGCTGAGTTCTTTTAGTTATGAAGGAGAGATTCAAATGAAAAATTTTACAGCCTGCCTCCGGCGGAAATGGAGGTAATTCTTAAAAAGGAGGTGTTGTCCATGAGGCAAAAAATCGCATTAAAGGTCGAAGAGGCCACTGAATATACCGGCATCGGAAGAAATACGATGCGGGATCTCGTGAAAGCCAAGAAACTTCCGATACTCTACGTTGGCCGTAAGCATCTCATCAGAATTGATGCTTTGAACGATTTTTTGAAGCTCAATGAAGGCGTAGATCTGAGAGATATTGACAGTGTAAAAGCCGTTAGATAATGGCTCAAAAACTGTGAAATAACGGTGAAAAAGGGCTTGGAACTGTTGCAATTTTGCCCGAAAAATGGTATAATATAAATACACAATTGCAACAGTTCCGTTTGCCAAAGGAAAGGAGTTTTATATGGCAAAAGGTTCTGTAAGAAAAAAAGGCAAGAAGTGGTACTACCGCTTTTATGTAGAAGATGAAAGCGGCAGACAGGTACAGCGAGAGTTTGCAGGAACGGAAAGCAAGAGCGAAACCGAAGCTCTGCTCCGTAAAGCAATGGAAGACTACGAGGCAAAGAAATTCGTAGCGAAATCCGAAAACGCAACGGTGGGTATGCTGCTGGATATGTGGGTAGAGGAAGAACTGAAGCCCGGAAACTTAAGCAACGGCACGGTAATGTCCTATCAAGGCACCGTCAACCGCATCAAGCAATATCCCATCAGCAACCGAAAACTGAAAAGTGTGACTGCCGATCATTTGCAGGCGTTCATGGATCAGCTCAGCTTCGGCGGAGTGAACCCAGACGGTACAACAGCGAAAGCACTCAGCAAGGGTTACTTACGTTTGTTCTCAGCCGTTCTGCAGGGAGCGTTCCGCTTTGCAGTATTTCCCAAGCGTATGATTTCCTTTAATCCGATGCAGTACGTTGTATGGCGTGGGAAAAAGGATGATTACGAATTGTTCTCGGATGATAACGGAGACGTTGCTACCATACCGACGCTGACTCACGAAATGTATCTGAAGCTTGAGGATTTTCTGAAAGCAAAGGATAACCCCGCACTGCTCCCCATACAGATCGCATACTACACAGGAC
>JAFTHU010000035.1 GCA_017457215.1 Clostridia bacterium
ACCTGCATGGAGTTACCCACAAGATCCTTAGTCTTGCGCGTCTGCCAGTTCCGCCACGACCGCATTAACGAACTATATTATATCTCAACCAATAACCTTTGTCAACTCATTTTATCCCCACTTTCGAAAAAAAATCAAAAAAATTCATTTCTTCCTTTTTCTGTGCATATTTCCACTTTTTCTACCCAAAATAACTTGTAAATGGAGGAAATTTATGAAAGCAACCGGAATTGTTAGAAGAATCGACGAGCTTGGCAGAGTGGTTATTCCCAAAGAAATCCGCCGTACGCTCCGCATTAAAGAGGGCGATCCCCTCGAAATATTCACTGACCGTGATGAGCTGATGCTCAAAAAATATTCGCCCATCGCAACTTTGGAAAAATTCAGCAAGGCAACCGCCCGTTCTCTGAACGATTTAAGCGGAAAACTTGCCGTTATTTGCGATACGGACGGCATTTTGCACGCTTTTGGCGAGGGTAAAAAAGACCTTGACGGCAAAGCACTTTCAGAGGATATGGACCGAATTATGCGAGAACGGCGCAGTTATATCGCTAACGCGGCAGAGGGCGGGGATATTTTACCCATCACCAACACACGCGAAGAAGGCATCACCGCGCAGGTAATCGTTCCCATTGTATCAGGCGGAGATTGTCTTGGCGCTGTTGCCGTTCTCTCGAAAGAAGACGGCGCAAAAATGGACGGCAGCGATATGAACCTCGCCCGTTTAACCGCAGATATTTTGGCAAATCAGTTTGAGTAATTTTTGTGTTCGTTGCATACCATTCCCTATCGTTTGACGGAAAACAGCAAAAAAGTGAGCCGTTTCAAGGCTCACTTTTTATTTCGCTTTTACTTGTTAAAATTATCTTTCAATGAAACGATTTCGGAAAGTACTAATTTTCCGTTTTCGGTGCATTTTTTATAATACCCAATGCGCATAAGCTGGAATGCCTTATTTTCTTCGCTTTCTGCAAGATACGGTTCTGCCTTGCCGAAGAAAATCTTTTCACTGTCCAAATTCATACGTTCGGTAAAATCCTGCCCCGCATATTCGGCGTCTTTCAAAAGGGGTGCGTATTTGCGGATTTCCACATCTACGCCCGTCTTGCCGTCTACCCATTGAATCGTACCCTTTACCTTGATACCGCTGGTATCGTTGGACGAACGGCTTTCGGGAACATACGAACATTTCAGTTCCGTTACGTTGCCGTTTTCGTCGGTGATAACTTCGTCGCAATGAATAATGTACGCGCCTTTTAAACGCACGTATCCGTCCGGTTTCAAACGCTGATATTTGGGCGGCGGCACAAGCGCGAAATCCGCTCTGTCAATATAAACTTCGCTCGAAAACGCCACTTTTCTCGTCCCCAGCTCGGGTTTTAAGGGGTGAATTGCCGATTCCAACAACTCTTCGCCCGTGTAATTGGTAATCGTTACTTTCAACGGGTCTAACACCGCCATCGCACGCTCTGCATTCTCGTTGAGATTGTCGCGAATGCACGCTTCCAAATAAGCAAGCTGACACTCGGAATTCGCCTTTACGATACCGATTTTCGTGCAGAAATCCAACAACGCTTCAGGCGGTACGCCGCGGTTACGCAAGCCTGTAACCGTAGGCATACGGGGGTCGTCCCAACCGTGCATGTGCCCCTCTTCTACCAACTTTTTAAGGTAGCGCTTGGACATCACCGTATTGGTTACCGCAAGACGTGCAAATTCGATTTGACGGGGCTTCGGCGCAAAACCAAGTTGAATACCCACCCAATCGTAAAGGGGTCTGTGATCTTCAAATTCCAACGTGCAAAGGGAATGCGTTACGCCCTGCAAATAATCGCAAATGGGATGCGCGTAATCGTACATAGGATAAATGCACCACGCGTCCCCCGTACGGTGATGAGTACAGCGCAAAATACGGTAAATAACAGGGTCGCGCATATTCATATTCGGCGAAGCCATATCAATTTTCGCGCGCAAACATTTGCTTCCATCGGGGTATTTTCCCTCTTTCATTTCACGGAATAATTGTAAATTTTCTTCTACGGAACGGTTGCGATACGGGCTTTCCTTGCCTGCTTCGGTGAGCGTGCCGCGGGTCGCGCTGATTTCTTCGGGCGATAAATCGCAGACGAACGCCTTGCCGTCCATAATCAATTTTTCCGCATATTCGTAAATAACAGGGAAGAAATCGGACGCATACACTTCTTTCGCCCAATGGTAGCCCACCCATTCTATGTCTTTGCGAATGGCGTCTACGAATTCCGTCTTTTCTTTGGACGGGTTGGTGTCGTCGAAGAAAAGATTGCATTTGCCGTCGTATTTCTTCGCCGTACCGAAATTGACGAGCATACTTTTAATATGCCCGATATGCAAATAGCCGTTGGGTTCAGGCGGAAAACGAGTCTGCACCGCGCTGATTTTCCCGCTTTCTATATCGTCGTTAATAATCTGTTCAATAAAGTTCGTTGCTTCAATCGGTTTCATATATAATACCTTTATAGAATGATTTGAATTGCAATGCAATTCTTAAATACTCCGTTCCACGTATGCAAACATCGTTTGCGATACGTTTTTAAGACAAACCTACGATTGTGCCGTCGGAAAGCAAATCGATTTTTTCTGCGGCAGGGTGCGCCCCCAAACCGGGCATCAACATAATTTTCCCTGCAATCGCCACGATAAAGCCTGCGCCGCCCTTTAACACGATATCGCGTACCGTAATTCTAAAGCCCGTAGGTCTTCCCAACAATTCTGCATTGTCCGACAGCGAATATTGTGTTTTTGCAATGATAACGGGCAAATTCCCGCAGCCTTTTTCTTCAATCGTTTGAATTTTTGCAAGCGCTTCTTCCGAAAAATCTACGCCGTCTGCGCCGTAAATCTTTTTGGCGATATTTTCAATTTTTTGACACACGCCCTCGTTGAGCGCATACGGATATTCCATTTTCGAAGGGATTTCACAAGCTTTCACTACCTCTTCGGCAAGCTCTTTACCGCCCTCTCCGCCTTTTAAGAATACGTCGGTGAATACAGCCACCGAACCCGCCTCGCGTACCGTTTTGATAACAAAATCCGTTTCCGCCTGCGTGTCGGTGAAGAATCTGTTCATCGCTACCACAACGGGTTTTTTGTATACGTTTTTGATGTTTTCAATATGTTTTAAAAGGTTGGGCATACCTTTTGCAAGCGCGTCCAAATTCTCTTGCGAAAGCGTCGCTTTGTCTGCGCCGCCGTGGAGCTTCAACGCTTTTACCGTCGCAACGATTACTACGCAGTTCGGTTCAATACCCGCCGCGCGGCACTTGGTATCCAGGAATTTTTCCGCACCGAGGTCTGCGCCGAATCCCGCTTCCGTAACCGCATACTCTGCAAGGCTCATTGCCGCGTACGTCGCCTGCACGCTGTTACAGCCGTGCGCAATATTTGCAAACGGCCCGCCGTGAATAATAGCAGGCGTATGTTCCAACGTTTGTACAAGGTTGGGCTTCATAGCTTCTTTCAAAAGCACCGCCATCGAGCCTACCGCACCGGGAATATCCTTGGCGCGCACGTAATCGCCGTCCGTATTTAAACCAACGATGATATTGCTCAAACGCTTTTTCAAATCGTCAATATCCGTCGCAAGGCAGAGCACCGCCATAATTTCGCTTGCCGCCGTAATGTCGAAGTGGTCTTCACGTTCCACCCCTCTGCCCTTTCCGCCGATTGTGATATTGATAAGCTGACGCTCGTTCATATCCATACAACGGTGGAAATAAATATTATTCGTATCGATTTTGAGTTCATTCCCACGGAAAATATGGTTATCCATCAACGCGCAAAGCAGATTATTTGCCGCCGTGATTGCGTGTAAATCCCCCGTGAAATGCAAATTGATGTCTGCCATGGGCACAACTTGCGCATACCCGCCGCCTGCCGCGCCGCCTTTGATACCGAATACAGGCCCAAGAGAGGGTTCGCGCAAGGCAAGACACGCACGTTTGCCAATTTTAGACAACCCGTCTGCAAGCCCGATAGAAACCGTCGTCTTTCCCTCGCCCGAAGCCGTGGGATTGATTGCCGTTACCAAAATCAACTTGGCTTTTCTTTCCGCACCTTTGGGCAGGGAAATTTTTGCCTTATATTTTCCGTATAACTCTAATTCGTTCTCTGTAAGATTAAGAGTTTTTGCAACTTCGCGAATGTCGATAAGTTCCGCAGATTCCGCAATTTCAATATCCGAAAGCATAAATTTCTCCTTCGTTTTTGTTTTTCATTTTATCATTATACCACATATTTCAAAAAAATGGAATTATTCGCCCACATTTTTTTTAATTTTTTTGTTCTTTTTTATAAAAATCCGCACGCCGAGCCGCACAACCTGTAAAAAATCGTTTGACTTGACGCCTCGAACATTGTATAATAGTATTGATAACAATTTTTTTGAGAGGTTATACGGTTATGGCAGAAAAAAGAGCGGTAACAATGGAAAAACTCGTTTCCCTTTGTAAAAACAGAGGGTTTATTTTCCCTGGCAGCGAAATCTACGGCGGTTTGGCAAACACGTGGGATTACGGTCCTTTGGGCGTAGAATTGAAAAACAACGTCAAAAAGGCTTGGTGGAAAAAGTTTGTACAAGAAAACCCTTATAACACGGGCGTAGATTGCGCTATTTTGATGAACACGCGCACCTGGCAAGCTTCTGGGCATTTGGGCGGATTCTCCGACCCTTTGATGGATTGTAAGAGCTGTAAAGCCCGCCACCGCGCAGACAACCTTGTGGAAAGCTACGTTGCGAAAAAGGGGTTGGATATAAAAGTAGAAGCAATGGATAACGACGCTTTGCAGGCATTTGTCAACGATAATAAAATCGTTTGTCCCATTTGCGGCAATTCCGATTTTACCTCTATCCGTAAATTTAATTTGATGTTCAAAACTTTCCAAGGCGTTACCGAGGACAGCGCGAACACCGTATATCTCCGTCCGGAAACGGCGCAGGGTATTTTCGTAAACTTTGAAAACGTACAGCGTTCTACCCGTATGCGCGTACCTTTCGGTATCGCACAAATCGGTAAATCCTTCCGTAACGAAATCACACCGGGTAACTTCACCTTCCGCACCCGTGAATTTGAACAGATGGAACTTGAATTCTTCTGCAAGCCGGGCACAGATTTGGAATGGTTCGCTTATTGGAAAGATTACTGCCGCGATTGGTTGCTTTCTCTCGGTATGAAAGCGGAAAATTTACACCTTCGCGACCATTCCCCCGAAGAGCTTTGTTTTTATTCGAAAGCGACGACGGACTTCGAATACAAGTTTGCATTCGGTTGGGGCGAACTTTGGGGCGTTGCAGACAGAACGGATTACGATTTAAGTCAGCACGCAAAGGAATGCGGCAAGCCCATCACCTATCTCGACCCCGTAACCAACGAAAGATACGTACCTTACGTTGTTGAACCCTCGCTGGGCGCAGACCGCGTAGTGCTTGCTTTCCTTACGGACGCTTACGACGAAGAAATCGTAGACGCGGAAAAGAACGACGTTCGTACTGTATTGCGTTTGCATCCTTTCCTTGCTCCTTACAAATGCGCGGTATTGCCTTTGCAGAAAAATCTGTCGGAAAAAGCAGATGAAATTTATGCGAAAATGTTCAAGAAATTCCCCTCGACCTATGACGTTACGGGTTCTATCGGTAAACGCTACCGCCGTCAGGACGAAATCGGTACGCCTTTCTGCGTTACCGTCGATTTCCAAACTTTGGAAGACAACACCGTTACCGTACGCGACCGCGACAGCATGGAACAAATCCGTGTTTCCGTGGAAGAAGCTATTAAATATATCGAAGAAAAAATCGAATTTTAATCATGAATACGTATAAAACGGCGGCTGATAAAGCCGCCGTTTTGTTTTGAAAACCCCGCCGAATTTTTCGGCGGGGTTTTCACGTGAAACTATATTTTACGTTTATTGATTTTTGTTCTTTCCTGTCTTTATAACAAGCCTTCCAACAAAATTTTAATGCCGATACCCAGCAGTACTGTGCCGCCGAAAATTCCCGCTTTATCCGCCAAACGGTTGCCTATCATTTTACCAAGATATACCGCCGAAAGCGCCAAGCCGAACGTGATGATGCCAATTAATCCCGAAGCGCCCCACGCCCCCAACGCAAGCCCGCCGTGCAATTTTGCCATTTGCAAAGTAACGCCCACCGCCAACGCGTCAATAGAGGTCGCAACCGCCTGCAAAAGTAACGTTCCCATCGGCAAAACGGAACAATCCTTTTTTTGTTTGTTTTCGATTGAACACGGACATACCCCCTCCGTTTCAAAATTTTCCGTTGCCTTGCCACGTCTTTCCGCAAGCAATTCCCGTATGCTTTCATACAACATTTTTCCGCCCAAGAACGCAAGCAAGACAAAGGATACCCACGCAGAAATCTTTTCAAACGTTTTCATAAAAGCATCTGCAATAATACCCGTTATATAATACCCAAGTAAAGGCATCAGGCATTGGAACAATCCAAAGAAAGCGCCAATCAACAAAGCTTTCCAAAAAGGCATTTTCGGATTTGTCATTCCGTCCGTCATTGCTACGGCGCAAGCATCCATAGCAAGCGCAACGCCCAAGAGCGCAATTTCCCAAACTTCCATTCTTTCTCCTTACCCTATAAGAAAATATATGGCTTGAGATTCAAGCCATATTCGCTTTATAGACAATTTTTTTCTTTTAAAATGCGTAGAACTTCTTCAAAAATTTCCTGTGGGGTCTTATTTCCGTCCACGCACACCACACGTTCGGGTTCTTGCTCCGCCACCGCTTTATAGCCCGCGTATACCCGTTCGTGAAACGCCATACCCGCTTGCTCCAATCTATCATTTTCATCCGCCCCGTGTTTACGCAAAAAAGCTGCTTGCGGCGTTAAATCGATAAATATCGTTACGTCGGGACGGTATTTTTTTAACGCCTGCCCGTTGATTTGAGAAACAAATTCTTCCCCCAATCCTCGCGCATACGCCTGATAAGCCAACGACGAATCCACGTATCGGTCACAAATCACCAATTTTCCCGCTGATAAAGCAGGCTCTACGCGGTCAGCAAGATGTTGCATACGCGCCGCGGCATATAAAAGCGCCTCACATTCGTCCGTCATTTCTGCATTCTTTCCGTTGAGTAAAATCTCGCGAATGGCTTCGGAAATTTTACCGCCCCCTGGCTCACGTGTAAAAATATGCGGCACGCCTGCCTTTTCCAAATAATCGCTCAACAATTTTAATTGTGTGCTTTTTCCGCAACCATCGCACCCCTCGAAGGTGATAAATTTGCCTCTCGCCATATTCTTTCCTCTTTATTTTTTATATACCTCTATTTTGCCGTCGCGTAAACCGAATCGGTTGTCCGCTTTGTTCAAAAGTTCTATTTTTTCTTTTTCTATGCGCTCTCCAACATATAACAGCGGCGTGCACGGCGGAAACAATCCGCACATACGCGCGCAAATCTTGCCCGTAGCTTGGGAAAGTTCTATCCACTCCGTTTCCCCGCTTTCTGAAAAAAGATGGGGGGCAGGTACGTAATGAATCCCATTTTCCTCTTCATTTGACGTAATTTTATACCGTGCAAACGCTTCTTGCAAAAAGGCAATTAAATTTTGAAAATCGGCATCCGTCGTCGCAGGAGAAAGATAAAACATTACCACGTTCCCGTCGCAAAACTCGGGATAAATCCCCGCAGACTCCGCGTCGCGCGCCGCCGCAAACGAATACTCGCCAAATACCGCGCAAAGCTTCGTCCAATCTCCGCCGAAATATACCCGCTTACAAGATTTTTCAAATGCCGCCGCCTGCTCTTCCAAGCTTTTGTTTCTGGGAAATTTCACTGCGTATTCCACACTTGCCATAATCGGATAGGACGGACTAGTCGTTCGGAAAACGTCTAATGCAAGCCGCAATTTTTCCGCAAAGACTTCGGTTTTTGCCGAAACCACCGCGCCTTGCGTCAAAGCGGGCAAACTTTTATGTACGCCGTCCACCCAAAAATCCGCGTACGCGCCCGCATACAATTCTTTATCAAAATGCAAATGCCCGCCGTGCGCTCCGTCTACAAGCAAGAGTTTCCCCGATTCGTCGCAATACGCACGCCAAGCCGCCAAATCTGCCACGTTTCCGTAATAATCGGGCGAAGTGAAAAACACCCCGTCCGCCTCGGCAAATATAGACGGAAATTTTTGTTGCAATTCTGAAAACGTATACCCACAGGGAATCCCTCCCTGCTTTTTCTGCGGATAAATCAACGGCGTAATCCCAAGCAAACGGCAACCGTTAAAAACGCTTTTATGCGCAACCTCGCAAAGCGCAATTTTACGAACGCCCAGCGCTTTTGCCGCGTGCAAAATACTCAACACCCCGCACGTACTTCCGTCCGTCAAAATAAAACTTTTCGCACTACCTAAAATTTCCGTAATATCCCGCTCCGCTTCTGCGATACAGCCCTGCGGGCAGGACAAATTATCCGAATAGGAAAGCTCGGTAATGTCCCAACCGCTCACCTTGTGTCCAGGCGTATGAAAGGACCCGTGTAAAGGATTTTGCGCCGCTAGCATACGAAAAATTTTGCAATCTTGCAGCACGCTCTCTCTTGTTAAAATCTTACGCAACATATACTTCTTCCGGACAACCGTGCTTCGAGTACGAGTCGATAACGTTTACCGTATACAGCAGACTTTCGTATTCGAAACTGTCCGCTACGCCGTCGAATCGGAAAAAGCAAACGTTCATATTTTCCGCCGTAACATCACCGTAGGCAGGTATTCCGTCCTCATACACAATCGGCTTGCAACCGACCATATTCTTCAATTCGCCCATGGCAAAATCATCGCCAACCATCATACCCTCGGTAGGACAAAGGTTGATACTGAACGTACCCGTAAAATCCTCACCCTCGCCAAAGAAATTTTCTATCGTCGTTTCTTCCAACGCAACGACGCCCTCTTGGAGATACCAATGGAATTTTACCAACGCATCGCGATATTTCTTGATGCGTTCAACTTCGTCTTTCTCACCCTGTCTGCGCGCCGCACTCTTTTTAAAACGTTTGTCCTTTTTCGTTCGTGCGTTGAAATCTTCTTTCACCTTTTCTTCGTTCAACGCGGCGGGCGTTTTCCAATCCCCGCCCTCATAGTATTGTGCTAAAAACGCGTCCATTTCTTCTAAATATTTTTTTACGTCGTAAATTTTATAATACCAGCCAGAAACAAACGCCTGCAAATAGGTATACGTATAAACGTAATTCTCAACGACTTCTCCCGTCGTTTCATCTACGGTTTCTTGCACTTCAAGCGAACGGTGATCGGCTTGATTTGCCACGAAAATAACGTCGCCCTCTTCTATCGCCGTTCTCGCCTGCAACAGCGAGCCAACCATACTTTCATCACCCGTCAAGTCTTCGGAATTTCCTTCGATAACTTCGTAGGAAAAAACGCCGTTGCTTAAAGCCTTTTTGTAATGCTCAAAAAAATCGTCGTCAAACGCCGTGTTTCCCACGTAATTCATAACCGTAAATTTTTGCGAGGGGGTAATGGGCGTTGCGGTCATCGTAAAAATCAACACCCATACGACAATCAACGCCGCCGCAGAAAATAAAATTTTCAGCCAATCATACGAGAGCATTCTGCTCAATCTCGTTTTGGTTATTTTTGCGTCCATATTTACTCCTTTTTCGGTTGCCGCAAGGAAAATTCCCCTGCGCCTTACCGCACCGTATGAAATACGCCGATTCGCCGCAAGGGCAAATCGGCGTTGTACACGTTATTTTTTCGGTTTCATCGTCGGGAAGAGAATGACGTCGCGGATCGTAGCGCTATCCGTAAGCAACATCACAAAACGATCCAAGCCCATACCCAAACCGCCTGTGGGGGGCAAACCGTATTCCAATGCGTTGATAAAATCTTCATCCACTTGCGCGTCGTTATTGCCTTTCGCGCGTTTCGCTTCTACCTGTTTTACCATACGCTGCTTTTGGTCAATCGGGTCGTTCAATTCCGAGAAAGCATTGCCGTACTCGTGCCCACAAATGAAATATTCGAAACGTTCGGTGAACGCAGGGTTCGAAGGTTTACGCTTTGCCAAAGGCGAATTTTCAACGGGATAATCATAAATAACCGTGGGCTGAATGAGTTTATCTTCTACGAATGCGTCGAAGAGTTCGATAAGCACCCAACCCTTGGTTGCTTTTTCGTATTCGAGTTCCACTCCCAACGCTTTTGCCGCCGCGCGCGCGTCTTCGTCCGTCGCCCAATCGTTATAATCGACCCCAGCGTACTTTTTCACCGCTTCCGCCATCGTCAATCGAGTCCAATCGCCCATATGAATTTCCGTCCCTTGATAGGTGATGTCGAGCGTACCGCAAACTTTCAACGTTACCGTCTTGTAAAGTTCTTCGATCATATCCATCATATCGAAATAGTCGCTATACGCTTCGTACATTTCAATCGTGGTGAACTCGGGATTGTGATAAGCGTCCATGCCTTCGTTACGGAAAATACGACCTACTTCGTAAACCTTGTCCATACCGCCGACAATCAAACGCTTTAAGAAAAGTTCCGTTTCGATACGCATATACATATCGAGGTCAAGGGCGTTGTGGTGGGTTTTAAAAGGTCTTGCGTCTGCGCCAATTTCCAAAGGCAACAGCGTAGGGGTATCCACTTCCAAATACCCGCGTGCGTCCAAAAACGCGCGGATTTCTTTGAGAATTTGCGAGCGCACACGGAAAGTATCGCGCACGTCTTTGTTCATAATCAAATCGAGGTGGCGCAGACGGTATTTCAAATCCTTATCCTGCAAGCCGTTGTATTTTTCAGGCAACGGCAACAACGATTTCGTCAAAAGGGTAATTTCGGTAACGTGCACGGAAATTTCCCCCGTCTGCGTTTTAAATACGTAGCCCTTAAAGCCAAAAATATCGCCGATATCATAATCCTTTTTATAGGACATGTAATTCTCCTCGCCGATATCTTGACGGGTTACGTAAATTTGGATACTGCCGCTTCTGTCTGCAATATGCGAGAAAGAGGCTTTACCCATAATACGGCGGGACATCATACGCCCTGCCATGGTTACCGTCTTGCCTTCATACGCCTCAAAATTATTTTTCACCGTTTCGGAATCTGCGTCAACGGGGTATTTTACCTGTTCATACGGATTCTTCCCCTCGGACACGAGTTTCGCCAACTTTTCACGGCGGATTCTCGCTTGTTCGATAAGCTGTTCCTCTTCCGATACTACGGGTGCGTTTACGTTTTTATTTTCTTGCATTTGTAAAACCTCGGTGTTAGAAAATTTCCTTAATCGTGAGCTTATATTCGCCGTCGGGTGCAACAACTTTAACGACGTCTTTTACCTTGTGCTTGAGCAACGCTTTACCAACGGGGGATTCGTTGGAAATTTTGTTTTCCATCGCGTTGGACTCCGTCGAGCCGGTAATTTCATACACTTCCTCTTCGTCCATTTCTTCATCGTACACGCGTACTTTCGAACCGATATGCACGTAAGACGTATCGCTGTTTTCCTCCAAAATTACCGCGTTTTTGATTTTGTAATCCAAATCGACGATTTCACCCTCGTTCGCCGCCTGCTCGTTACGTGCGGCGTCGTATTCTGCATTTTCCGACAAGTCGCCATGACTTCTCGCCTCGGAAATACGTTCTACGATTTCCTGACGTTTCACCGTCTGCAAATACTTTAAACGTTCTACCGCTTCGTCGTAGCCTTTTTGGGTCATAATAAACTGCTGTTCAGCCATTGTTCCTCCTCGTTCCACCCGTTATTTTAGGTTGCGGGCCACTCTTTCTCCCCTCCATTTTTGCGCCTACGAACCCCGCGCAAAACCGAAAAGATAAAGAAAAGCCGTCCTCTTGCGGAACGCTAAAAATACAACCGCGACTTCTTGTTCACCAAAAAGCCACGGCGTTTATCCTTTACTATTGCACATTATATCCTATTTTATCCTCTTTGTCAATGATTTTTGCGCCTTTTCAAAAGATTTTGCGCTTTCCCCGCTTTTTTTAAACGGATTTTTAGAGGATTTTTCGGTTTTTTTCACTTATTTCATCGAACGGACAAATTCCGCCATACGGTCAAACGCTTCCGAGAGCGCGCTCATGCTCGTCGCATAAGAAATACGGGCGTTATATTCCCCAAACTGCCCAAACGCGCCGCCGGGCACGATTGCCACTTTTTTTTGCGCCAACAATTCGTTGGCAAACGTTTCGCTGTTCATTCCCGTTCCTTTCACCGAGGGGAATGCGTAAAACGCGCCGCGCGGTTCAAAACATTGCAACCCAATCTCTTGCAACGAAAACAAAACGAATTTACGGCGTTTATCATAGGAATCTCGCATTTCTTCCACGGTGGCAAATCCGTCCGAAAACCCGTCTTTCAACGCCTCTATCGCCGCGTATTGCGACATTGTGGGCGCACACATAATCGCGTATTGATGAATTTTAAACATCGCCTCGTCGATTTCCGCCGGCGCGCAAACGAAACCCATACGCCAGCCCGTCATCGCAAACGCCTTCGAAAAACCGCCGATATATACCGTGCGTTCTTTCATTCCGGGGATATTGACAATGGACGCATGCTTACCGCCATAGGTCAACTCCGCATAGATTTCGTCGGTGATCACCAACAAATCGTGTTTGATAAAAATTTGCGCAATTTCTTCCAACTGTTCACGGGTCATAATTGCACCCGTAGGGTTGTTCGGATAGGTCAAAATAATCGCTTTCGTGCGGGGCGTGATCGCTTTTTCCAAATTTTCCGCCGTCAATACAAAATTATCTTCTTCACGGCATTCCACGTGTATCGGCGTCCCGTCCGACATCGCCACAAGCGGCGCGTAAGATACGTACGCAGGGTCGGGAATCAACACTTCTTCCCCCGATTCGATACAAGCCCGCAACACGAGGTCGATTGCCTCGCTCCCGCCTACCGTCACCAAAATATGCGCAGGGTCGTAATGTAAATCGAAACGCTCGGCAAGGTAACGCGAAATCAAATCCAAAAGTTGGGGAATCCCACGATTGCCCGTATATTGCGTATACCCCCTCTGCAACGAAGTGATCGCCGCCGAACGCACCCGCCAAGGCGTAACGAAATCGGGCTCGCCTACGCCAAGAGATATCGCGCCCTCCGTTTCCCGTACGATATCGAAAAATTTTCTGATACCGCTCGGTTGTATCAATTTTGCTTTTTTATTGATAAATTCTCGCATTTTTATAATTACCCAAGATTATGCTTGAATGGACAAACGGTAATCCGCGTCCTCTTTTTCCGTCAACACGCCCTCAATTTTGTATTTTTTCAAAATGAAATGCGTCGCAGTAGAAATCACTCCGTCAAAAGTAGATATCCGCTCGGAAACGAAGCGGGAAACCTGTTGCAGCGTTTTATCTTCGATAAATACCGCAAGATCGTACGCACCGCTCATCAAATACACCGCTTTCACTTCGGGGAACGAGGCAATTTGTTTTGCAATGCCGTCAAATCCCTCTTTTTTCTTGGGCGTTACTTTGACTTCTATCAAGGCTTCCACCAAAGCGTCTTCCGCTTTTTCACTGTTGACAATCGCCGTGTATTTTACAAGCAATCCGCTCTTTTCCATTTCCGCAACAGTCGTTTTTACCTGCTCTTCGTCTATCGAAAGCATCGCCGCTATTTTTTTATGCGAAATGCGTGCGTCTTCCGTCAAAATATTTAAAATATCCCTTTCCAAAGCCGTCATATTTTTTACGCTCCTCGTTATATTTTTTCCTTTTGTCTTTTTAAAATAAATTTTCCAAAAACAGATAATCGTACCCCAAACTGTCCACAAAATCTCGGCCAGGGAACTTTACGTGATTAAATTTTGCAAAATTAAAAATATGCGTTTTCGTCAACACGGGGGTCGGAATATCCAATTCCTGACAAATCTCGGTGAGATAATCAAAAAAATGCGAATAGGTCAATTTCTCCGCCTTTTCATAAACGACTTGCTTTTTAATATGCCCGTCGGTCATCAGCTTCGCCCAAATCCGCATTTCACGCCCCCTCCTCTTATTATACGCAATATTATACACGCTTTTGAAAAAAAAGTAAACCGTTTCCCTACCGTTTTTTATATTTTGAACATATCTCGGCACGTGAAAGAATACAGTAAATCGTCTACGTTTTCTACTTTGCCTTTGCTCTGCCTACAAAAAGAAGAAAACGTTTTCGACAAAAGCAGTTAAATTTCACCTTCTTTTTTGAAATTTCGGCATTTATAAATTTATAAAATGGAGTAAACGGTATGCCAAAGCAATTTTATAAAAAACGTTTCTCGTTCGGTTTCGTCGTTGCTTCCGTAGTTTTGGGACTTGTCATATGCATACTCTCTACCATTGCTTACGGCATAAAACAAGGCAAAGACTCGGCGGAAAAAGTTGCCGCGGCGCGCGCCCTGCCCATCTATTCAGTGGAAACGGACGAAAAAAAACTCTCCATCAGTTTCGATTGCGCTTGGGGCGTGGAGCACACCGACGAGCTGCTTGAAGTAATGAAAGCAAACGACGTGCGCTGCACCTTTTTTGCCGTGGAATTCTGGGTAGAAAAATACCCCGAATACGTCGAAAAAATTATTGCCGCAGGGCACGAAATGGGCACGCACAGCCGTACGCACCCCTATATGAGCAAACTCACCGAAGCGGAAATCCGCGATGAGTTGTCCACTTCCGCTTCCGCAATCGAACGGCTGACAGGACAAAAAGTAACCCTCTTCCGCCCTCCGTACGGCGATTATAACAATACGTTGATTAACGTTTCTAATTCGATGGGGCTTTATCCCATTCAGTGGGACGTTGATTCCTTGGATTGGAAAAATTTATCAGCAACGGAAATTGCTTTGCGCGTCGTCAACGGCGCAAAAAACGGCTCTATCATTCTTTGCCACAATAACGGATTACATACGGCAAAAGCTTTGCCCCTTATATTTTCTACCCTAAAAAACCGTGGATTTACTTTCGTCCCCATCAGCGAATTAATTCACAAAGAAAACTACACGATTGACCGTAACGGACGCCAACACGCGGCTAGTTAACGTTAAATAACTCCGTACACGGTATGGTCGTTTTGACAAAAAAGCAAAAAAATACATTTGGAGGTTTCTATGAACTACGTTACGGAAAAAAACAATAAGGTTTACATTTCAGGCGAAATCGTGAGCGACGCTACTTTCTCTCACGAGGTTTATGGGGAGGGCTTTTACGAATTCTCCGTGCGGGTAATGCGGCTTTCGGGGCAAGCGGATATTCTGCCCGTTACTTTAAGCGAACGGTTAATCCAAGGCGGTATGTTGCACAAGGGAAAATCTATTTGCGCTTTGGGACAATTCCGCAGTTATAACAAAATCGAAAACGGAAAATCCCGTTTAATGCTGACCGTTTTCGTCCGCGAACTTTTAGACGAATTGCCCGAAAAAAATCCCAACAGCATTTTACTCAGCGGGTATATTTGCAAACCGCCCGTCTATCGCACGACCCCTTTCAACCGCGAAATTGCCGACGTTTTGGTCGCCGTCAACCGCGCGTACAACAAATCCGATTACATTCCATGCATTGCTTGGGGCAGAAACGCACGTTTCGTCAAAAACCTTGCTGTCGGCGATAAAATCGCCATTTCGGGTAGAATACAAAGCCGCGAATATCAAAAAAAGCTTTCCGAAACGGAAATACGAACGATGGTCGCCTACGAAGTGTCCGTTTCTAAATTGGCTGCGTTTGATTCTTCGGAAGAATTTGATATCGACAGCGAATTCGATTTGTATTCTTTGCAAACAAAATCCGACGCATTCATCACTGGCGCAGAATACTAAACAAAATACTAAAATTCAACGGGCAAAAGCCCGTTTTTTTATGTAAAAAATCTGCCGCGCGTTCTAAATCGATTATGTTTATCATACAATAAAACAGAGCAAAAAAGTAACGAAGGAGATTTGTATGAACGAAGAAATCGAATACGCAGAAATGTTGGAAATACCCGTATCCACCGTCAACGTCGTCAGAAAAAAACGCCGCAAACACACAGAAGAGCCGAGCCCCCGCCACGAAAAACGGCGGGCGAAAGAAGATACTTTTTTAAAAGAATCCGTCATCGCCCAGGTAAACGAACAGTTGCAAGATGCGTTGCAAGAAACACACACGGAAAACTCTGCGGAACAAATTGTCGCAGACGCCGAATTGTTCGCCGAAAGCGCCAACAGCCAGGGGTATCTTTCCTTTGAACCCGACCACGAGCGCATGGATACCGTTCGCCTTTACGCCGCCGACGAAATCCCTTTATCGGACGACGAAAATTCCCTCTACGATTCGCAAAACGACGGGGGACGGTATGAAATGAATAAGAAACACAGCCGCGTATTCCGCGCCGTTCTGCATACGGAATTTGCCCTTGCCTGCGCACTTTGCGGGGCGATATTTTTCACCAACGTCTTTCTTCCGAACAGTGCGATGAATAATTTTTTCCGCTCCATTCATACGCCCGTAACGGAAGCGGCTTCGCAGGAACGGCATTATTCGGATTTTGAACTTGCCCCTATCGTCAGCTCTTTTTCAGAGGCAGAATTAAATCTTTCCCCTAGCGGCGTACTCACCTTTCAGGACGATTGCCACGTCTATCCCGCGGCAAACGGAGAAATTTGTGAAATTTTGCAAACCGCAGAGGGTCTGTATACGGTAAAAGTAAGTTATACCGATTCTTTCAGCGGCGTTTTCAACGGACTCAATCAAGTATATTATGCCGTCGGCGACGAAGTAAAGGCAAACGTTCCAGTCGGTTATACGGCGGGCGAGGCAGAGGTGCAAATAACCATGTACGCCAGCGGCACGCTTTTAAATTGTTTTGAACTGACGGAGGAAAACTGCCTTGCCTGGGTGGACGCGACGGAAGAATAAAATGCACGCAACCGCAAAAAAACGCACGCGCAAGCCCGCACGCTTGCGCGTGTTTCGCCTCCACCCCTTGTTTCTTGCCGTCGGAATTTGGTACGCTTGCAAGGGCGAGCTCTTTTTATTCCTCCTCTCTGCGCTCGTCGCCGTTCAACACGAATGCGCGCACGCATTCGCCGCTGCAAAACTCGGTTATCGCCTAAATGCTGTGGTTTTGATGCCGTTCGGCGCAGTCCTTGACGGAGATTTACGTGGTATTTCTTTAAAAGACGAAATTTTTGTCGCTTTTTGCGGTCCGCTCTGCAATCTGCTAACAGCGGTATTTTTTGTTGCGCTTTGGTGGTTAGCCCCTACCATGTATGCGTTTACAGATACCGCGTGCTATACTTCTCTTGCCATCGCTCTTCTCAATTTGTTGCCCGCCTACCCCCTTGACGGCGGCAGAATTTTTAAATGCGTACTTACCCGATTTTTTATTCGTTTTGACCCGCACGCAGGCAAAGCCGAAAAGCGGGCGGAAAAAATCTGCCGTTTTTTTACGCTGTGTTTTGCCACCGCTCTTTTTATTGCTTTTATGCGGCAATGCGTTTTACGCCAACCCAATTTTACCTTGCTTGCCTTTGCGCTTTTTTTGCTTTTTGGCGGAATAGGCAATCGCGACAAATCCGCCGTATACGAACGCATCGATTTTTCTTGCAAAGACGTTTTAAAACGGGGCGCGGAAATCAAGCGTGTAGCGGTTTTGGAAAGCTGTCCCGTCAAAAACGCACTGCGTTTTCTTTCCCGCGGAAATTATCTGGTTCTTTCCGTTTTCGACGAAGAGGAAAATCATCTGTTCGATTTACCGCAAAACGAGCTTTCAGAATACTTTTTAAAAGCAGAAAATCCGTACACACCCCTCTCCAAACTGCATAAACAAGCAAAAAAAATTGAAAAATTATAGAAAAATTGCTCTATCCTTTACAAAAAAATCTTGCCAAAAAAAGGCAAAACTTCTTGCCAAAGCGTTCCCGCATGTGTTATACTAATGCTTGCGTGGTTTTCGTTCAACCGAATAAATAAAACCGCGAGCCCGACGATAACACCTGAAAAAAAGGAATAAAAATGCAAGAAAAAATCAAAACAGAATGGTTTTTAGACCGTTATTGCGGGCAACAATTCGCTGCGTTGGTCGAGGACGGAAAACTAACGGAATTCTATTGTGAAAAAGAGCCTCGCACTTCTTGCGTAGGAAACATATACAAGGGACAGGTCGCCAACGTGCTTTCGGGCATGAACGCCGCATTTATTCATTGCGGGTTGGAAAAAAACTGTTATCTTTCTATGGAAGAAACGTATACCGACTACACCAAATACGACGGTACGTTGGGCGCAGAAAAAAGCAATTTATCCGATCTGAAAGTCGGCGACGAAATTATCGTACAAGTAACCAAGCCGCCGCGCGGCAATAAGGGTGCAAAGGTAACCACGCACCTTTCTTTCGTTGGCAAAAGCCTTATTTATCTGCCCAACACGGATTTTCTTGGGATTTCCCGCAAAATCACAGACGAGGCAACGCGAGAAAAATTATTGCTTTCCGCTGAAAAAATGCGCGCTTCTTCGGAAGAGGGTTTTATCATACGCACCAAAGCCCCTTTCATTTCGGAAAAGCAGTTGAAAGCGGAAGCGAAATATCTTAAAAAATTGCATACCGAAATGCTAGAAACGGCAAATTCTTCCCCCGTCGGTTCGATTTTATACGAAGACGAGGATTTGCCCGTCCGCGTTATGCGCGATTCCTACGGCGAAGATTTTTCCGCTATCCACGTAGGCGACAAGGAATTGTACGAGCGGTTGTTACGCTTAATCAAGCTCCGTAAAGACATTCCCGAAAGCAAGCTTATTTTCTATCAAGGCGAACGCTCTATGATGCGGGAATACGGTATCATGCCCCTTATCTACGGCACGGCAAGCCCCATCGTTCCGCTGGAAAACGGCGGCTATCTCGTCATTGAACACACCGAAGCTATGACCGTTGTGGACGTCAATACGGGCAGCTATGTCGGTGAAAACAATTTAGAAGAAACGGTTTTTTCCGTCAACCTTACCGCCGCTGCAGAAATCGCAAAACAAGTGCGTCTTCGTAATATAGGCGGGATTGTCGTAGTGGATTTTATCGATATGGTAGAAGAAACGCATCGCGAAGCGGTTACGGAAGCGTTAAAAACCGCACTCGCCCAAGACCGCGCAAAATGCAACGTTTTGCCTATGAGCGAACTTTGCCTCACGCAATTCACTCGAAAACGGTTGGGCAGCGATATGCATTCGTATTTGGTAAAAGCATGCGAACACTGCGAGGGCAGAGGGCACGTGCACGACGATATTTTCGTTATCACCCGTCTGCGTGCGGATATCCTTGATTGTTTTGCAGAGGGCAATGTTGCCGCCGTTGTCGAACTGAACGAAAATATTATGCAGCGAATCCTTTCGCACGGTCTTTTTTCCAAAGAAGCAGTTGGCCGCTGGAAAGACAAACAAGTTTGTTTTATACCGCATAAAACGTTCAAGGAAAACTTCTTCACCGTCCACGGAGAAAAACAGTTTCTTTCCGAATTCCCAGAGCGAGCAAAAATTTTATAAACCGAACGCCCTTAAATGCGGGCGTTTTTTATTTTTCTCTGTAAAATATTTCCTCTTCCCTCTCGTCTTTATTTTTCAGGATATACAAAAAAACGCTTTACAAGCAAAAAATAAAATGTTATAATAAATGCGTATGGCTCTATTTATAATGTAGCGTACGCACGTATAAGAGTTCAAACAATCAGCAAAAGATAGGCAAGGAGAACACAATGGAAAACAACGTTCAAAAAGAAGAAGGACTCAGCTTGTTGGATATATTCCGTCTTCTTTTAAGCAAAATCAAACTTTTGATTTTGGTCGTTATCATCGGCGGGTTCGTCGGCGGCGCAATTTCCGTTTGGAAAACAAAGGACGTAAAATATTACGGCACGCGAATCACTTTCTACGTAAACCCGAAAAACCCCACCTCGACAGGTGGAAACAGCTTGAATACGAGCGGCAGCCAATTCGGGGTATACGGCGCATACGGACAGCACGTTATGGATAACATGGTAAAACTGCTCAACGAAGACATCTTCGCAGAACAGTTGATTTTACGTAGCCAAAGCCTTACGAACGCTCCCGAAGGCACGGACGTTAACGTCTATAAATATATCCCCGTGCCCGTTGATGGCATAGACGAATTAAGTACGGCATTAAACGGTGCCATTGCAAACGCTACCGAACCGGTGAACGCCATCTTAACAAGCGAAGACGCTTTGAAAACGGCGCAAACCGATTATTATGCCTCCGTCGAAGATTACAACGATAAGATGGTCGCTTTGGAAAAGGCGTGGGACGATCACGTAAACCCCCTTTCCAATTTCAACGAAAAAGAATATGAAGAATTAGCGAGCGTCCCTGAAGAGGTGAAAACGGCTCTCTCTAATATGATCGCGAGCAAACAAACCAGCGAATCTTTGCTTATCAGCGTCAATGCAAAAGTCAGCGCTTTGGAAGACGCGAAAGAAGACGCGAAACCCTATATTAACGACACGCTGAAACTTTGGAGAAAAACGCCAAATTACCGCAGCTTGCACGCGCGCTATTCTTCCGCGATTCATTTCTCTTTCCTTTCGGCAAACGAAAGTTTGGAAGACGCAAACAACTTTGCGCGCAGTTTCATCTACGCAAACATCTCCGTTTTAGGTGATGAAAATAAAAAATTTGCAGAAAATCTGTTGGATTTGATTTACGAAGCCGTACCCGAATACGTTGCAGAAAACATGGCTGTTCCCAGCGGTTACACCGGCACAAACTGCGTTGCGACTTCCACAATGGAATCCATTCATCAAACGAACAGCGGCTACACGAGAAGCCAAGCAATCAAAATGGCAATTCTCTTGGCGGCTATTTCGGGCGTGGTGGCTTGCATTGTAATCATTGTCCTTGATAGATCGGATAAACGCCTGCGCGATTACGACGTGCTTACCAGAGAATTCCACGTTCCTATCCTCGGCGTCGTACCTACGATTGAGATGCCGGAACATGACGATTCCGCGAAGAAAACCACGTCTGCAAATAAGCAGAACAAGGAGGAAAACTAATGGGACTTTTTTCTAAATTCACCGCAAAACTTTCTTCACGTTCTCATGCAAAGCGTTCCTTGAAAGCGGCGGAAACGCACCATTCTCACCGCCACGAATATCTTTTAAACGACGACACTCCTTTCGACGTAACCGAAGCTTTCCGTAACTTAAAAGCGGCGCTTTCGGTATCCGTTCCCAAAAAGGACGGCGGGGTTGTTATCATGACCACTTCCGCATATCCCGAGGACGGAAAAACGACGGTTACCGCAAACCTTGCACTCATGTTCGCAATGTCGAACGCCAAAGTTTTGCTTGTAGACGCGGATATCCGCAAAGGCAGAGTCGCAAAATATTTTAAACGCAAATCCGCACCCGGGCTTTCCGATTACCTTTCGGGACAGAACACTTTCGACGAAGTAGTGCATCAATCGCACGTCAACGAAAATCTTTCGTATATCACCTGCGGTACGCACTCTCCCAAACCCTACGAACTTCTTGAAAGCGAGGAAATGAAAGCGTTTTTACAAGAGCTTCGCGGTAAATACGATTATATTATTATCGATACTCCCCCCGTGCTTATTCTTTCCGACGCGCTTGCAATCGCGCCTGAAACAGACGGCGTCGTGCTCGTTTGCCGCCACCAAGTTTCTTATATCAGCGATATCGAACGCGCCCTCAACACTTTGAAATTCTCGAAAGCAAACGTCCTTGGCGTAGTTGTGAACGATTACAAACAGCCCAAAGCAGGCAAATTCTACGGCGGCTACAAAAAATATTATTACTATAATTACAATTATGCCTACGGCTCGACAAACCCGCAGGACACGGACAGCGAAGAATAATTCGATGTTATCTTACAAAAAACGAGAGGGTGGGAAGAGTTCCCTCCCTCGTTATATTTTACGGCGTTTGAACGACCAGAAAAACGGGTATTAATAAATATATGGAAAATACTACGCAAAAAGAAATCAGAACAACCAACCTTTTACCCATCGTGCCCCTGCGCGGCAAGGTGGCGTTTCCGCATACGAACGTTTCCTTTGAAGTGGGACGTGATATGACTTTAAAAGCCATTGACCGCGCTTCCACAACCGATAGAACCGTGCTCATTTTGACACAACGGGAAACGGAAAAGGACGAAATTTCCACAGACGACGTATACACCGTCGGTTGTGTAGCAAAGATAAAGCAAGTTGCGCAGCTCACGGGCGGCGTAATACGCGTTTTATGCGAAGGCTTGTACCGCGCAAAGACGCGCGGCGTTCATTTCGACGCGGAAAACGGTTATCTTTATGCCGTTTGCGACCCGATTGACAGCATTCGAGGCGATGAGGTTTTAGAAGAGGCGTACCTTCGTACAGCAAAGGCTCTTGTCAAAGACGTTTTCTCTTCCGACGGCAAGATCCCTAAAGATATTGCGGGAAAATTGGAACGTTGCCAAGACGCAGACGAATACGTAGACGTTGCCCTTTCCAATATGCGGGTACGGTTAGAAGTCAAACAAACCATTTTAGAAGAACCCCGCGTAATCGAGCGTTTAAAACGTTTCGAACAGTGCTTGAACGACGAATTGGAGATTTCGAAAATCGAAAAGAAAATCGCCAACGCCGTTCGTCAAAACATCGATAAAAACCAAAAAGAATATTTTTTGCGCGAACAGCTGAAAGCCATTCACACAGAACTCGGCGACGACGATAAGGAAGAAGACGAGCTCCGCGAAAAAATTTTAGCGAAGGGTTTGCCGCAGGATTTAGAAGAAAAGTGCTTAAAAGAGGTAAACCGTCTTGGAAAAATGCCATCTTCTTCCGCCGAATATACCGTCATTACGGGTTATTTGGAACAGGTTTTGGCTTTGCCTTGGACAGAAGAAACACAGGATACAGAACGCTTGGAAGACTGCGTTGCCGTATTGGACAAGGACCATTACGGATTGGAAAAAATCAAACGCCGCATTACAGAATATCTTGCCGTTTTGAAGCTCACGGGGTCGATGAAAGCGCCGATTTTGTGTTTTATAGGCCCTCCCGGCGTTGGCAAAACGAGTATCGCCCAATCGATTGCGCGCGCGCTGAACAGAAAATTTGTCCGTATGAGTCTTGGCGGCGTTAAAGATGAAGCAGAAATTCGCGGACATCGCCGCACCTATATCGGCGCAATGCCTGGGCGTATCTTGTACGGTATGAAAAACGCAGGCTCTATCAATCCCGTATTTTTATTGGACGAAATCGATAAAATCACCGCGGATATGCACGGCGACCCTGCCAGTGCGTTATTGGAAGTGCTCGACCCGGAACAAAACGCCACTTTCCGTGACCGCTATTTGGAAGCACCGTACGATTTGAGCAAAGTTATGTTCATCACCACGGCAAACAGTTTGGATACCATTCCCGGCCCTTTGCGGGACCGTATGGAAATTATCGAACTTTCGGGTTATACCATGGAAGAAAAAACGGAAATTGCCCGTCGTTATCTCGTTCCCAAGCAATTAGCGGCAAACGGTTTGACGGACAACAACGCAACTTTTACCGTAGAGGGTATCCGCGCGGCAATCGAGGGTTACACGCGGGAAGCGGGCGTTCGTACTTTGGAACGCACGGTGGGCAGTTTATGCCGTAAAATCGCCGTGCAATACGCAAACGACAAAACATTGCCCTTGGTCACGGTTACGGAAGAAAAGGTAAAAGAGCTCCTCGGCGCACAGCGTTATAAAAAAGACGAAGAAAAAACCGAGGGCGAAATTGGCGCAGTTACAGGCTTGGCTTGGACAGCTGTCGGCGGTACGACGCTGACGGTGGAAGCTACCGCGATGCGCGGCAAGGGCGAAATCAAGCTCACGGGTAAGCTGGGCGACGTTATGAAAGAATCTGCCTTGGCGGCTCTTTCTTATCTGCGCGCTCACGCGGAAAAGTACGGAATACCAACGGAAAAATTCAGCGAAACCGATTTGCATATCCACGTTCCCGAGGGCGCAACACCCAAAGACGGTCCAAGCGCGGGCATCACCATTGCCACAGCAATTCTGTCCGTCTTGACGGAACGGAAAGCACGCGGCGATATGGCTATGACGGGGGAAATTACTCTGCGCGGAAAAGTTTTGCCCATCGGCGGACTGAAAGAAAAAGCTTTGGCGGCAAGGCGGCTTGGCATTGAAACGGTGATTATTCCCCACGGAAACGCCGTGGAAATAGAAGAGTTACCCGAAGTTTTGAAAAAAGACGTTCGCTTCGTTCCCGTAAAATACGTAGACGAAGTATTCGCCTTGGCATTAGAAAACCGCGAGGCTTGCGACAAAACGGAAAACAAGCCCAAAACCGTGAAAAAATCTCACTCTTCTAAAGTTGTTCCTCCCATGGAATCGCCCCGCCGCGAAAGCGTTCGCTGTTGATAATTTTCAAAAAGGAGGCTACCATGTACGAAACGAAAAGAACTTTTGAGGAAGTAAAGCCCTCTTTGATTATTAAAAACGCGACGTTTATTACTTCCGCCGCACGTAAAGAGCAATTTATTGTTCCCGACAAACCCATGATTGCCGTTTGCGGTAAATCCAACGTCGGCAAAAGCTCTTTTATCAATATGTTGGCAAACCGCAAAAAATTGGCGAAAACAAGTAGTGAACCGGGACGCACCCGCCTTGTAAACTATTTCGATTTTGGCGAATTTATTCTTGCTGACTTGCCCGGTTACGGTTTTGCGCGGGTTTCTAAAGGCGAAAAAGAAAAATGGGCAAAGACTTTGGACGATTTTTTCAAAGACAAGGAAAAAATCTCACACGTATTTATGTTGGTGGATTCTCGCCACGACCCTACGGCAGACGACGTGCAAATGATTGAATATCTGCATTTTCACACCTTGCCGTTTACAGTAACGCTGACCAAAGCAGACAAGCTTTCTAAAATGAAATTAAAGGAAAATATCCGCGCGATTGCCGCCGACCTCTATCTCGCCCCCGCCAATTTGTTGGCGACCAGTTCGGAAACGGGTTTTGGAAAAACAGAGGTTTTAAACAAAATCAAATCGGTTATCGACCTTGCAAATCAGCCCGTTATTGAAAACGAGAATGAAGAGGAAGAAATTGCAGAATAAAACAAAAAGAATTGGGAAAATCCCAACTCTTTTTTTATTCCCAAATTTCTCTGGCGATTGCTAAAATCTCTTGCGGCGATTGCGTAGAAAACAGCCGCTCTTTATATGCGGCAGCACCCCGTTCCCCCTTTACGTAAAACGCCGCCATCTTCCGCATAAACACCGTTGTAAAGCGTTCATCGCATACCTGCTGCGTCCATTTTAGCTGTTTTTCAAACATTTGCAACTTGCTTTCCGTTTCCATTCCCGTCAATTCGCAAAAAATTTGCGGGTGGAAAAGAGCTGCCCGCGCCACCATAACGCCATCCGCCCCCGTTTCGTTTAACAGCGTTTCTGCGTCGGCGTTAGAAAACACGCCGCCGTTTGCGATCACGGGAATTTGCACGGCGGCTTTTGCCTTTGCTATCTCCGCAAAATGCACCTCTCCCGCATAAATTTTATCTTTCGTTCTGCCGTGGACGGTAATCAAACTTGCGCCCGCTCCCTCCATACGCTTGGCAAACTCCGTCGTGATGAATTTGTCTGCCGTTATGCCAATTCGGAATTTCACCGTGATAATCTTTCCGCTTTTTACGCACTCTTTTACGATTTTTTCTGCAAGAAACGGATCTTCCAATAAAGCGCTCCCCTCTCCGTTTTTGTAAATTTTCGGAACGGGACAGCCCATATTGATATCGACGATGGGAAAAGGAGCAAGTGCGTCGTGTTCACATGCTGCCCGCATCGTTTCCGGCTCGCTCCCAAAAATTTGCGCCGCGCAAAGTCCCTCTTCTCCGTCGGTGTACAACAACTCTTTCGTGTTTTCGCTGCCGTATTTCAAACCCTTTGCGCTCACCATTTCCGTATAACAAAGCCCTGCGCCGTATCCCTTACAAAGACGACGGAACGCATAGTTCGTGTATCCCGCAAGCGGCGCGAGAAATACATTGTTATTTATTGCAGTATTTCCAAGAAAAATCGGTTTTAATTGCATACACGGGTCCTCTCTGCGCTCGTTTTGCTTATAAAGAACACAGCTCCTCTTTTGCCGCCTTATAATATTTATCCCATTCCACTTCGGAAAGTTCTGTTACCGTTTTACCGTCTTCAAGCGCTTTCTTTTCAGCAAGAGTGAACCTTGCCGCAAACCTTTCCGCACTTTCTTTCAGCGCCTTTTCGCAATCACAGCCACTCTTTCTGCCCACGTTGATTACGGCAAACAGAACGTCGCCGAGTTCTTTTTCCGCCGCAACCGTATTCCCAGCATTGTAAGCAGCGAAAAATTCTTGCAATTCTTCGTCAATCCGTTTTGCCGCCGTGCATACGTCGGCGAAATCCAACCCTGCTTTTGCCGCGCGTTTGCCAATTTTTTGCGCGCGCAAAGCCGCAGGAAAACATTTCGGCACGTCGTTGACCGAATCGGCAAAAGTTACCTGATGCTTTTCCGTCATTTTATTCTTTTCCCAAACGGAAAGCGCGCTTCCTTCTGTTTCCGCTTTGTCCTCTCCAAATACGTGCGAATGACGAGATATGAGTTTTTGGCAAATCCCCGTCAATACATCCGTTAAGTTAAACGCGCCCGTTTCTTCCTTTAAAATGGCGTGGAATACCGCTTGCAATAAAATATCCCCCGCCTCTTCCAAAATTTTATCGTCGTCCTCTTGGTCGATTGCGTCCACCAATTCGTACGCCTCTTCCACCGCCGACATTTTAATACTTTGGCAGGTTTGCACCCGATCCCAAGGGCAACCGTTGGGCGCGCGCAGGCGCACGACAATCTCTTTCAAATCCTCCATCGTAAAACGTTGTTTTTTTAATAAATCTACGCGCTCCAGCGCCACCGCCGAAGTGTAGTTATACTCCTTTTGACGGTCCAATTCAAACAACGAAATACTTCTTGAATTTCCGTCACAAAGATATTTTACTGCGCTTTCTTCACCAAATAAATCGCCCAAAATCAACTTGCAATCGCTCGCCAAGCTCTCGTCGTCTAAATCGTATACAAGCAACGGCAACGCAAGATTCCCCTCGCTTGCCCGCTCGGCAAGCTCATAGGCAGAAACCGCCGTATAAGAGCAATCGCCAAACCCCGCCACGCGCACCAATGCCGTCGTTTTAGACACTCCGTCCACAATTTCAACCTTTCCGCGCGTCCGCTTTATCAAGGCTTTTACCGAATTATCCTCTGTCGCCGCGCCGTCTACCAAATATACCGCGTCCTCACCCTGCTGCACCACCGCCTTGGCAAGATTTTTCGCCAGCGTAGCAAAATTACGGCTACTTTCATATACGCCGTCTAAACAAACATGGGGTACGCCTAATTCCTGCACCGTTTTATACGACTCCGTATATGCCGTGCGTACGACGATTTTCCGATTTTGCGCCGCCGCGTCCATAATAATTTTTTCACCGCGGCGGGATAAATCCCCTTGCGCTACCCCCAATCCAATTACCGTTATCATTGCTTACTCCTTTCGTCTTTGTTTGGATACGATTAAATTATACACCAAGTTTATCAAAAAGGCAACCAAATAACAAATATTCGTAGCATGGGCAAGCCCAAAAATGGAAATTTTCGAGCTTTGAAGCCACCAAGTATACAGTCCAGTTTTTACCATTACCGCCAAAAGCATGGAAAGCGCGGCGTATTGCGGTTTGCCCTGCGCCGTTAAACAAGCCGATAACGTCTGTACGCACGATAACGTTAGCGCACTCACCGAAAATATACGGATTAGTTTTATCAAAGTATCCAATTCGGCGTCTGCAAGTGCGCGGAATATGATTTTCGCGGCAGGCGCGGCAAAAAAGAACAGAGCCGCTGCGCTCGGCAACGCCACCGCAACCGTTACCGCCAAAGCGTATACTACACGTTTTCTCGGCGACGCGCCGTTCTTTTTTCGGGCTGCTGCCGTTGCAACGGCAGGCACACTCGCTGCGGCAATTCCGTAACAAATAGACACGGGAAGATTGATCACCGTTACCGCGCCCCCTGAAAACAAGCCGAATAACGTAACCGCATTTTCTGCGTACGCACCCAAAAAGCGCGGCACAAGCACGCTATCCAACAGCCCTGAAAGAGGCAAAATGATAGAGCTGAACGTAACGGGAATACTTAATTTCAACACAGCTTTTGCCGAAATTTTTTCCTCATTTTTTTGTAAAAGGACGGGGGACGGGTCGCGACGAAATAAAAAAAGCATCAATAGCAACGCCGTCGTTTCAGAAATGGAAACCGCCAAAAGTAAAAAAGTAACTGCGCGGCGTACGTTTGCGCGAAAAAGATAAGCAAAAATAAGCCCCACACCCACCTTTACCGCTTGTTCGGTGATTTCGGAAAACGCCGTGGGCTTCATATTATTTTTGCCTTGAAAAAATCCCCTAAATACGGAAATTGCTGAAACCAAAAACACGGAAGGGGCTAACGCGTAATATCCGCCCAGCACCTCTTTACTGCCTTGTGCCGTTGCTAAAAAGGGCGCAATCACACACATAATCGCCGTTCCCAATAATCCAATACACAAAAACAGCTTCATTGCCGTTTTAAAAACGGGTAACCCCGATTGTCCAATGCCAATTCTTTCCGCTGTCAATTTCGCAATCGACGAGGGAATTCCCGTCGCCGATACCGTCAGCAACAAACAATAAACGGGATAAACCATTTGATATAAACCCATTCCGTATCCGCCGATAAGATTCGTCAAAGGGATGCGGTACAACGCACCCAACAGTTTTGCGATAAATCCCCCCGCTGCAATCCAAACCGCACCTTTTAAAAAGCCGTTTTTATCATTTTTTTGATACACGGGTCGCTTATCAGCGTACGATTTTTCCTTATGAATACTTTTTTCCATATATCCCCCTTTCTTCTCCCTTTAGCAGTTTGCGAAGAAGGCATACTTTTTATCGACAAAAAAAGAAGAAAAGGATTGAAAAAAGCACAAAAAAAGCGTTGACATTTCCCCTAAAAGCGGATATAATAAAGGAGTAATGCAGGTGTCGCCTAGCGGTATGGCGGCAGCTTCCCAAGCTGTTCCCGGCGAGTTCGACTCTCGTCACCTGCTCCAAAATAAAAGTAGGACGTCTTGCACGGCCTACTTTTTTTAGTTACGTTTTATTTTTCTTTCTGTATTCCAAAGGGCTACACTCGTATTTTTCTTTAAACGACTTAATAAAATACGCCACACTGGAAAAGCCCAACAATTCGCCGATTTCGTTGACGGGAATATCTCCGTACAAAAGATATTTCTTGGCTTTCTTCAAGCGCAAGTCCATTCGGTATCTCGACGGCGATTTCCCTGTAAATTTTTGAAACAGAGTCCGCAAATACACCTCGCTGATTTTACACATTTCCGCGAGTTCCGCAATCGAAAGATTGCTCTCTATATTCGTATCAATATATTGTATTGCCCGTGAAATTATCGAATATCCGTGCTCGCTCTGCAACGCAAAAAAGCGCCTATTTTCCCCCAATTCGGACAAAATTTGATACAAAATCGCTTTAAATCTCGCGCGGATATTCTTGGTGGAGGAGTCAGCGTAAATTACCGCTTTTTCAAAGGCAGAAGCAATTTCCTCGTTTGTATTAAAAACAATCAAATCTTGGTCCAAAGAAATAGGACGGTTTTCTTCGTCAAACAAATAAAAACTGATTCCCACCGTACTGCTGTGCGCGCCCTTGAAATTGATGAATTTTACCTTATATTCGCTTCCCGTCGCCGTATACACCAAATTTCCGCTCTGTGCAAAAAGTTTTGTCCCGTCCGCCCGCTCATAGACGGCGTCGCAGCCGTCCAAATACAAAAATAATTCTTGCTTTTTCGGTTGCGAAAAACAGGAAAACGTATTTGTTTTTTTCCAATATTGCCGTAAAACGCTTAAACTTTGTACGCTGTAATTTGATTTATACAATTCGTCTATGCTTTTTCGCATCACAAAACCTCTCCCGTTACGCTTTAAATATAGTATATAACATTTACCACAAGATAGCAAGTATTTTTTCTCGTTGTTTCGTTTTGTTATATTTTCATTGTTGCGCGCGATATTGACTTTGTCCCCAAATTATTGTACAATAAAACCGCAAAAATCAATACGCAAAAGCGTTTGGAGGAAAATAATGAAACAGCAATCTTGGAAAATCGTATATCAAAATTATGCTGGAATGGAGAAAAAAGCTGTTGATTTTCTGTCGAAAGAAGCCGGCAAATATTTGATTCGTAACGAGGGCGTGTATACCATTTACGTCTTGCCGTGCGAAAAAGAAAGCGCGGATATCGACGGCAATGCAATAATCGTCGGTAAATATAGCGACAGCAAAATTATTCAAAAATACGTAAGAGCAGACGAAATCAAAAAAGGCGGATTCTTGATAAAAGTTATCAAAAATCCGATAAACGAAAACGCCCGTTTGGTTATCATAACCGCAAACGACGACGTAGAACTCTTTTACGGCGCAGTCAGTTTTATTGACGATTATATCCCCGAAAATATCATTCCTCGCGGCGCAGTACGTATGCCCCAAACGATTTTCGAGGGCGAGCTTTGGGAATACAATTACACGGAAAACCCTTTCTATAAGACCCGCAGCGTTTTTACTTGGGGGCATCCTATCAACGATTTCCGCAACTATATCGATAACATGGCACGCTTGAAACTTAATCAACTGATTATCTGGAACGACTATCTGCCCCTTAACGCGCGCGAACTTATCGAATACGCACATTCTTACGGCATCGAGGTTATTTTTGGCTATGCATGGGGCTGGAAACCCGGCTTCGGTAAAAATATTACGGATATCAGCGACGCGCGCTTGCAAGAATTAAAAGCGGAAATTATCGCTACGTACGAAGATACTTACGCAAAAATCGGTTGCGACGGAATTTATTTTCAATCTTTCACCGAAAACAACAACGAATACGTTAACGGACGTTTAATTGCCGAAGCGGTTAGAGTCCTTGTCAATGATACGGCAAATACTCTTTTTGAAAAATACCCCAACCTGAAATTGCAATTTGGCTTACACGCCATGTCTGTAAAAAACCATTTGGACGAAATTGCAAAAGTGGACAAACGCATTGAAATTTTATGGGAGGATTGCGGATCTTTCCCCTACAACTACAACCCGTCCGCATACAATGAAGAATATTTTAAAGAAACGTTAGATTTTACAAAGAAAATTTTGACCCTGCGCGGCAACGCGCCTATCGGCTTGCTTTTTAAAGGCTGTATGACGTTAGATTGGACGCAATTCGTCCGTCAAAGCGGCCCGTTCATATTAGGGAAAAACGCCGAGCGCATTATCGGCCACGATCAATGTCTTCGCCAAGGCGCTTGGAAGATTTTTTCAGCAGAATGGATGCAATATGGAAAATATGCGATGGAAATGTTGCAATTTATTCAAGAAAACGCCTTATCGGAAGTAAATATATGCGTTGCCGGCGCATTCGACGGCGGCATCTATTTACCCCAAGCCCTTTGCGCGCAAATGTTCAGAAACCGCGAAGAGGATTATGGCGAAACACTGAAAAAAGTCAGCCGCAGAGAACAGGTACGCATTGAATAATATAGGAAAATAAAAAGAACGGACGCCATAGGCTTCCGTTCTTTTTTCTTACGATTTTTTTTGACAGGTCGGACATTTTCCAAAAAATTCAACACTGTATCCCTCTACCGAAAATCCGTGGTCTGCCGTAATCGCCAACGCCTCCGTCGGCACGCCCGTCGCCTCTACGTCTGCGACCTTGCCGCATTGCAAACAACGTGCGTGATAATGCGGCATTACGTTATAATCGTATCTTGTTTCATCTCCCGCCGCCCGCAATTCCAACGCCTTGCCGCCGGCAGCAAATCCGCCCAAAACGCGAAACACCGTCGCCCGCGAAACACTGGGATAAGATTCGTGAAGATATCCGTATACTTCCGTCGCCGTCGGATGATCCAACGTCTTTAAAGCGTCGTAGATGATTTGCTTTTGTTTCGTCTGTCTTTCTTGCATAGGCGCCCTCCTTATTAAGATTGAATACTGATTATAATATAACATAAAATATCGGTCTTGTCAAGCGGTTTTTTAAAATTTTTTAACTGGAAAAAAACTCCGTCTGCAATTTACAAACGGAGTTTTTCTTTTTTAATAAACAGTTTTTGCGTTTACAATAGAAATTTCTTCCCCTGTCATGGCATCTAAATAGACAAAATAGTTTTCATTTTCGTAGCTGCATAAAAATTCATAAGCGGGGATTTCTCCGCGTTTCGTATTCACAACGGCGAGTCTTGACGATTCCACCGTCAATTTTTCATGCAGTTGCTCACGCGCTTGCGCCAAAGACAATTTTACGTTCGGTTCTTCTCTGTCTTTATGGTTTTTCAGATATTTCACAGCGTCCATACCCGTAACCACACCGCGGCTACGACAAATTTTTACACGGATTTCATCGGGATAATACGCCACGTCGTCATCTTCGTACACAAAAGTAAAATCCGTCATCGTACCGTTTTCACGAAACATTACCACTTCCATATCGTCATAACCGAGTTTTTCCAAAAAATCCTCGGCAATCCGTTCTGCATTCTGCAAATCAAAAGTTTCGTTCATACAGTCTTCATAATAATCAAAGCGAATCAATGCGCCATCCTTTTGACTGATTTCCGCAAACAAAAGCGTACCTTTGTCGTCATACCCCTGCACGTTATAGGCGGCATATCCCTCTGTAACCGTTTCCCCTACGCATTGGTATTCCGTAATGTTATAATCGGAAAAATATCGCAGGCAAAGTTCTTCCGCGCGCGCCGATTCGATATGGGGCATTTTATCGGGAGAGCAAACGGCTTTCTCCGCTTTCTTTCCCCATTCTTTCATCTTTTCCTTTGCTTTTTCCATTCCGCGTTCCATATCCGCGCGATTTTCCTCTAACGTCGTCTTTTCAATGCGCCCGATAGCGTCGGCAATGCCGCCCGTGCCCTTTTTGATAAATTCCGTCAAATCTTTATCCGTCATTTCCGCCAACACTTTGTCCAATTCCATTCGAATCGAATGGTTTGCCTTATACAGCCTTTCCAAAGTTTCGAAATCTTGCTCGGAAAGTTCCTCTCCCTGACGCAATTTTGCTAACATTCGTTCGCAAGTATGCGCCGTGCGGTTGATAAAGCTTGTAATCCCCCGTTCGCTTTCAGCGGCAAGCGGTAATTTTTCCAAATCAACTTCCGCAAGCCTTGCCTGTACCAATAGGTCAGTCAAAATACGGCTCTGCTGCGCAGGCGACGAAGAGATACGGACGCGATCTAAATCGCCGTCTACGTGTTCCATAATCCCCGTCAACTCGTACATGGTACCCCTGTAAGCCGTCATAGCCGCCTCGTTGGAACGCTTCATTTCCACAGCGCTCGCCGTAACGGCAGAACCCAGCGCCAAGGTTGTCGCACCCAAAACCGCCACCGCTGCAATCCAGCCGCCGTTGCCGCTTCTTTGTCTCTTCCCCGATTCTTCTGCGCGTTGACGGCGCGCTTCGATACGAGCTTTTCTGCGGCGCTCTCTTTCTTGATTTCTTGCGGCTTTTTCGTGTGCGCGTTTTCTTTTTTCCTCTTCCCAAATCGCCTTTCTCTTTTCTCTGCGTTCTGCACGCGCCGCTTTCCGTTCCGCGGCGGCTTTCGCTTGCGCCACTTTGCGTTTTTCTGCCGCCTTTTTCTTGTCCAACGCCGCGTTTACACGTGCTTTCGCCGCGTCTTTTTCCTTTTCTACTTTAACCGAAACTTTTTTTGCGGCAGTTTTACCGCCCGCGCTTTTTTCCTTTTTTACTTCCTTTTCAACCCTCTCCACTTTTTCTGCCCCTGAAGAAAGGTTCGTCGCTATTTCTTGATCCTGTTTTTTCATATTCCCTCCTTACTTTCCGTTTCCGTAATTTCTCAAATCGCAAATACGTGTCTGCCAATCACCGTTACCGTTTGTCTGTCAAAAATCCAAGAACTCGTCGCAACGGCAGGGTTATAATAGTACAATGCGCCGCCAGTCGGGTCCCAACCGTTGATTGCATCCCTTGCCGCTTTCATTGCCGTTTCATTAGGCGTCAAATTGATTTGCCCGTCCGAAACCGCGGTAAACGCATGCTTTTGATATACCACGCCCGAAATCGTGTTCGGAAAAGCGTCGTTGCGGACGCGGTTTAACACCACTGCGCCAATCGCAACCTGTCCCGTATACGGTTCTCCCCGCCCTTCGGCATAAATGGTTTTCGCAAGCAAATATACTTCCGAACTGGAAAAGCTTCCCACGCTACCCGTGTTCGCATTTCCGCCCTGATTTTGTCCCGCCAAAACCTGATACGAGCCGTTCATTCCCAACGCCTTATAGGTAGAAGCGCCCACGACGCCATCTGCCTTTAATCCGTTCTTTTTCTGAAACGCAATTACGGCTTTTTTCGTGCCTGCGCCAAACACGCCGTCCACGTTGCCGTTATAATATCCCCACAATTTCAATCTGCGTTGCACTTCCTTTACTTCGCCGCCGCTTGCGCCCTGCCGTAAAACCGCCGCCTGCGCCGCATTCGTCGCAGATACGGTGTACGTGTTTTCATTTGCAGAAGGTCTTTTCGCTTCCACCGCAAACGCCGTTCCAAACGCCATCGCGCCCATTACCGCCGTAAGCAAAAGACTCTTTTTTATTGACTTTTTCATTTCCGTTCCTCCTATATGTACATAGAAAAACGCTGTCTTCACTTTTGAAAGTTTTTAATGATTTCCATAATTTTACTTTTATACCGTACGTCCGTTTTGCCTCCCGTAAAACACAAGGGCGGATATGCCACGCACCACCAATTATCCCCCTCGCCACGTCCCAAACGAATCATCAACGCCGAATACTCGCCCGCAGGCAAGGTATATCCCTCGTATACTCGGGTGGGGAATTCCGTTTCTTCCAACGCCGCGCTTGCGCCGTAGGAAAAGCCATATTTCCTCAAAAGCGCCGTCGCCACCCTTGCAATCTCTGTCAAGTGCAAGGCGATTCCTTGCATCGCCTCTTCCTTGGTTGCATACTCGGCAACGAGCGGAGTCAAATAGGCAACCACTTCGTCCCGCACGCGGTATTTAACCGCTTGCGCCTCGTTTTCGTTGGAATCCGCGCGAATGTGTATACGCAAGTATTCCCCTTGCAAATCGCTAGAATTTGCATTCAACGCATACCTGCCTCCCACGTTTTGCCATTTTTCTCCAAGCGCGCCCGAAAAACCCAACGCCGTTAAACTTATTATGATTGACATTAAAAAAATTATGCAAACTTTTTTCATAAAAAAATAACCTCCGTGTTATTACACGAAAGTTATTCCCGCCGATTTATGATTTTATACGCCGTTATAAAAATTATTTTTCAATTTCGCTCCATTTATGGTGATGCAATTCCCCTTCTTCCAACAGCCCGCTGTAATCGGTTTGGCGCAACGCTTCGTATAAGGCAATGGCAACCGAATTTCCCAAATTCAGCGAACGCGCGTCCGCAAACATAGGAATCCGCAAACAAGTCGCTTCGTTTTTCATCAACAATTCTTCGGGCAAACCGCGGGTTTCCTTACCAAACACCAAAAAATCCCCGTCTTGAAAAGCCACGTCGCTGTGGCGGTGTCTACCTTTCGTCGTAAAGAAGAAAAAACGGCTATCTTTGTATTTTTCCTGCAACTGTGCAAAACTGTCATAATAAGAAATTTGCACCAGATTCCAATAATCCAACCCCGCGCGTTTTAAATATTTATCGGTAACCTCAAACCCAAGCGGACGAATCATATGCAAATGCGTTCCCGTTGCCGCGCAAGTACGCGCAATATTCCCTGCATTTTGCGGAATCTCCGGTTCTACCAAAACGATGTGAAACATAAACTTATCCTTCCTTATTTTATCTATATTATTGTACTACCCGACGCGGCGATTTGCAAGCGTTTCGCCCCCGACTTGGCGCATTTTCTTTCCCTTTTCCATACTTTAACAGAAAAATCAAAGCATAACGGCTAAAAATGCGAGCATACTGCATTTAGAAGGCAATGCCCTTTTAAGGAGTACGAAGTTATTATGCAATTTGAAAAAACGGAAACCTACAAAAATCTCGCGCGCAGTTTCGCGGGGGAATGCCAAGCGGGTATGCGCTATCAAATGGTAGCGAAACTGGCAATGAACGAAAAATTAAAGACGTTGGCGGATGCAGTGCGGACGATTGCCAAAAACGAAACGCTGCACGCAACCCAATTCTTTAATAAAATGATTGAAAAGACGGGAAGCCGCGAAAACGTAACGTTTGAAGCGGGATACCCTTTTCATGCAGGCACGCTAGTCGAAGGATTAAAATTCTCCGCTATCGACGAACAAAACGAAACGGAAGAAATTTATCCTACCTTTGCTAAAATCGCCGAAAAAGAGGGATTTGAAGACATTGCGGCTCTGTATAAAATGGTCGCGGAAGTGGAAGCGCATCATCAAAAAATCTTTCGGTATTTGCACGACGCCGTAAAAAACGGCACGCTGTATAAAAGAGAACAGCCTATGCTTTGGATTTGTAGCGAGTGCGGTTATATGCACGTAGGCGAAGAAGCGTGGAAAATCTGTCCGCTTTGCAAAGCGGGACAGGGCTACGTGGATTTGCATCTTCCCTTTGAAGGCGTACGGATTTGACGCTTGCAAAAACGGCGTTTCTAAAAAGGACTGTCTTTTTATTTATTAAAAGGAGTGTAATGTTATGAAAAACCAAAAAAATCAAAACAAACAAAACAATCAGAACAAAGCAAAAAATTGCGGCAATAAAAACTGCAAGAACAGCGAAAATAACCACGAGTATCAGCATGGCGGCAACAACGACTGATATGCCGAAAAAAAACGTTCAGCGCGTACCTGCCCCCACGAAACGGGCTTTGGGTATTTATAACGCCCCATCCGATACGGACGTAAACGGTAGCTATACAGGAAAACCAAAAGGTAAAGATAAACGCCCTGTACAAGACGCAGACGATTTATAAACGCAGGTTTGTCGCACAAAAAAACACCTTTTATCGTAAAGATAAAAGGTGTTTTCCCTTCTTTTAATTTACTTCTTCAATTTTTTCATAACGATAGGAAGTACCGCCGCTACCGCCGCCAACAACGAACAGATTGCGCCGATAATTGCGCCTACACCCAAATCGTATTCTTTCTTCAGGTCTTTGGACATATCTGCCGCATTACAGAAGAACAGCTTGAAGAAAAAGAAGAAAATGCCCGCCACCAAGAAACAAGCCGTTGCGATATAACTTGCCTTTTCGTTTTCAGGGTCAAAATACGCTTTCAAAGATTGAATCCCGCCCACAATAACCAACAAAAACGTCAAGAACGGCATCACCATAATCATCGCCATCACTTCCGCAGGGAAAACTGTTTCCCAACCGCTTTGTCCCGTTTCAAACATAGTGTCTTTTCCATACACAACCGCATCGCAAGCCAAGCCCAGAATAACCGCCAACGCCGCAAGCCCTGCCGCCACTAACGGCAAATATTTTTTGATTTTATCCATTGCTGAATACCTCCTATTTCATTACTATCATTATATTACAACTTTCGACGATTGTCAACCCCTAAAAAGAAAAAATCCCTTATCCAAGGATAAGAGACTTTTTTCCTGTTTTTATGTTCTTATTTCTTAAGAACTGCGGGAACTGCTACTGCTGCTGCGGAAAGAAGCGAAAGAATCGCTGCGATAATAGCACCTACACCAAGTTTGAGGTATTCTTTCATTTCGCTTTCAACGTCATTAGCCGAGCAATAAAATCCTTTCGCGCAGAAGAAGAAAATAGCCGCTAGTGCAAACAAACCAGCTGCAATGTACGCGAACATCTTATTTTCAGGTTTAAGATAGGAAAGAACCGCACAAGCGATAGCACCAATCAAAAGAATAACCGTCAAGAAGTTCATAAACGCAAATTTAACAAGTTCTACGCCTTCTTCTTTCTTACCGAAAGTAGCTTCCCAACCATTAACGGCATCACCTACTTTTTCGCCCATAACTTCCATATATACAACATCACAAGCGAAGAAAAGAATCAAAGCAAGAACACCAGCAATAGCTGCGCCCAAAGGTAAATATTTTTTAACTTTATCCATAACAATTACCTCCTTTGCGAAAACCTTACGTATTCTTTTAAAGATTTTCACTTATTTTTATCATTATATTACAACTTTCGACGATTGTCAACCCCTAAATAGAAAATAAATGCGAAAAAAATAACCAGCCCCATTTTAGAGACTGGTTTATACTTTTATATTCAATTAGAAATCGTCGTCATCATCGTCGTCATCGT
>JAFTHU010000023.1 GCA_017457215.1 Clostridia bacterium
AGCGCCGTTGCTAAAATCATTCCGACGATGGCAGGTTTAATTCCGCCAAGCACCGCCTTTACGCCTGCGTATTTCAGCAATTTCGTGAGCAGGGTTGCCACCAACAAAATGATGATAAACGACGGCAATACCACACCGAGCGTGGCGAGCATTGCTCCCCAAAATCCGCCCTGCGACGAACCCACGAAAGTTGCCATATTCACGGCAATCGGACCAGGCGTGGATTCTGCTACGGCAATAAAGTTCAAGAGTTCCTCTTCCGTCAGCCAACCGTATCCCAAACAGTCTTCACGGATAAGCGAAATCATACCGTACCCACCGCCAAAAGACACCGCTCCGATTTTTAAGAAGGTCAAAAACAACTTCAAATAAATCATTGTTCATCCTCCTTCTTTTCGGGGGATTTTTTCGACTTGAAATACCCGATTAAGTAAATCAAAAGCCCGACAAAACCGCTGATTAAAATGTAAAAAATAGAAGAAAAGCTGACGGCGAACACGCCAAACGCTACCATACAAAGAAAAGTAGCCGACATAACGATGAGATTGAACGGTTTTTTCTTCATTTTCTTCAGCATTTTCACGCCAGCCGAAAGAATGAGAAACACAACGCAAACTTGAATCCCCTTAAACGCCGACGCAACCCAGTCAATCGACAAAAATTGATTGAAAAACAACGAAATTAAAAAGATAATGGTAAACGACGGAATACACATCCCAAGCGTTGCCAAAACCGCCCCTACAATCTTTTCTTTTTTGTAGCCGATATAGGTGGAGCAGTTGATAGCAATCGGCCCTGGAGTAGATTCCGCAATCGCTACCAAATCCATGAACTCGTCTTCCTCAATCCACTTCTTTTTGGATACGAACTCGTTCTCCAAAAGGTGAATCATGGCATATCCGCCCCCGAAGGTGAACAGTCCTATTTTCAGCATATTTATAAATAACAGCCACAGCGATTTTAATCGCCCCGCCGCGTTTCGTTTTTCATCCTTCATCGCATACCTGCCCTATCCGTACAAGCGGAATTTATTGTTTAACACATCTCCGTTTTCTTATGATGATGTTGATGTTTTTCGTCCGATAAATAATGATTGTGCGAATGCTCGTGTTCAATCGTGTGCGAATGCGTTGAACCGTCGTGCGTGTGCGTTACGGTGTGCTTATGCATATGATTGTGCTTTTTCGCCAAAGTATCCAGCACCACGATAACCGTTCCCAAAATCATAATCGCAAGCCCAAGGAAATACGCCCAAGTCGGTTTTTCTTGGAAAATCACAAACGATAAGAAAGTACCGATAAAAGGCGCTATCGCATAGTATGCGCTCGTTTTGGATGCTCCTATAATGCCCTGCGCTTTGATATAAAAGAATATGCTAAGTCCGTAAGCCACAAAACCGAGCAACAGCGCCAACGCAAAGAATCCGAACGTTGCAAACTTTTCCCCTATGCACAAAGCAACAATCAGCGAGCCAAACCCCGAAAAGATACCTTTCAAAAATACGATATGGTAGGTGTTTTTGCTCGACAAATTCTTGGTGCAATTATTTTCAAGCCCCCAGCAAAGCGTTGCCAACAGCACGAGTATTGCTCCCCACGAGAATTTGAAAGCGGAAATATCTTCAAACGACAGCACAAAACTCGACGCGGTGATGAGAAAAATTGCAAGCCACATTCTTTTAGATACCGCTTCCTTGAATACGAGCAAGGCAATAAGCGACGTGCAAACGATCTCAAAGTTGTTTAAGAGCGAAGCGTTTGACGATACGCTGTCAAGCAACCCGAACATAAGCAATATGGGCGCTGCTATGTCCAACGCAATCATACCTAAAACGTTTGGCAAGTCCTTTTTTGTAATCTTCTCATACGTTTGCTTGTCTTTCTTCTTTGTAAGCAGAAAAACGATGCCGATACCGATTCCTGCGCCCAAATATAGATAGGATGCCATCATCGTCGGCTCGATATGATTTAACAATAGTTTTGATAAAGGAATATTGATTGCGTATAAGCCCGCGGCTAATATCGCAAAAAATATTGCTAATACTTTCTTGTTCATTTTTTTACCTATAATTTATCACGCTTCATTGACGAGTTTTCCCGTCATATGCTCGATTTCCAAACAAAGAATCGCCGTGTTCTTTCTAAATTTCTCGATTTCACTATGGATATAATCCATATCCGTGGTGAATTTTTTAGAAAACTCCGTTATCAACTCGTCCGACCACTCGTCTACCATGTGAATGCGTCCGAATATAATCACGCTTTTGATATTGAGCGACCAATGTCCGTCCTCGTGATAGCCCTTATCGTAAACGCAGAAAGAAACC
>JAFTHU010000010.1 GCA_017457215.1 Clostridia bacterium
GTAATGTCCCACCGAACTGTTAAATGCTCGTAGGAACCAAACGTTCATTATTAATAGTAATAACTGTGAGCCTACCATTCTACACCATGACTTAAATACTTGGCTGGTACTTTGTGACGCACCCATCGAATAAGCCAATGGCGAAGTATAACAAAGAACACCAACAACGATATATCTTTCTACGACTTCCAATAATAATTTGAAATAGTTCCATCCGAGTGCAATAATTAATATAAGGATTAAGATTTCGCCCACCACCGATACCATTGAAATGAAGTTGGTTAAACCATTTCGTAGAGCTCCTTCAATTCCCGCAAAAGTGAAATGCTCTTTTGATACAACCACGTCCATTAAAGCCGTGTACGGAGCTTTCGCTATATTCAATATATATAAGAATATAGGTTTAGCGAAATAAATCAATAACGCAAATAACGCACTCTTAAAAATTAATGTCCAAGGATTTTCAGATTCCCCAAGTGGTCCGCTGAAAGCCTTGAACAGTTGCCACACTGTTATTAAAAACAACAACGCCCAAGCCATATACTGCATTACAGTGAACGCACTTGCGACAAAAGGAAAATATTCTTCCATTGCCGTCATATCTGTACCGAGCGCATTTAAGAATAATCCAGAAACAGCGTCCATGAGGTCCGTGACAACACCGCTAACCCAGTCAACTATCCCTTCAAACATCCAATCAAGCAATTGTTATCACCTCCCTTTCCTTGATTAGGTTTACCCAACGTAATTTCCGCCCGCAATAAGCGGTTGTACATACGCTACAATTAGTCCGAGAGAATTCAATATAACCCAAGTAATTAAAATTCTCTTCAACCAAGCACTTGCTTCATCTACTGCTTTTTGGTTCCTAGAAACCATTCTTACAACCAAAGCCACTGCTGCCATCGCAACAGCAATAATGGTACTGATACCAAGAAGCTTATAATAAAAATCGTTCATAACGGTTTCAAATCTATCCCACATAGTTTCAGTTGCTGCAAACGTTGTCTGCATACAAACAAGAATAGCCATGAAAGCAAAGACAAGAGACCAGTATACAATTTTTATCCAAGCACCTTTTTGCTTTTCTGCTTGCATACTTTTTACCTCCTTTTTTTAGTAAACAAAAACACCGTTTAGGATAGTTTTCCTAAGCGGTGCGTTCGTTTGGTTTCAATTTTTCCACGATACCATTTTAACACATTGAGAATCCCCGTTAAATCTCTTTTTTGTATAAGTTTTGTATATTTTTTGTGTAAGTTTCGTATCTTTTTAAAAAAAATTAAAATTTAACTAAAAAACCACCATTTGATTTGCACATCAAAACGGTGGTTTCACGTCTGGTTTCAATTTTTTCACGATATCATTTTAACACATTAGGAATTCCCTTTATATCTCTTTTTTGTGTAAGTTTTGTATATTTTTTGTGTATGTTTCGTATCCTTTTAAAAAATTTTTAATATTCTTCTCTAAAAAGTCTCAATCTTAAGAATCTTTTTCTAAAGACAAAACTCTTTATTATACTCCGATTGCCACGCAATAAGCCTAAGTTTTGCGTTCTTCATCTTCATTTTCCTAAATTCCGCAAAAGAATTAATTATATTTTTAATAGTTTTATCATTAATTTCCTTTACGGATAAAACCTTCCCTATCGCATAACGAGAGCCATCCGTTGTATTTAGAACATAAACACACTGAGAGCAATCAAGTATAGCCTGCACAAGTATTTTTAATTCATTAAACCCTTGTTCATTTGTAGGGAATTCTTTTTGCGTTCCTGCAAAAAATAATGTAAATACGTCACTTGTTTTGATTGATAAATCGTTTGTCTTCTCAGGATTTTTAACTTTTACAAACAACTGTCCTACATCAAGAAAATCATATCCTTTGTTTTCAAATGTGTACTTTTGTGTTTCATATCCTACAAGAAGGCTTAACAATTCATCTATTTTTTCTAATGTAAATTTATTTTTTTCTTTCATTGTTTACCTCCTGTATACTAATTTACATAAATAAATGGCAGACCAATTAAAATTATTAATCAGTCCGCCACCTTAAGACTGTTAGTTTACTTATATTATATCAAATATAAAAAAATATTTCAATCACTTTTCAACGCCTTAATTATCTTCACCTCCATCTTTTTTTCTGTTTTCATAAATGTACAGCAACTCTAACCAAAATGCCAAATCCTTGTCTGCGCTCGTCCATAAACGAATAGAAATTAATGCTATAGCTTGGTCCCTAAGTAAATAATATTTCTTTCTCGATATATTTAATCGGTACAAAATATCATCAATGGTCAAATCTTCTTGCGTTGCATAAGTCAAATAAATAACTTGATACATATTTTCGCCCTTAGGCATTTTCTGCAAGACACTTATTGCATCGTTCACCAATTCCAAAACCATTCTTGTCTTTTCAATGCTAGCTAATTTCCTATCAAGTTTTTTATTCCCAAACGCTAATTCTCCATCAACACGAGCCAAAAGTTTATCAACGCTCTCTAATGGTTGAGCAAGTTCCGTTGCAATAAATTCAGGAAAACATTCAACCAACCAAACTATTTTTTTGTAATTTCTAAGTAGTAATCTAGTGTTATGAAATGCCTTCGGCATCTTATTATTCTTAAAGTCTTGTAGAACTTCATCAACTTTCTTGGTATCACCAGTAAGTGTACCGTCCAAGAACAACCTTAAAAAATCCGAATGTTCTTGTTTCATCACATTAATTTCTTTGGACATTTCTGCCTTTCTCATTTCATTAGTTTCTTTTTTTTCTTTCATTGCTGATTCTCCTTATCGTGTAAATCCAGAGACACACAAGGACCACGTATTTTATTTAGTTCAATAACTTCTCCTTTGAGTAATATATAATATTCTTTGCAGTCATAACTAATTTTAACGTCTTTCCAACACGGAGAAATATACGCGCGTATTATATAATGAAAAAGTGCAACGCTATTTTTTTCTCTCTCATTAACAATCAAGTTTGTAAAATCCTCTCCCATTGTTTCGATAAGATACCCTAGATTCCCGTGAGCGCAATCTACTTTCCTATCTTCTAACGTCTGTCGTGTTTTCAAAATTATTTCAATTATTTCTGCTTGTTTTGGTAATACTATATCTTTACTGATCGGATACAACTTATTGAATAGCAAACAGCCGTAAGTTCCGGGAAGACGATATAATTCAAACACCTCCTTATTTTTTTGGAAAAATCTCCACGTTTTTGTCTTTTCCCAGCCCCAGCGCTTACTAAGTGTCTCCAATGATAAGAAGACATTCAATTCTTGAAACCTTACCATTGGAGCAAAAAAAGTTAAAAAATTTTTTCTATCTTCATAAATCGTATGAATCCAAAGGTCTAACCACGCATCAGATTCGGCAAATTTATACCCGTTATTCACAAGACGTTCAGTAATATTTCTCGGTACGCAAAGAAAGCCATAATCGTTAGTTGCATAAGTATTGTCGTTTAGACATTCTTTTCCTGAACATTCGATAACCCAGTCGTTTATTTTATAAGTCAATTTTTTAGTTTGAACGTCAACGTTATAAGTTATATATCCAAATCTATTAAGCTCATCCATAACTTGTATCGCTTTTTCTTTCGATTTAATTCCAAGAATACTCTTTAGACCCATAATGCCACCAACCCACTCGCCAGGATTTACCTCATTGGTGTGACCACAATAAAAGGATTGCCCTTTTCTAAAAGCAACCCTTGCAGCAAGTTTCATCCAATACCCCATAATTCCTTTCTTTTGAGGGATAATTTCGCGTGGCAATTTCACCCACTTAAATTTCATCAAACAACTCATAAAGCCTCCTTTTGAAAATAAAAAAAGACAGAACATTTTAATTCTGCCTTAATTTAATAATATATTTATTTATAATTATGTTACAGCATTATTTAATACAAAACGCTGCGTAAAGTGGAACTGATTTTATACCATTTTCAAATCCGAAGTTCTTCATTGATAATCGGATTGAATATGCTGGAGCGTATTTACCATTATAAACGGATAAGCTTCTTGAACGAGTGTTATCCGAAGATTTTACCTCAACAGGAACAATTTCTTCATTAACTCTTACAATAAAATCTATTTCCGCTTGATTTCCGCTAGTCCAATAATATAAATCAAATCCATTACTCGTAAATTGATTAAACACGTAATTTTCAGTTAAGCCACCCTTGAAATTATATAACAAGGGATTGTCTCGCTGAATATCGTCAAAATGTATATCTTGACTTGCACCACAAAGCCCAACGTCATTCATATAAAACTTAAAGTCTGATAATGACCTATAAGCATTTAACGGTAAAGCAATTTGCTCTATACGATATAACTGACTTGCAACACCGGCCAAACACAACCACTCTATTGCACTATCAAATTCAGAAGCGCGTCCACCTGATTTCACATACTTGTATTGAAACTTTTTATTCTCTTTAGCAAGTTGGGTGCTAATATTTTTATAGACAATCTTGGTCTTTGGAATTTCAGATTGTTTATTATATTTACCCATATCGTTTTGATACGATTCCAAAATAGTTTGTTGCGCTATTCTTACCATTTCAGTGTTTTTATTCTTGATGTAATTTTCAACCACTTCAGGCATACCGCCAACGAATAAATACTCTTTATAGTAGTCAAGCGCACGTTCGTGAAAAAGTGTATCTAATGGTGTATCGCTTGCGTAACAATCTTTAATTTGCCCCACTAAGTACTCTTCTCCCTTTGCAAGCAAGTATTCTTCAAAATCCATTGGATACATTGTTAAAAATTGAACTTTACCAACAGGGAATGAAAAATTGCCACGATTTACTGAAACGCCTAATAATGAGCCAAGTGCAACGATATGGTATTCATTCGCTTCCTCATTAAAATACTTTAAAGAAGTAATTGCTTGTGGGCAAGACTGAATTTCATCAAAAATAATCAAAGTGTCTTTCGGTAAAATTTCTTTACGTTTATAATTCGCTAATTTACGAATTATATTTTCAGGATTTAAATCTGTAAAGAAATCCTCTAACCCCTTTTCTTTCTCAAAATTACAGTAAATATAATTTTGATATTCTTTACCTGCAAAATAATTGACTATATACGTTTTGCCTACTTGTCTTGCACCTTGCAAGATTAATGGTTTACGAGCTTCGTTGTTTTTCCAGTTTAATAATTCTTGATAAATTTTTCGTTCCATAATCATCCTCCAGATGGCAATAGTATATCATATAAGCGTATAAATGTCAATAAAAATTACATTTTTTAATAGATATATTTTGTCGTTTTTTACATTTTTTTATATTTAACTATTAAAATTCGTAAAATCGTTTTGATTCTTCATCATCATAAATTTCAAAGAAAGTCTTATCGTCAATTGAATTAAAATCAAAGAGCTTATTTTGGAAGTCTTCTACTCGTTTGGAATCTCTTCCGTATTTAACTAAAGTATGACCTTCTTCGATTAATGCCTGTTCTTGTGTTTCTTTTGAACATTTACTTGTCTCTTGCAAAACGCCACGAGTTGAGATTTCTCTCCAATATGGAATCGTAAACATAATATCCGTACTGAACTCCCATTGAGAATCCCCCTTAAACAATGCAAAAGAAACATATTCTACGTTTAACTTTTTTGCAACGTATGCCTCGATGTCCTCCCTTCTTGCAAGTTTACCATTTGGTACCAATTTTAATAATTTATAATATACCTTAAAGGAAACTTTTTTGATTGGCTTCGGTGCAATATACTCATCGGGTTTCATTGCTCCATTCATTATTTCAGCCAATCTGTTATTAAAGACATCTCCCAATTTGGTCAACTTCAAAAATGACGTCGAATGAATCGGATTTCCCAAAAGGAAAGATTTTATCGTATTGACCGATAGTGTTGTTTTCTGACTTACCCTTGAAACAGCCTCTCCTGTTTTTTCCATATAGTAAACCAATGCAGTTCTAACCTGTGCCATACCTTCTTCGTATTGAGCATCACTTACATAACCGATAGGATCATCTTTTTTAAATCGTGTAATAATATTACCATAATCGCAATTGAAGAAATTACAAATTTTATCAATTGTTTCTATTGAGACATATTCGCCTTGCATCATGCGTGAAATTGAATTTGGCGCAATGTCACAAGCTTCAGCAAGTGCTTTTTGCGTAATATTATTATCGTCCATAAGTTTGCGTAATCCATAGTAGTATATCGGCATAATATCTCTCCTAACCCTATTTTTCCTATATTATAGCATAAAAAAAGCCCTATTGTCAACTATAAACCGTAATTAGATTGTTGACATTTTAGGCTTTTTTTCATTAAAAATTGGCTATTTTTTTGTCAAGTATATATTTTAATAAGATTTTTGACGAGATTTACACAAGTTGTCAGAATATCACCTGTTTTACCGCCAACGCTGTACCCTTCGATATACGCTTTTTTACCGCTACCGTCCCGCACGACCCCCTCTAACATTTCCGCAAGCATCGCCGACGTCTTTTCACTCACCGTCCTATTTTTCAGCGTTGCTTCATTTTTTTTCAATACATACCCGTCGTTCGCATAAACGCTGCGAACCAAATGCGGCGTATAATAATACCCACCGTTTACGGCAGATGCAGCCGCACAAGCAAGCTGTATCCCCGTAACGGCTATCGTTTGCCCAAAACCAATACGAGCCAAATCACAATTTCGCACTACGCTTTGGGGCATTAATAGCCCGTATGCTTCCCCGCCGTAATCTATCCCCGTTTTTTGCCCAAACCCAAAAGCCGACAAATATTCGTAAAACGTTTCCTTACCCAAAGACAGTGCTATATCCGTAAAGCATGGATTACAACTGGTATTTAACGCACCCGCCAACGTCTGGTTACTATGTTTTCCATTCGCATGATTGCTCCAACATTTAACCGTCGTACCGTCCACATAACGCGTACGCGAACTGTTAAACACATAATTTGGAGAAAAAGCTTTTCGGTTGCCTTGCGCGTATTCTTCCAAATTGATTGCCGCCGTCATAATTTTAAAAGTAGAGCCAGGCTCGTAAATATCGCAAACAACGCGATTGCGCGTCAAGCTGTTTAAAAGTTCCGCATCATTACGCGGAATCTCGTTCAAGCTGTACGACGGATAATTCGCAAGCGCTAAAATTTCAAAAGAATTGACGTCTAAAATAATACATTCCACCGCAGTAGGCTGATAGGTCGCCGCCATTTTTTCCAACGCGCTTTCTGCAATTTCCTGTATTCCGTAATCAATCGTCAACTGCACGTTATAACCGTCGTCGGCGGGAAGATATGTAGCAACGCCATCCGCAAGTTCCACGCCGACCAAATCCGTTTCATATAAAAGCTCTCCGTTCGTCCCCGTCAAGTATTCGTTATAATATTTTTCCACACCCGTCGTTCCAACGTTATCGGTAGAGGTGAATCCTATCACCTGACAAAGCGCATCCTCCTTGGGATAATAACGCACGTTATCGCGCGAATAATATATGCCGTCTAACGAAAGCTGCGCCAATTTTTCTATTTTGGATTTATCCACTCGTTTGGCAACGGTTATTTCCGACGCCTTTTTCTTATTCAACTTGTCATAAACCGCCGTTTCGTCCATATCCAACGCCGAGGCAAGCAACGCCGCCGTTTTCTCTTTATCTTTCACGGCGTTAGAACGGGCAAATACCGTATACGCCGTCGTATTATCCGCAAGAACGACCCCGTTACGGTCAACAATTTTTCCCCGTTCCGCCACAATCGGCAATTCCCTCGTCCATTGATCAAGCGCGCGATAATTCAACTCACCACTCCAAACGACCTGCACATAAAAAAATCGCCCGATTAAAAAGAAAAAAAGAAAGGTTACCGCCAAACCGATGGCAAGCAACCTCTTTCGTAAAACCGTTATGGAATATTCATGTTTTAAATGTTTTATAAGTAGTTCTCCTTACGATTAATTCCCTTGAATTTGGGATTCCGCCCACGAGCGAATGGTTTCCTCCGACGTGGCGATCTGAATATTACGCTGTATTTCTTCGTTTTCATTTACAAGCTCTTGTTGACGTTGCTGTAAATTGCGCAATTTCACTTTCTGCCCACGAATAATGCCGGAATTAACGCCGATAAGCGCCGTCATAACAACAATCGCCGCTCCTACCCCCGCGATAATTTTTTTAGCAAAAGACGACAAGGAATATTGCTCTTCTTCAACCGCTGCCGCGCTTGCAGTTTGCAATACGGGCGCAACGTACGTGGGTGCAATTTCCGCTTGGAAATCTTGTAAACGTTCAAATTTTTCCGCTGTGAATACAGACGCAGTAACCTGTTCGCGTACAAACTCGGTTACCTGGGGCGCTTGTTCTAAAACGGGCGCGTCTACCGAAGACGTGTAAACGGGCGCTTCCGGGGCAATGACAGACGCGCGCACCTCTTGTACCGGCGCTTGCGCATAGGTTTCGGAGGCAAATTGGTCGGCTTCCGCACTTAAAAGCTTATTGTAACGCTCTTTAATCTGCGCGTTATGCTTTTGCGCTTCTATTTCCGCATTGGAGATTCTTGTTTTTTGATTCTCGCATACCAGTTCCATTTTACCCCTCCGTATTTTTGTTTTTCCCTCTGTTTTTCCCTAATCTGTTTTATAATTTTTCTGCAACGCGCAATTTCGCGCACTTGCTTCTTGAATTTTCGTTTAATTCCTCTTCGCTTGCCGTAATCGGTTTGCGATTTACCGTCTTTATTTCCGCTTTCTTCCCACACACGCATACGGGGAAATTCCCAGGGCAAGTGCAAGGATTTTCCAAACCTTTAAACACTTCTTTTACAATTCTGTCTTCCAATGAATGAAAAGTCAAAATCGCAATTCTTCCGCCCTTTTTCAAACGTCTTGTGAGCTTTAATACCAAATCGCTTAATCCATCAAGCTCTCCGTTTACCTCTATCCGCAATGCTTGAAACGTTTTCCTTTCGCAAGGAGCTCCAAAACGGAATTTTGCAGGAATGCTGTTTCGTATAATCTCCGAAAGCTCGCCCGAGGTTTTCAGCGTTTTTTTCTCTCTGTATTTAATAATGTTTCTTACGATTTGCTTGGCGAAAGTTTCCTCTCCGTAATTTTTTAAAATTTTCACCAACGCTTCTTCCGAATAGGTATTTACTACGATTTCCGCCGTTAAGTACGCCGACGTATCCATACGCATATCCAAAGGCGCATCCGCCATTTTATAGCTAAATCCCCTCTCTTCGTCGTCGATTTGATGGGATGATATACCAAAATCAAGCAAGGCTCCGTCAATTTCTTCAATACCCGCCGCCTCGAATACATTTTCAAAGTCTTTATAATTGGATTTGTATATCGAGAATCTACCGTCAAATTCTTTTAACCGCTCTGTCGCCGCGGCAATCGCTTCGTCGTCTAAATCCGTAGCAATGAGCTTTCCGTTCGGTTGCGTTCGTTTCAAAATTTCGTACGAATGTCCGCCGCCTCCAACCGTACCGTCAAAGTACACGCCGTTCTCTTTCAGATTCAGCCCTTCCATGCACTCTTCCAACATTACGGGTTTATGCGAAAACGCTAGCATTTTTTATATCCCCAATTTCTTCAACTCTGCGTCGTAATCAACGCCGTCGATATATTCGTAATATTTTTCCGCCGCCCAAATCTCCAAACGGTTGCCACGGCCAATGGTAATAACGTCTTTTTGTATCCCTGCCATGCGCTTTAACATGGACGGCAATACCACCCGCCCCTGCGCATCCTCTTCCGCGGAAAAAATACTACTGAAGAATAACGCCGACGCTTGGTTTGCTTCCGATATCGCTTCTTCCGATATCGCAGAAATGGTTTCATCCAAATCCTCATCCGCCATAACGCAAATACATCTGTTCATACCGCGGAAAAAACTGTAGGAACGTTCTCCGTTCTCGCCCGTAAGCTCTTTCTTGAATTTAGAAGGAATACGCAATCTGTTTTTATCGTCTAACTGATGTTCGACCATACCTTTAAACATAATTCGGTTTCCTCCTTTCTCATGATTCGTCTTTCCGCCCAAGTAAAAACTTGTATGACCATATTATACAACCACTTTTAACCATTGTCAAGTGTTTTTTGAAAAAAATTTCCTATTTTCTTAATTTTTTTTGGTTTTTTTAACCACATCTCTCCTTTTCTCTTTAATGCGTAACCACTTCTTTGTTAAAATCCAAACATACGTTCGTAGAATGCGCTATTTTTTTCTTTTCCACTCCCAAGAAAAAACACCTGCGAATTGCCCTCTATACCGCATATTTCAAGGATTTTTCGCTTTTTGAGTGGCGAACATTTGTTTGTTTTATTTCTTGTTTTTTCATTATTGCATTCAACGGGTTTTTTGTGGTCAAAAATCCCTATCTTTTTGGATAAAATTTTAAAAGGTGGTTGCCCGTCCCTATTTTTTTTCGTTTCCAACCCGTTAATCAACGTTTTTAACCGCTCGGCAATCCCTTTATTGCCATCATAAACGGGCACTCCGTAATATTTTTCGATTTGCTCCTTTATATATACGTAGTGCGTACAACCTAAAACAACTGCATTCGGTTGTCCCTGCGGTAAAGCGAAGGAAAAATCGCGCTCATCAAAAAGGCGTTCTTCTATCACCGCCGCAAGACCGTCGCACGGCGTAAGAATCAATTTCGTCTGCGGATACATATCCGAAGCCCTTTTGCAAAGCAGCTGAAAGCGGGAACTGTTAAAAGTCGCACGCGTTGTCAACACAAAAACGTCCCCGCCCTCTTTCGCCGCAGGAAAAACCGCTGGTTCTGCACCGATAATCGGAAACGAGTACTTTTCCCGCAATCGCTCCACGCATAATGCAGTAACCGTGTTGCACGCCAACACCGTCGCTTTGACTTGCAAACGTTTAAATAGCGCAAACGCATCCAGTGTGTATTGCAAAATTTTTTTTGGCGGCAAATTTCCATAAGGTGCACGCGCATTATCCCCATAATAATAAAATATTTCATTTGGCAAAAGCTTGCGGCAAGCATTTAAAACGGTCAATCCGCCGATACCGCTGTCAAAAAATGCAACGCCTCCCGTAGGTATTTTCATATACTACCCCATAAAAACAGAAATTTTTTGAAAATTTTGCTCTTTTTCGTAATTTCTACCTAAAAAACAGTTTACTTTCCATAAAAATTATGCTAAAATAATTCTCGCAGTTTTGAATTGATTAAGAAAAAATGGAACAAATAAGGAGAACATTATGCCTAATATTAAATCCGCAAAGAAAAGAGTTTTGGTTATCGACAAAAAGACCATGAGAAACAAAGCCATTAAATCCGCTTTGAAGACGCAGGTTAAAAAATTCCTCGCAGCTGTAGAAGCAGGTGATAAGGAAGCAGCAACGAAGCTTTTCCCTGAAACCGTTTCCGCTATCGACGGCGCTGTAACCAAAGGCGTTATCCACAAGAACAACGCAAACAACAGAAAGGCAAAGTTGGCAAAGAAACTTGCAGCTTTGAACTAAAACCTTTTTTATAATATTCAGCATATTATAAATATGAGGGTCTGCCTTACGGTAGACCCCTTTTTTCGTGATTGTCCATTTTTTATCCTCCCCTCTCGCATCGATTTATGCGAGTTTTTTTATTATCTGCAAAAAAATATTACGTAGGTACATATAAACATTTGACATACGCGCGCGTTTCCTATATAATTATATCACTTTTAGTTTATTATTACTAAACTTTTGGTTTATTATTAACAAACTGAAACCAAGATTCATCGGGAGCTTATTATGAATTTAGGAAAAAAAATCAAAGAAATGCGCAATCAAAAGGGCTTAACCCAAGAAGAGCTTGCTGACCGTTGCGAATTGACCAAGGGTTATATTTCGCAGTTGGAAAACAACCTAAACAGCCCTTCTATTGCAACGTTAACGGATATCTTGGCTGCACTGGGCAGCAATTTGTCCGAATTTTTCCAAGAGGAAGAGGAAGAAAAAGTAGTTTTTTCCAAAAATGAATTCATTGAAAAAGATTCCGACGGCGTGCTATGGAATTGGTTGATACCCAACGCGCAAAAAAATATGATGGAGCCTGTTTTAGTGGAACTGACCGAAGGCGCGGCGACTTCTACGGATATCCCCCACGAGGGCGAGGAATTCGGGTACGTTTTAGAAGGAAAACTTGCAATACGCCTAGGAAACAAGCAACATCTTTGCAAAAAGGGCGAAGCTTTTTATTATCCGGCAAGCAAACCGCATTTTATTTTCAATAAAGGAAAAGGCGTCGCGCGGTTTTTATGGATATCTACCCCGCCCAATTTTTAATTACTTACGCTTACTACATTATAAAACGATACGCGACAGTTTCGGGAGAATACGATTATGGCTACAACCACAGAAAAAAACAATCACATTATCGAACTGGTAGACGTCCACAAAGAATTTGACGGCGTTACCATTGTAGAGAATCTTAATTTTTACGTTCGTAAAGGAGAATTTATTACTTTCCTCGGCCCGTCGGGTTGCGGAAAAACCACCACTTTACGCATGATTGCGGGGTTTGAAATGCCCACAAGCGGTAAAATTTTATTAAACGGCGAAGACATCACGCAGTTGCCCCCGAATAAACGCCCTGTAAACACCGTATTCCAAAAATACGCGCTTTTCCCCCACCTCAACGTTTTTGAAAACGTTGCGTTTGGATTAAAATTGCAACGGATAGAAACGACGGTTACCAACAAAAAAGGCGTAAGTAAAACAAAAATGAAAAAAATCCCCAAAGCCGTTATCGCGGAAAAAGTGAGAAAGGCTTTGGAAATCGTTGATCTTGTCGGTTTTGAAAAACGCAGCATTTCTACGCTTTCAGGCGGTCAGCAACAGCGTATCGCCATTGCGCGCGCTATCGTAAACGAACCTGAAATTTTGCTCTTGGACGAGCCCCTCGGCGCACTCGATTTAAAAATGCGAAAAGAAATGCAGTTGGAATTGAAAGCAATGCATAAACGTTTGGGCATCACGTTCATCTACGTTACCCACGACCAAGAAGAAGCACTTACCATGTCAGACACGATTATCGTTATGTCCGACGGTTCTATCCAACAAATCGGCACGCCTGAAATGATTTATAACGAACCGAAAAACACTTTCGTTGCCGACTTTATCGGCGAAAGCAATATTTTCTCGGGCGTAATGCCCAAGGACGGACAAGTGCGTTTCTGCGGAAAATCTTTCAACTGTCTGGACGGCGGTTTCGAAAAAGACGAACCGGTAGACGTCGTCGTTCGCCCCGAAGACGTACAAATAACCTCCCCTGAAGAAGGCATTTTAAAAGGTAAAGTTACCTCTGTTATTTTCAAAGGTATTCATTATCAAATCCTTGTACAATGCGGCAGATATGAAATTGAAATTCAAAGCACTACCACCCCTACCGTTGGCGAGAAAGTTGGGTTAAATATTCAACCGGACGGTATTCACGTAATGAAGAAAATCTTCCGCGTCAATAAATTTTCGGGTATTATCACGAAACGGAACACCGTGGAATTTGGCGACGGAGAATTCGAATGCGACGTTACGCAGCTCTACCCCGGAAGCCATTTGGACGACGAGGGCTATCTTATCACCGCAAAAGGTGAAAAATTGGATTTAACGGATACGGAAGTAAACGTTGAGGTTGGATTGCACGATATCGTAATGAGCGATAATTTAGAGGAAGGCGGCGCGCGCGGCAATATTATCTCCATGATTTACAAGAGCGAATATTATCGCTATATCGTCCGCACGGAAAACGAAGAAGATTACGTTTTAGCCTGTGAAGATACATGGAACGAAAACGATTTGGTAAGTCTGTTGATTCCAAGCGATAAAATAAAATTAACGCTGAAAACGACGGAGGCAACAAAACAATGACGAAAAACAAACCGAAACTGCACTTTTCAAGAAAGCTTTTGGCTATCCCTTACGGTTTGTTTTTGGCTTTCTTCGTTGTAGTGCCCTTGCTTATCATCATCTATTACGCCTTCACGGACGACGCAGGTAAATTCTCTTTGGATTACGTAAAATACTTTTTCAGTGAAAACGGCGATAGTTTTTGGGATTTCTTCACCTCGTCCAATTTCCGAACGATTATGCGCAGCCTTTTTATTTCTCTTGCGAGCACGGCGATTTGCTTGCTTATCGCTTATCCCGTAGCCTATATCATCGCCAAGAGTAAATTAAAAAATAAATCTATGCTTTTGCTCTTGTTTATCGTTCCGATGTGGGTAAACTTCGTTCTTCGCATAAACGCGTTGAAAGAATTGTTACAATTTATCGGCATTTATAACCGCTCTAACGGTTGGAATATTTTTAACACCATTTTAGGTATGGTTTACGACTTTTTACCCTTTATGATTTTGCCGATTTATACGACAATTATCAAAATTGACAACAGTTATTTAGAGGCTGCAAAGGATTTGGGCGCAACGGGAGCACGTGCTTTTACCAAAATTACCCTTCCCCTCTCTAAAGCGGGAATTATGAGCGGCGTTTCAATGGTATTTTTACCGTCGATGACGAATTACGTTGTTTCCAATTATTTGACCTATAGCAACGTTAAAATCGTAGGGAAATTAATCGACGACTACTTCATGGGCGATTTGTGGCACGACGGTTCGTTTATTGCCTTGGTTCTGTTGCTGTTTATGTTCCTCGTTACTTGGCTGACGGGCGGCTTTAAAGCCGATGAAATTACGGAAACGAGAGGTACATCCTTATGGTAAAATTCAAAAGTCTGCTTAAATGGGCATTCATTGTTTTGGCTTTGTTTTTTATATATGCGCCCATCTTATTTTTAACCGTCAACAGCTTCAATGAAAGCGATATGATTCAATCGGGTTGGAAAGGTTTTAGCATGGACCATTATCGATATTTCTTCGATTTTGACAACGAACCTATCCGCGTGGTATTACAAACAATCGCGCTCGCCCTGATTGTCGCTTTATTATCCACGATTCTCGGCACGATTGGCGCAATCGGTATTTTCTACTCGAAAAAGAAAGTAAACGGTACGCTTTCTGCGTTAAACCGTATCCCCGTAATCAACGCTGAAGTTGTTACCGCGATTTCTTTCGCGCTTTTCATTTCTTTCTTCGGCTTGGATAAAAACACATATATCCCCCTTATCGTAGGGCAAATGATTATGTGTACCCCTTTCGTCTTGTTATCGGTTATGCCAAAACTTCGGCAAATGGACAACAATTTATACGAGGCGGCACTTGACCTTGGGGCAACCCCCTCCAAAGCGTTATTTTCCGTTATTATTCCTCAAATTTTACCAGGAATTATTGCAGGATTTTTGCTTGCTATCACATTATCCTTGGACGATTACGTTATTACGGCTTATACAAAGCCCGATTCCTTTAAAACAATCAGTACGCATATCTACGGATTAAGCAAAAACAACCTTACCGGCCCTACGATTAAAGCCGCTTATTGGGCGTTTACCGCCATCATTTTCTTCTTGATTGTGATTGCCGTAGTTTGCGCAAACGTGGTTAGCTATAAAAAAACAAGGAGTAAAAAATAATGAAAAAGAAATTTTCTGCCGCATTAGGCATATGTTTACTCCTTTGTTCTAGCTCTTTTACCGCCTGCAATTTACCAGGTTTAGGCAGTTTTAACGAAAACGTTCTGCGCGTTGCCAGTTGGGACGAATATATAGATATGGGCGGCGAAGTATACGCCGACGAAGACGCGGAAGATTTTATTGCTTGGTATTACGAAACATTCGGGATTGAATTGAACGAAAACACCAAACCCCTTTACGAAGAATTTGTAGATTGGTATCACCGCGAGTATAAAGACAAAGAAGGCTACAAAGAAGATTTTGAAAAAGTGGAATACGTTGCCTTGCAAGACAATGAAACCATGTACAATAAAATAAAAATGGGCGACCAGTACGATTTACTGTGCCCGTCGGAATATATGGCTATAAAACTGAAAAATGAGGGTCGTTTGCAAGCCTACAGCGCTGATTTTTTTGAAAAATCCAATCCCCTAAACTATTACGCACAAAACCTTTCCCCCTACGTGGACAGCGTGCTCTCCAATCCAAACGTAGGCTTAAAGGAATATTTAGCAGGCTATATGTGGGGAACGACGGGTTTTGTATTTAATCCTGATAAAATCGGAAAAACAAAGGAAGAAAGCCGCGAAATTATGAGCAGCTGGCATTGTATGACCACTTCGGAATGTGCCCGCAAAATCACAGCAAAAGATAATGCACGCGATTCCTATTTTATGGGTTTGGGGATGTATTACGAAGAAACCTTGCTTGCTTTGGACAAAAATGCTACAAATTACGCAAGTGAACTGGCAAGATTGATGAACGATACGACCCCGCAAACGGTAAACGGCGTACGGGAATGTTTACGGGATATGCGAGAAAACATATATGGTTTGGAAACGGACGAAGCAAAAACGGATATGATTATGGGTTGGTTAGACGCTTCTTATCAATGGAGCGGCGACGCCGTGTTTATTTTGGATGAAGCTGAATCCGAATCAAATTTGGAATTGGAATACAGCATCCCCTCTTCTGCGTCTAACATTTGGTTTGACGGTTGGGTAATGATGGACGGTGCAGACGAACATATTTCCACCGCCTTCATCAATTTCCTTTCTTTACCGCAAAACGTTGTACGGAATATGTATTATATCGGCTATACCAGTTGTATGGCGGGCAACGAAGTATATCAATACGCAGATTATTCTTACGGCGACGAAAACGGCGATGCTGAATATTCTCTCTCGTATTTCTTCGGCGAAGAATATGCCCCCCTCACCGTCTCGTCCAATCAATTACGTCGACAGTTATTCGCACAATATCCAGATGAGGAAACAACAAAACGACTCGTGGTAATGAAACCCTTTGAACACGAGGACAACGAACGTGTGAACAGAATGTGGATTAACATTAAATAGTTTTAGCAAAATATTAAAAATGCTCTCGTAGGAAATCCCACGGGAGCATTTTTTATCGTCTTTAGGTAGTATGTGTAACATAGGTATTACGCCTCGCATAGCAATTCTCGGGCTGTTTTACGGGTATTATGTCAAACATAATACCTATGTTTGACATAATACCTACGTTTTTACGCCCAATTTTAAATATAACCATTCTCTTTCTTCCTCTTTATAGGTAAACACCTTATAAAGCACGAAAAATCCCACAATAACGCTTACAATCAGCATAGTTAAAGTTGTACCCAAATCAAAGACAACGCCGCTTCCAAGCCCTAATACGCCCGTTTCTGCATTGAATTTATCAAATAGCATACCGCAAAAATTATAAATTCCGTGAACCAACGCGCAACAGAGTATATTCCCCGTTTTAATTAAGCAAAAGGCAAATAAACCGCCCGTCAAAACCGTATAACCAACCTGTAAAAACGTTGTGCCAGAAAAACCATTAAGCAAATGGGCTAATCCAAAAATAACAGAAGACACCACATAGGTATACAAGAAGCCTTTCTTGTTTTTCGGAAAAACTCCTGCTAAAATACTGAATATAATACCGCGAAAGACAAATTCCTCAAACAATCCAACCATCAAGCAATAACTTGCAAACAACAGAATGTCCACAACGTTTTTACTCTCTAAATAGATCTTCCCGTTAAAATAAGCGCTAAACTGAAAATTGTCGATAGCAATTATTAAGCATGGAATTAAAAAAAGCCACCCTATCGGTTTTCCAAATAAGCGAATCTTCAGCCTTATCATAAGCAAAAGGGCTGCGCTAGCCCCGCATATATTTTGAACGGTTTTTGATAATAACATATTTCGAAGGGAATCGTAAACATAGGTTATATCCATAAAATCCAGCGCAAATGTAAGAGCGCATAAAACAACGATTGCGACGATTTCTATAATATTCCGTATATTTTTACGACTGCTTGAATGTTGCACGTTTTTACCCCGTTTTTAGCCTTTATTTACTCTTTTATTATACCACATAATTATAAAAAATGCAAGAATTCTATAGCAAATGGCAGGCTTATACCTAAAGCTATTTATCCAGCATAGCAGTTGAGTTTTGAAAGGGAGTTGCGTTCTCGCAACTCCCTTTCCCTTTTACAAAAAAACGACCCATCCGTTAAGGATGAGCCGCTTTTTGTTGTCAATAATTATTTTAATTATTTAACGATTTTCGTGATAACACCGGAACCTACCGTTCTGCCGCCTTCACGGATAGCGAAACGAAGACCTTCTTCGAGTGCTACGGGCTTAATAAGAACAACTTTCATTTCGATGTTGTCGCCAGGCATAACCATTTCTACGCCTTCGGGAAGTTCGATCTTACCCGTAACG
>JAFTHU010000011.1 GCA_017457215.1 Clostridia bacterium
AATACGCGTCTATGGGGAAAGGTACGCAGCATTATGAAGGGGACGGCTCGATAAATAATCATTGCGGCTCGTTCTTTAGTTTCAAAGAACCAACGTCAACGGCAAACGTTTCCAATTGCGTTATCGACGTTAGTCAAGCTTCGTTTAATGCAAATGCCTCTATTAAAATTGTAGGCAGCGAATACGTTACGATTAAGAACGTATTTGTAATCGGCGGTACGGATGAATTGCGTGCAAAATCCAATGCAACGTTATCTTTCTCATCAATGCTTGAATTTGTGCAAAGTACCAATGCGCAAAGCCGTTATAAGAAATTCAGCGAAGAGTTTTGGTCGCAGGAAAACGGCGTGGCTGTTTCTAATGCAGTTTACAAAGACGTTTGCGATTTGGAAGCAAGCTTTACACAAACCATTGATTTCTTGGTGTCGGGTACGTCGTACAATCTTAAGCTTTCCAATCCGTACGTTTCGATTGCGTCGAATAGTGAAAAACTCAGTTTCCACGCCGGCGTAGTAACGGTTGCGACGGCGGTAGAGGACGGCGAACAAGTTACCATTACGGCAACCTCCTTGTTTGATTCAAACAAGACGGCGAGTTTTAATTGCAGGTTGAAATCGGTGGATTTTGCAAGCTGTGAAGATTTGTCGAAAGATGGTACGGTATTCTACGACGTTACGCTAGACAAAGTTTACTTTGCCGAGCTTAGCGAGAAAATTGAGGAAGAAATTTTGTATTTTATCAACGCGGACCGCACAGCGATTGATTACGGAAAAGTCGGCGATGAAGCAAAATCCATTATTGCGGTGAGCGCAAATAAGTTTTATAAGCTGAGCTGTTTGAGTGTAACGAAAGTCCTTGAAAAGGCGGAAGATCTGCATTATATCCGTCGCGACTACACGGTGTCGTCCTACGGTAACAAAGGCTGCTACGACGGCAGGCTCACGGGTACGTTCGTGATGGTTAACGACATCGATTGTACGGGTTTGACGTTAAAGGATTCGGGTAACTATTGGGAGAATTCGCGTGGTTTCGGCGGCACGTTCGACGGGCGTGGATATACGATATCGAATTTGTCGGTATCAAAGAACGGTTTGTTCGGTGCGCTTGCTTACGCGACGATTAAAGACGTAAACTTTACGGGCGTATGCTTAAAGCCCGACGATCAAGGTGCGTACGTTGCCTTGTTTGCAAGCCGTATATTCAATACGACAATCGAAAACGTTTCTATGGAATTCGTAGAATACGTTGCAGGTACGGACGTTTATCATACGAGCGGTTTGATGGTCTATGAAACTTCGTTTGATAACGTGTTTAAGAATTTGACGATTGATATTTCTAAGGTGTCGGGCGTTGCATATCTTACGGAATCTCGCTACGACGCGGATTTGCCGTATAAATCGGAAAAGAAATCGACGTACGAAAATATTACCGTAATCGTTGCAAATATGGACGAAATTCCTCAATTTGCGTTCAAACAGGCAAATGGTGGCGAGGAAGACGTCGTGCTTTGTCCGTCTGAGATTACGTTTCAAGTAGCAATAGCGTAAAGAGGGTACTATGAAAAAGAAATTATTGATAACGGCATTGCTTGCCTTTATGATGCTTTCAGCGGTTGCTTGCGGCAAAAGCGACGAGCAGTCTTCCGTACAATCGTCTGTAACAAGCGAATCGACTGAAATGAGCGAAAGTTCTGAAACAAGCGAAACACCCGAAATGAGTGAAACGTCTGAAACGAGTGAAACGTCTGTAACAAGCGAATCGAATGAAATGAGCGAAAGTTCTGAAACGAGCGAAACACCCGAAATGAGTGAAACGTCTGAAACGAGTGAAGAAGGCGAAAAAGAAGAAATTTATTATACGGTTACCTTTAATTCGGACGGCGGCAGCGAAGTAGCTCCTATGAGCATTTTAGCGGGGGAGAAAGTTTCCAAACCGACTGATCCGCAAAAATCGTCGAGCTCGTCGGAGTACGAATTTCTCTATTGGGAATATAACGGCGAAGAATGGGATTTTGAGAAGAACGTCGTGACGGAAAACATTACGCTTGTGGCGAAGTGGAAGAAAGTCGCTTCGTACACGCCACCCTTCTTACCTAAAGATTGATAGTGAACTTCGGTTTTGCTGACCGTTGGCAATAAAATTGTATATATAATATAAGGAGAAAAAAAATGAGCAAAAAAAGACTTATTACGTTGTTAGCTTGTCTTTCGTTGTCTTTGACGACGGTGGGAGTCTTGGCTTCTTGTGGCGGCTCGTCGAAAGGCGATCCTGGAAGTGTATCGAGTGATTCATCCAGCGTGAGCGAAGAACCTAGCACAAGCGAAGAATCTAGCACAAGCGAAGAACCTGGCGCAAGCGAAGAACCTAGTGCGAGTGAAGAGCCTAGCGCAAGCGAAGAGCCTAGCACAAGCGAAGAGCCTAGCACAAGCGAAGAACCTGGCACAAGCGAAACGCCTGGAGGCGAACATACGCACGCTTACGTTTCGCATAGCGCAGTAGCGGCGGATTGCGAAAACGGCGGTAACGAGGCGTATTTTACATGCGAAGGTTGCGACGTGATTTTTGACGCGGATAAGAACGTGATTGATGCAATTCCCACCGTTGACAAGTTGGGGCACGACTACGAATACGTGGAAGAAATTGCAGGAAATTGTAGCGTTGCAGGTACAGTTGCGCACTATACGTGTAAAAACGGCTGTGGGAAGCTCTTTGATTTAGAGTACAACGAAATTACGTCGATTGAAGGGGAATTTGATGGCACGAATCACTCTTCGGCAATGCAGTTGACAGTGCAAGCACAGCCTACCAAGACGGCGTATAAAGTAGGCGAAACGTTCGACCCTATGGGTATGTATCTTGCGTACAACTGTGCGGACTGTGAAGGCGAAATTTTGGACAACCAATATTTGACCTACACATATGAAAACGGCGGGAATGCTTTTGCGTTTGGCGATACAAAAGTTACGGTAAACTACAACGGTCTTTCTTTGGATATTGCGGTTACCGTGGAAAAAGCGCAAGCGGCGATTAGTGGCGTGGAAGCGGTTTATGAAACGACCTGCGGCGTTGCGCCCGTAATTGAAGCGACCTCGAATTATCCCGATGAACAAATCGTGATTGCATATTTCGACGGTGAAACGGAAGTAGACGCGGCTGCATTCGTAGAAGGTAAGACCTACATAGCGAAAATATCGATAGCAGAGACGGATTCGATGCTTGGCGATGAAAAGACGGCGGAAATCACCGTAACGCATAAGTACAAATGGAAATCTGCCGATGAAGATTGGAAAAAGCTCCTTTGCGTTTGTGCTTGCGGAGATCAAAAAGACGTTTACGCGTTAGATTATCAATCTCCGTATGTTGACGCAGACAATTTAGGTATCGATCTTTCCAAGTTTGTCATCGGCGGGGAAAACGTTTCGGTGAGATCGGTAAAACAAATCGTACGTATGAACGGTGAAACCTACCGTGCGGCAAAGGATGGCGACGTAGTGGATATCGAATATACGAACGACGGTTTTGTATATTCGTTTGCGGCGGATAAGTATGAGCAGCCTTCTGGCGAATGGAAACCCTACATTTTGACGCTTGCTGTAGTTTATGACGTTGACGGTATGGAATGTCCTATCGTAGTGGAAGCGAAATTCGTAGATAAAGTTATTAAATCGGCAGACGATTTAGCAGCGCTTGCGTATACGGGTGCGGATACCACAGAAGGTGGCGGCACGTCTAATACGGGCTATTACGTATTGGCGGACGATATCGATGCAAGCGGTGCAATTATCCCCGACAGCAAAGTGGCTTGGCAAGAAGGGATCGGTTTCCGCGGTGTATTGGAAGGCAACGGTCATACGATTAGCGGTCTTACTATTGGCGCATGGAAAAACGGTTTATTCGGTGCGCTCGGTGTAGGCTCAAAGATTCAAAATGTAAACTTTACGGGCGTTTCTATGGGCGAAGGTTCGTATATGTTCGCTTTGGTTATGAGAAAAGCGCAGCTCACGAACGTAAATATTGAGTTTAGCGTAGATACGCAAAGCGCGTTGTTCGCTGATACGATGAACGCTTGCGTATTTGATAATGTAACCGTTAAAACGTGTGTCGGTGCATACTTGTTCTGGAAGATTGACGACGCGGCATCGACGGAAATCCCTGCGGGGATTACGCGTAGCTATTATGCGCAATATACGGTAAGCTTTAATACGGACGGGGGCAGCGCGATCGATCCCGTAGCTGTTACGGTTGGGAAGACGGTTGCGAAACCTACCGATCCCACGAAAGCTTCCGACGAGAACTACGATTATAAGTTTGCTGGTTGGTTCTACGACGGCGCAGAATTTAACTTTGATACGGCTATTACGGCTGATATCGAGTTGGTAGCGCAATGGACGCCTACGGAAAGATTGAACGAAACGGAGTTGATTGCAACGGCAACGGAAGCGATTACGGTATTGCCCGAAAGTGTGACGATGCCTGCGGATTTCCGCTACCTTTCTGCAATTTCTAACGCGAACGCATTGTATAGCCAACTTTCCGATAAGGGTAAAGCGCAGGTAAACAATGCGTCTAAGCTTGAAACGTTACTTGCGGCAAGCAAGGGCTATACGGCTATTTATACCCCTAATGAAAGTGGTATAAAGGCAATTCCCGCAGCTATGCATAATAACAACGCTTCGGTTGGGGTGACGGGCGCGCTTACTACGGATGCGGCGCAAGGAACGGTTTTCGTTTCTACGGCAGGTGAAAACGGTAAGGCGGCAATTCAATTTGTCAACTTCCCCTCGGTTGTCGGATACGATAAGATTTGTTTCTATGTAAGAAGTGACGTTAGCGGTTACTTATATATGGCTGATGACACCGCAAACGACGGTTGGGGTACGAATTGGGCGAATAACAGCGGTGCAATTACGCAATATTCCATCACGAAAGACACTTGGACTTTGATAAGCTTGGACGTTTCTACCAATATTATTTCGGACGATTGGGCAATAAGCGTTTGGAATACGGACATCATTAACCAAACCTTGGAAATCGGTGCGATCGTCGGTTGTAAAACGTCGGATTTACCTGTGGTAGAAAAACCGGAAGTTGCGCTTGACTTTGGCGTGAAAACGGACAGCGGTGAAACCAACGAATACGGCAAGGTTTACAATATTTCCCGCGAACAGTATTATATTGACACCAACAATACAGGCACGATGGGTACGTTGCAAGCAAATAAGCTTGCAAACGCATTGCCTGCAGGCTACGATCATTTTGAGTTCTGGGTTTACAATCCGACCGAAACGGATCAAACCTTTCACCTGGCGGGCGACGTAAGTGGTGATTGGACGGATTCCGTTGATTCCACTACGTTGGTAGCAAAGTCTTGGACGAAGGTTACGATTTCAAATGCGGATATTCAGCTGAATGCACAAGGTCAATGGTACGTATATATTGGAAATGCAGATGCGGAAGGCTGGCAAATTTCCAGTATTTATGCAGTAAAAGCATAAGAAACGATTAGACATCGGCGGCTTGGGACAATTTTTTGCCCCAAGCTATAGCCGTGCTTTTCAAAACGGAAAAAGAGAATAGGAAAAAAGAAAAATGATAACGCCAAACGTAGAAGAAAGATTAGAAACGGTTGTTGAGCTGTTAAAAAAATGGCGTATAAGTAAGCAGGAATTTTTACCTGTATTGTATACGGATAATGTTTACGATAAGCAGACCATTCCCGTCGGATATGACGGCTGGCAGACGTTTGCCGCGCCGTATACGGTTTATGAAAAAGAAAAATATTATTGGTTTAAAGCTTCTTTTGAAATAAACAGAGAATACCCTCAACAAAAAGCATACTTCTGTTTGGATACGCATATCGTTGGGGTGGCTTCTACAATTCGTCCGCAAGGATTGCTGTATTTAAACGGAGAACTTGTGCAAGGTATCGATATCAATCACGGAGACGTTTTGCTTGAAGACGGTAAGTATGAGATGTATTTGCTGTTTTACACGCATACGTTTGATAGATATTTGCCGTTAGACTTTTCGTTAAAATACGTGGACGAGCGTATTGACGGACTGTATTATGACTTACTTATTCCATTGCAGGCTGTTAAGCTCCTTGCAAAAAGCAGTAACGAATACGTTGCATCGGCAAGCCTTTTGGAAAAGGCGCTCAATCGTTTGGATGTGAGAGAGGTCTATTCCGACGATTTTTATGCGTCCGTGGAAGAGGTTAGGAACTTCTTGAAAAGAGAATATTACGGTGGTGTTTGCGGCAGCAAGCAAACCGTTGCCTGTATCGGGCATACTCATATCGACGTCGCTTGGATGTGGGATTTAGAACAAACGAAGCAAAAGGTGGAAAGAAGCTTTTCCACTGTATTAAAGCTGATGGATGAGTATCCCGAATACAAGTTCTTTTCTTCGCAACCGCAACTGTTCGATTTTTTAAAGGAACGTAATCCCGAGCTGTACGGCAGAGTCAAGGAAAAGATACTCGAAGGCAGATGGGAAGTAGACGGTGGAATGTGGTTGGAGGCGGATTGCAATTTGACAAGCGGCGAAAGTCTTGTTCGTCAAATTACGTATGGAAAGCGTTTTTTTAAAGAGGAATTCGGAAAGGAATGTGAAACCGTATGGTTGCCTGACGTTTTCGGGTATTCGGCATCCTTGCCGCAAATTATGCAAAAAAGCGGTTTAAAAAATTTTGTTACGGCGAAAATCGGTTGGAATGATACCAACCGCATGCCTTACGATGCGTTCATGTGGCGTGGTATTGACGGAAGTGAGATTTTTGCATATTTCTTGTCTACCTGCGAATGTGATCCGAGAAACGGTATATACGATCACACGTATACGACCTATACGGCGCCGATTACGCCTATGTACGTTTTGGGTACATGGAATCGTTTTCAGCAAAAGGACTTTTCCGATACCGTCATTATGAGTTACGGTTGGGGCGATGGTGGCGGCGGTCCAACTCGCGAGGATATTGAATTTGAAAGAAGATTGCAGGGCGGCTTACCTGGGATACCGAAAACCAAGATAGAAACCTTGGAAAATTCCTTGCGTACAATCAGAGAAAATTACGAAAAGAACGCCGAAGAGCTTCAAAGAAAGCCTGTTTGGAACGGCGAACTGTATTTTGAATATCACCGCGGCACGTTATCTAGCGTACCGCAAGTAAAAATGAACAACCGCAAGGGAGAATTCGCCCTTATGAACGCCGAGCTTTTCGGGGTTTTGGGAAGTCTGTTATGCAATAAAAAATATCCTGAAGCATTGCTTAGAAAAAACTGGAAATTATTATTGCTCAATCAGTTCCATGATATTTTACCTGGTTCGTCTATTGGCGACGTATACAAGGACAGTAACGCGCAGTTTGAAGAGATTTTTGCTGATACAGACTGTGTGATAGACTGCGTGTTGGAGACGGTGGCTTCACAAGTAAAAACCGACGGGGGCTTGTTGGTTTTTAATCCTAACGGTTTTATGGCAGATGGAACGGTTACCGTAAATGGGAATACGTATATCGCAAAAGATATTCCTGCTTTTGGATATAAAGTCGTGCAAAAGGAAAATGCAGATAGCAACGTGAAGGTATCGGCTAACACGCTGGAAAACAGTTATTATAAATTGACGTTTGATAAGTCGGGCGCAATTTGCTCTTTAATAGATAAACGTGTGGGGAGAGAGCTTGTAAAAAGTGGCCGTCTGCTCAATCAAATGGTTGTATTCCAAGATACTCCGTATCAATATGACAATTGGGAAATGACTCCTTATCATAAACAAAACAAGTGGCTTTTAGATGCGGAAGCGGAATTTCAGACCCTTTTAGAAGGGGATAGGGCAGGCTTTGCCATCAAAAAACGGTACGGAAATTCCGTTATTACACAAAAAGTTTATTTATACGAGGACGGCATCGATCGTATCGATTTTGTAACGGACGTAGACTGGAAGGAGAAAAATCAGCTATTGAAAACGGTTTTTCCGTTTGACGTGATGGCGGATAAGGCGAGCTACGACATACAATTCGGGCACGTGGAACGCGCTATGCACGACAATACGAGCTGGGATTCGGCGAGATTTGAATCTGCCGCACAAAAATGGGTGGATGTTTCTGAAAACGATTACGGTGTTGCTCTTTTAAACGACGGGAAATACGGTTTTGGCGTAGACAATGGGGAGTTGTCAATGACAATATTGAAATCGGGTAGCTTTCCGTTTGATGGGGCAAGCGATATTGTGCCTACGTTCGTTTATTCTCTTTTACCGCACAAAGCTCGCGCATGCGACGGCGGAGTTGTGGAAAAGTCGTATGTTTTAAACAGACCTTTCTTTGTGAAGGAGTTGCAGAAAAATGAAAACGGACGATTACCCACCGAATGGTCTTTGTTACATTGCGAAACAAAAGGGGTAATGATTGAAACGGTGAAACGCTCAGAATCGGGTGATGGAATCGTGATACGTATGTATGAGGCGTATAAAGAACGTAAAACGGTCAAGTTGTCCGTTCCAAACCTTAAAGAAGCCGTTTTATGCGATTTGAACGAAACGGAAACGAAAAAATTGCAAGTTGACGGCAATACGGTTACGTTTGATATCAAGCCTTTTGAAATTATGACAATTAAGGTTATTTTATAAAACGCAAGGTTTTAATATGGAGATTTTTAAATTGACGAACGAAACGTTCGTCGCGATTGATTTTGAACACGGTGAAATTGCGGACATTACGCAAAAGGGACGGCGTGTCAACGACGGGCGTGTGCCGATGTTTTCCGTGAAATTGAGAAAAAGAACGGGAGAATCGCATATCGTTTCTTCCAACGAATGTGCGTTTGTATCGGTAAAAAACGGTACTGCAATATACACCTCCGATTTTTTTGATATCGAGGTGATTTTAAGGCAGGAAAACGATAGGCTTATTTGGCGTGCAAATGTAAAAAATAAAACGCAGGATTTATTGGAATGGATCGAACTTGCGTCTTTTTCCGTTTTCGAAAGACTCAAAGATGAGGCACAGGGTAGAGGCGAGATTATTTATCCTTATAATGAGGGCTGTAAGGTTACGAATATGGCATATCGGGAAAGTATGCCGTTTAAGTATGCGGAACCCGACTATCCCAGTAGAAATTCTTTTTCGATCTTTCCCAATATGATCTTTGCGCAGTTTATCTCGTACATAACGGACGGTATTGGGATTTATTTGGGAATGCACGACGAAGAAAGGACGACAAAGCATATCGATTTTTGCTATTATAGCGGCCAAATCAAAATTTTTATGCGTTCTTTTTGCGATGTGGATTATGGGCAGGATTATACGATGCCTTTCGATTGCGTGTTTACCGTTTTCAATGGGGACTGGTATGCGGCGGCGGATATTTATTTTCAATGGTTTTCCAAGCATTTACCGAGTGGGCTTCAAAAGATTGTCGAAAATAAAAATTTGCCCGTATGGTATGAAGAATCCCCGTTGGTCGTAGCTTATCCACTGCGTGGGGAACGCGACATTGAAACGACGGAAAATGGCATGTATCCCTATAAAAATGCTATGCCGTTGCTTGAGGAAATTGAGGAACAAACGGACAGTAAGGTAATGGCGCTTTTGATGCACTGGGAGGGGACGGCACCTTGGGCTCCGCCCTACGTATGGCCTCCTTACGGCGGAGAAACGGAATTTACTTCGTTTGTGGACGCTTTACACGAAAAAGATATGTATATCGGCTTATATTGTAGCGGCTTGGGTTGGACGCAGCAAAGCAAAATTGACAAAAACTACAACTGCGAGGAAAAATTCGAGAATCTCCATATAGCCGATAATATCTGCTCTGATTCCGACGGAAAGGTGGAAAGTGTCATTTGTTTGGCTCAAAGGGATGGTTACGATTTCTGTCCGAGTAGCGAAACGGTGAAGAATCTTTTCAAAGAGGAATTCTCTAAAATTTATAAAAGCAAGATAGACTACGTCCAAGCGCTTGATCAAAACCATGGCGGCGGCTCCTATTTTTGTTACAGTGATAAACACGGACACATACCTGCTCCTGGCAAATGGCAACAAATCGAGGTAAATAGGCTTTTGTCGTCCATCGATAAAAACGGCGTTTTGTTGGGTTGTGAATCTGCCGCTGCCGAGCCCTTTTTGTCCCAGTTATCATTCAGTGATAACCGTTTTCAGCTGAATTATTATGTGGGCATGCCAATTCCCGTTTACGCGTATCTTTATCACGAATACGTAAACAACTTTATGGGAAACCAGATATGTACAATGCTGGAAAAGAAAGAAAATAATTTTACGTATCGGCTTGCATATTCTTTTGTTGCTGGCGACATGCTGACCGTCGTGATAAACGGCAAGGGAGATATTTTGCATTCTTGGTGCGATTACGTTGAACCACAGGAAAAGCATGTGGATAAAGATGTTGCGCTTTCGTTTATCAAAACGCTGAATAGTTGGCGGCAAAAGGGCGGGAAGAATTTCTTGCATTACGGAAAAATGATTGCGCCGATAGGTCTGCAATGCGCGAAAGAAAAATTTCTTTTGGAAGATGAAAAGACGTATTTGATAACCGATTCCGTTTTGAGTGCTGCTTACGAATACGGTGGGGAACGCGTGCAGTTTGTGGTCAATTACAATCTTGCACCCGCGGAAGTTGTTTTCAGTAAGAAATGCGAAGTGTATTTTGACAGCGATTTGCACCTTTACAAAAAGGACGTGGATAAAATTACGATAGACCCGTTGTCAGTAGTTATGATAAAATTGGAGAGTTAAAGAATTATGAAACAAGGAAGATTTACGTTGCCTGCGGATAACGCGCTTGGCGAAAAGACGAAGGAAATAGCAAAAAAATGGGGCGCGGATGCGGTACGTGATTGCGACGGAACGGCGTTGCCCGACAATCCCAAACAGTTCGGTAAGGTGTATAATACCTATTTTATCGTACGTGGGGATAACGAGTGGGGCAGATTGCATCCCGAAGAGGCGCAGAGAATTTTCTTGCTTTCCGAGCGAGTACTTGCTACAAGCGAAAGTGTTGAAATCGAGATTATGAAAGGCTTTCTAAAAGACGAGTTCGATCCCGACACTACTTATTTGGATAGATGGGAAGTGTACGACAGAACGGAAGGCGTTTTGAAACAGGATTGGGCTTATAACGAAAAAACGGGTGTCGTTACGGTAAAAAATGTAAAAAAATTTCACGAATACACCGTTTCGTTTTTGGCTAGAATCACGTGGCATCCCGTACAGATTTATAACTATTTGACCAACGAGTGGACTTGTGAAAAACAGCTCACTTACGATCCTGCCTTCCCAAATACAAAGGAATATATCAAAAAGCATATGGAAGAGTGGTGCTTGCAAAATCCCGATACGGACGTTGTGCGTTTCACGACTTTTTTGTATCAATTCACCTTGATTTTTAATCATCTTGGCAAGGAAAAACAGGTGGAATGGTTTGGTTACGCGCAGACGGCAAACCCGATTCACATCGACAATTTCTATAAAAAGACGGGGATTAGGTTGACCGCGGAAGATTTCGTGGACGACGGGCATTACAATAATATATTCAGAACGCCGACGGAAAAATTCAAAAAGTATATGGAATATATGGAAGAATTCGTCTGTGAAACGGTGGCGGAGCTCGTGGAAATTTGCCATAAGCACGGCAAGGAAGCCATGATGTTCTTGGGTGATGATTGGATTGGTAGCGAGCCGTACGGCGACCATTTCCAAAAGATGGGCTTGGACGCGGTAGTAGGTAGCGTAGGAGGCGGCGTTACGGTGCGTATGCTTTCCGAAATTCCGCACGTAAAATACCATGAAGGAAGATTTTTGCCCTATTTCTTCCCCGATACCTTCTTTGACGGTAACGAAGAAAACGCGGTGGCGGAATTGAACCGAAATTGGCTGACGGCGCGTCGCGCGCACATGCGGAAACCACTCGATAGAATGGGCTTTGGCGGATATTTGTCGTTGGCGGCGAAATTCCCGTCCTTTATCGACAGAGTGGAAGAAATTGCAGATGAGTTCAGAACGGTTTACGAAGCGATTGACAATAAAAAACCCTATTGCCGATTAAAGGTAGGACTTTTGAACGCGTGGGGAAAGAAGAGAAGCTGGATGAGCCATATGGTCGCGCACGAGCTTTGGTATCAATCGATTTATTCTTACCAAGGAATTTTAGAAGCGATTTCGGGTTTGCCCGTAGATATTCAGTTTCTGTCCTTTGACGAAGTAAAAGACGGCGTCCCCAAGGATATCGACGTACTCATTAATGCGGGTGATGCGTATACAGCGTTTAGCGGGGGACGTGATTGGTTGGATGAAAAATTGCAAACGGCAATTCGTGAGTTTGTATACAATGGCGGTGGTTTTATCGGTGTGGGCGAACCGACGGCGTGCTCGGCAAACGGCAGATATTTCCAATTGGCAGACGTGTTGGGGGTAGACGAAGAAATCGGCTATACGTTGTCCGTGGATAAATACAATATTGAAAAGATTTCGCACGAATTGACGACGGATATGCAGACGTTCGATTACGGCGAAGACAAAAAGAATATCTATGCGTTGGACGGCGCACAGGTGCTCGATATCGTGTTCTCTGATAGATTTAAGAGAAACGTAAACGTTGGCGAAGTTAAAATGGCGGTCAACGAGTATGGCAAGGGTAGAAGTTTTTATATCACGGGGATACCGTATTCTTTTGAAAACGCTCGCTTACTGTATAAGGCGATGTGCTACGTGAGTCATAAGGATTTGTACGTAAGCTATTCGAGTAATCCTTTGACCGAATGTAATTATTATCCGACGAGCGGGAAATACGCCGTTGTAAACAACAGCAACGATGTGCAGACGACGGATTTTTACAATATCAACGGTAAGAAAACGACGCTTACTTTGCAGCCTATGGAAGTGAAATGGCTGTAAGCGTATCGTATCCAGCGCGGAAAGCGTACAAAAATTAAAAAGACCTTGCCATTTTAAGAACGCTGTGCTATACTTATCGTAAGGATTGCTTAAATGGTAAGTAAACATCCGTGCGGGAAATTATCACTTGGAGAAACAAGCGAATGAAAGAATATATTTTTCCTAAAAAAATTGTAAAATCAACGGTAAACGCGCTGCAAAATTTGTTGCGGAAACAGTCCTTGCAAATCGGGCTTGCGGAGTGTTATACGTCAACCTTTGAAAAGGGCGATTTTGTGATTTTGGATTTTGGAAAAGAGATGTGCGGCGGGATACGTATCTTGACTTTCCTTTCGGACAACGTAAAGGTTCGTATCCGTTTTGGGGAAAGTATTGCGGAAACGTGTAGCGAGCTTGGTGGAAAAAAGAACGCCACGAACGACCACGCCGTGCGCGATTTCATGGTGAACTTGCCTTCTTATTCCGACCAAACCTTCGCCAATACGGGTTTTCGTTTCGTGCGAGTGGACTTTTATGAGAGAACGGAAATTAAGAGCATTCTTGCGGTAAACCATATTTTAAGGAAACCGCCTATATACGTGTACAACGGTGGGGACGCGCTGATTCGGCGTATTTTTGAAACGGCGAAACGGACGGTGGACCTTTGCGTTTCCAGCGGGTACGTGTGGGACGGCGTAAAACGGGATAGACTCGTTTGGATTGGGGATATGCACCCGGAAATGCTCGCCTTGACCGCGTTATACGGACGCTTGCCCGCGATTGAAAAGTCGCTTGATTTCGTTAAAGAACAAACCCCGCTCCCCGGTTGGATGAACGGCTTTCCAACCTATTCTATGTGGTGGATTATCATTTTGGCGGATTATTTTGAAAAGACCAATGCGGACGATTTCGTACGTAAACAGCTTTTCTATTTACAGGGGCTGCTCGAACAAATGTCGGGTCGGGTAAAGGAAAATGGGGAGTTGGATTATCACTTTTATTTTGTCGATTGGCCTACGCACGGTAAACTGGATGAAATTCACGGCGTTCGTGCAATTCATATTATGGCAATGCGAAAGGCGATTGCACTTTTGACAAAGTTTGGCAAAGATACCACTACGGCGAAATCTATTTTAGACAGACTCTTAAAAGTAGAAATTGAGCCGCAAACGAGTAAGCAGGTAACGGGCTTGAAATACTTCGCGGTGGGGCTTTCGGACGCGGATAAAAAGCGCCTTGTGGACGGAAAGGCGCGGGGCATGTCCACGTTCATGAGCTATTATATCCTAAAAGCGGTTGCTTCGTTTGATAGGGAAACGGCGATAGAAATGATGAAGGAATACTATGGGGCGATGCTCGAAAAAGGTGCTACGACCTTTTGGGAAGATTTCGATATGGAGTGGGTGGAAAATACTAGCAGCATAGACGAGTTTCCCCAAGAGGGTAAAAAGGATATTCACGGTGATTTCGGCGCGCATTGCTACGAAGGTTTTCGCCATAGCCTGTGCCACGGTTGGTCTGCGGGTGTAATACAATTTATAAAAGAAGAATGCGAAAATGTTTGAGTGTAAGTGGTGTCTTAATGATAGAGAAAAGGGCGAAAAACACTGAAAATATGTATAAAATAATAGCAAAAATTGTTTGGCTAATGGACGCTGAATCTCTTTATTTTAAAGGGGGCGCGTTGCACTTTTAGGTTTGAATCCACCTATATTGTATTTTTAAAAAGAGCGATTATCCGAAAATAAAAAAGCTCTAGCGGGATAAAAACTTATTAGGTGGTTTAGTTTAATGTATTGATTTTTTGGACAGTATTTGGACAGAAACCGCTGAAAGCCTTTAACTTAAAGGCTTTCAGCGGTTCGTTATTAGGCTTCGAGTCCCGTACGGGTCACCAGCAAATCCCTAAATCGAACATTGTTCGGTTTAGGGATTTTGCTTTTGGCACTCCGCACGGATTGGCTTGGTTCTACGGTTCGCGCGAGGCAATTTATTGCCGACGCTCTCCGAGAGGTCTCCGTTTGCGGAGTATCGGAGATACCCGTACGGGTCACTTTTTTCAATTTTTACCCGTACAATGCAAGCGCACGCCATAGTGCCATTTTTAGAAAAGGTCAATCGATAAAAATACATTTTCACTTGCATTTTCAATATCTCTATGTTATAATAAACAAAAATAAGATAGATACAAAAAAGGGACTTGTTTATGAAAATATCGATTTTTGGAAGCTGTTCGGGGACATTGCCGTTTGAAGGTAGACATCATACTGCGTTTTCAATAATCATAAACGGTCGCGTATATTGGTTTGACGCAGGTGAAAACTGCTCTTATACCGCATATTTAATGGGAATCGATTTGCTTGCGGTATCCGATATTTTTATTTCTCATCCGCACATGGATCACGTTGGCGGATTGGGAAATTTGCTGTGGAATATACGGAAACTGTCCACGCAAAGCAATACGCTGCCTTATTTTGGCGACGTTACGGTATATTTACCCAACGAAGAAACGTTTAACGGCACTCTTTCTGTTCTCAAACACACGGAAGGAAATTATAAAACCGAGTATCATACGCTTTTTCATAAAATTACCGATTCGGTTTTACTCAAAAACGAAAATATTGAAGTGGAGGCAAAACATAATCGTCATTTAGAAAAAACGAACGACGGCTGGCAATCTTTTTCTTTTCGTATCACGGCGGAAAATAAAAAGATTGTTTATTCGGGTGATATTCAATCGGTTGACGATTTATCGGATTTCTTAAAAGAAGGTTGCGACGCGCTCTTTATCGAAACGGGGCATCATACCGCGGAAGATATTTGCAACTATATCGTTGAAAAACAATACTCGGTGAAAGCGTTATATTTTTTGCATCACGGAAGAAAAATTTTAAATGATTTTGACGGCGTTTTGCAACGTTGTAAGACCATCTTTCAAAACGTATATTTTTGTAATGATAAAGACGTGTTCTACCTATAAATATTCGATTTAGGTTGGTTAAGGCTCACCAGCATCTGGCTAAAAGTATAAAAAATCAAGCATTTTTCCGTTTTATGTCGCGATTTTGAACACTATTTTGCACAGTGAATCACATTAATACTTGAATTTAGTGCCTTACGTACGGTTTTAATATCGGCGTGATGGGGATTTTCTTATATTCCACGCGCTTATTTTTGTGCATTTGAAAATGATGGAAAGAAGAAAATAGATTTCTTCTGCCGTTTTGCCTTTGCCTTGCGCGGTAATTTCGTCAATAAGGGTTTGACAATGTTCGGGGGGGGGAGAGCGATATCATTGAATTGTTTGTCGCTACAGACAGGCAGGACATTCTATGGGAGCGTGTCTCACGAGCGAATAGACTAGGACTTTGTTCAAAAGAGATACCCCCCCAACGAAATTGGGGGGGTATCTTTTAAGACAATATAAAATTATGCGTTTTCTTCATTTAACAAATCTTTCATATCGTACAATCCAGCAGGCTTTTGGGCAAGGAATTTTGCCGCGCGGATAGCGCCTGTTGCAAAGACGCGTTTGGAACTTGCGCTGTGCGTAATGGTAATCACTTCGTCTTCGCCTGCAAACATAACTTCGTGCTCGCCGACGATTGTGCCGCCACGTACGGCGTGCATACCGATTTCGTTCTTTTCTCTTGCTCCAACGATACCGCTACGTCCGTCCACATACCGTTTTTTACCGTCAAATACTTCATTGACGGAATCCGCCAACATCAAAGCCGTACCGCTGGGTGCGTCTTTTTTTAAATTATGGTGGCGTTCGATAATTTCAACGTCGTAATGATCTCCCAGCACTTCCGCTGCCGTCTTGATTAACGCTTGCATCAGGTTAATACCCAAAGACAAATTTGCCGTTTTAAAAATAGCTACGGAGTTCGCATATTTGTTTATGGTTTCCAAATCTTCGAGGGTGAAACCCGTAGACGCCAATACAATACCGAGCTGATGCTCTTTTGCGTATTCCAAACGCTCCGTCAAGCCGATAGGGGAGGAGAAATCGATAATAACGTCTGCGGATTCTTTTACGTCGGCAAAGGAAGAATATACGGGAATACCAATTTCCCTCGGGTAAAGGTCTACGCCGCAAACAGCGGTTGCGTTTTCGTCATTTTGCAACATTGAAAGGACGTTGCCGCCCATTTTTCCGCATGCACCGCAAAGTAAAATTTTTACGCTCATGCCTGAACCTCCAACCCGAAGTTTTGCATTGCGGAAATTAATTTTTCACGGTTGCCGTCTTCAATTTTTGTCAATGGCGCGCGAGGCGTTCCTGCGTTGAAACCCAAAAGATTCATGGCTTCTTTTACGGGAATAGGGTTTACCTCTACGAAACATGCGTTTGCCAAAGGCAGCAATTTGTCGTTCAGGGCGATGGCTTCCGCCATTTTGCCCTCGAAGACGAGGCTGCACAGTTCTTTCACTTTCGCAGGAATTACGTTGGAAAGTACGGAAATAACGCCTGCACCGCCACAAGCCAAAATAGGCAAATTCAATGCGTCTTCGCCCGAATATACGTCGCACTTATCACGAACTAAACGGAACGTTTCCATAGTCTTGCTCATGTTTCCGCCTGCGTCTTTGATACCGGCAATGTTGGGTATCTCTGCGATTTTTGCCATCGTTGCAGGTTGGATTTCTACGCCCGTACGGCCAGGTACGTTATATGCAATTACGGGGATAGAAACCGATTCGCAAATGGCTTTATAATACGCAACCAAACCGTTTTGCGTGCACTTATTGTAATAGGGGGTTACGGCAAGCAAACCGTCCGCGCCGTAAGATTCGGCTTTTTGCGCCGTCATAATAGCGTCCGCCGTATTGTTGCTTCCGCAACCGAAAATAACCTTTGCTCTGCCGTTTACTTTCTTAACGGCGTATTCCATTAATACGTGTTCTTCGGCAAAACTCATGGTAGACGGTTCGCCCGTTGTACCTAAAAAGACGATGGCATCTGTGCCGCCGGCTATTTGGTGTTCGACCAATTCGCCCAAAACCTCATAATTAACGCCCGTTTCATTGAACGGAGTAATGAGTGCGGTTGCGCTGCCTTTAAAAAATCCTTTCATAATTGTATTCTCCCTTGTTGTAATGTATGTGTTTGTTGGAAAGAATGTGCAAAACCGTGTAAATTAATCAAAATATCCTTTCGCGGCGAGCAATTCTGCCAACAATACCGCACCGCCGGCTGCACCGCGCAGCGTATTGTGGGAAAGTCCGACAAATTTATAATCAAATACCGTATCTTCACGCAATCTGCCGACGGTTACGCTCATACCGTTGCCTTCCATACGATCAAGTTTTGCTTGCGGACGATTGTCTTCTTCAAAATATTTCAAGAATTGTTCGGGGGCGGAGGGGAGCTTTAATGCTTGCGGTTCGCCCTTGAAATTTGCCCACGCGGAAAGAATTTGTTCTTTCGTCGGCTTTTTATCGAATTTTACAAACACGGCTGCCGTATGCCCATCGGACACGGGAACGCGCAAGCATTGTGCCGTAATGGCGGGTGCCGTAGCGGAAACGATTTCACCGTTTTCAACTCGACCCCAAATTTTAAGAGGTTCTTTTTCGCTCTTTTCTTCTTCTCCGCCGATATAGGGGATAACGTTATCCAAAATTTCGGGCATCGTCGTAAAGGTTTTTCCTGCACCAGAAATTGCCTGATAAGTGCAAACCGCCGCCTCTTTGATGCCAAAAGATTTTAAGGGGTGTAAGAGGGGTACGTATGATTGCAAAGAACAGTTGGATTTTACTGCAATGAAGCCACGTTTTGTACCCAAGCGCGCCTTTTGCGAAGAAATAACTTCTACGTGATCCGCATTGATTTCAGGTATAACCATAGGAACGTCTGCGGTAAAGCGGTGCGCAGAGTTATTAGAAACGACGGGAACTTCTTTTTTTGCATACGCTTCTTCCAATGCGCGGATTTTCGCTTTGTCCATATTGACTGCGCAGAAAACGAAATCAACTTTTTCCGCAATCGCGTCCATATCTGCTTCGGCGTCCATAACGATCATATCCGCATATTTTTCGGGCATAGCTACGTCGAAAGCCCATTTATTGCCAACGGCTTCTTTGTAGGTTTTTCCCGCAGAACGTGCGGAAGCAGCCAAAACCACTACGTTAAACCAAGGATGGTTTTCTAACAACAGCATAAAGCGCTGTCCAACCATACCTGTTGCGCCGATAACACCAACGTTAAACTTTTTCATAATAAATCTCCTTTAAAGATAATATTGCCGAGTATAAAATAAAAGACGGGATTTCCCCGCCGCAAAAGCATATAAGTCGCCGCAGTAAAAAAGAAAACATAAACGGCAAAATACTAAATAGCTCTTCACGTAGGGTGACAGTCGTACGGGTATTCTCCCGTATGCCCAGCGTAAGGGGACAAGGATTACGCTTCGGCGGCGATACCCTTTCCTTTGCATTTAAACGCAAGCCCTGTCCAAGGCTGGCTCGATGCAAAATACTGATGTTCAGCCGCTCCTCTATTTAACAAAGATATTGTAACACACAAAAGTGTAAATGTCAAAGCTTTTTTTGTATTTTTTATATAACTTTGCAAAAAAATAAAAAAATATCAAAAAATAAGCGAATTAATTTAAAAAAAATCCGTAAATTCCTTGAAATAATCACAAAATTGTAGTAAAATAGACAAGTAAGCGCGGTTTTTATTTTATGCGCATATAAAGTTTTTGGAGTTTTATTGATGGCACAACAAAAAAAAGGGTTGATCGCTCGTCTTTTAGAGGGCAAGGAAAAGAGTGAGGAATATGCAAGAAGTACGTTGCCTACCAACCGTTGGCAGCTTTTTTGGGACGTATTTAAAGGAAATTTCGGTAAAGTAGTAAAGGCGAATTTGCTGATTTTACTCTTCTTTATTCCGATGATTATAGTTATTTATTTTGGAATCACCTTTTTGAAAAACAGCGGAGTGCTCGGTCCGTATAACCAAGGTACGGCAATGGGTTTCCCGTGTCCTGGCGAATTGACGGGGCTTGCTTCTTGGAGTACGGTACAAAACGAATTTATGTTGTATGTTGCGGTTTTGCTTTCGTCGGTGCTTGCTGCGGTTGGCCTTGCGGGCGGTATGTACGTAATCCGTAATATGGTCTGGACAGAAGGAATTTTCGTTACGAACGATTTTTGGCGGGGTGTAAAACTCAACTATAAAAACGCGTTGCAAGCGGCGTTATTCTTCTGTACCGTTTTGTTGATAGGCAAATCTATGATAAACTTTGCGGAGTTTACGTTGGATGCATCCGACAGCGGAAAAGTACAAGAAGTATTTTTAAAAATTTCTATCGGGACGAGTTGGGTATTTATCGTACTTGCGGCAATGATGTCCTTTTGGTATATCGCGCTTGGCGTTAATTATAAGATGAAATTTTTAATATTGCTCCGCAACTCGTTCTTGATTACTATCGGTGCTTTGCCGCAGACCGTTTTCTTCGGCGCTTTGGCGTTGTTGCCCTTTGCGTTATTGTTGTTATATAGCGTATGGCCTATTGGTTTTATTTTATTGATAGCGATTGTCGTTATTTTCTTGTTCGGATTCTCTTGGGCGTTGTTGCTTTGGTTGGATTTCGCACAATGGTTATTCGATAAATATATCAATCCGAAAATCAGCGGCGCAAAAGTTGGCAGAGGTATCTATAAAAAGGACGGCACGGCGGCGGAAGAAGGGGATAGTGCGGCTGCGTTGGAATATCAAAGAACGCTGTTGTCGCACGGCAGATCCCGTTTGGTGGCGCGTCCTATCAAACCTATTGACGATTCGTTGCAGGTTTACGAATTACCGCAATCTTTCTCCCGTGAGGATTTAAGACGTTTGCGTGAAAGTAAGGAAAATATCCGTGATGACACGGAAGCGTATGCGGAAGAACATAAAAACGATCTTCGTTACGTAGAATACAACCGCGCGTTTGAAGAAGGCGAACGGGCTGTTGCCGAGGCGGACGCAAAGAAAAATAAAAAGCGCCCCAAGAAACCGCCTAAAAAACTTCCTGAAAATCACGAAGAGCCTACAGAAGACTAAATAGCAAACGCGTCATTCCGCCTGCGTGGGCGGAATGACGTAAAAATAGGAGAATTTTCTATGGAAAGAAAAGTTGCGTATGCAAATCTTGCCAAGTGGTTCGAATATCTAAACGACGACTGCGACTATGAAAATTGGTCGCAGTATTTAATTAGCAAGTTGCGCGCATACCCCCTTACAAACGGATTAGACGTCGGTTGCGGCGGCGGGTGGTTTACCCGCGCTTTTCATCGCGCCGGCTATGTGATGACGGGGTTGGACGTTTCCGCGGAAATGCTCGATTACGCACAAGCGCAAGCAGTAAAAGAGGGGGCGCGCGGCGAATATCTTTTGGGGGATATAACCAAATTTCGTTCGCCTAAAAAATTCAGCTTTGTTACGGCTATCAACGATTGTTTCAACTATTTACCTAAAAATAAACTTTCTGCGGCGTTTAAAAACGTAAAGGGAGTCTTGGAACGGGGTGGGATATTCTTATTCGATATTAGTTCTCCGCGGAAATTTAAAGAAAAAATTGCGAATACTGTTAGCGTAGATGATAGAGAAGATATCACTTATTTAAGTTTTAACAAAGAAGAATCGGACGGTGTAACGATGGAAGTTACGCTGTTTGTAAAACGTACGGACGGCGCGTTCGAGCGCTTGGATGAAACGCATCGGCAATATCTTTACACGGAAGAGGAAATTGTATCCGCATTGCAAGAAAACGGGTTCGAAGTATTGGAAGTTACGGGGCATATGGGCGAAGAAAAAACGACAAGTGACCGCTTGGTGTTTCTCGCGCAAAGGAGGTGAAATCGTATGAAAAATCTTTTGCGTACACTCGTTTACAATGGACAGGTCTCCTTGACTCTTGCCGATACGACGGCACTTGTTGCCGAGGGAAAGCGATTACACGGCTTGTCCAATTTCTCGGCGTATTTATTTGGAAAAGCGCTTTCGGTAATGACGTTTATGAGCGCGTGTTTGAAAGAAAATTCGGGGGAAATTTCTCTGTCTATAAAAACGTCGGGGGACGGCGGGGAAATCGCCGTTTCCGGCAATCGCGCTTTGAATATGCGCGGCTATATTGAAAATACGCAATTATCAGAAAATCCAAACGAAGAGGCGGAACGCCGCGCTTTTGCGGAAAACGGTTCGGTTACGGTCATTCGTAACGACGGGTATTCCCGCCCGTTTGTGGGGGCTTGCGCGTTTCCGGATGCGGGGGGCTTGGACGAGGCGTTTGCGGAGTATTTCCGTATCAGCGAACAGATCCCTACCCGTATCGCGACAACGGTAAAGACGGATGCGGCTGGGAAAATTGTTTTTGCGGGAGTTGCGGTTTTACAGCCATTGCCGTTTGCAGACGCGGAAACTTTGGAAAAAACGCGGGCGGCGGATTTATCCTTGCTGTTATGTGAAATGGAGAGAATAGGCGCGGAAGCAACTGCAACGAAGTACTTTGAAAAGGACGAACGGGTTTGGGAAATGCGCGAGGCGCAATATCAATGTAATTGTTCTAGGGAATATCTTACCCGTGTTTTGATTTCGTTAGGCGAAGCGCAAATGCGCGAAATTATTCGCGAAGACGGGGCGGTGCGCGTGCATTGTCATTATTGCAATACCGATTACACCTTCGACGGACGGGACGCTGACGAGCTTTTTATAAGGAAATAAGGTTATACGGACGATATGAAAAACGAAGTAAAGAAAATCGATTTCAGCCGCAAACGAATGGCGCATATGGCGGATCAGTATTATAACGAGGGGAAATATCTCCCCGCGCTTCGTTTGGCATACAAAGAATTGAATAATTACGGCGGAGATCCCGACGTATATGCTCGGCTTTCGGATATATACGAAGCGATGGGATTGCAAGGTTCGGCAATAAATTGTTGGTTTCGTTTTTTAGACGTTGCCGAGCCGGAAGATTTGCCTGATATTTACGAGGGGCTTGCCGCTAATTTTTTAGGGATAGGCAACGAAAGCCCGTCTGCTTACTATTATAATAAATTGATAGATGTAGACGATACTTTGCCAGAAGAAGCCAAATGGGATATCGCACAAGCGTTTTCCTCTTCGAAGAAAGAAAAATTCCGTTTTGTATATCCGCCGAAACTTGCGGATTTTACCAAAGAATTAAACATAGGCTCAAAGGCATTGAAAGCGGGGGATTGCCGCCGTGCAATTTCAGAATTTTCTAAAATAGAGCAAGGCGCAAAAGAATATGCTTCCGCGAAAGAATTGCAAGCCGTTGCGCATTTATTGGCGGGAGAAACGGAGAAAGCTGAACAAGTTTGTTTAGAACTCTTATCCGCTGCCCCTGACGATGTTCGCGCGCAAGCAACGCTTGCGGCGGTATATTTAGAGCAAGGACGGCAGGAAGAAAGCCGTGCGATTGCGGAAAAACTTGCAATTCAAGAGCAGGAAAATGCCGACGATTTGTATAAAGTGGCAACGGTTTGCTGTGAAAACGGAATGCACGAACAGGCATATCTGAAATTTGAGAAATTAGAAAAAAAGATGCCGTACGACGGAAGAATGCTTTATTTTAAAGCGGTGGCGGCGTATAAAAGCGGACGCTTGCGAGAATCGGAAAAAACATTGGACGAACTTTGCAGTATATATGCGGACGCAGAAGTTGCAAAGTATTATTTGAAAATTTTGCGGGCATATCTCGACGAGTTGGAAAACGGAGAAAATCCACCCGCCCCCGAGTTTACCTATTTTTATCATTTGCCGCAAGAAGAACGAGAAGCCCGTTGCGCTTCGCTTTTGAAAATAGGGGAAAGCACGAAAGATGAAGCGCAGATATTTGGGTTATTGGCGTTGCACGACGGATATTTCCATTGGTGTTTCGATGAAATGGACGGCGGCGATCACGATTTACAATATCTCGGTTTGATTACGGCAATACACGTACGCGCGGACGAGTTTGTAAGGGACGTACTGTTAGATTTCGAAGTTGCCGACGTATTAAAGATAGAGGCATTGCGTTTGCTGTTGGAACGGAATGAGGATATGGAAGTAGGGCTTGTTCTTTGCAGTATATATCGCCGAGTACCGTTATTCCGCATAAAAATCGGTAGGAAGAAACATAGAAAATATTTAGAAGCTTATGCGAAAGTTGCTTCTAAATTTGTGGCAATCAGCGATAGCCACGGAAAAAAAATAGCGAACGCCGCAGAAAAACTTTACCGTAAGTTGGAAGAAAAAGGCGGATTAGACTTGGTGGATAAGGAAGACGATTGTGCTTGCGCAATCTTTCTTTTATCGGGGTTAAAAGAGCTCGGCAAGGATATGGAAAAAATTGCCTCTGCTTTTGACGCAAATCTTGCAAGGGTGCAAGTATTGTTGAGTTATACGTTGGACGAACTTACGGCGATAACGTCGAAAACGGCATTGGAAAAGGACGGAGAAGAAACGAATGAAATTGATCGATTTTGACGGGCTTTTTGATGAAAAATTAGCGCAGTATATGTCTGAAAACAAGGAGAAACATACTGAAAAACAGTGGGAGGACGTTATCCCGAAACTGTATAAAAAATTCGGAGATACCCATATTGCAAAAATCGGATGCACGCCCAAAGAATATTACGCGCGTATGTCCGACCAAGCGTTGGTGGAAATTCTTTCGCAGCATTTGCAACAAGACGTTCCCGTGCCCGAATTTCTTTGCGCGGAAATCGAATCGCGCGGAGAGGTGGAAACGTTGTTGCCTCTTTTGGAGAGCAACGAAACGCAAACGGTTGCCTATGCCGTGAATTTAATCGGCGACGACGCCCGTGCTTTCGACGGATATTTTTCTATCCTTGCGGAAAATCGTTTGGACGAGGATATTCGCAGCGACCTTGCTGATATTTTACGGTTGCACGCAGACGAAGTAAAAGAAAAAGCATTGCAAATCTATTACGAGGGGAAGGCGAAAACCTATATGCTTGAAATATTGTCGCGCGTGTGTGAAAAGACGGACGAAGTTTATGCGTTGCTGTTAAAAGAATTTTATGCCGCAGAAGACAGTTCGTTGTACGCGGGGTATTTGGCTGCGTATGGCGATGAACGCGCGCTGCCGATATTGCTTCGCCGCATAGAAGACAGAAGTATCGGGTTTGTGGAATTTCAAGAACTGAAATACGCCGTAGAAGCTTTGGGCGGTGAGTATAACGAACCGCGCGATTTTTCTAACGATAAGGATTATTTGGCGATTGAGGTGGCTTCGGCGAAATCTACCGAGGCAGACGGATTAAAAAGTTAAAAATCGGGAAGCATAAAGGATAAAATCTCCGCATATAGTAAACCGTATAAGGTTTGCCTGCGGGGATTTTTTTGTTTTGAAAGCAAAAGTTGGTTGCTCCGCAATTAAGAGAAGGCAAGAAGGGAGGCGTTGATGGAAAATTACAGCGTATACGAAGACATTGCATATCGTACGGGCGGAGATATTTACATAGGGGTCGTGGGGCCTGTTCGTACGGGGAAATCCACTTTTATCAAGCGTGTAATGGAAACGCTTGTGATTCCTGCGGCGGAAGAACGCTTGCGCGCGGTCATGACAGACGAATTACCGCAATCGGCGGCGGGGAAAACGGTGATGACGACAGAACCGAAATTCGTTCCCGCACAGGCGGTGAAAATTACCGTTGCAAAAGGCGCGGAAGCGTCCGTGCGGTTGGTGGATTGCGTTGGGTTTGCCGTGGAGGGCGCAAACGGTTTTGAAGAGGAAGGCGTACCCCGCTTGATTACTACGCCTTGGCGAGAAGAACCTATGCCCTTTGAAGAGGCTGCGGCATTCGGTACGGAAAAGGTGATAAAAGAACATTCAACGATAGGCGTTTTGGTGACAACGGACGGAAGTATCACCGAAATTCCTCGGGAAAATTACGTGGCGGCGGAAGAGCGTGCTGTGCGGGAATTGAAAGAAATCGATAAGCCGTTTATTGTGTTATTGAACTGTAAAAAACCGACGGCGGCGAATACGCTTAAAAAAAATATGGAAGAAAAATACGGCGTGCCCGTGCTTGCAATAAACGTGGAAAAGATGGGCGAGGCAGAGATTTTAGAGATTCTGCAAAAGGCGCTTTTCGAATTTCCCGTAACGCGCATAGACGTAAAAATTCCGAAATGGTTACAATCCTTTCCTGAAAAAAATCAAGCTGTAGACGGGATAATATCGACGGTAAAAAAGACGGTTGGCTCGTTGCGAAAGATGCGCGATTGCTTTGCATTAGAAAGGTTGTTTGACGAGGATAGCGATTATCTTAATCCCGAAGAAATCCGTATGGATTTGGGGAAAGGTAAGGTGGAAATAAACATAGGCGCAAAGGAGGGGTTGTTTTATCGAGTCTTGAGCGATACCTGCGGAGAAAATCTGGGAGACGATTTGGCGTTGATGCAGTATTTGCAGGCAGTTGCGGGGATAAAAAAACACTACGACAAGATAAAGGACGCGTTAGAAGACGCCTCGGAAAGCGGATACGGAATCGTTTATCCAAGCGAAGAAGATTATTCGCTTGAAAAACCTCGGTTGGTGAAAAAAGGAGCAAGTTATGGCGTGGAGTTTAAAGCAAAAGCTTGCGGATATCACATTGTGAAAGTAGACGTAACGGGACAGATAAGTCCAATTATCGGAACGCAACAGCAAGGTGAAGATTTTGTAAATGAAACGTTGCAAGCTTATGAAACGGGACAGGAAAGCGTTTGGGAAACCAATATTTTTGGAAAGACTTTACGCTCGTTAGTCGAAAACGAAATGGCGGGAAAAAGCAACGCAATGCCCGTAGAACTTCGCAGAAAAATGCGTAGGATTATGACGAGGATTGTCAATGACGGAAAGAATAATTTATTCTGTATTTTATTTTGACGTTGGAGAATAAAGAAAAGGAAAAGCGGGCATACTCATAAAAGAAAACAACGGAGGATTGTCATGAGTAAAGTGCTGAAAAATAAGAAAGACAAAGTTCCGAAGATAACGGAAGAGGAATACGCAGCGTATATTTCGTCGCTGAAAGGCATGACGGAGGGGGTAAACGGCGGCGGGGGGATGATTCCCGCTACGTCGGAAATATTGAGAAATGACAAATAATGGAAACGAGGAGCATAAAGCTCCTTGTTTTCATGTAAGGGAAAAGTTTTTTGCAAAAATGCAATTTTTTTCAAAAAAGTGCAAAAAAACGGTTGACAAACCCGTTAGATTTTAGTATTATTATAAAGCTGTTTTGAATAGCGCAAACAGACGCGTTGTGCAGGCACGATATCGCGGGGTGGAGCAGCTAGGTAGCTCGCCGGGCTCATAACCCGGAGGTCGCAGGTTCGAATCCTGCCCCCGCAACCAAAATGGCGGCGTAGCTTAGTTGGTTAGAGCGTCCGGTTCATACCCGGAAGGTCATAAGTTCGAATCTCATCGCCGCTACCAGACAATACACGATTTATTCGTTTTATATAGCGCGGAAACGCGCGGTAAATGGCCCGTTGGTCAAGCGGTTAAGACACCACCCTTTCACGGTGGTAACATGGGTTCGAGTCCCGTACGGGTCACCAGCAAAAAAGGATAGGCAAACGCCTATCCTTTTTTGCTACGTGCCCCCGTCGGGCGACACCAAAACCTAAGCGCCGCAGGCGCGCTCGCAAAAGTCAAGGTGTCGTCTTATGCTCGTATAGTTATAGATTGGATATAAAAAGTTTTTTGTATTTATTGGGGGAGAAGGTGGTTTCTTTTTTAAATACTTTTCCAAAATAGCTTGCATTGGCAAAACCTGTCATTTCAGCCACTTTTTCAACAGCTATATTTTGTTCCAATAATTGTTTTGCTTTAGAAATTCGTTTCGACAAAATGTATTTTGAAATGCTTAAATCGTAATTATTGATAGCAATGGAATGGAGTTTTGTACGAGATATAAAGAAAACGTTGCAAAGAGTATCAGAGGTCAGATTTTTATCTAAGTTCGATTCGATATATTGGGATATACGGACGGCAAGGTCTTCATCATTCCATCTAATCCAGTTGGATATATGTAGATAGGAAGCAATTGCGTCAAGGATTTGTGCAGAAGCGTTAATTTTTTCAAGGCTTTTCGTGGAAATCTTTTTTAGAGCGCTTAAAACTTCCATTTCGGAAAAACCGTAATGAAGCGCTTTTTTAAGAGCGTTTTCAAGAGAGCTGTCAAGATTTTCTTTGGGTAACATGTGGGCAAGAATGACGTATCCTAAGACGCTATCGTTGAATTTAATCGGGGTAACGGCTTCCGTCAATCCAGCGTGACAAGTGTAAATATATAATCCGCGTCGTCTTTTGGATTCTTCAAAGGCTTTAATATCGCAATTACGGCACCCCTGTGCGCCAGCCTTTGAACGCCTGATTAACGTACAGTATTCCGGGGCGGTTTTGGGATATTCGGTAATTAGATTAAATTCGTTGTCGAAAACTGAAATTCGGATGCCGATTGCCGTATAAAAATTCTTGCAAAATTTATTCAAGCTATCAATATCAAATGTGGTAATCATAATAATTTCCTTGTGTGGCTTATTCTATATACTATTATAACCAATAACCGAACGATTGTCTATCTTTTTTTTGAATAAATGAACAATTTTACTATATTCACAAACAAATTGCCCTTGAAAGATAATTAGCTAAGTTTTATAATAATAAAAAGCTAAAAAGATGGTGGTAAATATGGCAATATTCAATAGTATCTCAAAAATTCAATACGAGGGTGCAAAAAGCAGAAACTCTTTAGCATTCAAATACTACGACGCAGATAGAGTTATTATGGGCAAGAAGATGAAGGAACATCTTCCTTTTGCGATGGCGTGGTGGCATAATCTCTGCGCAGGCGGTACGGATATGTTCGGTAGAAATACTGCCGATAAGTCTTTCGGTGCGGAAGTTGGCACGATGGAACACGCAAAAGCGAAAGTAGACGCTGGGTTTGAGTTTATGCAAAAACTCGGCATTGAGTATTTCTGTTTCCACGACGTGGATATTGTTCCTGAAGCAGAGGGCATTAAGGAAACAAACCGCCGTTTAGACGAAATTTCCGATTATATTCTTGTCAAAATGCAGGAAACGGGCATTAAATGTCTTTGGGGCACGGCAAATATGTTCAGCAACCCTCGTTTCTGTAACGGCGCAGGCTCGTCCAACAGCGCGGATGTATTCGCATTTGCTGCTGCGCAGGTGAAGAAAGCACTGGATATTACCGTAAAGCTTGGCGGTAAGGGGTACGTGTTCTGGGGCGGTAGAGAAGGGTATGAAACCTTGCTCAACACCGACGTAAAATTTGAGCAGGAAAATATTGCTCGCCTTATGAAAATGGCGGTGGCATATGGTAGGAGTATCGGTTTTACGGGAGATTTCTATATCGAACCGAAACCGAAGGAACCTATGAAGCATCAATACGATTTCGACGCTGCAACCGCTATCGGTTTCCTTCGTCAGTACGGCTTAGATAAAGATTTCAAACTGAACATCGAGGCGAATCATGCAACGCTTGCAGGGCATACCTTTGAGCACGATTTGCGCATTTCTGCAATCAACGGAATGCTTGGGTCTATTGATGCGAATCAGGGCGATTATTTGCTTGGGTGGGATACGGATGAATTCCCGTTTGACGTGTACACGGCAACCATGTGTATGTATGAAGTATTAAAAGCGGGCGGACTGACGGGCGGTTTTAACTTTGATGCGAAAAATCGTCGTCCTTCCTATACGGTAGAGGATATGTTTGAAGGGTATATTCTCGGTATGGATACCTTTGCTCTTGGATTGATTAAGGCGGCGGAAATCATAGAAGACGGGCGCATTGATGAATTTATCGCAAAGCGTTACGCAAGCTATCGCGAAACGGAAATGGGTAAGAAGATTGTGTCGAATGAAACGAGCTTGGAAGAGTTAGCTGCCTATGCGGAGAAAATGGGTGCGCCTGAGCTGCCTGGTAGCGGAAAACAAGAAAATCTTCAAAATATTGTGAACAGTATATTGTTTGGCTAATAATTTTATGAATACGTATATTGGAATTGATTTGGGTACGTCGTCAGTTAAACTGCTTTTAGTCGGTGCGGATGGACAAATTATCAATAGTATAACGAAAGAATATCCTATCTTTTATCCACAAAGCGGTTGGAGTGAGCAAAACCCAGAGGCTTGGTTAAAGGCGACCGTTGACGGAATGGATGCATTGTTGAACGGGTATAACAGGTACGAGGTGAAGGGGATTTCTTTCGGCGGACAAATGCATGGCTTGGTGCTGTTGGACGAGGAAGATAACGTCATTCGCCCTGCGATTTTATGGAATGACGGCAGAACGCAAAAGCAGACGGAGTATCTTAATACGATAATCGGCCAAGAAAGGTTGTCGCAATATACCGCAAATATTGCGTTTGCAGGCTTTACTGCTCCTAAAATTCTTTGGGTGAAAGAAAACGAGCCTGAAAATTTTGCGAAGATAGCGAAAATTATGTTGCCCAAAGATTACCTTGCATACAAGCTGACGGGGGTACATTCCACCGATTATTCGGACGCCAGCGGGATGCTCCTTTTGGATGTGCAAAACAAATGCTGGTCAAAGGAAATGTGCGAGATATGTTCCGTGGATGAAAAATGGTTGCCGAAACTGTTTGAAAGCTACGAACGGATAGGGCAGGTACGCGATGAATACAATTTGCCGAATGCAATCGTAACGGCGGGCGCAGGCGATAATGCGGCTGCGGCAATCGGTACGGGTACGCTTAAAAATGGGGCGTGTAATATTTCTTTGGGTACAAGTGGAACAGTTTTTATTGCGCAAGACGCCTTTTCCGTAGATGAAAATAACGCGTTACATTCCTTTGCGCATGCGAACGGGAAATATCATCTTATGGGCTGTATTTTATCCGCGGCAAGTTGTAACAAATGGTGGATGGAAGAGATTTTACATACGCAGGAGTTTGCAAACGAGCAAGAGGGTCTTGAAACATATCTTGGTAATAATGAGGTGTTTTTCTTGCCCTATTTAATGGGGGAACGAAGTCCGCATAACGACGTGAATGCGCGCGGTTGTTTTATCGGTATGCGACCTGATACCACAAGAAAGCAAATGACGCTTGCGGTGATGGAAGGGGTTGCGTTTGCGCTTCGCGACTGTATTGAAGTAGCCAAATCAAGCGGATTGACGATTTCAGCGACGAGTATTTGCGGAGGCGGAGCAAAAAGCGATACTTGGAAAAAGATTATTTCAAATGTATTCGGGGTACCCGTGTGTGTGTTGAGTATGCAAGAAGGTCCTGCTTACGGCGCGGCGATGCTTGCAATGATCGGTGCAAAAGAATACGGTTCTTTAGAAGAAATTGCAAATAAGTTTATCGCAGTGCAAACAGTTGTACATCCTCAAGAAGAGCTGATTGAAAAGTATGAGAGCCGTTATCGTTATTTTAAAATGCTGTATCCCGCGTTAAAGTCTGTGTTTGCTCAGGTTGAATAACGTTTGCTTATTTGTTTTGGTAAAAATTGAAGTATTTACAAGGCATCGGAAAGCAATTATAATATAATGAGGCAGAAAATGTTGAATTACACCATAAAAACATATTCGCGGTTTGGGAATTGTGAATATAAAAACGAGGAAGTCCGCTTTCAGGCGAGCGTCTGTGCTGACGAAGCGGCGTGGCAATTAGAAGTACTTTTTCGCGATTGGGAAGACGACTGTTATATTTTTGCGCCTGCTTGCGTGTACGACGGCAATAAGATCGAACAGGTAGACCGCGCTTATCCGCCCATGTACAAAACGGATGAGATGTACGAAAACGAACGTCCTATAATAATGAAAGGGATACCCGCTTTAAACGTGGACGGAAGTGGTAAGATTGAAGTGACGGCGGGGGACATGGCAACCCCCTGCGTTGGCGTTTTTTTCAAAAAGGCAAAGCAGGCGTTTTTCCTGTTTGCGGAGCAGGAGATCGGGGGTAAAAACCTTGGGTTTAAGATCGAAAGAGGAAGAATAACGGTGCAGTATCCAACCAAGCGCGAATACGCCTATCGCTACGTTTTTGCGCCTGAAAAAGATGCGGATAGAGGGCTTTCCGTGCGTTTTGGCGACGAGTTTTCGTCGTCGTTGCTCATTCGTACGTTCGCGTGTGAAAACATTTCGAATTTTTTTGAATTTTTCTTTCAAAACAGGAAAATTTTAATGCGCGACGATCGTCCTGCAAACGGCTATACGCAAGAGCTGTGGGACGTAATGGAAAAACATTTTAACGAACATAATTACAGCGGAAAGTATATTGGTAACAACCGTTGGAGATTGTGGCAATGCGGTTGGTGCGGGAACGCGCAGTCGTCTTATCCGTTGTACGTAAAAGGGAACGAACAGACGAAAGAGCGTGCCGTGCAAACAATCGATTATTTGGTATCTTACGCCGCGCCAAGCGGGTTTTTCTATGGGAATATATTGGACGACGAGATCAAGGACGACAGTTTCCATTGTAAGGATGCGGAAAAATACGCCTATCAGGTAGAACACGATAATATGGAAAAGGACGGATTTGAGGGGATGCGGGGCGCGCACTTAATCCGAAAAAGCGGGGACGTGTTGGCGTTTTTATACAAACATTTCGAAGTGATGCCCGTTAAAAAGGAATGGGAAATTGCTGCGAAAAATTGCGCGGACGCGTTTGTGAAATTGTTTGATAAATACGGTACGTTCGGGCAGTTCGTGCATCAGGAAACGGGAGAAATGTTGATAGGACTTTCTTGCGCGGGCGCGTCGGCTGTCGGTGGGCTTGTTCGGTCGTTTGAATACTTCAAGGACGAAAAGTATTTAGACATAGCCAAACAAGCTTGTGAATATTATTATCAAAATTTTGTAGCGCAAGGCGTGACATCGGGCGGTCCTGGGGAGATATTGACGGCGCCTGACAGTGAGAGTTCGTACGCGATGGTAGAAAGCTGCGTGTTATTATACGAAGCAACGAAAGAGGAAAAATGGTTACAATACGCAAAGGACAGCGCGAACTTGTTTTCCTCTTGGGTAATGACGTACGCTTATAAATTCCCCGTTGGTTGTGAGTTTGATATTTTGAAAATCAACACGACGGGCAGTGTTTTTGCTAACGTGCAGAATAAGCATTCTGCGCCAGGGATTTGTACATTTTCGGGGGATACGCTGTATCGATTGTATCGCTATACGAAAGACGAGCGTTACCTTGAGCTTATAAAAGATATTGCGTATTTCATTCCGCAGTGTGTATCTACTCCACAAAAGCCTATCTATGATTGGGATCATAAGCATGGTGACGACGAAGGGAGATTGCCCGATGGTTATATTTGCGAACGAGTAAATACCAGTGATTGGGAAATGCAAGGTTGTATTGGCGGCGTATTTAAGGTCAGTTGTTGGTGTGAAACTTCATTGGTTCTTAGCTTTGTAGAGCTGATGCATTTACCCGAAATGCAGGAAAGAGAGTAAATTGGATAAGCAAAGAGGCATGTACGCGATGAAAACGGTGTAGACAGTACTTTTTGCTTACGGAATAGGAAAAATAAATATTAAGTTAAAGAAAAAATATAACGGTTTTGCCGTGATAGATAAGGTTATGGCTAACGCATTCTCTTTCAACGGAAAACGTGCGGATATTTTTATCAACTACACTACGCAGCCCGTAATAGTTGAGGTATCGATTGCATTGGGGGAAAAGGTTTACCTTTCCAGTGAGGATTTTGAAAATAAAAAATCTACGGTACGTGATGGGGAGCAGATTACGCTTGCGCCCTTATCAGTGATTTTGATTGAAAATGATGTATGACTTGTAAAAGGATTTTAATGCAAGGACGACGGTTATGAAAAGACTTCATTTGATTTGTAACGCCCATCTCGATCCCATTTGGCAATGGACGTGGGATGAGGGTATTTCTGCGGTTATCGCTACGTTTAAGAGTGCGGCGGATTTAGCGGATGAATTTGATTATATCTTTTGCCACGGCGAATCGCTTTTATATGAAACGATTGAAAAGAATGCCCCCGATTTGTTCGCGCGCATTCAAAGGTTGGTAAAAGAAGGAAAATGGCATATATCGGGCGGGTGGTATCTCCAGCCTGATTGCCTTATGCCTTGCGGCGAAACGTTTGTGCGGCATATCGCTACGGGAAAAGAGTATTTCCGTGAGAAGTTTGGCGTAGAACCGACGGTGGCGACAAATTACGATTCCTTTGGACATAGCATCGGCTTGGTGCAAATTATGGCGAAAAGCGGATATAAGGGGTATCTCATCTGCCGTCCAAGAAAAGACGTGCAAATCGAATATCCTTCCCGATTTTTCAAATGGACAGGGCCTGACGGAAGTAGTGTAATCGTTTCAAATTCCTCTACGTATAATTCGGCGCTTGGTGAAGTTGCAAAAAAAATCGAGCAGGAAGCAGGCGGACAAGCGGTCGGTATGCTTGGTTCGGAAAAGCAAGATGGTGAGGTTATCGGCATGGAAGACGTCGATTACGTATTGTGGGGCGTTGGCAATCACGGAGGCGGACCGTCGAGAAAGGACTTAAAGGATATCGCCGCACTTCGTATTGAGAATACGGAAATTTTACATAGTACGCCTGAGAATTTGTTTGCAGATAATATCCGCGTGGGCAGTGAGGTGAAAAAATCCTTGGTTACGTGTATGCCGGGGTGCTATTCTTCAATGGCACGGGTAAAGCAGGCGTATAGACGTACGGAAAGCTTGTTCTATGCCACGGAAAAAATGCTTTCGGCGGCGATGCTGGCAGGATTAAGGCCTGACCTTCGTGATTTGAAAGAAGCGGAGAAAAAGTTGCTTTTGGCAAGCTTTCACGATATTTTACCAGGGACGTGCATCGAGGACGGCGAAAAGGAAGGCTTGGGTTTGCTTTCCGCGTGTGAAAAAACGTTGAAGGAATATAGAACGCAGGCGTTTTTATATTTCACGATGAACCAAGCTTGCGCCAAGGAGGGGGAATTCCCTATCTTTGTCTTCAATTATTTGCCGTATGAAGTAACGCTGCCTGTGGAAGTGGAATTTACGCTTACCGACCAAAATTGGAGCGATGAAATCTGTTTTATTCCTTGCGTTTACGACGAGAACGGGAAAGAGCTTGTTAGTCAGCAAATCAAGGAAGATTCTACGCTCAATCTCGATTGGAGAAAACGTATTATCTTTGAGGGTAAATTAAAACCGCTGGGGATAACGCGTTTCTCCGTTAGGGTAAAACCGTGCGAAATTAAGCAGAAAGTTGCACAAGCGGTTGCGTTGGAAGACGTGATAAAAAATCCTGCCGAGCTTGCATTATACGACGATACTGCCGACCCTTGGGGAATGAGCCTTGAAGAATTGAAAGAGGTAGGGAGAAATCCCGTTCCCTTCCGTTTGATGAATGAAAAGGAAGCGCAGGAATATTGCGGAGTGAACGAGCCGTTATCGCCTGTTCGTGTTATCGAAGATGGAAACGTTTTGACGACGGTGGAAAGCTTGTACAAGGCAGGCAACACAAACGCGGTTTTGCAGTATAAAGTGTATAAAAATCAACCCTTTATGGACGTAAAGGCAACGGTTGAATTTGCGGATAAAAACAAGCTTGTGCGGTTGAAGTTTCCTATTCCTGAAACGTTTCTCGGCGGTATAACCGTAGGGGACGGCCCGTACGTTTGGGAAGAAAAGCCTAATACGGAAATCACCTTCCAAAAATGGGTAGGGGTAAAACGTGGTGATGAAGTTTACGGGGTAATCAACGACGGCGTATATGCAGGAAAAGTGGAAAACGGATATATCCATTTGACCTTGCTCCGCGGCGCAGGGTATTGTTTCCACCCGATTCCCGATAGAGAATTGTATCCGCAGGATAGGTGCTTGCCTCGTATTGATTGCGGTCGGTATACCTACAATTTTAGGTTGTACAAGGGTACCATGTACGAGGTGAATGCTCAAGCGGAGGGTTTTAACCAACTTCCGTATGCTATCAACGTATTCCCTGTTGGGGGTAAAAAGGAAGAAAGCAAAGAGATAAAAATGGAAGGCAATGTCATCTTGGGTGCATTTAAATCGACTTCGCAGGATGGTTATGTGCTTCGTATCTATAATCCATCGGAGATGACGGAGACGTTTACGGTGCACGTTTACGGAAATGTTTTTTCGGCTGAAATCAAGGCTAGAGAAGTTATTTCGCTTGCATACAAGAATGGCGAATTCCATTTTTATCCATCGGAAATGCTGGCGTGAAAGGTTAAGAAATATAATAAAAAATCCAAGCAAGGTCTACTTTGCATAGACTTTGGCTGAACTAATCTTTACACCGATAAATGGATAAAAACTATGTTGGAGCGTTTGTGGAGCGTGTCTCTGAATCCCTTTAAAACAAAGGGCTGTAGAAGACATCCTTGCTTCGAATCCACCTTTTGGAATTAAAGGTGAATACCTGTTTGTGACAATAAAAAAAGGTCAAACCACATTGTGTTGATTTGACCTTTTCAGAAACTTATATGGGTTGATTTTTTTTGGACAGTATTTGGACACAAACCGCTGAAAGGCTTTAAAACAAAGGCTTTCAGCGGTTCGTTGTTAGGCTTCGAGTCCCGTACGGATTGGCTTGGTTCTACGGTTCGTGCGAGGCGATTTATTGCCGACGCTCTCCGAGAGGTCTCCGCTTGCGGAGTATCGGAGATACCCGTACGGTTCACCGGCAAAACTGCTGTATTCCCTTGAAAATCCGATGATAAAAAGAGCAATGAATATTTTTTGAAAGATTTGACATAAAACAAAGACGGTGTTAAAATATGCACAAGTTACCATTTAATAAAGTAATGGCTATTGGAAAATATTTGACATTTTATTTTTAGCTGTTATAATAATATGCAAGGAGGCAAGAAAATGGATAGAAAAAATTTCGAAAAATCGGTAAAACAGAATTTTTTAGACATTGCCTATGCGGTAACGGCAGGGTTAATCGTAGCGCTTGCCTATTATTTCTTTCAAAACAGTAATAATTTTGCGCCTGGCGGAGTCGGCGGTTTGGCGACAATTACCTATTATCTTTTAGATTATAAAGTAAGTTGGGCGATTTTGATGCTTGCCTTCAATATTCCTATTTTTGTGCTCGTCAGTATCTTTGTCAATCGAAAGCTGGGGCTGTATTTAATTGTGTATATGGTCGTGCAATCGTTCGGGACGGAATTGTTTTCGCTTTTAGATTGGAAACCCTATTGTCTTGCGAATAACGGCGAAGATTTTGAAATCGTTTTTGCGTGTATAGCAACGGGGATCGTATCGGGCGTGGGCTTTTCGCTGATGTTGCGGCATTTTGGCGCAAGCGGTGGAACGTACGCCATTTCCGCTCTTATCAAAAAAGCAAAGCCCGAAACGAACATTGCCTACGTTTCCTTTCTTTTGGACGGTAGCGTAGTGTTTATTGCATTTTTCGTTTACGGTATGAAAATTACGCCTGTGATTTGTACACTTTTGAACCTGTTTATTGCCAACGTTGTGGTTGATTACGTCTTGACGGGTGTAAAGAACGGATACAAATTTGAAATTATCACCGACAAACCCGAGGGTATATCGGCGGAATTGCTGGAAAAATTAGGGCACGGCGTTACGGAAATCCGTGTCGTGGGTATGTATTCGCACACCGAAAAATACATGTTGGTTTGTATTATCCGTAAAAAACAAGTCGGGGAAATGATGAAGATTATTCGGAGATATCCCGGAACGTTTGCCAACTTTGCAAAGGTCAACGAAGTATTTGGAAAATTTAAACAATAATCGTAGAATTTGGCTGAAGAATTTGAAAAATAAATAGACGATAGAACGAATCAAAACAAAAAGCAGAGGATAAAACCTCTGCTTTTTGTCTGTATTTAATTTATATTTTAACCACGCTCTTTAATTTATATTCTATCGCACCGATGGAGTTTGCGAGGGGCGCTTTATAATAGAGCATAATGCGGTTGAAAGCGTCTTCTTCCGCAATCCAAGCCGTTTGCGGTTGTCCAGATGCATTCGAACTTAAAACGATGGAAGCTTCGTAATATTTTTTGGATTCAGCTGTTTCGCCGTTGAGTTGGAATTTAACGCTGTGGTCTTCCGCGTCATCAGAAAGAGAAACGTCATAATCCTGCGTGCCCTCAATGTAGGGGTTAAACATACGCACGGTATTGTCTGTGCCTGTAGGCATAGCGCGGAACGCCACGGGGAATTGTTCGTTGTCTAAAACGTTGTGTTTGCTACTTGTGCTAAACGTAAAAGTTTCTTCCGCCGTTGAGGTAATCTCTTCGCCCGTTTCTTCGTTTATGCCGTGGAAAATACGTTCTTTGATACATGTTCCGCCGTCCGAATAATCATTGGTAAAACGGTAATGGTAGAATGTGTAACAATCTTTCGCTTCGCTTGCTTCGTTGGTGATGCGGGGGGAATGGCTGTAAATTTCCTTTGAAGAAGAAATCGGACGAAGATTGTCCTCGCCGCCCGGCGCATAGAACTTCACGGAAGAAATCATATAATCTTTAAAAGTTTCCGTATCCTCGTCCACGGTAAAGGTCGTTGTCAAAGCCAATTCCGTAGAGAACGTATAGATAAAACTGTCGCCTTCTCGCGAAGAAACGAGGGTGGTTTTATACGTGCCCGTATAATTCAGCTCGTAATTGATAAAAGAACTGTCGTAATCATCAAAGCTTACCTCGTATTCGCAAGTTTCATTGATAGGCTTTACGGTACCAGCTTCGGCGTTCGACCAATAATTTTTAAAAGTGATTTTAGAGCCGTTATCTGTGCAGCTGCTCAAACACAAAGTTGTGCTAGCGAGGAGGGCTGCTAAAGCGGCAAAACATTTTTTTGTTCTCATAAAAATCTCCGTTTTTTATTTTTCCCGTCTATTATAGCACAAAAAATTGCATTTGTAAAAACAAAATAAAGAATTAATGAAAAATATTGTGAAAAAAAGCTGAAAAAATCGGGTGAAATATGCTATAATGGTTTTAAGAAAGATTTTTCGGAGGTATTGCGATGAACGCTGTGCTCAAAGCCTATTCTCTTTCCGAGTGTATGGAAGTAATGGCGGAGTATGCGCACGCTTACGAGCAGGTGGGCGGAAAAAATTTAATTTTTTGCGAAGATCGGTTGACCTTGATTGCCGAACGGGCGTTGTTGCGCGCGACGGGCGGTACGTTTTTGTCTGCCGTTTCTACCTTTGCGCGTTTTTTAAAGACGGACGGAAAAGCGATAAGTAAACAAGGCTCGGTAATGGCGGTTGGCGAAGTAATGACTCGTTTGCAACGCGAGGAAAAATTGCAATGTTTTACCACGCTTGCGGGCATAGGCAATAACGCACGGTGTATTTACGAAACCTTGGCGCAGTTTTCGGCGTCTGAAATCACTCCCGAAATTTTACGGGAAAGCGCGAATCTTTTACCCGAGGATACCTTAAGAAGAAAATTAGAAGACCTTGCTTTGATTTACGAGGGATATGCCGATTTTTTGCGTGAGAACGCTTTTTTGGACGAAAGTAAATATTTATCGTTGTTGCCCAAACGGATTCGTGAAGAGGGATTGTTAAAGGGATATAACGTGTTTTTCCTTGGGTATGGGTCGCTTACGGCGCAGGCGCGGGAAACGGTGCGCGCGGCGTTGGAAACTGCCGATAACGTCATAGGGATTTTTTGCGCGGGCGAGGAAGAATTGTATGCGAACAAAGGCGCGGAATCTTTCGAGCGGGTATGCCGTGAATACGGAAAAACGGAAATAAGAAATTGCGGAATTCCTTTGGACGGCGACGCTGAAATTTTGCGGAAAGGTTTATTCAATCCATTGCGCCCTAACCTGAAAACGCCTACGGATCGGATTGAGATTTTCGAGGCGGAGGATAAGACGGCGGAAGCGGAATTTACAGCGGTCAAAATTCGTCGTTTTATGCAGGAAAACGAGGGGGCGCGCTATCGGGATATCGCTGTTTTGTTGCCGGGCGTAGATGGGTATTCGCTGGCTTTGAAAAAGGCGTTTGCCGAATATAAAATCCCTTATTTTATCGATGAAAAACGTTCGTTGAAATCGCATCCGTTAAGTCGATTTGTGTTAGATTGTTTTCGGACGGTGCGCGAACGATTCTCACCCGCTGCCGTGCAGGCGTTGACGCAGAACCTCTTTTTCGGCGAAAGCGACGAATACAGAAACTATCTTTTGAAATTTGCAAACTATCGCGGCGGTGCAACGCGGGCGATTAAAACGGGCGCTGCGGTGGAGATATTCTCGCGGGAACGTTTAGAGGCTGGCAGAGAAAAATTGCTGACGGCAACGAAAAACATTCGTTTGAGGGGGAAAGGAAAATCGTATTGCGATGCCGTGCAACGCTTGCTGACGGATTTCAACGTCGAAGAACAGTTGAAAATTTTAGCAGACGGCGTAGAAGACGTGGCGCAAAAAGGATACTTGGAACAAATTTACCGCGCGTTGCAAAACGTTCTTTTGGAGGCGGAATTGCTGACAGGGGAAAAAACGATGAGCGTTGCGGAGTTTGAAACGGTACTGAAAGACGGCTTGGATGCGTCGGAGATATCGTTGATACCGTTGAAAGCAGACGCTGTGTTTATCGGGGATATTACGGACAGCCGCATTGAAAAAGTGCGGGTGTTGTTTGCGATGGGTATGACGGACGAAGTGCCCCGTTGCGGCGCGGATACGGCAATCGTTTCCGATAAGGAAATTGCGCGGCTTTCCGAGGTGAAGGCAATTTTAGAACCGACGGTGGCAGAGGTGAATTTGCGCGCGCGGGAATGCGTTTGCCTGAATCTTTGTACTTTTTCAGATAAACTGTATTTAACTTATCCGCTTTCGGCTGACGGTAGCGACCCGTCCGTGAGCGATGTTTTTCGGTACGTGGATCGCACTTTTTGCGAGGAGAGCGGGGGGAAACTTCTGCGCCGTAAACATTACGACGTGGAGGATTTTCGTTACCGCTGTTCGTCGTTGTCGCCTGCATTCCGTCAATATTTGATTGAACGGGGAGAGTTTGAATTGCGCCGTAAAGATACAAGAAAAGAATATGCGTCCTTACACGAAGCTTTGGACAAGCTTGGGGTGCAAGCCAACGAGGATTATTTCAAGAAAAGTGAGGGGCAGGTATGCATTGAACGGGGAGAAACGTTGTTTTTCCGTGATGGAAAGATTTCGCCCACTTCCTTGGAAAGTTACTTTTCTTGTCCGTTTCGGCATTTTGTGGAACGGGGATTACGTTTAAAGGAGCGGGAAGAAACCGCGGTACTTGCCGTGGATACGGGGAATTTTATCCACGATTTGTTAGAAAGAACGATGGTAAAAGCAGCGGAAATAAACACGGACGACGAAATGCGCGCATATGCGGCGGCGGTTGGGGAAGAACTTTTGAAAGATTCGTTGTATGCGTTGCAGCAGGACACCGATACGGGATTGTATTTTTCGGAAAAGTTAGTAAAGGAAGGCACGGACGTGGCGGTGGCAGCGTATCGTCAAATAAAGAATTCTGATTTTACCGTAGAAAAGACGGAAAGTGCGGTAACCGCACCCGAATTTTACGGTAAAGTGGATCGTGTGGACGGTACGGAAAAATTTGTACGTGTAATTGATTATAAAACGGGGCATATCGACGATAGTGCGGCAGCGTATTATACGGGGCGCAAATTGCAGATGCAGCTGTACATGTCCGAATTAAAGGGCGAACGCGTGCCTGCAGGCGTGTTCTATTTTCCTGCGTCGGTAGGGTATACGGACGAGGATGAGGGGCGATTCCGTATGAAAGGCTTTTTAAACGGAGAGCGCGACGCGCTTTTGTGCGGAGATAAAAACCTGACGGAAGAAAAGAAGAGCGAATATTTTGCGGCGGCTTTAAAAAACGGTGCGAGTGCAAAAAAGGTTATGGACGAAGAAACGTTTCGTAACTTTTTGGATTATGCGGTATTCGTTGCAAGAAAAGGCGCGGCGGAGTTGAAAGAGGGCTATATTGCGCCCACACCTTACGAGGGCGGTTGCGAATATTGCAAATATGGCGGAATGTGCGGTTTTGACAAAGAATCTTGCGTTCCTCGTAAAGAGGGGCATATCGACCCCAAGACAATTGCGGAAATCGCAAGAAAGCAAAGGGAGGGAAGCGAATCGTGAGCGATAGATTTACAAGCGAACAGCGCGCCGCTTTGGACGCGCAAGGCAGAGTGATCGTTTCCGCTTCCGCCGGGAGCGGTAAAACGACGGTTATGATTGAAAAAATCATTCAGCTGATACAATCTGGGGTGGGCGTAGATGAAATCTTAGCAGTAACGTTTACGAAAAAAGCGGCGGCGCAAATGAAAGAAAAACTTTCGAAAGCGTTGATTGAAGCGATAAATGGCGAGGGAATATCCTCCGAACGGCAATCGACTCTTAAAAAGCAGCTTTCCGAAGTCCCCAGTGCAGATATTTCCACGATACATTCTTTCTGTGCGAAGCTGTTGCGAACGTATTTTTATGCGGCGGGCGTAGACAGCGCTTTTCGTGTGATCGGGGGCGACGACGCAGAGGGGATTGCCTTAAAAAACGAAGCGTTGGACGAGGTTTTAGAAGAGGGATATGCCTCGAAGGAAGCGGGTTTTGCACACTTGCTTTCCGTCTATTGGAGAAAAAAGAGCGACAATACGTTGCGAAAAATTTTGGCGGAAACCTATGAAAAATTGCGTAATCGCGCCGATTACAGAGATTATTTAGCGTATTCAAAGGATTACGGCGAGGAAAAATTTGATGCCGTTTGCAAGGATTTATATTCGCTGTTTACGGAAAAATGCCGTTATTATCAAGAGATGATAGAGGACGAGCAGGTTTATTTTAGCGAGGGGAAATCGCCGCAACGTACCCTCGCGGACGAATTGTATGGGTGGACGCAAACTTTGCTTTCTGCGCCCGATTATTTCGCTCTTGCAAAGACGGAAAAACCGAAATTTACGGCAAACCGAAAGGGGAAAGATATCTCACGCGAACGCTTGCGCCATATCGAAAAATTGTCATTTGTCAAGGAACGTTTGGTAAAGGCGTACGAAAGTGAATTTGAGAAACTGGGCGAACGAAACGAGGAACTGGCGCTGTTTATCCGTTCGGGGCAAACGGCGGAGGCTTTGGCGGTGTACCTTTTGAAATTCGACGAGAAATACGAGGAATTGAAACGGGAGCGCGGAGTACTTGATTATAACGATTTAGAACACAAGACGTTAACGCTGTTAAAGGACGAGCAGATAGCGGCGGCAATAAAAACTAAATACCGCTACGTGTTTGTGGACGAATATCAAGACGTCAATCCTGTACAAGAGGCGATAATTTCCCTTGTCAGTGCCGAGAATTTGTTTTTGGTAGGGGACATAAAGCAGTCGATTTACGGCTTCCGCGGCAGTAAATCTCGCTTTTTTGCGGAAAAGCAGCGGGCGTTTGCGGCGGGCGAGGGAATCAGTCTTTCCATGACGAGAAACTTTCGAAGCGCAGATAAGGTGTTGGACGCGGTAAACGCGCAGTTTTCTCTTGCAATGACGCCGCGCGTTTGCGACGTGGATTATGCGAGGGACTCGTATATGGAGCGAGGCGGTAGATATCCTTTGGGAAGCGGAAAAGTGCGCGTGCATTTTTTTGGAACGGAGGAAAAGAAAACCTCGGAAGAACGCGGGGTTTATTCCGTACGGGAACGCGCGGCGGATAAGGGAAAGGATACGTCCTTGTTAGCGAAACGGATTCGGCAAATCATAGAAGAGGAAAAAGGCGGCAAAATATACGATGCCGATTTGGGCGAAGTTCGCCCGTTAGAATACGCGGATATTGCTATTTTATCCCGTAAAAAGCAGGGGCAAATCGGGAAGACAGTTGCGCTGCTTTCTGCGGAAAATATCCCCGTGAGTACGGCAACGGCGGTCAATATTTGCGATTATGCGGAAATCAAGACGCTGATGGACATTTTATCGTTGATAGATAACGCCGAACAAGACGTGCCGCTTTGTAGCGCGTTGTTGTCTGCAATGGGCAAGTTATCAACGGATGATTTAACGGAGATTCGTTTGGCGTATAAAGGGGAAAATTTTTTTCGAACGGCTTGCCGCCGTTACGCGGAAGAAAAGAAAGACCGCATCGCGGCGAAGTTGCAGAAATTTTACGAATATTTTTACCTTATCCGCACGCGGGCAAGGGTATATCCCGCAGGGGAAATTTTAACCTGGATTTTAAGTGAAACACGTATGGAAGCAGAAATTTTAAAGCGGGAAAACGGTGTGGCGTGTATGCGTAGAGTACACCGCTTTATCGAGGAAACGGTTGTGGATGAACCGCTTTACGTGCATGATTTTTTAGACCGATTGCGCGCTTTGGATTACAGAATCGAATATTGCGAGGGCGGCGGTGAAAATTCTGTGAAAGTGCTGACGATGCATTCGTCCAAGGGCTTGGAATATCCCGTTGTGATTTTGGATAATTTAAGCTTGGAATTCCGCGGCGGTGATTATGAGGAAGTTTACGCAGAGGAGAAATACGGGCTTGCTCCGCGGGCATTTGACGAGGAAAATATGACGAAATCTTCCACTTGTTTGCGGCGCTTGCACGAGTGGAAAGAACGGCGAAATTCCGTTTTGGACGAGTTGAATTTGTATTACGTTGCCTTGACGCGCGCAAAACACACGTTGCATATGTTGTTTGAAAAACCCACGGTAGCGGCAGACGTAAAATACGCCCGTTCGTTTGCGGAATTTACCGATTTTTCGGTGTGGGAAGAATATATCGAGCGTGAGGAGTTGTTTGACGTGCCGAAACTGGAAAGGGAGGCGTTGGAATATCATCCGGACCCTGCTTTGGTGCAGTCGATTATCGGCGCTTATCAATGGAAGTACCCGTACAGCGGTTGTGAAAATTTGCCGGTCAAGAGTTCGGCAACGGCACTGATTGCAGGCAGTCAAAACGTAGGAGATTTGTCGTCGGACGGAATTGCGGACGTAGGGTTTGGCGCGGAAGAAGTTTCCGACGAAGCAGAATTCGTTGCAGGGGAATCACGCACGGCAAGAGAGCGGGCAAAAGCCGAAGGGATAGCCTACCATGCGTTTTTAGAAAATTTTGCGTTTAATTGCTTGTGGAAAGAGGACGGAACGCCGATAGAAAAAGGCGATTTGGAGGCGGTAATTGCGTCGGCGGTTGCGGAACAAGGAGAACGGGGCGTTGAAGGAAATGATTTGCTGGAGGGAAAGCAGATTTTTGATATTTTATCCAACCCTGTATTTTACCAACTGCGCGGAATGCGGTTGTATAAAGAGTGTAAATTTTTAGCGGCATTACCGATAAAAGATACCTATGGGAAAGCGAAAAACGGCGATAGACAAGAAATGGATTTGTCTGCGGTTGCGGAAGAGGAAATGATATTTCAAGGCGCGATTGACTTGTTAGCGGTAGACGAAAGCACGGGGGACGTGCAGATTATCGATTACAAATATTCGGTAAAGGACGCTGAATATTTACAAGAACATTATCGCTTGCAACTTGAATTATACCGTATGGCGGCGGGGCGAACGTTGAAAAAGGATTTAAAAAAAATTCGTTGTACGCTTGTGAATATCCGTTTGGGCTATCAGGTTGATTTGGATTGATTTTCTTCCAATTTTGCAAAATGTGTAAGGCAGGTATGCGTTGAGTGCGAAATTTTACAAAGCGCATACGACAAAATTCGCTAAAATATGAGAAAAAAGCAAAAAAAGAACACCTCCGTTTTGGACATAGTTTATACGTCTTGGGAGGTGTTTTTTATGCAGTTTTTAGAATGGATGCACGGGTGGACAAACGGACAAGGCGAAATGGCGATTGCCGCAGCAATCGCTTTTACCATTTTGTTGATTTTTACGGTTTTTAGTTGCGTATTTAAAAATACGGCGTTATACGTCGCGGGTGCGTTTTTGGCGGTGGGCGGCATAGTATATTGCTTGGAGTATTTTTTAGAAGAACAGAAAATGCGCGCTTTGTATCTCGCCATTGCGTTTGGGGTGGACGGTGTTTTGGGAATATGTGTAGCGGCTGTGTTGGCGATTCGGACGGCAAGAGAAAGGAAGAGAAAACGTTTGTATATTTCTGCGAAAAAAACGGCTTGCGGGTTGCCGCCGCAGGGGAACGAATATGTGCGTTCGCGCTTGAATACCGTACTGCGGAAACCGGAAGACGAAGTTGGCTTTTCCCGCGTTAGAGAAAGCGCGCTTTATGAAAACCGTGAAAGCGTGCGTTTGGGTTACGCCCGTAGATTGATTGTGCAGATAAAGGACGCGCCGTTGACGCAGGCAGAGTATTTAGAAACGCAAACGCTTTCGCAAATTTTGACGGAATACGGCATGCAGGGAAAATGGTCGGCGGAAGAATTGCGTAAAATGAACGACGTGTTTTCGCGGTTGCTGAAATTGGCGGCGAAATACAGCGTTGAAACTACTTTTGAAAGGGCGGCAGAGAAAGGGTAAGTTTTATTAATTCCCCTTGTTGCGCGGCTTGCTTTAAAACGCTTTTCGTTACGATATTATCACGGCTCTTGAAAAGGGAAAGCAAGGGGGCAGGTATGCGTTGACCGAGGGGAAAGGCTTGTTTTTTTCGCAGAAGCAGTGCGTCGCGGGCGCAAGCGATATCAGCAGGAGAAAATTCTATTTTTCTATCGGTAATGAATCGAGTAAGGGAATATCCTTGCAACTCTCCGTCTGCAATAACGCCCAAATAAATTCCGTCGTGGGTATAAACGGGGAGGTCAAAAAAGATTTTCACGCAAGCATTGGGTTGGACGGGGCGCAGGGCGGAAAGGCGGATGCCGTTTTGAATGGAAGAAATGGCGGAAAATTTCACGGCAAAATCAGGCTTGCCGTCCGCTTGTGTTGCGCATAAAAGATACTTGATGGAATAATTTTTAAGGGAAATGCCTACGCCAAGGCAGATTCCGCGATAATTTTCACCAGCACGGATGGGGGAACGAACAAGTTCGGATAATAACATAAAAAGCTCCTTTTTCTTTTTATTATAAAGGGAGAGAAAAGTTGGAAAAGGAAAAGAAAAAAGATTTTTTGCCGAAAAATGAAAAAAGTTTATAAAAGAGTATGAAAATGCTTGCAAAAAAGAAAAAAGTTTGATAAAATAACGCAAGTAAAAGGGACGAAAGTTCTTAAATATTGGGGCGTCGCCAAGCGGTAAGGCAACGGACTCTGACTCCGTCATTCGGGTGTTCGAATCACTTCGCCCCAGCCAAAAATACAGCACACCAAAACGGTGTGCTGTATTTTTGGCTACGTCGCGGAGCGCGAGAAAACCCGCGGTAATCGGGTGTTCGCGCGAGCGCCGTCCGAAAACGAAAAAGGCAGACGGTTGAGCAAGGATAATATTACGTTCACGTACGATTCGCAAGGCAGAGTAATAAAACAAAGCAACGACTTAGAGTTCTTCTATGACCATACGGGCGTTGCGGCGGTGAAATATAGAAACAAGATGTATTTTTATCGCAAAGACGCGCAAGGAAATATTATAGCGCTACTTGACAACAGCGGGCTGGTTGTGGTAGAATATAGCTACGACGCGTGGGGAAGACATACCTGTTTTGATGAATCAACGATAAATCTTGGTGTGGCGAATCCGTTTAGATACCGTGGATATTATTACGACGTAGAAACGGGTTTGTATTTCCTTAAGACGAGATATTACGACCCTGAAATCGGCAGATTTATGTCCATTGACGGCATTGAATATCTTGATCCTGAAAGCATTAATGGTCTTAACCTGTACGCCTATTGCAACAACAACCCTGTAATGAATATCGATCCTAACGGTAACAAATGGTGGAAAAAACTTTGGCGTGGCGTGGTGGACGTATGTTCAGCTGTTGGAAGTTTCTTCGTTACCTATGGTGCGGCTATAGGTGCCAGTGCATTAGCAGTCTTAGGACTTGCCGTTGGAGTAGTTGGAACTATATTTACGGGTGGACTGTTAGGAGCTGTTATACTTGGAGCAGGGATTGGGTTCTTCAGTGGTGTAGCTGCCAATATGGCAATACAAGTGTCGAATAGTGGTTGGGCTAATATGGACTTTGGTGCTGCTATGAAAAGTGGCGGTATAGGGGCTCTTGTTGGCGCAGCTTCAGGGGCGATTTCCTTTGGATTCGGAACTATAGGTTCTTTCTATGGACAGATGGCTGGCAATCTCTTAAGTAATATGAGAATAGCGGGGTTAGCATTAGGAAGTGCTTTTTCCTATTTAGGTGGGGCTTCGTTGTTTTCCGCAATTGGAACGGGCGCGGGTTATCTTTTAGGTTCATTTGTGGGTTCCGCTTTAGGGAATGAACTTATGAATAATTTGTTCGGTTATAATCCTTCATCACAAGAAAATATTTCAGAAAGTGTCACTGGATTGATTATGGATGGAATCATGAAATTCTTTGGAAAGCTTTGGGGTCAGTAATATGGAAAAAATAGTTGCTTCATTAAAATATGGACGTATTCATCGGAAAAGCTTGTTTTTTTTATGGGTTATGTTTGCGTTTGGGATTTTTCTTGTAATATATTCATTTATTTTTTTATTTGGGGTAGAACAAAGCGTAATTGGTTTTATTGGTGTGATGTTAGCTGGTATTATCTTTCTAGGGACTGCACTATATATAATTATTAAAAATTATATAAATTGTAAGAGTTGTAAGAAGTGGGTACAAGATGCCGTTGCATTGAATGCAATTAGCGAGGGTATAAAGAAGGCATATTTTGGATTTTCTGATATTGGACTTAGAAAGCTTAAGGTTTCATTTAAGTATGATAAGAAGAAATATGTAAAATATAGTGGAACGAAACAAGGAAATGGTTACGATAGGGTGTTTTTTCGATATGCAGATGCTGAAATTAAGATTTTATATTCACCCAAATTTGATGAAGTGATGATTTTGAACGATAAATAATGAATAAAAGAAAAGGTCGTGAGAGATTTCTTGCGACCTTTTACCCAATATTACGTATGCCATAAAGACGCGCAAGGCAGACGTCTTACTAAAAATACCATAGAGTTTACGTACGATTCGCAGGGCAGATTGGTAAAACAAAGTAACGGATTAGAGTTCTTCTACGACCATACGGGCGTTGTCGCAGTAAAATATAACGGGAATATGTATTTTTACCGCAAAGACGTGCAAGGAAATATCGTTGCGATAGTTGACAGCAGCGGTTGGCTTATGGTAGAATACAATTACGATGCGTGGGGAAGACATACCTGTTTTGATGAATCAACGATAAATCTTGGTGTGGCGAATCCGTTTAGATACCGTGGATATTATTACGACGTAGAAACGGGTTTGTATTTCCTTAAGACAAGATATTACGACCCTGAAATCGGCAGATTTATGTCCATTGATGGTATTGAATATCTTGACCCTGAAACCATTAACGGTCTTAACTTGTACGCATATTGCAACAACAACCCTGTAATGAATATCGATCCTAACGGCACGTGGAGTTGGAAGAAGTTCTGGAAAGGAGTTGGGGGATGGTTGGCTGTTGGGATAGGGACAGTTCTTTCTGTAGTAGCCATAGCCGCTGGGACTATTATCTCTGGAGGTTCATTGGCGCTTTTAGGGGGTATTCTTATCGGCGCAGGCTCAGGATTTTTCTTTAGTGCAGGGCTTAATATTATTGATCAAGGAGTTTCTACAAATTGGAATTGGGATAAAATGAATCCAATTGAAACACTTAAAGTGGGCGGTATTGGCTCTGCGGTTGGTGCTGTTAGTGGAGTTGCCTCGGGGTATATTGGTTCTGTTTTTGAAACTTCAGGTAAAATATTTGGATATTTCTTAGGAAAGAGCACTATTGGAGGTTTAAATGTTGCTAAAGCATTTTCTTCATTGGGAGGAATAGGAATACTCACTAAAGTATTTGCATTTATGGGAAAAACAGTTGGAGCCTTTATTGGGGCTATGGTTGCTAATGAATATGCAAATCAGTGGTTTGGGAAAAATCCTACAAATGAGGAAAATGTTCAGGACGCCGTAAAAGGTGCTTTTTGGGATAATGTTTTCAGTGGAATATATAATATTTTTAAATGGAGTTAGAAATAAAACATGAAAAGATATCAAGTGGTTGCTTCATTAAAAATGGGCAGAGTTTATTCTCGGTTTATTAGAGTTATTGCTTTAATTGGTTCTCTTCTAGGAGTGCTAATGTTTCCTTTGGCAATATGTATTCTCATTATAGAAAAAGATCCTGCATTTTTTTGTTTAGTTTTTTTTGCCGCTTTAGTTATGTCAGGTTGTATTTATACCTATATAAAATTAGTAGAAGTTCATAGGCATGTATTGCTTGTATTTAAGGATGGATATGAACTTGATGGGGATACGATGCGAACGTGTATCAATGGTAATATTTTAGATGAACGCTTAACGGTTAAATTTTTTTATCAAGGGAAAAAATATGTAAAAATCAGCGATAAGCCTAATATACGAAAGCCCTTTTTGGGTTATAAAGCGTTTCGACGTTATATGGATAAATCTATACGAATTTTTTATTCGGAAACTCAAGATGATGTTTTAATCGTAAAATGATAAAAAAAGTCCAAGCGATTTAGAGATAAAGTGCTTGGACTTTTTTCTAAATGAAATAGTTTTGATGATTAAACAAACCCCAGGCGCAATTTTGGTGTCCGAATATGAATTGAAGAAACATAAAACAACAAAATAAGAAGAACGTTATCCTCACTAGCTATTATGAGCACGGAAGAAGGAGAAGAAAACAGTACGCAGAGAAAATATTTCTTTGGTAAACTGGTGGAGCTTCGCAGTGGAAATAACGTGATAGAGTATGCGTATAATTACGTAAACGGCTATAAGAATCGTGTGGAAAGCATATAAGCTACAACGGTGTGGAAGATTACGTAGTGAGAACGTATAGCGAAGTAACGGAAGATGGTTACACGTATGACGAAGTGGAAACGGTAAATGAAAACGGGGAAACGATAACCGTTCGTACAGATAAACGCGGTAATGTGCGTTCGCGAGCGTACAGCGACGGAAGCCGATTGGAATATACGTATAACGCAAGCAAGAGAGACCGACTGTTGGGCGTACAAGAAAAGCAGGCTAACGTTACGGTAAGAACGTTTGCATATACGTATGACGAAGTGGGAAATTTGTTAACGTATACGGAGAAAGAGGGTACGGAGGTAGAACAAAGGGAAACGTATACGTATAATGAATTTAACCAAGTAATCCGCGTAACGCAGACGGCAGGCGTTACGTATGCCTATACCTATAAAGACGATTCAACTCGCGCATTGGAGAATATAAACGTAAATAATGATATAAATATTAAGCCAAAGCTGGACGATTTGGGTAGAAACAAGGGTAGAGATATATATATAGGGACGGATAAGATTGCAGAAGAGCAAATCGTATAAAAATTTCTTTAGCTTAAAAAATAAGTTATTTTAAGTAAAAAACTTTTAATATGGGACATTTTTATAAAAAACCGAGTAAAGATTGTTGTAGAAATTAATCG